>JAIELK010000032.1 GCA_019753175.1 Hyphomonadaceae bacterium
TCTCCCGCCTGCGCGAGAGCATGATGTACAAGATCGCGAAACCGGCAACGCAGCGCGCGTGGGCCGGGCAAAGGCGCATCCCTGTGGCCGCCGCTAAAAGGCAAGCCCGCCCTGACCAAGCGCGGACCCCCTCCCCCGCGCTTTTCGCCGCTCGCCCTTCCGGCAAACGATGCTATCGTCGCGCCGGGAGGAACGCCCTATGGCCAACACCATCCTCGACAGCTTCATCCGCGAGGCGCTCAACCGCAATCTGCCGCGCGAGCGGATCAAGAGCGAACTGGTCGCCGCCGGCTGGACCGGCCGGGAGGTCGACGCCGCACTCGGCGAATGGGCGCCCAGCGACATCGGCATCGCCGTGCCCAAGCCGAAAGCCTACGTCTCGGCGCGCGAGGCGTTTCTTTATGTCGTGCTGTTCCTGCTCTTGGGCGTGGTGGCCTGGAACCTGGGCTCGCTGCTGTTCGCGCTGATCGACACCGCCGTCCCCGATGCGCTCGATGTGAACCCCTACGCGGCTGAGTATCGCCAGCCGCAGATCCGCCAGGCGATCTCCGGGCTGGTGGTGGGGGCGCCCTTGTTCGCGTGGCTGGCGCTGCACATCGGCAAGCAGCGGCGCACCAATCCGGCGATGCAGCGCTCGCGCGTGCGCAAATGGTTGACCTACATCACCCTGATCATCGCCGCGTGCACGTTGATCGGCGACGCGATTGCGCTCGTCTATAATTTCCTGTCCGGCGATCTGACCACACGACTGGCGCTGAAGCTCTTGGTGGTCGCAGTCATTGCCGGAGCGATCTTCCTCTATTTCATCCGCGACGCCGAGCGGGGAGACGAGCATGACCAAGCGGCATGATTCCGGCGTCTGGATCGCTGGGCTGAGCGCAGTGGTGATTGCAGGGGCGGTGACCGCAGGCCTGTTCGTCGCCGGCAATCCGGCTGATGTGCGCGCCGAGCGCATCGACCAGGCGACGGTGCAGCGGATGAACCAGATCGCCATGGCGGCGCAGTGCGCATTCACCTACACCGGCGACGTGCCGGCCGATCCGCTGGCGATCGAGGCGGCGTTACGCGAGCGGCGGCGCGCGGTTGCGGTGTGCGACCACGTGTCGTTCGCCATCCCACCGGCCGAAGCCGTGAGTTACGCGCCGCTGCCGCCCGACCGGATTGAGCTTTGCGCCACGTTTCAGCGGCCCACGCCGGCAGAGGGGCAGGCTCGCCCCGACTTCACCGTCGCCGTTCCGGGCACGGAGTTTCCAGAGCTGCGCGAAGCGCGCGGCGGCGCCGGGCGGCACTGCTACCGCGTGCGCCTCGTCGATCAGTCGCTGCCGTGAGCCGCGTTCTGTCGTGCTCGTAACTTGAGCGCGATCAAATCCTCCCCTTCTGTGGCGCTGCAGAAGGGGAGGTGCGGGGTCCGGTTGGAGGTTCCCATGACGCGCGCCCGACACACGCAGCACATCGATGACGGCATGGCCTGGCTGCAGGTGATGCCCTTCCCCGCCATGAACCCGTGGAACTGGTGGGCGCTGGCCGCGCCGCAGAACGCCGCGCTCGCGACACTGAAGGGCGCGCAGGCGGCGATGCACGCTTGGCGCTGCAGTGCAGACGCGATGCGCACGGCGATGCGCGCGCAACAGGATGCGATGCTGACGATGCTGGCGGCGCCGATGCTCAAGACGAGCGTCGAGCGCGCTGAGCCGGGGGCGGATAAGCCGGCGGCCGAGCAAGCGCCCGACGACGCCACGCAAGCGGCTTTCGTCGAACCGTTCGCGGCTGCCACGCGCGCCTATTCCAGTGTCGGCAAGGCGTTTATCACCGCCCAACGCGACACGTTGCGCGCGTTTGCCGGGGTGGAGCGGCCTTGAGACTCAGTCGAGCCGTTAAGGCGTTCATCGGTTGGCGCCGGGCTTCCACAGCACATCGGCGCGGCCTTGGTCGTTGGACCAACGCGCGGCGACAAACAGCAGATCCGACAAGCGGTTGGCGTACTTGATCGCCTCCGGCGACACCGGCTCGGCGTCGGCAAGCGCGACGATGGCGCGCTCGGCGCGGCGCGCAATGGCGCGCGCGCTGTGCAAGTAAGCCGCCGCCGGCGAACCGCCTGGAAGGATGAATGACGTCAGCGGCGAGAGTTCTTCGTTGAGCAGATCGATCTCGCGCTCCAGCCGCTCGACCTGGCTGGCCTGAATGCGCAGCGGCTCGTACGCCAGCTTTCCGCCTGTGTCAGGCGTGGCGAGGTCGGCGCCGAGATCGAACAGGTCGTTCTGGATGCGATCCAGAATGGGATCGAGCACGACATTGGCGCCGGTATGCAGGCGCGCGACGCCGATGGCCGAGTTGGCCTCGTCCACGGCGCCGTAGGCTTCGACCCGCGCGCTCGCCTTGGACACCGGCTCGCCCGTCGCGAGCCTGGTTTTACCGCCGTCGCCGGCCTTGGTGACGATCTTGTCGATACGAACCATGTCAGCCGTAATGCTGCTTCGCCCACATCGCTGCAACCAGGATCAGCACGGCGACGAATTGCGCCACCACGCGCATGCGCATGGCCTTGTTCGACCAGGAGCGGCCGAAATCCCCGCCGCGAAACATGGCGTAAATGCCAAAGCAGAGCACGGCAAAGACCACGAAGAGCGCCGCGGGTATAAGATACTCGAATACATCCATCGCCGCAGCTTAGCCGACCGGGCGGGGACGGGATAGGTCGCAGCAGTTCGCCGCCAAGCCTGATAAGCTCACGGGATGCCCGAATCGCTCCCGGCCCTGTTGCTCGCCGCCGCCGCCATCGCCGCGGCCGTTTGGTTCGCCTACCGCGCGTCTAAGGCGGGCGAAGCCGCCGCCACCGCCAAAGCGCGGTTTGAGGGCGTCGATCTCATCCGCGCCGAGCGCGACCGCCTAGCCGGAGAGTGCGAGACGCTGCGCGAGGAAGCGGGACGTCTGCGCTCCGAGCTGGCTGCCGAACGGGCTGCCGCATCGACGCGTCAGGCCGCCGCAGAAGAACACGCCAAAGCGCTGACCGAACACTTCGGGGCGCTTGCAGCCAGGGCGCTCGACGCGAACCAACAGCGCTTCCTCTCGCTCGCCAATGAGACGTTCGAGAAACACCGCCAGGCCGCGCAAGGCGGCGTGAAGGAAGTCGTCACGCCGGCGCAGGAAGCGCTCGCCAAACTCGCCACCCAGGTCGAGGCCCTGGAGAAAGCGCGGAAAGAAGAACAAGGCGCGCTCACTCAGCAGATGCGCACCATCGGAGAAGACCTCAAAGAGCACAAGAACGTCACCGGCAAGCTGGTGCATGCCCTGCGTCAGAGCCCAAAGGCGCGCGGGCGCTGGGGCGAGCACAGCCTGCGCAATGCGCTCGAAATGGGCGGCCTCGCCCCACGCGTGGATTTTGAGGAGCAAACCACGGTCGACGGCGATGGGGGCAAGCTTCGGCCCGACGTGGTCATAAAGATGCCAGGCGGACGCAGCGTCGTCGTGGACTCGAAAGTCGCGTTCTCCGCATTTCTTGACGCGATCGAAGCGCCGGACGAAGCGGCGCGCGAGCTGCTGCTGAAGAAGCATGCTTCGGAATTGCGTAATCACATGAAGGCGCTGTCGTCGAAGGAGTATTGGAAGCATCTGCCGAGCACGGACACCGTCGATTTCGTGGTTATGTTCGTGCCGGGCGACAATCTAGTTCACGAAGCCTATGAGCGCGACCACAAGCTCCAGGATGAGGCATTTGCCTCCAAAGTAATTATCGCCGGGCCATCCGGCATGGTGGCGCTGGCGCGCATTATCGCGTTTGGTTGGCGTCAAGAGCACAGCGCAAAGAATGCGCAAGAGATCGCAACGCTCGGTAGGCAACTCTATGAGCGGCTCAGTCAAATGGCCGGAAACATCGGCGACGTAGGCAAGGCGCTCGGCGACTCCGTCACAGCCTTCAACACGATGATCCACAACATAGATACGCGCGTCTTCGTAACGGCACGAAAATTCAAGGAACTGGGGGCGGCCGACGCTGGCAAGGAGATCAACCCGGTGGAGATGGTGGAGGCGAGTCCGCGACGGCTCGCAGCGCCCGAACAATTGGAGCTGACGCCGCCGCCCCCCCGCCGTGGGCGCTGACGGCTCAAACCGAGCCATTCGTCGCGTTTCGGGCGACAGCCTGACGATCGCTCGCCTAGGTTCCGGCCAAAGAGGTGATCCATGATCAGAGTTGTTGTCGCCGCCTTGGCCATGCTCGCGCTCGGTGCTTGCCAACGCACAGACGAGGCGCCTGCTGCACCCGCGGAAATCAGCGCCGACGCCGCGCACATTGTCGCCGCCGTGGCCGATGCACGCAGGCCGGAGGGCGATCGTGCGCGCGACGTCAACCGCCGTCCCGCAGAGACGCTGGCCTTCGCGCGCATCGAGCCGGGCGATCGCGTCGCCGACATTTTTCCCGGCGGGGGCTACTTCACGCGCCTGTTTGCCGTGGCCGTGGGCGAGACCGGCCGCGTGTACCCAACCATTCGGCCCGATGGCGTCGCGGGCGAGTTCGAAACCCCTGTCCTTGAGGTCGCCGCTCAATACCCGAACGCAACCATGGCCCGCGTTCCCTACGACGCGCTCGCGTTTCCTGAGCCGCTCGATGTCGTGTTCACCGCGCAGAATTACCACGACATGGCGCTCACCGAGTACAATCTCGGCGACCGCGCCGCCATGAACGCAACGGCGTTCGCGGCGCTGAAACCCGGAGGCCTTTACATCGTCATCGACCATTCCGCACCGGCTGGCCTGCCGCTCGAGACCAATGCGCAAACCGCGACGCACCGCATCGACCAGGCGCTCGTGCGCGCCGAAGTCGAGGCTGCGGGATTTGTCTTCGACGGCGAGAGCGACGTGTTGCGCAACCCAGAAGACGCGCGCACGACAAACGTCTTCGACCCGGCGATCCGCGGCCGCACCGATCAGTTCATGATGCGCTTCAGGAAACCGGAATAATCAGTCTTCGCCGCGCGGTCGCGCGCGCCCTGCCTTCACATCGCCACGGCGCACCTTGTGATCCAGGCGCCGTTGCCGTTCGGCGCGCGGGACCTTGGTCTTGTGTCGAGGCTTTGGCTTGTGGGTCGCCTGCTCGATCAGCGCCACGAGCCGGGCTAGCGCGGCCTGGCGGTTGCGATCCTGGGTGCGGTGTTCGTCGGCGCGAATGATGATCTCGCCGTCGAGGGTCAGCCGCCTGCCAGCGAGCGCCTCAAGCCGCTTGCGGACATCTTCCGGCAACACCGTGTGGCCGCCGAGGCGAAACCGCAGTTCCACCGCGGTCGACACCTTGTTGACGTTCTGGCCGCCCGGACCCGCTGCGCGGATAAAGCGCTCGTCAAGGTCGCGCTCGTCGAGAGCCAGCGATGGCGTCACAGGAATCATGGACGCGAGCTTAGTGCAAAAGTCGCGGTGTTGTCCGTCCACGTCCGTGGTTTAAGACCGCCTTCAGCGTGACGCCGCCGCGGCAGCAGGCTATGTCACGACCGATGAGGGAGGACACGATGCGGACGGCGATACTTGCAGCGGTTTTGGTGCTCGGCGCTTGTGCGGGCGGCGTGTTGCCTCCGATCATGGCGATGCCGGCGGTGACCCCCAGTTCCACTCACATCGCGGCCGCGCTCGCTGACGCGCGGCGGCCCGACACCGATCGGACGCGCGATGAACTCCGCCATCCCGCCGAGATTCTTGCCTTTGCCGGCGTGCAGCCCGGCTGGCGCGTTGCCGATGTGGGACCGGGCGGGGGCTATTACACGCGTCTCTTCGCGGTAGCGGTCGGCGAGACCGGCCGCGTCTTCGCTATCGACCGTCCAAACGCACCGGACCGGCCGCCACGGCCGATCCTCGCGGTCGCGCCCAGCTATCCAAACGTAACAGTGGTCCAGCAAGGTTATGCAGGTTGGACCACCGACGAGCCGCTCGACGCCATCTTCATTTCGCAAATCTATCACGACTTCTATCTTCCGGCCTTCGCGTTTGACGTGCCGGCGCTGAACCGCGCTATGTACGCCGCGCTGAAACCCGGCGGCGTGCTCGTCATCGTCGATCACGCGGCGTCTGACGGCAGCCCGATCGATGTGACGAATACGTTGCACCGCATCGACCGCGCGCAGGTCGTGCGCGATCTGGAGGCCGCCGGATTCGTCCTCGAAGACGAAAGCCAGGTGCTGCGCAATCCGACCGACAACCGGACGCTGCGCGTGTTCGAAGGCGACATTCGCGGCCGCACCGATCAGTTCGTGTTGCGGTTCCGCAAGCCCGCTTAGGATCAGGGATGCTGCTGCCGCAGAATCCGAACGCGTTCACGCGCTACCCGCTTGATCGCGCCGGACATCACCGTCGCGACACGGCTTGGATCGAAGCGGCGTTGACGTCGCCGGCAGCACGCATCGTTCCCTTCGCCCAGCATCGCCCGCTCGTGATCGAAGAGAACGCCGCCATCTCGATCGGCTGGCTCGGGTCCCAAGCGCTCGCGGCGCTGCGGCCGATTGTGGTGCTGTTCCTTGGGCTCGATGACGCGCAGGCGCCGCACTTTGCGGCGCACGTCACGGAAGTCTCTGCGCTCGAGGGGTTGGGCAGCTTCGACGATTTGCGGGCGCTTGGGCCGCGCTTGGCGCCGGCCGATCTCGCCACGCTCGGGCCCGCGAAAAGCGTGTTCGAGTGGCACGCACGGCATAGCTTCTGCGCCAATTGCGGTGGACCCAGCGTCATCGCCGAGGCCGGCTGGAAGCGCGCCTGTCCAACATGCAAAGCCGAGCACTTTCCGCGCGTCGATCCAGTTTGCATCATGTTGCCAGTGCATGGCGACCAGT
The DNA here is from genome assembly GCA_019753175.1 of Hyphomonadaceae bacterium. Lineage (GTDB taxonomy): Bacteria > Pseudomonadota > Alphaproteobacteria > Caulobacterales > Aquidulcibacteraceae > Vitreimonas. The sequence continues at coordinate 6,807 of JAIELK010000032.1, forward strand.
GCTTGCTCGGGCGCCAGCGCGCTTGGCCGCGCGGCATGCATTCCGCACTCGCGGGGTTCATCGAGCCCGGTGAAGCCATTGAAGAAGCCGTGGCGCGCGAGACGCTTGAGGAAGTTGGCCTGCGCGTGCGCGAAGTTGTGCTGCACTCCACACAGCCCTGGCCGTTTCCGCACTCGCTCATGATCGGCGCCATCGCCCACGTCGAAAATGTGGCCGAACGCATCGACCCGCACGAGCTGGAGAGCGCGCGCTGGTTCAGCCGCGCGGACGCGCGCGCGCTGATCGAGGGGCGCTTTACGGGCGCGTTCTGCCCCCCGCCCTTCGCCATCGCGCACCAACTGCTGAAGACCTGGGTTGGCGAATGACGTTGCGGACCGGGGCGAAGCACGCCACATCCCGGCCATGCACGGGCACGCCCATGGCCATCCTCACGCGCATGACCATGCGCACGGCCACGTCCATGCCGAGCCCGGTGACAAACGTTATATCATCGCCATCGCGCTCAATCTGAGCTTCGTGATTGTGGAAGCCGCGGCGGGCTTCTGGGCGAATTCCACCGCACTGCTTTCTGACGCCGCGCACAATCTCTCCGACGTGCTGGGGCTTGCGCTTGCCGGCGGCGCGGCATGGCTGGCGCAGCGCGCCGCCAGCACACGCCGGACCTACGGCTTCTCCAAAGCCACTGTGCTTGCCGCACTCGCCAACGCGCTGGTGCTGGTGGCCGCGAGCGGCGGTTTGCTGTTTGAAGCCAGCCGGCGGTTGTTCGCGCCGGAAGAAACCGCGCCGCTGATCGTGATGGCGGTCGCCGCGGCCGGCGTTTTCATCAATGGCGCAACGGCGTTGCTGTTCCTCAAGGGGCGCAAACACGATGTCAACGTGCGCGGCGCTTTCCTGCACATGCTGGCGGACGCGGGCGTATCCGCCGCCGTGATCGTTGCCGGCGCGCTGATGTGGATGACTGGCGCAGCGTGGATCGATCCGGCGGTAAGCATCGCCGTGGTGCTGTTCATCCTCTGGGGCACGTGGGGCCTGCTGCGCGAATCGCTCGACCTCGCGCTCGACGCCGCCCCGGCGCACATCGATGTCGCCGCGGTGCGCTCGTTCCTTGAAGCGCAGCCCGGCGTGGTGGCGGTGCATGACCTCCACGTCTGGGCTATGAGCGCGACAAAGCCGGCGCTCACTGCGCATCTGGAGCGCCCGGCGGGCGGCGACGATGCGTTTCTCGCCGCCATCGCGGAGGGCGCACGCACGCGCTTCGGCATCGGCCACGTGACGGTCCAGATCGAACGCGCCCGCCGCGAGGATTGTGTGGACTGCTAGCCCGCGATGTACTGCGCGCCATTCATGCTGATGGTGGCGCCGGTCATGAAGGCGCACTGATCCGAGGCCAGGAACGACACCGCGTGCGCGATTTCCTCGGCCTTGCCAAGGCGACCAACCGGGATGCCGGCGATGATCTTCTTGAGCACGTCTTCCGGCACCGCGGCGACCATGTCGGTGTCGATGTAGCCTGGGCAGACGCAATTCACGGTAACGCCCTTGCTCGCGCTTTCCTGCGCCAGCGCCTTGGTGAAGCCGATCATGCCGGCCTTGGCGGTCGAGTAATTCACCTGGCCAACCTGACCCTTCTGCCCATTGATGGAGCTGATATTGATGATGCGGCCATAACCGCGCTCGCGCATGCCCTCGATCACCGGGCGGGTCATGTAGAAGAGACTGTCGAGATCGACGCGGATGACATCGCGCCATTTCTCGGCGCTCATCTTGTGGAACAGCCCGTCGCGGGTGATGCCGGCATTGTTGACCAGCACGTCCACGGGCCCGCACTCGCCCACCACCTTGGCGATGCCTTCGGCGCACTGGGCTTCATCGCCCACGTCCCATTTGAACACCTTGATGCCGAGTTCCTTGGCGGTCGCCTCGGCGGCCTCGCTGTTGCCGGCGTAGTTGGCTGCGACCGCAAAGCCGTCCGCCTTGAGCCGCGCCGAAATCGCCTTGCCGATCCCCCGCGTTCCGCCCGTCACCAAAGCAACACGCGCCATCCTGCGTCCTCCCAATTCGTCTCATGCGAACTCGTCGCCGACACTTGCAAGAGTTCGCGCCGGTTGCAATAAGCGCCGCCGCATGAAGGAGGCGAAAATGCCAAAGAATCGAAACCCCTTCGACCAGCCCTGCTCTTGAGGTCTCCTCGAAACGCCGCAAGAGCTACCCGTCCGAAACCAAAGTGAAACGCGGCGACCGCGTCGTGCACGGCGATGTCGACCTCTCCGAAAAGCTCGGCCGCCGCGACCTCTGCCCCTGCGGTTCGCGGAGGTTGTTTCAAGCAATGCTGCCTGCCAAGCGGCCGCTTTCGATGGGGCGGAGCGCAAGCATTATCGGCGCGAGAAGTGAGGGCGGCGTCCCTTCTCCCGCTGCGCGGGAGGGGCGAGCGCAGCGAGACCGGATGAGGGGATGCGCTTGGGTTCAGGGGAGCGCATTCGCGCTTCCGCTTTTCGCCCGGAGCGGCCATAGATCAAGCGTGCGGCCGACGCTCTGCATCGGCTCTTATACGCGCCATTTCGTCGTCAAGCTGTTTGTCTCTCTGCGCATCTTGCTTCGCCTCGCGCCGCAACCAAGCCAGCGCTCCGTAGCCAACCAAGCAACCTGCCAGCACGGAAACCACGTTCCAGTAGCGCTGTTCAACCGTGCGCTTACAATCAAGGAACGCAACGTACGCGTCGATAACTGCGTAATTTCGGGACGGCGCCGCGCCGCAATTCGCTGCGACCAGGGCATCCGGGAAACCAAAGCCATGCGAGATCAGCGACAGCGCAGCCAACGCAATCAGCGATACGCCGACCATTGTTACGGCGTCAGGTCTGGAAGAAAATCGCTCGACCATTGCGCTGCAAACTATCAGCGGTTGCTACGACCGTTAAGGGCCAGCCACAGAAATAACTCCTCAGCACCTCACCCCGCAACCAGCGAAGCCCCTCATCCGGCCTTCGGCCACTTTCCCGCGCAGCGTGAGAAGGGACGCTGCGGCTGCTTCAGCGCGCCAAACTGCCGTGTCTTGCTAGCGCTCGACACACAGGGCGATTCCCATTCCCCCGCCGATGCAGAGCGTGGCGAGGCCGCGGCTCTTGTTGGCGCGCTGCAGTTCGTACAGCAGCGTCGTCAATACGCGCGCGCCGCTGGCGCCAATCGGGTGGCCGATGGCGATGGCGCCGCCATTGACGTTCACGATCGCCGGATCCCAGCCCATGTCCTTGTTCACCGCGCAGGCCTGCGCGGCAAAGGCTTCGTTGGCTTCGACGAGATCGAGATCGGAGACTTTCCAGCCCGCTTTCTCCAGCGCCGCTTTCGATGAGGGAATGGGGCCAACGCCCATGATGCTCGGGTCGATGCCGCGCGAGGCCCACGAGGCGATGCGCGCCAGCGGCGCCAGCCCACGCTTCTTGGCTTCCTCGGCGCTCATCAGCACGAGCGCGGCGGCGCCGTCATTGATGCCGGACGCGTTGGCGGCGGTCACCGTGCCGTCCTTCTTGAACGCTGGGCGCAGGCCCGCCGCGCCTTCGAGCGTGGCGTCGTGTTTGATGTATTCGTCGTTCTCAACAATCGTGTCGCCCTTGCGGCCCTTGACGGTGACGGCGACGATCTCGTCCTTGAACTTGCCGGCCTTCTGCGCGGCGCTCGCTTTCTTCTGCGAGGCGGTGGCGAATTCGTCCTGCTGGGCGCGGGTGATCTGCCATTTTTCGGCGACGTTCTCGGCGGTGACACCCATGTGATAGGCGTTGAACACGTCGGTCAGCCCGTCATTGATCATCGTGTCCTTGAATTCGAGGTTGCCCATCTTCTGGCCGTTGCGCAGATGCGCGGCGTGGGGGGCAAGGCTCATATTCTCCTGGCCGCCGGCGACCACGATCTTGGCGTCGCCGGCCTTGATCTGCTGATAGCCGACCACCACCGCACGCAGACCGGAGCCGCACACCTGGTTGAGGCTCCAGGCCGGGGCTTCGTCGGGAACGCCGGCGGCGCGCGAGGCTTGCCGGGCTGGGTTCATGCCCTGGTTGGCCTGCAGCACTTGCCCCAGCACCACTTCGGAGACCTCCTTGGCGTCGACCTTGGCGCGCTGCAGCGCGCCGGTGATGGCCACCCGGCCCAGCTCATGCGCGGGCGTTGCAGCAAAAGAACCGTTGAAGCTGCCGACGGGGGTACGGGCGGCGGAGACGATGACGACGTCGCTCATGGGAGGCTCCTGATACAAAACGGGGGATTGGCGGTCCCTATCGCACAGTCGGGACGGGAAATCCAAGCTTGAGGCGGGCAAACTGCACCTCCAGGTGCGTGCTTTGTCTTGCAATGCGGCGAAGGAGGGAGGATTTTCCCGGGCAAAGTCTGCTTCGCAGGCGCGAGATCGGGTGACATGACAGTGGCGGATGCGAACGGTCGGACGACCGACGAGAGTGGAGGCGGCCAGACGGCCGATCCGGTCATTATCAAGAAGTACGCCAACCGGCGGCTCTACAACACGGCGTCATCCAGTTACGTGACGCTCGACCACCTGTCCGAGATGGTGCGCGACGGCGTCGACTTCGTGGTCCAAGACGCCAAGAGCGGCGACGACATCACCCGCTCGGTGCTGACGCAGATCATCTTTGAACAGGAGAGCCGCGGGCAGGCGCTGCTGCCGGTGCAGTTCCTGCGCCGCATCATCCGCTTCTATGGCGACCAGATGCAGGGCTTCCTGCCGCCCTATCTGGAAATGAGCATGGAGAGTTTCGCGCGCGCCCAGGAGCAGATGCGCGAGAACTTTTCACGTGCGTTCGGCGCCACCACGCCGTTGGCCGCGTTCGAAGAACAGACACAGCGCAACATGGCGATGTTCCAGCAGGCCATGAGAATGTGGACGCCGTTCGCGCAGAAGATGCCAGGAATGGCGATGCCCGACTTCAGCAAAATGCCGGGCTTCGGCGAAATGCCTGGCGCCGCCAATGTCATGGGCGCCCCCGAGGCCGACCAAGCGAAAGACGAAGAACTCGCCGAGCTGCGCCAACAGATGGCGGCAATGCAAGAGCAGCTGGAAGCGCTAGCGCGCGGGAAAAGCTAGCAGCGAGCGGGCATAGGCGCTTAGCCCCACACTGCCGGCCTGCGCGCCTTCCACGGCAGTTCCTTCTCCAGCTGACCAGCAAGCCGGAACAGCGTCGCTTCGTCGCCATAGCGGCCGGTGAACATCATGCCGATCGGCAGGCCGCTTTCGCTCTGCCACAGCGGCAGCGACATCGACGGTTGCCCGGTCATGTTGAACGGCGGCGTGAAGCCGAACGTGCGCGCCTGACGGCGATCGAACTCCTTCAGATCGTCCATCAGCGTGTCGAGAAAATCGACGCGCGGGACATTGGTTGACAGCACCGGCGTCAGCCACGCGTCCCAGGTTTCGAAGCGCGCCAGGATCTGGCGATTGATCAATCTGAGCTGTTGCCAGCCCCACATCGCATCCTGGCCGGAAATCCTTTTGCCGGCTTCATACGCGCGCCGCGCCAGCCCCTCAATATCGTCGCCTGGCTCGCGTCCGATGCGTTCAATCCAGCGCTTGATGTTGGCTGCGAAGTTGGACGCGGAAACCAAGCCCTGCGCGCGGTAGAGCGCACGGTAGTCGATCCCCAATCCCTCCTCGCGCACATCATGACCAAGCGCACGCAGCGTTTGCGCCGTGCGCTCGAGCGCGGCTTGAACCTCTGGATCGATCGGCGCGCCAGAGGGCGTTTCGCTCGACCAGGCGATGCGCAGCTTGCCGGGCGTGCGCGACGCTTCTGCAAGATAAGCCCGCTCCTTTGAAGGATGGGCGTAAGGCGCGTTCGGTTCGGGATATCCCGTCGCATCCAGCATCGCGGCGCTGTCGCGCACGCTGCGCGAGACGACGTGATCGACCGAGAAGCCGATGGCGCGATCGGCGCTGTCGCCATTGGGATTGCGATCGCGCGTGGTCTTCAAGCCAACGAGGCCGCAGCAGGCGGCGGGAATGCGGATCGAACCCAAGCCGTCGCTCGCATGCGCCAGCGGAACCATTCCGGCCGCAACCGCGCTGGCCGCGCCGCCCGACGAGCCGCCGGAGATGTGGTCGGTGTTCCATGGGTTGCGGCAGGGCCCAAGCCGCGCCGATGTCGTGACGCCCGGAATGCCGAACTCCGGCGTGTTGGTCTTGCCGACCATGACCACGCCGGCGGCGCGATAGCGCTTCACCAATTCGCTGTCTTCACCGTCAGCGGCGATCTCAGCAAAGCGACTGCCAGACGTGCGCGGCCAGCCCTTAACCTTGAGGCCGAGGTCTTTGATCAGAAACGGCACGCCCCGAAATGGGCCTTCCGGCAGTGGCGAAACCGCAGTCGCGCGCGCCTCGTCATAAGCCTTGTGCACGACCGCGTTGAGCGCGCCATTGTGGCGCTCAATGCAGGCGATCGCCGCTTCGACCAGCTCACCAGGCGAGACCTCGCCCGTGCGCACGAGTTCAGCTAGGCCCAGCCCGTCGTAATCGGCATAGTTTTGCATGCGTCGCTCCTGCCCGCGCAGGTTAGCGTTAATTCGCGTTTGGCATAGAGCATGCAGCGCCAGAGCATGGGCGATTTCCGCTCCGCCGATGCGATCGAAACAGACTTCGAGGAAGTCTGCGAACAACGTCGCGCCGATCGCCGCCAGCGTGACCGCCGCACGGGGCGGATGCGTCTCGATCCGCTATTCGCTGTTGTGCTTTTGCGCCACGTGGCGGAAGCGCAGTCGGGCGGCGCCTCGGGCAATTACGCTGTGGCTGACGCGCCGGTACCGGTAAAGGGACGCCAGCTCAACCTCCGTGCTTAATGTCACGCTCGTCTGCGGGTCTGTTCGAATTCTTCGATCCATCGGTCAATCGCATCGAGACGGGACTCTATGCTCTCGATGCGCGCCACCGCGTCAGCACCCTCGTGCTGGTCGCGCTCGGCAACCCCGCTGCGCAGGGTTACTTCAACGATATCGACGCCCAACACCTGAGCAAAGGCGTTCAGCTCAACGGCGGTCGGTGCGCGCACGTTGGTGAAAACGCGATGGAGCTCCTGACGGTCGAGGCCGCTCGCCGCTGTGAGAGCAGCGCGATCCAGCGCCCGCTCGGCAAGCTTCGCGTCAAACCAAGCGGCGTCAAAAAACAGCGCCATGCTTCACGTCCCGCCGATAAGCGGAGCGGCGCCGTTCGTGCAACGCCGACCACGGATCGCCCACCCATGCCCGAGAGCATCATTCCCCGATTCGCCCGCTGGTGCGACTTTGCAATCGCGCTAGCCATTGGCATGTGGTGCCTCTGACCCGGGATCGTTTCGGTTAGTGCTGCCCGGCGAACTCGACGTCGCGCCGCGCCGATATGATGGTCACCACCACGCCGGCCAACACGTCCAGCAACGCCGTCACCAAGATGATGAAGAACACGCTGGTGGCGAACGCCGGATGCAGCAGAAACTCGACCAGGCAGATGATGAACACCAGCATCGAAAGCGCATGGTTGAAGATGGCCGCCGTGCCGGTTGAGGTTGACTTCAACAGCTCGACGAACAAGAGGATCAGCGCCAAGAGGATCAGCACGTCGCCGAAGGTGACCACCCAGACCGCGTCCGAGGCCATCGGAATGCGCATGAAGCCCGGGTCCGTGCTGGTCAGATGCGCGCGCACCGCAGCGCCGTCGTTGTTGTTGGCCGCCGTCGCGCCGAAAGCCCAAATATTGTAGATCAAGACAGGGATTAAGATCAGCGGAAAGACGTTGAAAATAGCCCCCATGATGTTCCCCTTATTGGATTGATCGTCTTGTCTTGCGCGTCGCGCGGAGATCGCCGCGAGATGGGTCGAACTGAATGGCAATCTGCTCATAGCTCGTCCACTCCCCCCGACAGCCTCGCCCGGCTCTGCAGCCACATCACGCCGAACAAATCCGACATGTTTGCGGCCAGGCGGCCCAGGTTGGTGTACTTGGACCGACCCGCGCCGCGCTGGCGATGATTAACCTCTAAGAACTCAACTGCATAGCCTTCTCGCTGCATCAGCGCGGCCATGAAGCGATGCATGTGATCGAAGTACGGGAGCCGCAAAAAAGCGTCCCGTTTGAACACTTTGATGCCCGAGCCGCTGTCGTCGGCGCCGTCCTTCAGCGCCGCCTTGCGGACGCTATTGGCGATCCGAGAGGCCATCCGTTTGCTCCAGGAATCCTGCCGTTTGGCCCGCTTACCGCCCACCATGCCGAGATTGGAGGGCGCGTCCGGCCGGGTGAGCCGCGCCAGCAGTTTCGGCAGATCCGCAGGATCGTTCTGACCGTCGCCGTCCAGGGTGCCGACGATTGACGCGCGCGCGGCGTAAACGCCGGTGGAAACGGCGCGACTTTGGCCGGCATTGCGCCGATGGCCAACGACGCGAAGCGCGGGCAACTCTGCTTTCAACGCCACCAGCTCGGCGCGTGTGTCGTCGCGGCTCGCGTCATCGACGAAAATCATCTCATAGGATCGCCCATCAAGGGCGGTGGCGATCTCTCTGGCGAGGGCGGACGCGTTGCCGGCCTCGTCGTGGACCGGGACCACCACGCTGAACTCAATCGTCTCAGGCACGCCGCTCCCCGCGCTCACAAAGGCGGCTCTTTAGCCGCTTCGCCCCCCGGAAGCGAGAGCACACCATGCCGGAAAAGCGCGGCAGACAAACCGGCTTCGGCTCTCTATGAACCAAGACTCCCCATGCCGCCGCCGCCCGCGACCGCCCTGTTCGACCAACTCGCCCGCGGCTGGCGCGGCTACGCGCTGATCGCGCTGATCGCGCTGACCGCCGGCCTGTTCGGCGTCGGCAGCCTGCCGCCGATGGACATCGATGAGTCGCGCTTCATGCAGGCGACGCGGCAAATGGTTGAAACGGACGATTATGTCCGCATCCGCCTGCAGGACGAGGAGCGCAATCGCAAGCCGATCGCCATCCACTGGCTGCAGGCCGCGTCCGTGCACGTGTCCGATCCGCTGACCGACAGGCTGAACACGATCTGGCCCTATCGGCTACCGTCGGTGCTGGGGCTGGTGCTGGCGTCGCTGGCGGCGCTGTGGGCAGGCGCGGCGCTCGTTGGCCACCGCACCGCGCTGATCGGGGCCGGGCTTTACGCGTCCGGCCTGCTCGCGGGCATGGAAGGCATGACCGCGAAGACCGATTCCGTCATGGTCGGCTTCACAACGTTGGCGTTGGCAGCGCTCGCGCGCCTTCGCTTCTCGCAGCAAGCGCCTAAGCTCACTGCGGTCGTGTTCTGGCTCGCCATGGGCTGCGGCATCCTCACCAAAGGTCCGATTACGCCGGCGGTGGCGGCAGTGACGTTGATCGCACTGGCGCTCTGGGAACGCAAAGCGGCTTGGATGAAACCGCTGGCCTGGTGGCCTGGACCGCTCTTGATGATGGCGATCACACTGCCCTGGCTGATCGCCATCGGCGTCGCCACAGAAGGCCGCTTCTACACTGAAATGCTCGCCAGCGAACTCGGACCGAAGCTGACGGGCTCTGACCCCGCGCACCAGGGTTTCCCCGGCTACTACCTGCTGCTGCTGCCGCTGCTCATTTTCCCGGCTACCTATGCGCTGCCAGCCGCGGCCCGCCTCGCATGGGATACCGTGCGAGCCAAGCGCGACGACGACGCCCACGCGCCTTTGCGCTTCCTCATCGCCTGGGCGGCGGGCACATTTCTGATTTTCGAGCTGATGCCGGCGAAGCTCGTCCACTACACGCTCCCGGCCTATCCGGCGATCGCCATGCTATGCGCGGCTGGGCTCGCCGCGATGCGCGGGCGGCGATGGCGGACCACACATCCCGTTGGCGCTGTTCTGTTCGCGGTGTTCGGCTTGCTGATTGTTGCTGTGATGGCAGGGGTGGCGACGTTCATTCCGGGCGACGCCGCCGCCGACCTTCGCCGCGCCATCGCCACCGCGCTCGTCGGCGCGGCGATCGTCATCGCCGCCGTGGTTGGGCTTTCCGTCTTTCGCCGTGTCACCGCTCGGGCGGCGATCCTGATGGCATGCGGGCTCGCGCTCTCCTTCGGCTTGCGCGACCAGCTGGCGCCGCAGGCGCGCGGTTTGTTCGTTAGCGCCGAGGCGGTCGACGCCCTGACGCGAGCGCGGTTGATGCCACGCGAAAACGAACGCTTTTGGGTCGTGGGATATGCGCAACCGAGCTTGGTGTTCCTCACGCGCACTTCGATCAAGCTGGTGCGCGCCGACGAGCTCGGCGACGTCCAAGCGGGCGACACGATCATGATAGAAGGCCGCGTGTTGAGCGACACAATAGCCGCCTTGGCCGAGCGGGGGCTCACTTTTGACGCTGCCGATGAGCCAGTCAGCGGCATCGCGCTGGGGCGCGGAGAGACTACGACGTTGCATTTTGGAACGGTGCGCGCTGCGCCTAACGCAGCTGCGGAGGACCGCCAAGCACAAGGTCCTTGAGCGTCATCGCCACGAGCAGCGCCGGCGCCGCCACCAGCGCGAATGCGCGCTCGGCTGGCGTCCTTGCGCTCTTGCTTGCGAACAGAGCAAGCCCTTGCACCAGCTTGCGACGCGTGCGCCGCCTTTCGAACTGAACGCCTGACGCCATCGGATGAAACAGCACGCTGCCGCCTTGTTCGGCCATGCGGCGGCACAGGTCGAGATCGGCGCCGTCTGTTGCGTAGGCTTCATCAAAGCCCTTCAGACGGCCGAAGTCGCTGTAAGGGATCAGCATGAACTCGCCCGACACCGCCGCCACACGCGTTGCCGCCGTTGCGCGCCGGCGCATGCGCTTGCCCGCACGCAAGCCAAGCGCCACCGCGATCGAGGAAAAGGCGTTGAGCGAGCCGGCGCGCACCAGCGGACGCTCGCGCCCCCGCATATCCATCAGCCGTCCGCCAGCGATCCATGATCCCTCAGTGTTGGCGTTAAGCGCGGCCAGTCGCGCGACCGCGCCCCGCTGCAGAACCACACTGGGATCCAAAAAAAGCAACCATCGCCCGCTGGCCTGCGATGCGCCAAGATTGGCGGCGGCGGCGACACTCAAGGCCGCGCGCGCCGGCACGACAATCACATCGCGGCGATCGGCCTGCAACGCCCGCAAACTCGAAGACACGGCTTCATCGTTAGCGTGATCGACGATGATCAACTCATCGACGGTCGGCTCAGCCAAGACGCTGCGAAGACACAGGTCAAGCGGCGCACGCGCCGAAGGCCGCATCGAGACGCGATGCGCAACCACAATAGCAGACACGCGCAGCTCAGCTGTGGCCGAGGGCAGCCGCTCACGGGATCTAAATCTATCCACCCATGTCTCCGCGTGGAGGCATCGCTGCCATCCTGTCCCCGAGCGAGAGCGGCGTCTAGGCCCAGCGCGCGCTGCCGCCGCGCCAAGCAACGACTCGACACCGGTTACTCACAACCGCGTACGCCCGACAGGCGAGCCCAGCGTTTCTGACTGCGCCACGTGCGGCGGTCTCGGCCTTCCGCTGCGCGCTTACGAACGCTTCAGGTCCGGCGGCGTCGCCTCCTCCACGAGCAACCGTTCGGCCTCGCTAAGGCTCATGATGGTTTGCGCTTCGCCGCCAAGGCGGCGCAGCGCCACGGTGTTTTGCTCGGCTTCCTTCCTGCCGACCACGGCGATCACCGGAATTTTGCTCAGCGAGTGCTCGCGGATTTTGTAGCCGACCTTTTCGTTGCGGAGATCGAGTTCCACGCGCAGCCCGGCGCGCTTGAACGCGGCGGCGACCTCATGGGCGTAGGTATCGGCCTCCTGCGTGATGGTGGCGATCACCACTTGCACCGGCGCGAGCCACATGGGGAAAGCGCCGGCATAATGCTCGATCAAGATGCCCAGGAAGCGTTCGAACGAACCCAGAATGGCGCGGTGGAACATGACAGGGCGATGCTTGGCGCCGTCCTCGCCGACATATTCGGCGTTGAGTCGCTCGGGCAGCACGAAATCGAGCTGGTGGGTGCCGCACTGCCAGGTGCGCCCGATCGCGTCCTTCAAATGGAATTCAAGCTTGGGCCCGTAGAAGGCGCCTTCGCCCGGGAGAATTTCGAGCTTCTCTCCGGCCGCCTCCGCCGCCTCGCGCAGGATGCGCTCGGCCTTGTCCCAGATCTCGTCCTCGCCGAAACGCACATCAGGCCGCAAAGCAAGCTTCACCGCATGCAACTCCACGCCGACATCCTCGTAGATCGAACGCAGCAATTTGCAGAAGGCAATGGTCTCGGGAACCAATTGCGCCTCGGTGCAGAAAATGTGCGCATCGTCTTGTACAAAAGCGCGCACGCGCATCAGCCCCTGCAACGCGCCGGAAGGCTCGTAGCGGTGACATGAGCCGAATTCGCTCAGCCGCAACGGCAGATCGCGATAGCTTTTCTGGCCGACATTGAAAATCTGCACGTGGCCGGGGCAATTCATCGGTTTCACCGCCAGCACTTCGCCTTCGACCGTCTCGCAGGTGAACATGTTGGCGTGGAATTTCTGCCAATGGCCGGATTTTTCCCACAAGGAGCGGTCGAGAATCTGGGGCGCCTTCACTTCGCTGTAGCCGGCCGCATCAAGCCGGCGGCGCAAATAATTCTCCAGCGTGCGCCACAGCGTCCAGCCCTTCGGGTGCCAGAACACCATGCCCTTGCCCTCTTCCTGGAAATGGAAGAGTTCCAATTGCCGCCCGAGCTTGCGATGGTCGCGCTTCTCGGCCTCCTCAAGACGCTTCAGATAATCTTCGAGCTGCTTTTCATCGGCCCAGGCCGTGCCATAGATGCGCTGGAGCTGCGCATTCTTTTGATCGCCGCGCCAATAGGCGCCCGCAAGCTTCATCAACTTGAAGGCTTTGCCGAGCCGGACGGTGCTGGGCAGGTGCGGCCCGCGGCAGAGATCGCCCCATTGGTCGCCGTGGCTATAGATCGTGATCGGATCGCCTGGCTTGATGACTTCGTCGATGGTCTCGGCCTTGTAGATTTCGCCGATCGACTTGAAGTAGGCGATTGCCGCTTCCTTTTCCCAGACCTTGCGGATGATCGGCAGATCGGCATCGACGATCTCCTTCATGCGCTTTTCGATTGTCTCGAAATCGTCCGTAGAGAACGGCTCCTCGCGCGCGAAATCGTAGTAAAAACCATCCTCCGTCACCGGGCCGAACGTCACTTGGGTGCCGGGGAACAGCTCCTGCACCGCTTGCGCCAGAACGTGCGCCGCATCGTGGCGCAGCACGTCGAGGCCCTCGGCGCTATCGCGCATGATCAGTTCGAACGTGCCGCCGCCTTCGAGCGGCCGCGTCAAATCCCACCACGCGCCATCGATCTTGGCGGCGACGACCTTTTTGGCGAGCGATTTCGAAATGCCTTCGGCAACAGCGAGCGGGGTGATGGCGTCAGCGTACTCGCGCTGGGCGCCGTCTGGGAATTTAAGAACAATGCCTGCCATGGTTCACTCTACTTGCGCGGATCGAAGCGCATGGAAGAAGGGACTAACTTCCGTCGCGAAATTCGGCTGCCGCCAGACATTCTGATGGCCAGCGTCAGGAAACTCGACGTAGGTCACTGCAATGCCTTTAGACTGCAGCGCTGATACGAGCGAGCGGCTCAAGGCGACGGGCAGCGTATCGTCGCGCCCGGCACCCAAAACCAGAACGGGAACGCGCGAACTCTCCAGCGCTACTGCCGTATCGTACGTGGCCAAGCCCTCCGCGACATCGATCCGTAGAAACGGCGCCGCGTACCAAGGTGTCCAGGCGTCGGCCACTTCATCAGCCGAACGCGCCGTGGTTTCCAAAATAACCGCATCAGTCTGCGCCGTCTGTCGGGCCATTTCACCGCACACGAAACCACCGAGCGAATGCCCCCAAAGCACCAGCGGGCGCTGGTCCGAAGCTGTGGCCACGGCGAACGCGGCAACCAAACGCGAAGCATTTTCCAACCGTGCGCGGCTGGGTTCGCCCTCGCTATCGCCATAGCCTGGATAGTCGAACAGCAGAATGTCGCCGAATGGCAGCGCCTTGGAAGCGTAGGCGGGTCCGGAGTTATAACGATCGGCAGCGTTGCCGCCGCAAATGACGATCAGCGGGCGCCCAGGACCTGGGCGAGTCGCCAGCGTATACGCGACGCGTTCAGCGGGCGCGCCCAAGAAACCGTGCTGAACCTGCGCTCCCGGCGAAGCTTCTAGCAACCTGTCGAGCGGCCAGCGCGCCGTCAACTCGTCTCCGGATTGAGCGCGTTGCTCAACCGCAGGCGGCGCGAACACGGTCGTCTCGTCGATTGCCATCGCACAGCCGGACACAAGCAATGAGAAAATCCAAATCGAACTCAGTCGCATCACGAACCTCATCTCTCGAACCTGCCTTCCTGTGGCGGCGCGCGATATCCGTGTTTCCAGTCACCGAACGCCCAGGGCGCATACCAGGGCGCGCGCGGCTTCGTCTCCGGCGCGGGATCCCAGCCGTGACCCCCGAAAGGGTGACAACGGCAAAGCCGAGCCAGCGCCATCCAGCCGCCTGCCCAGGCGCCGTGCGCGCGGGTCGCATCAGCGGCATACGACGAGCATGTCGGCAAGTACCGGCACTGTCGCCCGATCAGCGGCGAGAGCGTCCACTTGTAGAGCTGGATGAGGGCCAAGAGCCCCCGTGCTGGCAGGCTCGGCGACATGGGAAACCAACGGATTGCGTGAAGAGGGATCGGGTCAAACGATTGCCGCTGCGGCGCGCCCGATCTCGCGCCGCCGGCGTCAGTAGGTAATCGTGTCGGTCAGACGACGAAGCATGTCGCCGTGCATACACGAGCCGCGCGCGTGACTCAACCTATTGCGGCGGCGTCGGCGTCGCCGCCTCGCCCTGCTCTACCCGCCGGCACTGCACCTGCGTGAACGCGCCCCAGCATTGCACTACCGGGTTCTCGCCGAGGCTGACGGTGTACTTCGCAGCCACGTAATAATTGTTGTACTGCCGGTCGCCCGCCACTTGCGCGCCGACGCCCTGCATCAGCTCGCCGAGCGTGCCCGGATCGTTCAGCAGCGCTTCGGCCGCAGTCCGCATGGCCGGTTCTTCCGGCTTGGTGAAATAGCCGGCCACCCCGGCGATGACCAAAAGCAGCAATATCCAGCGCATGACCCGATCCTCCCTGCCCAGACGCTAGCCGCGCGAGCGGCCAGCGCAAGCGAATACTCGGCTGAACGCGTTACGTGGTGGCGCCGCCCCTCACATGAGCGATCGCCCTCTCCAGCGCTTCAACCGCAGCGTCGAAAGCGAGCATGGTCGAGGCGTGTCTCGGAGGATAATCGCGTACGCCCTCCAAATGCCTGAGCTCCCAGAAGCGGCCCTGCGGCGGCGGTGCGCCCTCCTTCAGCATTGCGCGCAGGCTGTCGCGAGCCGCGCGAACTTCGTCGGGGCGCGCACCGATGGCGTGCATCGCCAACACCGCTGTCGCCGCTTGTCCAAGCGCGCAGGCTTTCGGGTGCACCGCTATCTCGCTCACCACGCCGTCCTTGAGCTTGACTTCCACCGTCACCACCGAACCGCAGACGCGGCTCACCTTGGTCGCGGCGCCATCCGGCGACGCGAGCCGCCCGACGTGGGGGATTTCGGCCGCCAGCTCCAGGACCCGCGGATGGTAGAGATCGTCCATCGCCCTTATGTGGCCTTGCTTGCGGGCCAAGCAAAGGCGCAAATGGAGGCGGCGATGCGGAGGCTGTTGATTTTGGCGGGCGCGCTGTTGGCGCTGGCTGGGTCGCCAGCCTTGGCGCAAACTGGCCAAGACGCTGCGACGAATGTGAGCCGTCCATCGCCCCCGCCCGAAATCGAACCCCGGAACGCGCTAGAGCAGGCTTTCTTGCGCGCCCTGCACGAAGAGGACGCGCGTCCGGCCTTCCGCCGTTTGTTTTTGACATCCTACGTGGCGCTGGCCATCGCCGAGCGCGCGCCTGACGCACCGCCCCGCATCATCACCCTGCGCAGCGGCAGACCGACCGCGCTGATCTTCACCAGCGGCGGACGCGCGGCCGAAGTCATGGGCGCTCAAGCGCCGGTGCTGATGCTGACCGGCCGGCAGGCGCTTCAGCGCGTGCGCGACACCAACGTCGTGATCAACGTCAATCTGGCGCCGGCGCTCACCTTGGAACCGGAAGACATCGAAGCCATGCTTTCGATGCCGGATGAGAGCCCAGCGCCGCCAACCGGCTCTGTCGAACCCGTCGATCCTCGCTTAGCTGGGCCCACCCAATAGGCCGTCGCCGCCGCAGCGGCGGTCGTACAATCCGCGCGTCCGCGCCAGTCGCGCGTCGCCGGAGGTGTCGAAGAGATGGACTTGCCACGTATGTGTGCAACCATTGGCGGTGATCGTTCGCCGGCACACTTGCGCCGGAGGATCGCCGCGGCCATTGGTGCGCGCCGGCCCGGCAGCACATGTGAATTCGGCGCGGCGCAGATCGCCGAAAACCGCCGATAACTCCAATCCTGCAGCGTATCGAGCGTTGATCTGCGCCTGGAAGGTCGAAAGCGTGGACGCTTCGGAAGCGTGACGCCAGTCGCCGAGTTCGATCGGCGTTGAAGGGATGCGGCCGCTCCCGACCGGCGCCGCGGGTCCGGCTGGGGTGGCGCATGCAGCAAGCGCGAGAGCAAGCGCCACCAAGGCGTAAACAGTGCGCATTTCAGTTGTTCCTGCCGCCGCTCAGACACACGCGATCGAAGCCGGCAATGGGATCGCGTCGATTGCGCTCGATCACAACATACCAATCGAACGCGCAACCGCTTTCGACAATCTCGATCCGGCAATCAAGCCGCTGCCCATCCTGGCACACGAAGCCGTTCGCTTCGAGATTGGTGCGCACGGCGTCCGCCTCCTGACCGGCATAGCGCTCGCGAACGCGTGCTTGGAAAGCCACGCCATATTCAGCGCTGACCTGGCGCCATTGGCCAAACTCCAGGCCGCCCGACCCCTCACCCTCAGGCGGCGGCGCGCGCGTAGACGCGACAGCGGGTGGCGGCAGGGCCGAGCCCCGCTCGACCGGAAACGGAAGCGGGCCGAGATCCTGGGCAAAGGCGGGCGCGCCAACACATGCCGTGGCGACGGCGAAGAGTAATCCGCGCATGAAATCCCTTTGGCGCCCGCCCCGGCCCGCGACGGCGTAGTCTGAGCTGACGGCGTGTTCAAGGCGCCATAGCGCCGGCACTGGTTTTGAGCCTTACTGGAAGCTGGAGTTCCAATGGCCGCGCCGATCCC
Source organism: Hyphomonadaceae bacterium (assembly GCA_019753175.1). Classification (GTDB taxonomy): domain Bacteria; phylum Pseudomonadota; class Alphaproteobacteria; order Caulobacterales; family Aquidulcibacteraceae; genus Vitreimonas. The sequence goes on from JAIELK010000032.1 coordinate 24,020, forward strand.
CAGACGCATCCCGCCGCTTGCTTGGCGCAAGCCAGCTCTGATTTGGACTCCGCTGGCGTTGGCCGCGGCAATCTTGTGGCCATACCCCTTGCTGCAGGACGACCCCGGCCTGGGCCGGCTCGTGCTCTTGGGCCTCGTGGCCACTCTTGCGCTTACCCTCATTGCTCTCGCTGTAGCTTGGGCCCTCGGCCACCCACCGCGAACGCGGCGGCTGGTGGTGTTGTATGTCGTCGTGGCTGGCGCGGCGGTCTCCACCGTCGGACCCTTTGCAGCAAACAGCCTGGTTTCGGGGCCTGGCGGGTTGGCTCCGATCGCCGCATCACCGTTGGCGGCGGTGATGGGCCTGCCGGTCGCACTTGCCTCCGGTCTGCTGTTTGCGTGGCTCGCGCTCACGCGGCGGGACACCGCCGATGAAGACATGCTGGGCGACAACGTCTTCGTCTATCGTGGCGGCGCCTTGGGTGACGACGCCACGCCCTAGCTGCGCGCCCACATCCGCAGCAGGTTCGAGATCGACTTGTCGAGCCGCAACATCTCGTCACGCGCCAGGCCCGCCTCGCCCATACGCAAACGCAGCACTGAGAGATCGAATAGGATTTCGCGCCGTGCGGCGTCGGCGACGCAGCTCTCAATCCAACCCACGCACGCGAGACGAACCCCGCGGGTCACCGGCGCAACCATGTGAATGGAGCCCGCCGGATAAAGAATGGCATTGCCGGCGGCGAGCTTGATGCTCTGGTCGCCGAGCGCGCTTTGCACCACCAACTCTCCACCATCGTAGCTGTCCGCATCGGCGAGAAAGAGCGTGAACGCCAGATCGGTTCTGAGCTTGTCGGCGCCCGCTCCCATCAGCGCATCGTCGGTGTGCAGGCCATAGGTCATGCCCGGCTCGTACCGCGAGAACAGCAACCGTGAGACCCGCGCCGGCCGCGCCGCGAGTTCGAACAGCGGATGGCGCGCCAGCGCCTCGGCCACGAAGCGCTCGAGGGCCTGCGTGCGCGAGTCGGACCCCTCGGCTTGCAGGTTCTCCTTCACCGCGCGCGCGACCGCACCGGCCGTGCGCTTACCCGGCGCCCATTGCAGTTCGGCGAGGCCCGCACACACGCGCTGCAGGTCGTCGGGCTCGAGCACGCGCTCCAGAATAATACTCATCGTTTTGTTTATTGCGAATGACTCGCATTTAGTCCAGGTTCCGCGCCCGGAGAGTGGCATGATCGCTTGGAAATATAGGCTTTGGCGCGGCGCCGGCGTGGCCGCCGCGCTCGGATTGGCCGCTTGTGGCGGCGAGGCGGGCGAAGCGGGGCGTACTGGTGAGGCCGGCGTTGCTGGCGAAGCCGGAGAAGCAGCCGCGCCCGCCGGCGAAGCGGGCGAAGCAGCGATCGGGGTAGCCGGCGGCGAGCACGGCGAGGCCGGCGTCGCTACCGCCTATGCTGGGCTTGCTGGCGACGAACGCACGGCGCTGCGCATCGAGCATCTGCGCGGCTTCGTGCTGATCGCTGAGCGCGTGGCGAGCGAAACAGGCGATGTGCCTGCCGCGTCGGCTCTGGTGCAGCAGGGATTGCTCGAAGTCTACGATCCCGCCGTCGATCAGTTCGGCGTACTCGATGTCACCGCCTTGCGGCGCGCGGCGCAGGCGGGCGATCGCGCCCAGTTTCTAGCAGCGGCGAACCAAGGCGAAGCCGCGCTCGATGGCGTCGCCGCCGAAGCCAATCACGCTGACATCGCCGCGCGCCTGGTGGATGTCGCCACCGGCATTTATCAACACGTCAATCAGGACGGCGCTGTCGATCCGATCGAGTATCAGCACAGTCTGGGCGCGGCGCTCGCCGCGCGCCAGGTGCTGGTGGCGCATGCGGGCGAAATGCGAGCGACCAACGCGCGCGCCTACACGGATGCGCTGGCTGAAGTGGAGCGCTTCGTCGCGCTGTGGCCGTCGAGCACCGCGCCTGAGCGTCCCGCGGCTTATCGCGACGTGCTGGCGCAAAGCTCGCGCGTTCGCCTGGCGCTGTCGCCGTTTCTTTAGACGTCCCGCCGATACACCACGGTCGGCGCGGTTTTGTACGTCGTGCGCGCGAGTTCGCGATAGCCCGTCTTCTCCGCGACGCGGATCGACGCCGCGTTTTCCGGCGCGATGATGCACGCCGTGCGCCGCCAGGGCGTGTTGTCCGCCAGCCATTGCAGCGACGCTCGCACCGCTTCTGTCGCGTAGCCCTTGCCCTGCGCGTGCGGCGCCAGCACCCAGCCGTGCTCGGGCTCGCCTTCGATGCTCGGCGTCAAGTCGCGCTTGAAGTCGGCGAAGCCGACTTCGCCGACGAAGACGCCGGTCGCCTTCTCCTCCACCACCCAATAACCGTAGCCAAGCAGCGCCCAGAGGCCAGGCAGACGCACCATGCGCGCCCAGCTTTCCTCACGCGTCGACGGCTTGCCGCCAATGTAGCGGTAGACGTCCTCCATGCCCCACATCTCAGCAACGGCGTCAAAGTCGCGCAGCCTGTGCGCACGCAGCCGCAAGCGCTCCGTCTCAACTGTTGGTGCGTTCATTGCGCCAGCACAGCTTCCATCAGCGCGGCCGCTTCTTCGCTGTTCCAGTCAGCGCCGCCCGTCAGCCGCGCCACTTCGACGCCTTGCGCGTCATAGATCACCGTCACCGGCATACCGGCGGCGCGCAGGTCGAACAAGACGCCGCGGGTGAAGTCGCTGAAGAACGGCAACGCGCCGCCGGAGAGCTCCGCCAGCTTGGCTTGCGCGCGGGCGAGGTCCGCCTCGGAGTCGACGCTGATGGGGATAACCCGAAGCCGGCCGTCGAAGCGGCGCTGCAGCGCCGCGAGCGTCGGCATCTCTTCCACGCAGGGCGCGCACCAGGTGGCCCAGAGATTCACCACCAGCACCTCGCCGCCGAAGTCGGCAAGCTGCGCCTCTTGCCCGGCCGCGTCACGCAGCACGCGCGCCGGCATCGGCGGCGGTTCGGGCATCACCGCCAGGGCGCGCATCTCGCCTGCCGCATAACGTTGCAGTCCGGCGGTCGCTTCCGGCTTTGAAGCGGCCGCGAAAACCACGTAGACAACCGCAACAGTCCCCGCACAGATCATCGCCAGCGCCACCCACAGCGCCCATGGCTTCGCCGCTTCAGAGGAGTCAGCTTTCGTGTCCACGTCCGATTTGTCCGGTCAGAAGATGTGGGGCGGGCGCTTCGCCGCGCAACCAGCCGACGCCATGCAAGCGATCAACGCCTCGATCGACGTCGACAAACGCTTGTGGCGTGAAGACATCGAAGGCTCCCAGGCGCACGCGGCCATGCTGGCGGCGACAGGCGTGATTACGCGGGAAGACAACGAAGCGATACAGCGCGGCCTGGAGCAGATCGCCGCAGAGATCGCCACCGGCGTGTTTCCGTTCACCGCCGAGCTGGAGGACATCCACCTGAACATCGAGGCGCGGCTCACCGAGCGCATCGGCGAGGCCGGCAAGCGGCTGCATACGGCGCGCTCGCGCAACGATCAGGTCGCGACCGATTTCAAGCTCTGGGTGATCCGCGCCAGCCGGGAGACAGGCGCGGACCTTCGCCGTTTGCAGAAAGCGCTGGTGACCCGCGCCGATCAGCACGCCGACTGGGTGATGCCCGGATTCACGCACCTGCAGACGGCGCAACCGATCACGCTCGGCCACCACCTGCTCGCTTACGTGTCGATGTTCGAACGCGACCGCGTGCGCTTGATCGGCGCAGCCCTCGAAGCGGCTTGGGAGTGCCCCTTGGGTTCGGCGGCGCTGGCGGGGACCTCCTACCCGATCAATCGCGACATGACGGCGGAACTGCTTGGCTTCCATGCGCCCGCCGCCAACTCCATCGATGCGGTGGCGTCGCGCGACTTCGCGCTCGCCGCGCTCGCCAATCTCTCGATCGCCGCAACCCACCTTTCACGTCTGGCCGAAGAGGTCGTGCTGTGGACCAGCGCGCAATTCGCGTTCGCACAGCTGAGCGACCAGTGGTCGACCGGCTCGTCGATCATGCCGCAGAAGCGCAATCCGGATGCCGCCGAACTCATCCGCGCTAAGGCCGCGCGCATCGGCGCGGACTTCGTCGCGCTCAACGCCATCGTCCAGAAGCTGCCGCTCGCCTATGCCAAGGACTTGCAGGAGGACAAGGCGCTGACCTTCGCGGCGTTTGACGCTTTTTCGCTCTGCGTCACGGCGATGGTCGGTATGGTCGAGACCATGCGCTTCGATCGCGCGGCGCTTCGTGCCGCGGCGGCGCGCGGCTATTCCACCGCCACCGACCTCGCCGACTGGCTGGTGCGCGAGCTCAAGGTTCCGTTCCGCGAGGCCCACGAGATCACCGGCCGCATCGTGCGCCGCGCCGAGGCCGTTGGCGTGGCCGAGCTTGGTTTGCTGGGAATGGATGACTTCCAAGCCGTCGATCCGCGCATCACCGAGGCCGCGCGCGCGCTGTTGACGGTTGAAAAATCGGTCGAGAGCCGGGATAGCTACGGCGGAACCGCCCCCCAGCGCGTACGCGAGCAGGTCGAGCGGTGGAAGGAGATGTTCGCATGAAACGCTTCGCGTTTGCCTTGACTGCGCTATCGCTGCTGGCCGCGTGCGGCGTGCAGGGAGACTTGGCGCGTCCCGATCCGCTGTGGAACAGCGAAGACGCTATCCGCCAAGAATGCGAGCGCCAGCGTCAGGCGAACGAAACGCTCGACCCGCGCTGTGCGCGGTACGAGAGCGGAGTTGGGCAGTAGTCGTTCGCTGCTTGAGCGAAACCCACCCATCTCCGAGGCGTCGCGAAGCGACGATCCCGGGGCCCATAAACTCCAGCCGCAGTGTCTATAGGCCCCGGACTTGCGCTTCGCGCAATCCGGGGATCGGTGGACAAGATTGAACGCGTAAGAGAATGAACCACTTCGAGTACCGTGACGGCGCGCTCTACTGCGAAGGCGTCAGTCTAGAAGCGATCGCACGCGCCGTTGGAACGCCGGTTTATGTGTATTCCAGCGCCACGCTCGAACGCCATTACGATGTCTTCAAGCACGCCTTCGCGCCGCGCGACGTGCTGATCGCGTTTGCAGTGAAGGCCAACGCTAACATCGCGGTCCTCGCCACGCTTGCGAACAAAGGCGCCGGCGCCGACACGGTGAGCCAAGGCGAGATCGAGCGCGCGCTCGCCGCCGGCGTTCGGCCCGAGCGCATCATCTTCTCCGGCGTCGGCAAGACCACCGAAGAACTCACGTTCGCGGTGAACGTCGGCGTGCACCAGATCAACATCGAAAGCGTCGCTGAACTCGAGATGCTGTCGACGCTTGCCGCCTCTCTCGGTGCGCGCCCGGCGATCGCCATTCGCGTCAACCCGGATGTCGGCGCCGGCGGTCACGAGAAAATCTCTACCGGCCGCAGCGGCGCCAAGTTCGGCGTCTCGGCCGAGCAGGCTCTTTGGTTGTATCGCCGCGCGAGCGCCGATCCGCACCTCGCCGCCAAAGGCTTCGCCGTGCACATCGGCAGCCAGATCAAGGACCTCGCCCCGCTCGAAGCCGCGTTTCGCGTGCTGCGAGATCAGGTCGAGCGGTTGCGCCGCGAAGGCTTGAGCGTCGAGCGGCTCGATCTCGGCGGCGGCCTCGGCGTGCCCTACTTCCACGAGCCCGATCCGCCCTCGCCGGCCGACTACGCTGCGATGATCAACCGCGTTTTCCAAGGTCTCGACATTGCGCTCGCCTTCGAGCCCGGGCGGATGATCGCCGCCAACGCCGGCGTGCTGTTGTCGCGCGTGATCCGCGTACAGGAGCGTCCGGACCGGCCCAACCTGGTGCTCGACGCGGGCATGAACGACCTCATCCGCCCGGCGATCTATGATGCCTATCACGAGATCAGGCCGGTCGCCGAACCCCGCAATGCGCCCGGCGCCAGCTTCGACGTTGTCGGCCCGATCTGCGAAACCGGCGACACCTTCACCCGCGACCGCGTCTTGCCGCTCCTTGGCGCCGGCGCTCTCGTCGCCTTCATGACCGCCGGCGCCTATGGCGCTACCATGGCCTCAACCTACAACGCACGCGCGCTCGTGCCCGAAGTGCTGGTGCGCGGCAATCGCTTCGAGATCGTGCGGCGGCGCTGGTCCGTCGCTGACCAGCTCGCGCTTGAACGACTGCCGGAGTGGCTGGCATGAGATGGATCGCCGTGCTGGCTTTGGCGCTGACTGCCTGCGTCACGCCTGTCGCGTCGCCGCAAGATCAGTTCTTCGCGCGTCTCTCCGCGCTGTGCGGACAGGCGTTCGCGGGACGCCTGGTCAGCGAGGATCCGCGTGACGCAGATTTCGCGAGCCAGCCCTTAGTGATGCATGTGCGCGAATGCAGTGACGATACCGTGCGCATTCCCCTCAGCGTCGGCGAGAATCGCTCGCGCACCTGGGTGATCACGCGAACCGACGCGGGCCTGCGCCTCAAGCACGATCATCGCTACGAGGACGGCGGCGAAGATGCGCTCAGCCAATATGGCGGCGATACGATTGCTGAGGGCTCCGCCGCGCGGCAGGCGTTTCCCGCCGACGCGTTCTCGCGCCAGCTCTTCACCGAGCGCAACATCCCCGCGTCAGTCGCCAATGTGTGGGCGATGGAGATCGAGCCTCGGCGCCTGTTCGCCTACGAACTGCGCCGCCCGGATCGCTACTTTCGCGTCGAGTTCGATCTGACGCGGCCGATCGCTGCGCCGCCCCCGCCCTGGGGCGCGAAGGTCAACTCCTTCTAACCAAGCAAGAACCAAGACCGTCGCTCCAGCGGGTCAAGCACGAGAACGCCTTGGCGCAGGACATCGAAGCCCACCACGCTCGGGTGATCGGTGCTGTCGATGAAGATCACCTCAGGGTCGCGCAGTTCGAGCGGGCCGACGCGCACAACGCCCGAGACACGCCCGGTGAAGGCCGGGATCTCGCGCCCAATCATGCGGACAGGATCGCGGGGTTCGAGTTGTGCTAAGAGCGTCAATTGCTCGGCCATCGCGAGCGGCAATCTCAGCCCACCCAGCGCGCCTGTGTCGGCCATTGCCATCACCGTTTGACCATTCGGCAAGAGCACCTCGACCGCTGGCGTTCGGTTGATCCTGCCGTGACTATCTTCACCCATGTAAGGCACGGCCGCCACCCTCGGCGTGTTGGCGGCGTCGCGAGGCAGGACCTGCGCTCGCGCCGCTGTGAAGTCGAAACGCACCAACCTCCCGGCAAACACGTTTGGGCTAATGATGGCATCGATGCCGGGTAGCGGCAGCGGAATATCCAGTGCGACCGCAAGCGATGAGTCGAACTGCGCGCCCCCGAGAGAGCCGGAAATGGTGGTTCGAAATCCCTCGACCGGACGGCCCCCCACCCCCGCAGCGCGCGCTGCCCCTTGGCGCGGCAGATCGAGGCGCTGCGCATAGTCCAAACGCAGGATCGAGCCCGCCGCGCCTGTATCGAAGATCGCTGTCACGGGCGGCTCCTGGCCGATTTGCAGCTGCGCGGTCGGCCGGGGTGCGCTCATATCGAGCTCTATCGTCGCCGGTCCTTGAGCATCCGCGAGCGACCCGCACGCCACCAGCACCATAGCCGCCGCACCGACAACTCCAGCCCTTGCGCGCATGTCGCCCTCCGCAGCGCAAACTGCTATCGCTTTGGCGAGACGAAGGCGTGGCATGTTCCAAGACAGAAGGAGTGATTTTGTCCGACAACAATCCCTCCTTCGCCCTCGATCGACGCGCGCTGCGCACCCGCGACCGACTAGCGAGCGCATTGATTGCCCTGGGCGAGCGGAATGTTGACATCGACGCTCTCGATGTCGCGGCGATTGCCGCATCAGCCGGCGTCAGCCGCTCAACATTCTATCATCACTTCAGCTCCAAGTCCGACTTCATGGTTCGCTCGTTTGTCGGCATGCTGGTCGCGATAGAAAGAGCCGTGGCGCAACGTTTTCCGAAGCGAACAAGCGTATTGCCGGCGAGCGCCATCTTCGCACACATCGCCGGCGCGCCGGGCCTTGTGCGTACAATCGTGCAGTCTTCCTTTTTCGACGCACAGATGAATGCCGCCGAACTCACGCTGCGGCAAATCGCCGAAGTCAATCTCGCGCGCCTTCATCCGACCTGGGATAAAGACCGCCGCACCGAAACCTCCGTTTACATCGCAGGAGGTTTTGTTGGCCTGCTGCGATGGTGGATGCAGTCCGGCATGCGACGCCCCCCGGAGCGCATGCAGCGCGCCTTCGACCAGCTAACCCGGCACGTGGCTTGAGCGCGCTTCAGCCCGGCAGCGCCAGCACCGGCGCGTCGACCTGCACCGCGCCGCGTTCGACCACCGGGAATTGGTAGTTGCGCTGGCCTTCCTGGGTTTCGGCGCTGATGTTCTGCGCTTCGCGCGCGAACTCGCGGCGCACGAAGGCGGAGAGTTCGCCGGCGGTGATGACGCGGTCGCGGTTCTCGTCGGCGTTGCCGGAAAGCCCGGTCTGGATGAAGTGCGAGAGGAAGCCGCCGGCTTCGAACTTGTCGGCGACCGAGCTGGTGAGATCCTCTTCCGAACTGAACAGGCCCATGACGCCCGGGCGGCTGACCACGTCGCGGCCGAAGCCGCCGCTGAAGCAGGCGTCGATGATCAGCAGCGCGGTCTGCGCGCGCACACCCGCGAACATCTGCGCCAGTTCGTTGTCGGTCATCGCGCCGTCGACCAGCTCGATGGTCTCGTCCTTGCCGTCAGGCTCGGTGGCGTCGACACGGCCGCGCACCTGATTGCCATGGCCGGAATAGAAAAAGAGGAAGAGATCGTTCGGCCCCGCCGCAGCGGCGACGCGCTGGAACGCCTGTTGCACTGAGGCTCGCGTGGCTTGCGCATCGATCAAAGTCACGCTTTCCGCAGCAAGCGCGCCTTGCCGCGCCAGGGCATCGCGCAGCTTGCGTGCGTCCTCGGCGGTGAGCGGCAGATCGTTGCCCTGCCCCGGATAGTCCGAAATGCCGACCATCACCGCATAAACGCGCCGGGCGCTGTTGGAGGCCGACACTTGCGGCGCCGCGCCCTGCTGCAGCGTCACGACATAGGCGCCGCGTTCGCCGGGCTGATACGAGGTGGCGCCGATGCGAAACTGGCCGCTTTCGGAGAGGGTGGTTTCGATGCGGGCGTTACGGTCGGTCGGCGAGGCGTCGTCATTGTCCTCCTGCGCGCCCGAGGGCGCGAGCAGGATGAGATAAGGATCGAACGCGGTGGAACGCATGTCGATGACGACGCGCTGGCCGGCCTGGCCCTGGAACTGGAAATTGTCGACGAACTCGCCCGATTGCAGCTGCGTATCGCCCTGCGCCAGCTCGCCGTTCATGGTCTGGCCGGGCGTGAATGTTTCCGCACCCCCGGCAAGGACGCCTGCGCCGCCCTGCGACGGATTGATCGCGAGCTGATACGCGCCCGCTTCGCCCGGCGCATACGAGGTCACGTGAATGGTGTAGGCGCCATCGGCGGGAATGGTGGCGACAAGGCGGCTGTTGCGCGTGTTGTTGGCGGTATCGTCGTCGTTGAACTCGCGGAAGTTATTCGGGCCGGTGATGGCTACGTAGGTGTCGAACTGCGCCGAGGTCAGTATGAGTTCAATCTGCTGACCGGCGACAGCTTGGAACGGATAGGCGTCGACAAATTCGCCAGACCGCAATTGCGCATCGCCCTGCGCCAGTTCACCAGCCATTTGCTGCGCAGTGACCGGGGGCGCGGTCCCGGCAGCGATTTGCGGCGGCTCTGCGCCAGCCTGTTCGACAGTCAGTTGATACGAACCTTGGGCGTTCCGATTGAAGCTGGTGACGTAAACCTGGGCGACGCCGGTCTCGGGGAAGGTGAACGTCAGGCGCGAATTGAGCGACTGTCCGTCGTCGTCGCTGTCCTGCGCCAACGAACCCGGTCCGCGCACATAGAGGTAGGCGTCGAACACCTCTGAAGCGAGCCGCAGCGTGTAGCTCTCGCCGGCCTGCCCGCGCAGCTCGTAAACGTCGACGAGCCCGCCCTGATCGGCCTTCATGTCGGCCTGATCGAGCGCGGCATTAACGGTCTGGCCTGCTTGCAGCCCCTGCTGGGCGCCGAGTTGGCCGCACGCGGCAGTCCCGGCAAGCAGAAGCAAAACGGCGAATGACCGGAGTTTCATAGATCCTCTCCCCACCAGACTCTCCCGCGACAAGCTTAGGCCTGGGTCCGCATGCGTCAATGTGGAGAAACTGCGTCTCGGACGGCGTCTCGAGCCGACATTGGTCATGGTTTGGCTGGATTGGCGCTGTTAGGCTCGCCTGCCCGCATGAAGCATCAGGACGCCCTCGCCCAACTCGCCCGCGAGACCGCCCGCGCCCGGCGCGTGCTCGCGTTCGAGCGGGCGTTGCGTGCGGCGCTGCCGCTGTTGGCGGCGTTGACGCTGTGGGCGGTGCTGGCCAGCGTCGGCGCGCACCAAGCACTGCCGTATCTGCTGCAGAGCGTAACCGCACTCGGCGCATTATGCATCTTCATCCTCTTGACAGCGCGCGCATCACGCGGCTGGCGCACTCCAACCCACGAAGAAGCGCGCGCGCGGCTCGTCGTCGATTCACGATACGACGCCGGCGTGTTCGATGCGTTGCAGGATCACCCCGCGCGCCTCGATCCGGTGTCCGCCGCCTTCTGGCGCCGCGAGCGCGAGCGCGCTTTGGCGCGCGCTGAAGACCTTCGCGTAGGCCCGCCGCGGCCACGCCTCAACGAACTCGATCCGTGGCGACTGCGCTATCTCGGCGCGTTGTTGTTGATCTTGGCGCTTGTCGTCGCCGGCACGGAGGCGCCATCGCGTTTGTCGCGCGCGTTCCTGCCCGACCCTGGCCCATTGCTTGGCGATCAACCCATGATCGTCGAAGCCTGGGCGACACCGGCCGAATACACCCGCGCGTCGGCGATCTCGCTGAGCGATCGCATCGGCGACACGGTTGTGACCCCGCCGTCCGTCACCGTCACCGTCCGCGTCACCGGTCCAGTTGGCGCGCCTATGCTTATGTTCGACGGCGCCCGCGAAGACTTAGAACAACGCTTCGCCCGCACAGCCGACGGCGCTTGGGAGGCGCAGCTCACGCTGCCCGAGGCCGGCCACCTCAAGGTGGTGCGGTTTCACACGCACGCGGCCTGGCGCATTGCACCGGCCAGGGACGAAGCCCCGCGCGTGGCGTTCACCGCCCCGATCATGCAGCTCTCCGATGAGATGCTGGCGGTGAGCTGGCGCGCCCGCGACGATTTCGGCGTGCGTCGCCTTGCCCTGCGCGTGCGCCCGATCGCGCCGCCGCCTGGACTTGCGCGCGCCGACGCTGTCGACACCGAGATCGAGACGCCCGCGGGCGACCCGACCGAAGCAGAGGCTGAAGTTGCACTCGATGTCTCTGCGCACCCTTATGCCGGCATGGAGGTCGAAGCGCGTGTCGTCGCGTTCGACGCGCTCGGCCAGGAAGGCGTAAGCGGGCCGATGCGCGTGACGCTGCCTGAAAAAGTGTTTCTGCAACCCTTGGCGCGCGCGGCGACAGAGATCAGGCGCCATGTGCTGGCGGAGCGTCGCGCATACAGAGCCGCTGCGGGCGTGCGGCTGCGCGACATCGTCGAGCGAAACCTGCTGCACGGCGGCGCACCGATTGAGGTGCGCGATTACGAAGCTCGCCCGCCGCTGCAACGCGCGCCGGAGGGCGTTCGCCGCGCAGTGCGTCTGCTCGATGCGCTGACTATGGCGCCGGAGGATGGCTATTTCCGCGACCTCGCCGTGTTTCTTGGCTTGCGCATGGCGCGCTCGCAGCTCGCCGTGGCGGAGCGCATCGAGGACACCAACCTCGCCGCCGACACGCTTTGGCGCACGGCGCTGCGCGCCGAATATGGCGGCGCCGCCGACGCGCGCCGCGCGCTTGAAGAAGCGCAACGCCAACTTGCGGAAGCGTTGGCGCAAGGCGCGCCGCAGGAGCGCGTGCGCCAACTGGTCGAAGCCCTGCGCCGGGCCACGGAAAACTACATGCAGGCCCTGGTGCAGGAAGCGCTGCGTAACGGCGGCTCGGACAGCGCGGAGGATACGCAAGATCAGGCGCAGATCAGCGAACGCGACATCGAAGAGATGATGCGCGAAGTCGAGCGATTGGCCGAACAGGGCCGGCACGAAGAAGCACAGCAGATGCTGGATATGCTGGCCGGCATCCTCGCCAATCTCGATGTGAGGCTCGACCAGCAGCAGGCGGAGGGCGGAGAAGGCCAAGAGCAGCAACTGCAGCAGAGCATGGACGGGCTGTCGCAAACGATGGGCGAACAGCGCGCGCTGCAGGAGGAAACGCGCCAGGAGCAGCGGCAACAGCAGCAGCAAAGCGGCCAAGGCGGCCAAGGCGGCGGAGAGCAGCGCGGCGGTCAAAGCGGCGAGGACTTGGCCCAACGCCAAGCCCAGATCCGCGAGGGCTTAGCGCAGGCGCAGCGTCAAGCCAACGAAGCCGGCGCCGCGCCCAGCAATGAACTCAACGCCGCCGGCGAAGCGATGCGCCGCGCCGAGGACGCGCTCCGCCGCGGCGATCTTGCGGGCGCCGAGGCGGCGCAATCGGCGGCGCTCGACAGCCTGCGGGAGGGCGCCGACGCCTTGGCGGCCGCAATCAGAGAAGGCGGTCGCGAAGGCGCGCGCGACGGCGACCAAGGCGAAGGCGCGGGCGGGCGCGACCCGCTCGGCCGCCGGTCATCCGGCGTCGACAACGGCGAAGGCGGCGCTAGCATTCCCGATCAGTCCGATCCCGTCCGCGCGCGCGAGGTGTTCGACGAGATTCGCCGGCGCGCGGAGGACCCCAACCGTCCCGAAGCTGAGCGCGAGTACTTGCGCAGATTGTTGGATCGGTTCAGCGACAGCTAAGCAAAAAGACACGAGGTGAATTGTTCATGCGCAGATCATGGTTCGTTGCGACTGCGACTCTCGCTTTGCTCGTCGCCTGCTCGCCGCCCAGCGGCAATAGCGGCGGCGCCACGCCCGAGCCGCCGGCTTCGCCGCCCGCTGTCGCCGCGTGCAACACCGTGACGCCGGACTTGGCCCGGCAAGTCAGTGTCCGCGAAGAAAGTGCGGTCGCTGTCGCCGCCAGCGACTTGCGTGGCGGCCAGATCGCGCCTGGGCTCTACGACCTGACCAGCGCCACTCGCATCGGCGCGGCAACCGGATGGACCGGCGCCCGCGCCGTTGCGCTCGATGTCAGCGAAGCGCAAACCGGCGAGGTGTTCTTCAACTGGGCCGGCGCGGCGGCCGGCAGCGAGATGGACCGGTGGACGGCGCGCTTCTTCGAGGCCCCGGAGCCGCGCATCGCCTTCACGTGCGGGCGCATCGGCGAAGCGCCCACACAATTTTCAGTCGACGGCGCGACCCTGCAGCTTCAGTTGCAGGATGGCGCGGGCGGACAATTGCATCTGACGTTCCAACGGCGTGCGTGAGCTAATCGATCGCCGCAACAAACGGGAGCCCGCGATAGCGGCCGCCGTCGTCCATCCCGTAACCGACCAGAAAGTCGTCAGGCGCATCCCATCCGACGAAGTCGATCGCTTCGCCTAACGCCTGCGGTTTGCGCACGAACGCACATGTGACAACCTCGGCGGCGCCCTTGGCCAACACATGCGCGCGCGCGTAAGCGATAGTCCGCCCGCTGTCGAACACATCGTCCAGGATGAGCACCGGCCGACCTTCGACCGACCTCGAAAGGTCGGCGCGGACCACGACCTTGCCCGAGCTTTGTCGGGCGTCGCGGTAACTCTCAAGCCAGAGTGAATCGTAGATCGGATGCCGGCCGCGACGCGCAAACGCGCGCATCAAGTCCGTCGCGAACGGAATGGCCCCTTGCAACAGTGCGACAAGCGTCCAGTTGTCATCAACGCGGGCGAGCTTATCGGCCAACGCCTCGATCCGAGCAGCAACTTCGTCCTCCGTGAGAAGAACGCGCAGCGGCGCTTCAGCCATTCGTAAAGCGTAGCGCCAACCCGTCGATCGGGCCTGTTTCACCGGCAACAGGCGCAGCGTCTCCGATGATGTGCTGCTCGATCGGTTGGTCGAGCAGGAAGGGTTCCTCAGCCAACGGCGCTGCCGGCGGCGACACACGCGGCGCCTCGGAGGCAAATGTCGCTTCGGCAAAGCTCGCGAACGTCGCTTCGAGATCGACAGCGTCGGCCGGCGGGTTCTCGACGCGAATTTGGAACGGAGCGGCTTCACCTGGCGAAATCGGCTGCTCACTGATCACGTTCACGAGTTCGAAAATCTCGTTCGATCGCGTGTCGCGCAACGACACCCGGACCGGCGGCGGCGCTTTCTCTTCGCGACCAATGTTCCGCACCTCGCCGGAGACGAGAAGGATCGGCGTGGGGCCGTCAAAGGCGCGCTCCACCGCAAGGTCGTAGAATTCGAGCCCGTAGACATTCACGTCGAGGCCCAGCGCCGCGAAAGCGCTGGCAGAGCGCGGCCAAACCTCAGCGACGTCCTGGCGGAAAGCCACCATGCCGGTTGCCGATGCGGCGAGTGCGGCGCCGGTGGCGCCCCAAACGACAACAGCGGCGCGCGTCCGTTCCCGGCGCATCTTTTCGGCCTGCTGCGCACGGAAGCGCGCGGCGGCTGACGGGGCGGGCCCCGGTTGCTCGGACGCCCTGCGCATTCTTTCGACACGTTCACGTGTCAGGAGGTCGCTCTCGGCTGCGGCGAAGCCGGCTTTGCCCTCGTTCACATCATGGGAGGTCCGCAACTCAAGGTGGGGCTCGGCGAACCAGGAAAACCCACAGGCGGCGCAACGCACGGTTCTCCCGTTCGGGCCGATAGCCGCGTCGTCGGCATAATAGCGGGTTGAACATGACGTGCAGGTCAGGATCATGGTAACAAGTCGTTTAGCAGCCCCAATAACAGTTCTTGGTGCATTGATTCTATTTGGCTTGTCCAGCGATGGTACGACCCCGCGTTAGTAATCCCGACCTCGATCTCTACCAGAGCGGCACCCTTGTGCGTCTGGTTGGGGTCAACACCGGCTATGGTGCAAGCACCGTTTTGTTCGGTGTCGACTTCGAGGCAAGAGTTGGTGAGGTCGCCCTCGTCACTGGCCCAGCAGCCGCCGGCAAGACTACACTGACGCATCTTCTTCGGCTAGCACTGCCGCCGCGTTCTGGACGGACTGTCATCTTGGGCGTTGACGTTGCGCGCGCAGGCCCGGACGTGCGCGCCGAAGTCAAACGCCGGATCGGCTACATCGCTGAAGACCCTGTGTTTGTTGAGCATTGGAGCGCGTTCGACAACATCGCCATGCCACTTCGGATGGGCGGGCGCCGGGCGCGCGACTACCACGACGATGTCCGCGAGCTTGTGGATTTCGTTGGCATTGGTGAGGCCGCGGACCTGCCGGTGCAGCAACTTTCGGGCGCAGAGCGCCGACGCACGGCCATTGCGCGGGCGCTCGCCAGCAAGCCGCAGCTCATCCTGGCGGACGATCCGACCGCTAACATGTCGCCGGCCGACGGCAGGCGGGTCGCCCGCCTGTTGGCCGAGATGCGTCGCGTCGGCGCCGGGGTGGTGATCTGCAGCCAAGACGAGAGCCTCGCCGAATGCGCTCAAATGCGGCGCTGGCGTATCGATCATGGTCGCGTCACACAGGTCGACGAAGCAGCGCCGCAGGCGGAGGCGGAGGTGGAATGAAGGGCGAGCCGATAGGCTTCGACCGGGCCCTGTTTTGGACCTTGGTCTTCGCTGTGTTCGCGGCCGTCGCGGCGGGCCTGGGCGCGCGCGTCGTGGACCGGCTTGCCACCGGCTACCAGGAGGCCGCCACCAACTACGCCGTCGTGCGCGTGATCGCGCCGGAAGGCCCCTACGCCGTGGCTGCAGCGCAAGTCGCGTTATCGGAGGCGCCGCATGTCAGCAGCGCAGCGCCGATGACGCGTGGCCGGGCAGCCGCATTGCTGCGCAACTGGGGCGGCGCGCCAGCGAACGCCGACGAACTCCCCGATCTCAGCTTGATCGAATTGGAGTTGGCGCCCGCGACCCCAGGTGCGGATGTCGCCGGTGACATCGTAGCGGCGCTCGCTCAGGCAGGCGTTACCGCCGAAGTCATCGAGGCCCCGGCCGACGGGGCAAGCGCTAACATGGCCGCCCGCGTGCGCACAATCGCGAGCTGGGGCGCCGTTGCATTCGGCGCCGTCATGGCGGTGATCGTATGGCTGGCCGCGCGCGGCCTCGCCACCCGCCGGCGCGAGCTCGTCACCGTGATGTGCGACCTCGGCGCCACACGCGCGCAGGCCGCGAGCCGGATCGGCGATGAAGCCGCCATGTTGGGCCTGAGCGCTGGCGGCGCCGGCGCCGTTCTCGCGGTGATTGTCGCGGTTGTGTTGTTGCTGCTGGCGGCGCCGGAGGTCTCACTTCAGGCTCTACCGGCCATGATTCGTCCTCTCGATTTTGCCCCCCTCGTCGCTGCACCAATGATCGCCGCCTTAGCGGCCGGGCTCGGTGCGCGCGCCGCCGCCGGAGACATCCACGCCCAGGCCGCGAGGCTGGGTTGATGCGATCGCTGGTGACCTGGATCGGTTTGCTGGCGGTTCTACTTTTTCTGGCCGGCTTCTTTGACTTCGCCCAACGTGCCCGCGCCGGAGCGGAGCCGCCGCCTACGGCGCAGGCCATTGTCGCGCTGACCGGAGGCTCTCAGGACCGCTTAGAAACCGGTGTGAGGTTGCTCGAAGAAAACAAAGGCGAGCGTTTGCTGATTTCCGGGGTCAACCAGATCGTCACCGACGCCGAACTCTATCACGCGCTCAATATCGATCCCGAACTGGGGCGCTGCTGCATCGACATCGGCCGCACGGCGCAAGACACATTGGGCAACGCAGCAGAGACCACCGCGTGGGCGCGTGAGCACCGCTTCACGCGCATTATCCTGGTCACCGACGACTATCACATGCCGCGATCGCGCGCGGAGCTGGCGATCGCCATGCCGGAAGCGGAGATCTACCCCTACCCCGTCCGCACTCGCTGGACCGATCCAGAGCTTTGGCGAAGCGATATCAGCGCGGCCGGCCGGCTGGGCAGTGAATATCTCAAGTATCTGGTCATTCGCGGTCGCGAAGCGCTGCTCGATCTCGGCAGCGACGAAGACAAGAACGCAAAGGCGGCATGACGCTGGTTCGCTCGCTCATCTTCGTGGTCTGGCTTTATCTCACGATGGCGATCGTCGGCATCGGCTTGTGGCCGTTCGTGCTGATGAACGAGCGCTACGTCTGGGTGGCGCTGCGCAGCTGGGGCCGCGCGACGCTGTGGGGCCTGCGCTGGATTGTTGGCGCGCACGTCACCATCGAAGGACGCGAACACTTGCCGCAAGGCGGCGCGCTGATCGCAATGAAACACCAGTCGATGCTCGACACCATCGTGCCGGCGTTGTTTCTGCCGCGCCCGGCGTTCGTGTTTAAGCGCGAACTCCTGAGCATGCCGGTGATGGGCGCCTATCTTGCGCGCAACCAGATTCCGGTCGATCGCGGCGGCCATGCTAAGGCGCTGAAGAGCGTCGTACGCGGCGCGCGCAGTGTCGTCGCCAAGGGCGGCCAGGTGGTGATCTTTCCCGAAGGCACGCGCCAGGAGTTGGATGCGCCGCCGGACTACAAGCCGGGCATCGCCGCGATGTACCGCGACCTGAACGTGCCGGTGACGCCGGTCGCGCTCAACACCGGGCTGATATGGAAACCGAAAGGTCTCATGCGCAAGCCAGGGCGCGTGACGTTCAAGATTCTGCCGCCGATCCCGGCCGGGTTGCCGCGCGAAGACTTCATGCGCGAACTCGAGCGCATCCTGGAAAGCGAGAGCCAGGCCTTGCTTCCGCCGGACAAGCGACGCAGCGTCGCGCCATGAAACGCAACTGGCTTTGGCTGATCGGTCCATGGGCGCTGTTCCTTGCGCTCGCGGGCGGCTGGATCGCGTATTGGATGATTGTCGCTGGTGAAGCTGAGCGACGGTTGGACGCATGGATGGCCGAACAGCGCGCTGGCGGCGCGAGCGCTGAGATCGGCGCTGTGGAACGGCGCGGCTTTCCAACGCTGCTTCGCTTGGAATTGCGCGACATCGCCTACGCGCCGGCGCGCGGCGGCTGGCGCGCCAGCACCGAGAGCGCCGAGTTGCACGTCAATCTGTTGAACACCGAGCACGTTTCGGTTCAAGCGCGATCACCCATCGCGTTCGAGCGCGCCGATGGCGCCGTCACCACGCTGCGCGCCGACGCGCTGATCGCCTCGCTGCGCACCGCTGGCGGCGCGCTGGCGCAGGCTGGCGTCGAAGCCGACAACCTGACCCTCGACGATCCCGCGCGAGAGGGCGTGCTCGCTGCGCGCAAGCTGGTGCTCAATGTACGCCCCGATCCGCGCACAGCCGGCGATTACCAGGTCGCATTCGACGCACAGGCGCTGACCCTGCCGCGCCCGGTGCGCAGCTTCGAGTCATTCGGCAACGAGGTGTCGGCGCTGCGCGCGGCGATCGTCGTGACCCAAGGCCGCGCCTTGCTCGAAGGCGCGGACCGCGATCCACTCGGACCGTGGCGTGCAGCCGGCGGCGAACTGCGCTTCGAGGCGCTGGTGCTGAATTGGGGACCGCTTGAGACCACCGGCAGCGGTCGCGGAGGGCTCGATACTGAGCGCCGCCTGCAAGGGGAGTTAGAGTTCCCGATAGAGGAGCCAGCGCGCGTATTCAGCGCCATCGCCAACGATCCGCGCGTCGACGATGACGCGCGGCAAGCGCTCAGCTTGCTTGCAACCGCGTTTCAGATTTCAGGCGATGACATCACCCTTGATGTCGAGGCGCGAGATGGTCTGCTCCGCCTCGAGGGCGTGCGGGTGCGGACCTTGGGACCCGTGTATTAGCTTCCATACGGCGCGTTGCCTTGGCGCGGCTGTGGCAGGCGCGTTAGAACCTGCGCCGCCATGGCTATCCCCGCCGACGACATCGTTGCCCCCTTCTCGCTCGACGGCGCCCCTGTGCGCGGGCGCATAGCGCGCCTTGGGTCCGCGGCGCTCGATCCGATCCTGCGCCGGCATGCCTATCCCCGACCTGTCGCGCTGCTCCTCGGCGAAGCGCTCGCGCTCGCCGCGCTCATCGGCTCGCTGCTGAAAGTCGAGGGCCGGCTCGTGGTGCAGGCGCAGCGCGATGGCCCAGTGACGCTGCTCGTCGCCGAACATCACAGTGGCGGCCTCCGCGGCTATGCACGATTAGCCGAAGGGGCGAGCGCATCGCTTGAACGCGCGCACCGCATGCCGCCCGCAGCGCTTCTGGGCGGCGGGCGTCTGGCGCTCACGCTGGAGCAGGCGCAAGGGCCTGCCTACCAAGGGGTTGTCGAACTTGACGGGGAAACGCTCGCGGCGTGCGCAGAGAGATATTTTCGCGTCAGCGAGCAAACCGAGACCAGCATACGCCTCGCCGTCGGCGAAGTCATCGGCGCGACCAGCACCTGGCGCGCCGGCGGCGTGCTGATTCAGCGTGTCGCGGGAGATTCAGCGCGCGGCGACACTGCCGAAGACTGGAACCGCGCCTCCTGTCTGTTTGCGACCCTGACCGACGAGGAACTGGTCGATCCATCGCTGGCAGGGGATCGCCTGCTCTATCGGCTGTTTCACGAAGAAGGCGTGCGGATGAGCGAGGCGAGTCCGCTTGTCGACCGGTGCTCGTGCAATGAGCAACGCCTCATTGGCGTCATGCGCCAATTCCCGAGCGTGGAGCTGCAGAGCCTAGTCGAACCAGACGGCATGCTGCACGCGCGGTGCCAGTTTTGCGCACGCACCTACCTCATTGCCCCGGACACCGTGTTCGATCAGGCGTCGAGCGCATAACCCGCGCTGCGTACCGTGCGGATCGGATCGGTCTCATCGCCGACCATCAGCGCCTTTCGCAGCCGCCCGATATGCACGTCGACTGTGCGAACCTCGACATACACGTCCGAGCCCCAGACCGCGTCGAGCAATTGCTCTCGGCTGAACACGCGCCCGGGATGCTGCATGAGATGGTCGAGGATGCGAAATTCCGTCGGACCGAGATGAACGTCGCGGCCGCCGCGCTTCACACGATGGGCGACGCGATCCATGACGATGTCGCCGCAGACGACCTTATCGTCGGCAAGACCCGGACGGATGCGCCGCATCACCGCGCGTAACCGCGCCAACAACTCCCCCATCGAGAACGGCTTGGTGATGTAATCGTCAGCGCCCATGTCGAGCCCCCGCACACGATCGCTCTCCTCGCCGCGCGCCGTCAGCATCACAATCGGCGTATTGCGCGTGTCCTGGCGCGCGCGCAGCCGGCGGCAGACTTCGATGCCGGGCGCCTTGGGCAACATCCAATCGAGAACGACGAGATCAGGGGCGGTCTCTTCGGTCGCGACCAGAGCCTCCTCGCCGTCAGAAGCCACGCTGACGCGATAGCCTTCTTTTTCGAGATTGTACTTCAGCAGGTCCGCGAGCGCGGCCTCGTCTTCCACGACCAACACGTGAGGCGACTTCGCCATAATCGTCTCCTACTCGGCGCCGTCTTCTGCGTCGGCGCGCGGTCTTTGTGTCGCGATTTCCTCACCCTTGACCAGGAAGTGTATGTACTCGGCGATGTTGGTGCTGTGGTCGCCGATGCGTTCGAGGTTCTTGGCCACGAACAGCAAGTGCGCGCACGAGCTGATCATGCGGGGGTCTTCGATCATGTAGGTCAGCAGTTCGCGAAACAGCGAATTGTAGTGCGCGTCGATATTGTCGTCTGAATGCCAGACGCTGATGGCGGCCTGCACGTCGCTGTTGGCGTAGGCGTCGAGCACCAGCTTCAGGTGCTGAAGCGAGATCTTGCCCATCCGCTCGACGCTCTTGACCACCTGCATCGGCTCGGCCTGATTGAGGATCAGCGATCGCTTGGCGATGTTCTTGGCAAGATCGCCAACGCGCTCGAGTTCGCCGGCGATACGCCAGGCCGTGAGCACGACGCGCAGATCGCTCGCCATCGGCTGCCGCAGCGCGAACAGCTTGACGGCCCGCCGCTCAATCTCGCGCTGGGCGGCGTCGATCTTCGGATCGCGCTCAATCACGGCATGCGCGATGTCGGTGTCGCGGCGCGCGACGGCCGACAGGCTGTCCTTGACGGCGATCTCGGCCAAGCCGCCCATCCGCGCGACCTCCTGGGTCAGCGCGTCGAGTTCTTCGGTAAAAGCCTTAACTGTGTGGTCGGGCATGGTCGCTCTAACGTGACGGGCCAGCGCCGCCGCCGTCCGCTGTTGTGTTGTCATCGGTCTAGCCATGTGCGCTAGCCGAAGCGCCCAGTAATATAATCCTGCGTGCGACTGTCACGGGGATTGGTAAAAATCTCTTCCGTCGGCCCGGTCTCGACCAGCCGCCCAAGGTGGAAGAACGCGGTTTTTTGGGACACGCGCGCGGCCTGGGCCATCGAGTGTGTCACGATGACGATGCAGTAATTCTGCCGGAGCTCGTCGATCAGCTCTTCGATTCTAGCGGTGGCGATCGGATCGAGCGCCGAACACGGCTCGTCCATGAGAATCACGTCGGGGTTAACCGCGACCGTGCGCGCGATCACCAGGCGCTGCTGCTGGCCGCCTGAGAGTCCGGTGCCAGACTGGTTGAGGCGATCCTTCACCTCTTCCCACAATCCGGCGCGCTTAAGCGCCCCCTCGACGATGGTGTCCATGTCGCCTTTGGTCTTGGCCATGCCGTGGATGCGTGGGCCGTAGGCGACGTTCTCGTAGATCGACTTCGGGAATGGATTCGGTTTCTGGAACACCATGCCGACGCGCGTGCGCAAAACCACCGGATCGACATTGGAGGCGTACGCGTCCTTGCCTTCGATCAGGATCGAGCCTTTCACGCGGCACCCGTCGATGGTGTCGTTCATGCGGTTGAAGCAGCGCAGGAATGTGGTCTTGCCGCATCCGGACGGTCCGATGAACGCCGTGACCGCCCGATCGGGAAGGTCCATCGACACATCGAACAGCGCTTGCTTGTCGCCGTAGAAGACACTGACGTCTCGCGCGCTGATCTTGATGGGCGCCGCGCCAAGGGCGCCGGAGGCGGCTGTCACAGTAGGTGCGACCATCACGGGCCTCTGCTGCTGTCCGCGCTCAGTTCCCGCGAGTTCCATAGCCCAAACCTCTGCAGCCCCGCGCCTTGCGCCGCGCCTCATACCATCTGAGCGCGCGTGCGCTCCACAGACGATTGGTGACACTATTGTGACACCCTAGCCGTCCGTGACCTCAATATAGGCAATGAAAGCGGAGCCACGACCCGGCTCGCTTTCAACCAGCAGCCCGCCGCGATGGCGGTTGACGATGTGCTTGACGATGGCCAGTCCAAGTCCGGTTCCGCCGCGCTCATCGCCAAGCTCACGCTCGATGCGGAAGAACCGTTCCCCGAGCCGCGGCAGGAATTGCATGGCTATGCCGGGGCCCTGGTCCTCGACCCGCACATACGCGTACCGGCGCATGACGCCCGCCGTGGGCGTGAGCAACGCGACATGACCGGCGCCGCTCCACCGCCGACCGGCGCGCGCGGTCGTCTCGTCGCGGTCGCCGCCGATGCCCACCTCAACCAAGACCTCGCCGTTCTCGGGCGTGTACTTGATCGCGTTGTCGACGAGATTTTGCACCACTTGCGCGAGTTGGAAACGGTCGCCGACGACGACGACGGGAGTATCGGGCGCAGCGACGCGAACCCGGACAGCCGACTTCGACAGGCTAAGCGTGTCGATCACTTCGCGCGCCACCGCGCGGAGGTCAGCGCGGTCAGACGGCGGCACGTGCTCGTCTAACTCGATGCGCGAAAGCGACAGCAGATCGTCGATCAGCCGCCGCATGCGATCCGCTTGCGCCTGCATCATCGTCAGAAAGCGCCCGCGATCCTGCGCATTATCGCGGGCGGGACCTGCGATCGTCTCAATCAACAGCGTCAACGACGCGAGCGGCGTACGCAACTCATGGCTCGCGTTGGCGAGGAAGTCGGCGCGCATGCGTTCAGTGGTGACGCGCGCGGTTTCGTCATGAAAAACCAGCATTGCCGCGCGTTCGGCGCCCCAGATCACTGGCGCGACAGAGCAACGCGTGCGCCGTTCTACATCGAGCGGGGCTTCAAACGTTACGGCGCGCCGTTCACCGCTCGACACGGCGGCCTGAGCCGCTTCCAGCACATCGGGATGGCGCAGAATGGAGGTGAGAAACTGACCGCGCGCCTCGAACTGCATTTGTGCCCGCGCCGCCGCGTTGGAGCTGACGATCCTGCGCTGGTCGTCGATCAAAAGCGCCGGATCCGGGAGCGCCTCCAGGAGCGGGGTCAGTTCCGCCAGCCCGACAGCCTCGATGCGTTCGGGCTCCGAAGTTATGGTGAAGCGCCGCGCCTCGTACGCCGCCCAGAAGCATGCGCCGAACGCCGCCATCATGAGCAAAGCCGCCACCGCGTGGGTCGCGAACGCCCACAGGGCGACGGCCATGGCAACGGCGGCGGCTATCCAAGCCAGCGCCGGCGCCTTGGTCAGTCCGCGAAGGCTGGCGCCTCTTTCCATCCGTAAGGCGCGCAATAGGCGCGGAATGGGAATCGAGCAACACGCATCCAACCCAGGCGCCACCGGCATCCTAACTTCGTCAGCGGGTGACGAACGATCTCCGCCTTGATTGATCCATATCGAAAATCAATATATCTTTATTGACTTTCGAAAGGTGGCTCGGTTAATGAGCCGACTGGCGAGGAAGGTATGAAGCACGGGGCGCGGACCTGGATCGGGATAGGGCTTTTGGCTGCGGCCGGGGCCTGCGCGGGGTCGCGCGACCTGCCCGCCGAGCCCGAAAGCTATGTCGCCGCCGCCGCCATCAGTCCAGAGCGGGCCGCCGAACTGGCCGCTTCGCCAGCCACGACATGGCTCGACGATCTCAACTCTACGGAAATGTCGGCTCTGACCCGCGAAGCGCTGGCGGGCAGCCCGGAACTCCAGGCGGTTGAGGCGCGCTATCGCGCCTCGCGCTGGCGCGCCCGCGGGGCGTTCGGCGGCAATCTCCTGCCCAGTCTCAGCATCGGCGCCGATGGCCGCCGCACAGAAACGCCGACAGGGACCGAAGAGCGCATCCGCACCGAGATCATGACATCCAACGTTTCTGCGAGTTGGGAGATCGATCTGTGGGGGCGCTTGACCGCGCGCGCACTCGCAGCCGATCTCAGCGCGGATGCGGTGCGAGACGACCTCGACGATGCGCGACTCTCGGTGGCCGGGCAAACAGCGCGTGCATGGGTGGATTTGATCGAGGCCCAGCAATTGCTGGCGCTGGCGCAGGAAGATTTGTCGACGCGCGAACGCGCCATGGAACTGACCCAGCGGCGTTACGATGTCGGCGTCATCTCCTCGCTCAATCTCCGCACCGCGCGTAGCCAGGTCGCGTCCGCGCGAGGCAATGAAGCCCAGGCGCGAGACGCGCTGCTCATCACCTCGCGGCGGCTGCAGGAGATCATGGGACGCTACCCCGACGGCGCGCTTCGCGCCGACGGCCAGCTTCCCGCGCTTCCGGTGTTGGCGGCCGCTGGCGCGCCCTCCGATCTGCTTGACCGCCGCCCCGACGTGCTTGCCGCTGAAAATCGCCTGCGCGCCGCGGGTCTGCGCGTCCACGAAGCGCGCGCGGCGATGCTGCCTCGCCTTACCCTTACCGGCAACGCAGGCAACAGCGGTCAAGGCCTTACCGATATCGACGACAGCGTGAACATGGTGTCCAACCTGATTGCTGGCGCCACCATGCCCATCTTCAACGGCGGGGCTCTATTCTCCGAATCGCGCGCAAGCGTCGCCGATCGCCGCGCCGCCGCCGCCGACTATGTGCGCACCACCATCGCCGCTTGGCGCGAGGTCGAGGGGGCCATCAGCACAGACCAGAGCCTGGAAGTCCGTGAACGCGAGTTCGCGATCGCCGCTGCAGAAGCGCGCGAAGCGCAAGACCTGGCCGAACGCGAATATGCCCGCGGCGTCGCCACGCTGTTCGAACTGATCGACGCTTACACACGGCGCATCGACGCCGAGCGAGGACTCATCTCAGCGCGCTCCGAGCGCGTATCGAACCGCATCGCTTACCACGTCGCTCTCGGTGGCGGGGCGCGTACCGGCGGCGTGGATGAAGACAGGGAAGTCGGCCAATGAACAAGATGGATCTCGATATGCCCACCGAAGCGACGACAGTCGAAGACAAGCCGCGGGCGAAGCTGTGGGCCACGGTGAAGCGACTGGCGATTTTCGCGGCCCCGGTTGTGGTGCTGGCGTTGGTGGCGGCGCTGTTCGCGCTCATGATCGCAACCGGGCCGAAGCCCGAGGAAAAGACCGACGCCCCGCACCCTCCAGCCGTGCAGTATGCGGTCGCGCATGCACGCCCGTCAGTCATCGCCATCAGCGTGCAAGGCGAGACCCGCCCACGGTCCGAGGCGACGCTGGCGGCGCAGGTCGCCGGTCGCATCGTTTGGATCAGCCCGCGCTTCGTCGACGGCGGTGCGTTCACACAGGGCGAAGTGCTGGCGCGGGTGGACGAGGCCGATTATCGCCTCGCGGTCGTGCGCGCGCGCGCGCAAGTCGCGCAATCGGAAGAAGCGTTGGCGCGAGAAGAAGCCGAAGCCGAACTGGCGCGTCAGGATTGGCAGGCGCTCGGTCGCGGCGACCCGCCGCCGCTCGCAGTGCGAGAGCCGCAATTGGCGCAGGCGCGCGCGCAACTCGCCGCTTCGCAAGCCGCGCTGCGCTCGGCTGAACTTGATCTCAGCCGCGCGAGCATCCGCGCGCCATTCACAGGTCGCATTCGCGACCGCCGCGTCACCGTCGGCGACTATGTCGGCCCAGGCACGCCAACCGCCGTGATGTTTGCGACCGACACGATGGAAGTGCGCTTGCCGCTGACCGATGCCGACCTCGCCTCCATGCGAATCCCAGTGGGCTTCACCGCCAGCAGCGCAAATCCTGGCCCCGTCGCGCGGATCACCAGCGTCACCGGCGGTCGCTCTATGACGTGGGAAGGCCGCTTGGTGCGCACCGAAGCCTCCGTCGACGCGCAGACGCGCTTGGTCTACGGCGTCGTCGAAGTCCGCGATCCCTTCAGCGCGCGCCAGCCTGCTCCGCTCGCGCCGGGCATGTTCGTGGCCGCGCGCCTAGAAGGCTCAAGCCGCGAAACACTCGTGGCCGCTCCGCGTAGCGCGCTCAAGCGCAACGAGTTTGTGTATGTGGTTACGCCGCAGAACACGATCGACATCCGTCAAGTGCGCGCAGCGCAAACCACGGCAGACGAAGTGCTGTTCCGTGAAGGCGTCGCAGATGGCGAGCGAGTCGTCGTTTCGGTGTTGACGTCCCCGCGACAAGGCATGGCGGTGACGCCGATCAACCGAGCTGGCGAGACGTCGACGACACCGGCGGCCCCGTCCGAACTCCGTGATTGACCCCCCGGCGCAGCGCGCGCCGATTTGAAGGAATGACCGCATGTTGAAGGGTCTCGTGGCGTGGTGGGGACGCAACCCTGTCGCCGGCAATCTGCTGATGCTGTTTGCAGTGATCGCAGGCGTCTTCTCCTTCAACCAGATGAACAAGGAGTTCTGGCCCGCGGGACGCGGCGACGGCGTTTACATCAACGCGGTTTGGCCCGGCGCGAGCCCGGAGGACATGGAAAGCCAGGTGGTAGTGCGCATCGAGGAGGCCACCGCCGACCTCGACAGCGTCGACTGGGTGCGCTCGCGATCCGGCGAGGGTTTCGGTTGGGTGCGCATCGCCGCCGACCCCGGCGCCGACGTCGATGCAATGACCGAGGAAGTGCGCTCGCGGGTCAATTCGATCAGCGGCCTGCCGCAGGGCATGGAGCCCCTGCAGGTTCAGCGTGAGGTTGGCCGAAACTGGTCGATCATTCTCGGCGTGCATGGCAATGCGCCGGAACGCCTGCTGCGTGACACAGCGGAGCGTATTCGCGACCGCTTGGCGCTGTTGCCTGGAGGCGCCAACACTGTGGTGATCGGCGTACGCCGACCTGAGGTTTCGATCGAAACGTCGGAAGCGTCGCTGCAAGCCTACGGCCTCACCTTCGACGATGTCGCACGCGCCGTGCGCAGCAGCTCCCTCAACATCGGCGCAGGCGCCGTGCGCACCGCCGACGGCAACTTCCAGCTACAGGCGCGCAACCTCGCCGACACCGAACTCGATTTCGAGAACATCATCATCCGCCAGACCCCCGACGGCGGCGTCGTGCGGATCGGCGATGTCGCCACCGTCATCGACGGCTTCCAGGACACCAACCTCTACTCGCGCATGAATGGCGAACCCTCAGCGCTGGTGTCATTGCAAACAGCAGACCAGTTCAACATCTGGGACACCAACAACGCTGTGCAGGAAGCGTTGACGGAACTGCGCGCCGAACTTCCGACTGGCGTCCAGATCACCACGATCTACAACGAAACCGAGGACTACAACGCCCTGCTCGGAATCCTGTTCCAGAATGCGGCGCAGGGCTTCTTCCTCATTTTCGTGCTGCTCGTGCTGACGCTGCACCCAAAGGTGGCGTTCTGGGCGACGCTTGGCGTGATGACGGCGTTCGCGGGGTCGTTTTTCATTCTGCCCTATCTCGACGTCTCGCTGAACTTCATGACGGTGTTCGGCTTCCTGCTGGTGCTCGGGATCATGGTCGATGACGCCATTATCGTCGGGGAGGCGGTGTACGAGAGGGCCGAACGCGGACAGACCGGCGCCGACGCCGCGATCCTGGCGACGCAAATGGTGCTGAAGCCGCTGGTCGCCTCGGTGTTCGTCACCATGATTGCCTTCAGCCCGATGATGTTCCTTGAAGGCGACGTGCGCCAGTTCACGCGCGCGATCTCCATCGTCGTGATGTCGACGCTGGTGTTCTCCTTGATCGAGAGCCTCATCATTCTTCCTGCCCACCTGGCGCATGTCACCAAACCCAATCCGACCGGAACAAGCCTGATGAGCCGGCTAATGCGGGTGCAGCAGCGTTGCGCTCACTCCGTGATCTGGGTTGCGCAGAATTTCCATCGGCCGCTCGTCACCGCCGCGGTGAAGACGCGTTATCTCACGTGGGCGATCTTTCTGGGCGTCATGATCCTCGCTATCGGCCTCATGGCCTCCGGTCGCGTGAAGCAGACCTTCATGCCCGAAGTCGAAGGCGACTTCATGCAGGCGACGATCACGCTGCCGCAAACGACGCCGTTCTCGCGCATGGAGCAAGTCGCCGAGCAGCTCGACGCCGCGCGCCGCGCGCTCGAACAGGAAACTGCAGGCGTCGCCGTCGAGGATCCGAACACGGGACACATGTCTCGCGGCGTGGTGCGCTCCTGGAGCCAATCGATCGAAGAAAATTCGATCCGAGCCTACGTGGGGCTGACGCCTCCAGAAACGCGCCCCGACCTGCGCTCGCGCGAGATCACCGAGCGCCTGGAAGCGCTGCTTGGCGAGGTTCCGGACGCCGACGAAGTCAGCTTCTCGCTGTCTGGTTCAGGCTCGCCCAGCATCGATCTCGCGCTCATGGGCGAGAACAAAGAGGACCTTGAGGCGGCGGTTGAAGAATTGAAGGCGCGTCTGCTGCAATTCTCCGACGTGACCAGCGTGCGCGACAGTCAGGACGCGGCCAATGAAGAGCTGCGCTTCCAATTGTTGCCTGGCGCCGAGCAACTCGGCGTTACCCTCAGCGATATCACGCGCCAGGTGCGCCAAGCCTATTTTGGCGAAGAAGTGCAGCGACTGCCGCGCGAAGGCGACGATGTGCGCGTCTATGTCCGCTACCCGCGTGACGACCGCCGTACGCTCGAGAGCCTGGGTTCCTTCCGCGTGCGCACGATTGACGGACGCGAAGTGCCGCTCGCTGCGGTGGCGACCTGGGAGTTCGCGCCGGGCGTAACCGGGCTCGACCGACGCCAGCGTATGAGTTCGATCCTGGTCACCGCCGACCTCGTCAACGCCGAGTCGCGCCAAGACATCATGCGCACGCTCGACCGCGAGTTCTGGCCGGGTTTCGAGACGCGCTATTCGACGGTATCGCGTCGCGCCATCGGCGAAGCCGAAGGCCAAGCAGAGTTCATGGAAAACTTGCAGCGGCTCATGCTGCTCGCGTTCGCGGGCATCTACTTCCTGTTGGCGGTGACCTTCCGCTCGTACGCCCAGCCGGCGATGATCCTGTGCGTCATCCCCTTCGCTGTGGTCGGCGCCATTATCGGACACCTGATCTTCGGCATCAGCTTCGCGCTGTTCTCCTGGCTCGGCATGATCGCGGCCATCGGCGTCGTCGTGAACGACAACGTCGTTCTTGTTGACCGCTGCAACCAAATCCGCGGCCTGTTCGCGCTCCGCCGCAAAGGCGCCGGCGCGCCGTTGCTCGACGAAGAGGGACGTGAGGTCGAACTGCACGAGATCGCGGGGCCTAACAGCGAAACCTACCAGTTCCTGCCGATTTCCCCTGACCTTGAAGCGCACGAAGAGTTCATTCGTGAGTCCGCGGCGTCCAACTTCCGCGACGGTCCGATCGAGATTCGCAGCTCTCACCAATTGCGCTGGGACAGCACCGAATACCGTGAACGCGCGGAAGAGCTGGAAGCCATCGGCTTCCAAGTGATGCGCGTGAAAGCTGAGCGGGGCATCACCGAGGCGGCGGTCTCACGCTTCCGGCAGATCTTCCTCACATCGGTGACGGAGTTTGTCGGCACCTCCCCGATGATCCTTGAGAACGCGGCGATCGTGCAATTTCTGAAGCCAATGGTTATCAGTTTGGCGTTCGGCGTCCTCCTTTGCATGCCCGCGACCTTGATCCTGACGCCCGCGTTCTACATGATCGGGGTGGACATCAAGCGCGTGGCGGGAGGCATCTTCTCGCATTACGCCAAGCTGTACGGAGGACGCCGCAAAATAGCCGCGGCGGAATAAGGCAAATCTCAAACGGAGGGAAAGTACGCATGTTGAGCATGACACGGCGCGCCATGGGCGTTTCGTCGCTAGCGCTACTTGCCGGCTGCGCGACGCAGACTGCGTCAAACGCGCCGGCACGCCGCCCAGCGGCGATCGGCTCGTTCGGCATCGATCTGGCGGCGCGCGACCTGACGGTCGATCCGGGCGATGACTTCTTCCTGTATGCGAATGGCACATGGGTGCAGAACAACCAGATCCCAGCGGACCGCACGCGCTGGGGCACGTTCGACATGCTGCGCGAGAAATCTGATAACGACGTCCGCGCGATCATCGAGGAAGTCGCTGCCGGCGGCGGCGCGCCCGGTTCCATCCAACAGAAGGTCGCCGACTATTACAACGCGTTCCTCAATCAGGACGCGATCGACGCGCGGGGCATGTCGCCCGTCCAACCGGAACTCGACCGAATCGCCGCACTGCGCACCCACGAAGATGTGCTGCGGCTGATCGCCGAACCAGGCATTTCGGTGAATTCTCCGATCGCGATGTTCGTCGGCCTCGACGAGCGCAACCCCGACCGTTACGTGGTGAACGTCACGCACGCGGGCCTCGGCCTGCCGGAGCGAGAGTTCTATCGCCGCACCGACGGTCAATTCCCGCAAATCCGCGAACAATACACTGCGCACATCGAGCGCATGCTCGGCCTTGCCGGACAGACCGGCGCTGCCACCAAAGCGCGTCAGGTGATGGCGCTTGAAACCGCCATCGCCGAGCGTCACTGGCCGCGCGCCGACCGCCGCGATCGCGACCGTACCTACAATCTGAAAAACCGGGCGGAGCTGCGCGCATTGGCTCCGCGCTTCCCATGGGACGCGGGGTTCGAGGCCGCTGGCCTTGGCGACGTGCAGGAAGTTGTGGTCGCCGAATTGTCGGCAATGAGGCCGTTGGCCGAACTGTTCATGGCGACGCCGGTGAACACCTGGAAGAGCTATCTCGCCTTCCATCTGTTGACCAACAACGCCTCGGTGCTGCCCCGCGCGGTCGACGACGCTACCTTCGATTTCTTCGGCAAAACTCTGAACGGACAGCCACAACAGCGCGAGCGCTGGAAGCGCGGCGTGCAGGCAGTCAATGGCGCGCTCGGCGAAGCCATCGGACAGATTTATGTGCAGCGCCACTTTCCGCCCGAAGCCAAGGCGCAAATGCTCGAACTGGTCGAGAATGTGCGCCGCGCCTATGGCGAGCGCATCGACCGGCTGGCCTGGATGTCGGCGGAGACAAAAGTGGTCGCGCGCGAAAAGCTCGCAACCTTCCGGCCGAAGATCGGTTATCCGGACCGCTGGCGCGATTACTCGGCGCTTGAGGTCCAAATCGGCGATGCGTACGGCAACGCCAAGCGGCAATCGATGTTTGACTGGAACCACGATCTTGCGCGGCTCGGCCGGCCGACCGACAAGGACGAGTGGTTCATGACCCCGCAAACGGTGAACGCCTATTACAATCCGGTGTTCAACGAGATCGTGTTCCCGGCGGCGATCTTGCAGCCGCCCTTCTTCGATCCGAACGCGGACCCCGCGGTCAATTACGGCGGCATAGGCGGCGTCATCGGCCACGAAATGGGCCACGGTTTCGACGACCAGGGTGCCAAGTCGGATGCACGCGGCGTGCTCCGCGATTGGTGGAACGCCGAGGACGTGCGCCGCTTCGAAGAAGTCACCGGTCGCCTTGCCGCGCAGTACGAGCAGTTCGAGCCACTGCCGGGCCTCAACCTCAACGGCCGTCTAACCCTCGGCGAGAACATCGGTGACAACGGCGGTCTGCAAGTCGCCTATCACGCCTATCGCCTGTCGCTCGGCGGCGAGGAATCGCCTGTGCTCGATGGGACGACCGGCGACCAACGCTTCTTCCTCAGCTGGGCGCAGGTTTGGCGCACGCTAATGCGCGACGAAGCCATGCGCATCCAAGTGATCAACGGCCCGCACTCGCCGGGCAAGTATCGCGCCAACGGCACGGTGCGGAACATGGACGCCTGGTACGCGGCGTTCGATGTGCAGCCGGGCGACGACCTCTATCTCGCGCCGGAGGATCGCGTCACGGTGTGGTGAGCGAACGAAAACACGAGGACATGCAAAGGGAGCGCTCCGGCGCTCCTTTTTTTCTGGACAGCCCGACCGAGCAAGATCAATTCTACGGTATCGGGAGAAGCTGGGGGCGCCAGTGGCGGATGTCTTTATCTCCTACAAGAGCGAGCGCCGGCCGGCGGCGCGGCACATGTCCAAGGTGCTGGAGTGCTATGGATACTCGGTCTGGTACGATTACGGGCTGATCCCGGGCCATGCCTTCGAACCCGCGATCATGCGTGAGCTTGACGCTGCCAGCGTCGTGCTGGTGCTCTGGTGCGGTCTCGCGGTCGGAAGCGAATGGGTTTGCAAGGAAGCACAGCATGCACAGGTTCGCGGCACGTATCTCCCCTGTTGGATTGAATCCGCACCCCTCCCGTCGCAGTTCAAGAACGCCGACACGATCAATCTCACCGCGTGGGACGCCGCGCCGCGCAACCACATGCTCGACCGGTTGCTTGAAGACATTGCGCGGCGCGTGCGGCGCGATCCGCAGCTGGATTTCAAGAAGATGCGCCAGCTGGAAGAAGACTGGCGCGGTTATGGCGCTCCGGGATTAGTGCAATTCGCGCTCGGCGGATCGCTCACGCCGAGACCGGAGACGCCTGCGAAGCAAGAGCCCGAGCTCACCGATCAAGTTGGCGACCTCCGACTCGGCCCACCACCCAGCGGGCTCTCGCCGAACCTGCTTCAGCATTGGACGAACGCCGAAAAAGGCGACGCCAGCGCGCTGACCGAAGTCGCGTTCGCTTATAGCAACGGCAGCGGCGGCCTTCCTCACGACGATGCCGAGGCGGTGCGGCTCTATCGCATCGCAGCCGCAAGGGACGAGCCCTACGCCATGAACAATCTGGGCTGGGCGTATGAGTGCGGGAGCGGCGGCCTCGAGAAGAGCGACTCCGAAGCGGTGAAGCACTATCGCCACGCCGCCGAGAAAGGCATCGCTATCGGCCAGATCAATCTCGGCTACATGCACGAAAAGGGCGGCGGCGGTTTGCCTAAGGATGAGGTCGAGGCGGTGCGGCTCTATCGCGCTGCCGCGGACCAAGGCAACGCGAAGGGGCAGACAAACCTCGGCCGCATGTACGAGACCGGCCGCGGCGTCCCCAAGAACCCCGTTGAGGCCGCTCGCCTCTATGGGCTGGCTGTGCAGCAAAACCTCCCGGAAGCGCTGACAGCGCTGGGCATCATGTATTCGAATGGCGAGGGCGGCCTTGCCAAGGACGAACGCGAAGCTGTGCGTCTCTTTCGCGCCGCCGCCGATCAGGGACACGCGAACGCACGCACCCACCTGGGCGTCATGTATTGGGGCGGCCGCGGGATTCCGCGCGACGACGCCGAAGCGGCGCGTCTGTTCAAACTGGCCGTGGACCAGGGCGAACCCTATGCCCACGTCAATCTCGGCCGGATGTATCTTGCGGGCCAGGGCGGTTTGCAACGCGATCCCCTCGAAGCCGTGCGATTGATGAAGATCGCGGCTGACCAGGGCAACGCATACGGTCAGACGCATCTCGGGGTTTGCTACGAGGACGGCAATGGCGTCGCCCAAAATGACAGCGAAGCGGCGCGTTACTATCGGATGGCCGCCGATAGCGGCGACGGCTTGGGGCGCACCAATCTGGCGCTGCTCTACGCCAACGGACGTGGCGGTCTGCCCAAGGACGAATTCCAAGCGGCCAAGCTCTATCGTCTCGCGGCCGATCAGGGTGTCGCCCGCGCATGCGTCAATCTGGGCGTCATGTATCGAGACGGAACGGGCGGCCTGACGCAGAACGACGCCGAAGCCGTACGCCTATTCCAGATCGCCGTCGCGAAGGATGACGAGTATGGCCATACACACCTCGGCTACATGTACGAGAACGGTCGCGGCGGCTTGCCGAAAAACGTCGCCGAAGCAAAGCGTCTCTATCGCATCGCCGCGGATCGCGGCGTGCCGTTCGCCAAGGATCGGCTGAATGCATTGGCGTAGTGTCGAGCTGCGTCCTCAGGGCGGATAAGTCTTGGCCATATGATCCCACGAGCGCGCAATCAGCTTGCGAAGCACTGATTCTTCGATGTCAGCGAGCTTGGTGATGTAGAGGCAGGACTTGCCGGTCTTGTGCTTTCCGAGCTTCTTCAGAAGCGTTTCGTACTCCGTGAACCCGGCCATGATGTAGACAACCAGATTGGCCTTGCGTGGGCTGAAGCCGGTGCGCATCCATTTTCCCGTCGGGCCTTGATATTCGCCGTAGCCGATGATCGACGGCCCCCAAAGCGCTGGCTTCTCGCCGGTAATCTCGCGAAACATCTTGTCGATCGCCTTGGCGTCCTTGCGGCGGGTTTCGTCTTCGACGGCGGCGATGAACGCCGCGACGGACGCTTTGGTACGGTGGGTTTTGGGTTCTTTAGCCATACGCCCTCCTCGCTCAAGGCTTCGCGGGCTGGCGCACGCTGTCAAGCGCTTGGCATAAGAACGCGGGGGCATTGCCGGCGCTGCACGCCGCGCCGCCTATGCTGAACACGAAGATGATGAGTGCGATCAGCGGAAAGATAATCCCGATAGCCCGTGTGATCAGCATCGAGAGCGAGAAATTTGAACGTGGACGCTCGCGTTCCGCAGACCGCTCCGCGCGCGGCGCTTCCTCTTCTTCATCTTCATCGCGAACGCCGACGCGGATGTTGACGTTCTGCATCGTCACGCCTTGAAGCTTGATGCCGGGCGCCTCGAAGTGCGTGGGGCGCGGCGCGACGGGAATTGGCTCCGCGCGTACGATCGCTTGCACCACGCCCAGGAAGTGCTGAAAGCGCGGATCATCCGCCGAGCCACTCCACGCCGCGAGATCGGCGTATTGCACTTCGCCGAAGCCGAGCGGCGGCGACACAAGATCGAGCCGCACCGGCGCGAGCACTTTGCGATTGAGGCCGTGGGTCGCCTCTTCCATCACCCACGAGCCCTGCTCATGATCGACGCTGTCCTCCGTCCACACTGCGACGACGCACTTGGCGGCGTTCAATTGCTTCGCGATCTCCGCGCGCCAGGACGTGGACGGCTGAATGCCCTCATCCAACCACACGTCGAGCCCGGCGGCGCGCATGTGCTCGACCAGAGGGCGCACGCGGTCGGCGTCGGATTTTCTGTAGGAGATGAAGACGTCTGGCATGGGGGCACGCTAGCCGAGCGCCGGAGACCGGGCTAGTTTCGCGCGGCCATAAGATTTGGAAAACATCGCATGCCGCGTATCTCGTACTTCTACGGCATCTCGATTCAGATGTTCTTCGACGATCACCGTCCGGCGCACATTCACGCCAAGTACAATGGTTCAAAGCGCGTTTCGATATCGCGACGGGGGCGCTGCTTTCCGGGAAACTGCCGCTGCCCGCAACGCGCCTGGTGCAGGACTGGATCGCGCAGCGCGGCCCCAAACTGGCCGCCAATTGGGCCCGGATGGAAAAGGGCGGGTGAGCATGACCCCGTTTCTGGACCGCGCTGCGGCGGAAATTTCACAGTCTTTGAGCATGACCCCGTTTCTGGACCGCGCTGCGGCGGAAATTTCACAGTCTTTTGGATCAGCGCGGGCCTATCTCC
>JAIELK010000023.1 GCA_019753175.1 Hyphomonadaceae bacterium
GTTCGCCTCCCGGTTGGCGGGGTGTGGGCTCGGTTCGGGTGGGTGGGGGCCCCACCACCTCTCTCCCCCCTCCGGCCCTTCGGGCCACCTCCCCCGTGAACGGGGGAGGAAGGGGCGTTCGTCACGCCCTTAAATCAGAGTCGCCCAGCAAAACCCAAGCGCTCGATCAGCCTTCTGCGCGCTTCAGGCATGCCTTCGCCCTTGTGATCGAACACGCGTCGTTCCAGGAAGTGGCCCGCGAGCGCAAAGGCGTCGGCGACATCGCCGGGTTGAAGTTCCGCCTGCGTATCGACCAGGAAAGCTGGCAGCTTTAGCAGCACGTCCGCGTGCGGCGCGCCGGCGTCATAAGTCGCAGCACGGCCGGTGCGTGGAGAAACCCAGGCGAGGCCCTGGTTCTCGCCCGTTACCGCGCAACGCGTGAGGTCGAGCCCGTAGCCCAGCGCCGCCAAGAGCCCGAGTTCAAAGCGCGTGTAGAGCGCGGGCCAAATCTCGCTATCCGGCATGGCTTCGATCAGCACCATCAGCGCATCGTAAAGCTGCCGATAGGCCTGCCGCTCGGCCGCCGCACCGCGAATCAGCGCCACCGCCGACGACAATCCCGCAAGCGCCGTTGCATCGTCGAGCAGCTTGGTCGCGTGCGGTTCGGCCAACTCCAGCGGGTGGAAAAAGCCGAGCTGCTCGGAAAGCCGAGCCTTCCAGCCGCAATGCACGACGTTCCCCGCCTGCAGGATCGGCTGGTTCTTGCGCCCCGCGTGCACAACGCCGCCATAGCGCCCATGCTCACGCGAAAACACCTCGGCCACCAGCTTGCCCTCGCCGAAATGGCGTGCGCCCAGCACTATGGCGTGGTCAGTCCATTCCATCAGCTAGCTTCGTAGTCCAAGCCCAGCCGCTTGTAGAGCGCCCGCTCCTCGGACCAACCCTCTCGGACCTTCACATGCAAGAAGAGATGGATGCGCCGATCGAACGCCTCTTCCATCTCCTTGCGCGCCAACTCGCCGATGGTCTTGATGGTCTGCCCCTTGGCGCCGATGGCGATCTTGCGCTGGCTTTCACGCGCGACGTAGAGCGTCTGCTCAATCTTGGCCGAACCGTCCTTACGCTCCTCCCAGGTCTCGGTCTCGATCATGAGATCGTACGGCAATTCGTCATGCAGGCGCAGCATCGCCTTCTCGCGCGTGATCTCGGCGGCAAGCACCCGCGCGGGCGCGTCCATGGTCTGATCTTCCGGGAACAGCCACGGCCCTGACGGCGCGCGTTCTGCGAGCAGCTTCGCTACATCGTCAACGCCATCGCCGCGTTTGGCCGAGATCATCATCACATCTGTGTAGAGCCCTTGCTCGACCAATCTCGCTGTCAGTTCGAGCAGGGCGGGACGCGGCACGGCATCGACCTTGTTCAGCACCAGCAGGGACACAATCCCCATCTGCTTCAGCTTGGCGGCAATAGAAGCGGAGTCTTCTACCGAGTGCGCGTCAGCGCCCTTGGAAGCGCCAAGATGGGCGCTCGCGTCCACCACATGCAGCACCACGTCGGCGCCTTCGAGCGCGCTCCAGGCCGCCGCGACCATGGCGCGGTCCAAGCGTCTTTTCGGTGCAAACACGCCGGGCGTATCGATCAGCACGAGTTGCACATCGTCGCGCATGGCGATGCCTCGCACCAGCGCACGCGTCGTCTGCACCTTCTGCGTCACGGCCGCCACCTTCGCGCCCACGAGCGCGTTCACGAGCGTCGACTTGCCCGCGTTCGGCGCACCGAGCACCGCGACGACAGCGCAGCGTTGTTCAGTCATGGACGCCACGCTCCTTCAGGAACGCTTCCGCGGCGGCGCGCTGCGCCTGCCGCTTCGACGCGCCTTCACCGCGCGTGGGGGCGTAACCGCCGACCTGCGCTTCGATGACGAATCGCGGCGCGTGCTCGGGGCCGGTCTGCTCCACCAAGACATAGCTGAGTCCACGTTTGTGCGCCGCGGCCCATTCCTGCAACACGGTTTTTGCGTCACGCACGGCGCTCTCATGGGCATCGAACGCATCGCCCCAGAAACGCACGACAAATGCACGCGCAGCCTCCAGGCCGCCGTCGAGATAGAGAGCGCCGATCACAGACTCGCACACATCGCCCAGGATTGCGTCCTTGTCGCGCCCGCCGCTCGAGTCCTCCGACGGCGACATGACGATCGCCGCTCCAAGACCCGCCGCCCGCGCCGCGCGGGCGCAGGCGCGCTTGTTGACCAAAGCATTGAGCCGCGGCGCCAATTCGCCCTCGTCTTCGCCCGCGTGTTCGCGGAACAGGCGGTCGGAGACGATGAGGCCCAGGACCCGATCGCCCAGGAATTCCAGACGATTGTAGGAGCGTCGCCCTTTGGCGACGACATCGAGCGCACTGCCATGGGTCAGCGCTTCGTCAAGCAGGGCGCGGTTGTGAAACGCGTGGCCGATGCGCGCTTCGAGCGCGCCTAGCTCCTGCCCGTGCTGCTTGCCGCGCGCCTTCAATTCACCGACTTGAGGAAACGCTCGCCGCGGAAGCCGGTGAACAGCGTCCACGGACGGAACAGCGACGTCGTATTGTCGAACGAAACCACGATGAACTGCGCCGGACCGACGAGGTTCTCCCGCGGCACGTAACCAACGACGCGGCGGCTGTCGTCGGAATTGTCGCGGTCGTCACCCATCATGAAGTAATGGCCCTCGGGCACCACGTACTCGCGGGTGTTATCGAGGTCGGTCATGCCCTTATCGCAGGTGACGTAACTCACCCCGTTTGGCAGCGTTTCGCGATAGGTGACCGCCTCGAACGGGCGCCCGTTCTCGCCCGGACAGGCGTTCGTGAGACCGAGCGACTCACGCTGCACAGCCTCGCCATTGATGAACAGCTCGCCCTCGCGCATCTGGATGCGATCGCCCGGCAAGCCGATGACTCGCTTGATGAAGTCACGCGTCGGCTCGGCCGTGGGGCGGAATACTGCCACATCGCCACGCTCCGGTTCACTGGCGAAAATCCGTCCATGTGGCAACAAGCCTTCCAGCGGCGCGAACGAATAGCGGCCATAGCCGTAAGACCATTTGGTGACGACGATGTAGTCGCCGACCTGCAGCGTCGGCTGCATAGAGCCTGACGGGATGCGAAACGGCTGTGCGATGGTGAAGCGCAGCAGCATGGCCAGCGCCAGCGCGTAAAGGATCGTCTTCACGTTGTCCCAGAAGACGGCCATGGCCGTCTGCGTCTCGCCGCTACTGCCCGCGGTGCTCATCGTCATGCGCTTCTCGCCTCAAGACGCGTCGTCATGCGCGCCCCCCCGCCGCGGGGACCACCGCCAAAGCGGCGGCAAAACCTTCTCAAAACACGGCGGGCGTCAAGCGCCCGCCTTGGCTTCCATCCCGGCCAACTCAGCCGAAATGATGACGTAGCCGACAGCCAGAGGAAAGTCGTCGGTTAATGTGACATGGATGAAGGCGGCGTGACCGGGAGGCGTCAAGGCCGCCAGCCGCACCGCCGCGCCCCCGGTCAGAACCATGGTCGGTTGCCCGCTCCTGAGGTTCGCCACGCCCATATCCCGCCAAAACACACCCTGTTTGAGCCCGGTCCCCAGCGCCTTGGAGCACGCCTCCTTGGCCGCAAAGCGCTTGGCAAAGGTCGCCGCCCGCTCGTGTGGCCGTCGCTCCGCACGGGCGCGCTCAAGCTCGGTATACACCCGATGGGTGAAACGATCGCCAAAGCGCTCGAGCGTCCGCTCGATGCGGCGAATGTCGATGATATCCGAGCCGATGCCGATGATCATCAAGGTTAACCTAGGCTGGCGCCCGCGCCGCGTCGATCCGGCGGCGCATCTCCTGGATGGAAGCAGCGAGACCAGCAAAGATCGCCTCACCAATCAGAAAGTGGCCGATATTGAGCTCGACCACTTCAGGAAGCGCGGCGATCGGCGCGACCGTTTCATAGTCGATGCCGTGGCCGGCATGGACCTCAAGACCAAGGGCTGCGGCCTGCGTCGCTCCCGCCCGAAGCTGCTGAAGCACGACTGCCGCCGCGTCGTTTTCGCCAGCGCGAGCAGCATCGCAGTAGGCGCCGGTGTGCAGCTCCACGACATGCGCGCCAGTGCGGCTCGCCGCTTCGATCTGGAGCGGATCGGCAGCAATGAACAACGACACCCGCGAACCCGCCTCGCGCAGCTTGGCGACGAAGGGCGCAATCCAATTGTGCCCGCCGGCGACATCAAGGCCGCCTTCGGTTGTGCGCTCTTCGCGACGCTCGGGCACCAGGCACACCGCATGCGGGCGATGCGCCAGCGCGATAGAGAGCATTTCCGAAGTCACCGCCATCTCGAGATTGAGCGGGCGGTCGCGTTGCTTGAGCATTTCTGTCAGCGCGCGGATGTCCTGGTCGCCGATGTGGCGGCGATCCTCACGCAGATGCGCGGTGATGCCGTCAGCGCCTGCGTCGAGCGCCAGCATCGCAGCACGCACGGGGTCGGGGCACGCGCCGCCGCGCGCATTGCGAATGGTCGCGACGTGATCGATGTTCACGCCAAGGCGGACACGATGACTCATGTCGCGCTCAACCCGCGCGAGCCGGGTTTCACCGCCGGGAGCGAAGCAAGCTCGGGCGGCAATTGATCGGCGGGATAGGCGGGCGCGGCCACCGCCGCGAGCGAAACAAGCCGCACGCCGATGTCGGCCGCGCCGCCCGAGCGGTCGATTAAGCACGCTGCGCCGACGAGTTCGCCCTTGCCGCGGATGGCGTCCAAACACTCGCGCGACGACAATCCGGTGGTCACCACGTCCTCGACCATTAACACCCGATCGGTGGGCGCGATCTCGAAGCCACGCCGCAACTGAAAGGCGCCGCCTTCGCGTTCAACGAACATCGCCCTCGCGCCGAGGTGACGCGCCGTTTCGTAGCCGGGAATGATGGCCCCGACAGCCGGAGACACCACAACATCGATCTGCCCGAAGGCCGTGCGCGCCTTATCAGCCAAAGCTCGGCACAGCCGCTCCGTGCGCACGGGATCCATAAAGACCGCGTTCTTTTGAAAGAACACCGGAGAGTGCAGCCCAGATGAGAGAATGAAATGCCCCTCAAGCAAAGCGCCCGCGTCACGGAATTCCTGCAGCACCTGATCTTGATTCATGAGACGCTTCTTAGCCCCACGCGCGGGGAGGACGGAAGAGCCGTCAGCCCTTGACCCGCTCAACTTCCTTCACTGCCTTCGAAGCGCGCATGGCGGCAAGGATGTTCGTGAGATGGCGCGCGTCCGCGACCTCGATGTCAAAGATCATGTCAAAGAAATCGATCGTTCGCTTGGCGAGCTTGAGATTGAGAATGTCGCCCTCGTTCTCGGCGATGATGCCGCACAGTTCAGCCAACACCCCGCGCTTGTTCTCCACCGTTGCGATGATGCGCCCAGTAGCGAGCGTGCGGTTGAGCGCTGTCGGCGTCCACGCCAGATCAACCCAGGTGGCGTCGGGGTCCGCTTCGAGCGTTTCCAGCCGATCGCAGTCGATCGTGTGGATATCAACGCCTTTGTTGGGAATTTGAACGCCGATGATCCGGTCGCCTGGAATGGGCGAGCAGCACTCGGCGAAATGCAAGGCCACGCCCGGCGTCAACTCGCTGCCGCGTACATAGAGCTTTGCCTTTTCGCGCTCCATCGGCTTGCGGTTTTCGTCCTTGCGCACGCGCTCGGCGAGACCGGGAAAAGCCGCGACCGCGACCGCACTGGCCTTGAGCGCGCCCTCGCCCACCGCCACGAACAACTCCTCCTCGGTGGCCTTGCCTAGCCGCTCCGCTGCGTCGTGGAGCGCAGTGCTCGCCAACTCGTGGCCATAGCGATGCAGCGCGTGCGCGACGAGATCGCGGCCGAGACGCCCGAACTCTTCACGCCGGGCGTGACGTTCAAGTTTGCGTTGCGCCGACTTGGCGCGGCCGGTCTTGGTCAGCGCTTCGAACCCCGGCACAGGAGCGACCCTGTCGCCGATGATGATCTCAACCACGTCGCCGTTTCGAAGGGCGGTGCGCAGCGGCCGCTCGACGCCGTTGATTTTCGCCCCGGTGCAGCGGTCGCCAACGTCAGAGTGCACCGCATAGGCAAAATCGAGCGGCGTCGCCCCGTGCGGCAGTGGGATCAGCGCGCCCTTGGGCGTAAACGCGAACACGTGATCCTGGTACATCTCAAGCTTGGCGTGCTCCAGGAACTCGCCGGCATCGCCGCCGTGCTCGGCAATCTCCAGCAACGCGCGCGTCGCTTCGCGTGCGTCCAGGCCCGCAGACGCCGCCATCTCTTCGTCGAAGCCATAGGCCTCGTTCTTGTAGCGCCAATGCGCGGCAACGCCATTCTCGGCAATGTGGTCCATGGCGTCGGTGCGAATTTGAATCTCGACACGCACATTGCCCGGACCGATGACCACCGTATGAATGGAGCGGTAGCCGTTTGGCTTGGGGTTGGAGATGTAGTCCTCCAACTGATCCGGTACGCAACGCCACGTTTGGTGAATGAGGCCGAGCGCGCGATAGCAATCGTTTGCGTTGTTGACGATGACGCGGAACGCATAGACGTCCGCCAAGTCGGAAAACTCGACGCTCTTGCGCTGCATCTTGCGCCAGATCGAATAGGCCTGCTTCTCGCGCCCGAAAACCCGTGCGTCGATACCGGCGAACTCGAACACCTCCAAAACGGTCTGGATGATGATCGCGACGTTAGCGCCCTTCTCGATGCGCAGCTGTTCGAGGCGCGCATTGATTGCGGCCTCCGCTTCCGGGAACGCCTCGTGGAAAGCCAGGGCCTCCAACTCGCGCGCCAATTTTTCCATGCCGATCCGGCGCGCAAGCGGCGCGTAAATCTCCAACGTCTCCATCGAGATTCGCAGCCGTTTGGCGGCGGCGGGGAGATGCCCCAGCGTGCGCATGTTGTGCAGCCGGTCGGCGAGCTTGATGATCAGCACGCGCACGTCGCGCGACATCGCCAAGATGAATTTCTGCAGATTCTGCGCCTGCTTGTTCTCTTCGCTCTGGATTTCGAGCTGCGAGAGCTTGGTGACGCCTTCAACCAGATCGGCGATCTGCGGACCGAACATCGCCTCGATCTCGCTGCGGGTAGCGTCCGTGTCTTCGATGGTATCGTGCAGCAACCCGGCGACGATGGTCGCGGCGTCGAGCTTGTACTCGGTGAGAATGCCGGCGACCTGGATGGGGTGCGCGAAATAAGGATCGCCGGAATGGCGGGTCTGCGAACCGTGCTTCACGGTGGCGTAGACATACGCGCGATTGACCATGGCCTCGTCGAGCGAGGGGTCATAATCGCGCATGCGTTCGATAAGCTCGAACTGGCGCAGGTAGCGGCTGCGCGAGGCGGCGGCTCCCGCGCCAGCTTGCAAAGCGCCGGCGGGGACTTTGGCGGCGACTCCGTCACCGCCCGCCATGGCGTTAGAACCGTTCGTCGCGCTGGGCCTCGGCCTCTTGCTGCAGCGCGCGCAAGACGTCCTC
Source organism: Hyphomonadaceae bacterium (assembly GCA_019753175.1). Classification (GTDB taxonomy): domain Bacteria; phylum Pseudomonadota; class Alphaproteobacteria; order Caulobacterales; family Aquidulcibacteraceae; genus Vitreimonas. Next base: position 7,480 of record JAIELK010000023.1, read on the forward strand.
TTCGCTCGTGTCGACGGGCGCGGCCAACGCCAGGCGGTCCTGCTCGTCCTCGGCTTGGGTGGCCGGCTGGACATCCTGGAACAGGGTCACGTAGCTGTCGCGAAGTTCATCTGGAATAACCGCACCGTCAGCGATCTCCCGCAGCGCTACCACCGGGTCCTTATCGCGGTCGCGGTCGACCAAGGGCTCCGAGCCCGAGGAAATGTTTCGCGCCCGGTGGGCGGCCAGCAGCACCAGCGAGAACCGGTTGGGGATTTTTTCGATGCAATCTTCGACGGTTACGCGGGCCAAAGGGAGCCTTCCTCAGCGACTGGGGGAACAAGTCAATAGGCCAATCTAGTCTGGGCCGGCTTATTCCGCAATGCGGCATGGCCAGAGAACCTCGTCCAAAGGCCCTAGCCGGACGCAATCGCCCACATCAGGTAACTGCGACTGCAGGTGCGTGGCGGAGACCGACAAGTCCGGGCGCCGCCAATCCGGCGCGATTTCCGCCATCGGGGCCAGCACGAACGCGCGTTCATGCATGCGGGGGTGGGGCAGCGTCAGGTCGCCGAAGGCGCCGACGAAGCCGTCCATGGCGACCAAATCGAGGTCAAGGGTGCGGGCCGCCCAGCGCTCCCGCCGCTCACGGCCGAAGGCCGCCTCAACCTCGCGCAGCAGCTGGTAGAGCGGCAGCGGGGTCCAGCCCGCCGCGTCTGCAGCGATGACCGCGTTGTGGTAGTCGGGCTGTTCGGCGCCCACCGGCCAAGCCGGCGAACGCCAAACACTCGACGCCGCCAGCACGACAAACTTCTCCGCCAGCATACACACCGCGGCCCGAAGCAGCGCCGGCCCGGCAAGCGCGCCAAACGGCAAGTTCGTACCAAGCGCGATAAAGGCACGCTTCTTCATTTGACGGGCCGAGACCACGGCGCCACATCGGCCCCCCACGGACGCTGCATGACCCTCCTCGACCGCCTAATCCACCCCGACGAGCGCACGGCCCTGTTTATCGACGGCGCCAACATCTACTCGGCCACGCGCGGGCTCACGTTCGATATCGACTATCGCAAGCTGCTCGACGCCTTCAAGCAGCACGGCCGTTTCATCCGCGCCTATTATTACACGGCGCTGGTGGAAGATCAGGAATTCTCGCCAATCCGGCCGCTGGTCGATTGGCTCGACTACAACGGCTACACGCTGGTGACGAAGCCGGCCAAGGAATTCACCGACCAAGCCGGGCGGCGGCGCTTCAAGGGCGACATGGATGTCGAGCTTGCGGTCGATATGGTGGAGGCCGCGGCCTTCATTGACCACGCCTTCCTGTTCTCCGGCGACAGCGACATGGTGGCGGCGATCGAAGCGGTCCAGCGCAAGGGCGTGCGCGTCAGCGTCATCTCCACGATCAAGTCCAACCCGCCGGTGGCGTCGGACGATATTCGCCGCGCCGCCGATGCCTTCATCGACTTGACCGACCTCGCCAACCTGATCGGCCGTCCGCCGCGCGAGCGAAACACGGAGCCGCGCGTTGACTATGCGGACGACGACGCCACGTGAGCAAAGTTCCGCCGGAAGCGCCAAAGGACTGCCCGCTCTGTCCGCGCCTCGTCGCCTATCGGAAGGATAATGCGGCAGTGCAGCCCACTTGGTTCAATGGCGCTGCACCCTCGTTCGGCGATGTGGACGCTCGGCTGCTGATCGTCGGGCTCGCGCCCGGCCGCACCGGCGCAAACCGCACAGGCCGGCCCTTCACTGGCGACTACGCCGGCGACCTGCTTTACGGCACGCTCAAGACGCTCGGGCTGGCGGAAGGCGAGTATCGCGCCGACCCTGGCGACGGCTTCGTGCTCAAAGGCGCGATGATCACCAACGCGGTGCGCTGTGCGCCGCCGGAGAACAAGCCCACGCCAGCGGAGATTGCGACCTGCCGCCCCTTCCTCAATGCACGCATGGCGGCCTTGCCCAATCTGCGCGCACTCGTCGCCCTCGGCGCCATCGCTCACGAGAGCGTGCTGCGCGCACACGGCCTAGCGCTCAACGGCAACAAGTTCGGCCATGGCGCTGAAGTCGCACTGCCGAATGGACGCATACTCGTTTCAAGCTACCATTGCTCGCGCTACAATACGCAAACGCGGCGGCTTACAGCGGAAATGTTCGAGGCAGTGATGGCGCGGGCCAAGGCGTTGGCGGAGCTCTAAGGCGTCACGCCATAGGCCGCGTATTGCGCAGCTATGCCGGGCTGGGCTTGCTCGGCTGCGGCAATATCGGCCTCGCCGTCCAATCTCATGCCAAGCCGCAGCAGCGCGACGCCGCGACCAAAACGGAAGTGCGGTTCGTCAGGCCGCGCGTTCACCGCCGCTTCGTAGTCGGCAAGCGCCTCGACATAGTTCCCCAGCTTGAGGTGGACGAGACCGCGACTGTCGTGGAACGCGGCCTCGCCTGGCGCGAGGCGCAGCGCTTCGTTGCAGTCCCCCAGGGCGTACTCGAGCTGCTCGCCCTCCACCGCGCGCAGCCAGCAGCGATTGTTCCACAAGTCGGCGTTGCCGGGGTCGAGCGCGATTGCCTCCATGAGCTGCTCCAGCTCGTTCGCCTGCGCAGTGTTCAGCAAGCTCATGGCCGACGCACGCAGTGAAGACGCGTAGGAGTTCGGATCGCGCGCCAGCGCCGCGTCGAAGTCAAGGATAGCGCTTTGGTAGGCGCCACGCGCCTGATGCGCGAGGCCCCGTTCGACATAAGCCTCGACGAAGTCTGGATTCATGCGCAAAGCCCGGCCGAAATCGGCGATGGCGCGAACGTGTTGACCGCGTTGCGCGCGCTCCAGGCCACGCTGGAACAACGCCTGGGCACGCCGCTCAGGCGCGCTTGCATCAGAAGCGACGATGAAAGAACAGGCGCCCAGGCGCTGCGCCGGAATGACGCTGTTCTGACAAAGCTGCCATTGCTGCTCGATCGACGCAGGCGTCTCCGCCGGCATGCAGGCGGCCGCCAGAGCCAACAATGCAAGCGCCCCCCACCGTTTCATCAGCCCTTATCCCGCAACAATCTAGATTGCTGACGCTTCCAGTCGCGGTCCTTGCTCGCTTCGCGCTTGTCGTGCGCCTTCTTGCCCTTGGCGAGCGCGATCTCGACCTTCGCCACGCCGCGATCGTTGAAGTAGAGCTTCAGCGGCGCGATAGTGCGTCCTTCCCGCTCGACCGCGCCAATCAAACGCTTGAGTTCGCGACTGCGGACCAGCAGCTTGCGCGGCCGCCTCGGCTCATGATTGAACTGGCCCGCCGGTGGGTATTCCGGGATCGTGGCGTTGATCAGCCAAAGCTCGCCGCGTTCGGCGCTGGCGTAGCTCTCGGCGATATTAGCGCGGCCGTTGCGCAAAGATTTTACCTCGGTGCCGAGCAATTGAATGCCGGCCTCGAGCGTGTCTTCGACAAAGTAATCGAACCGCGCTCGACGGTTGTCAGCGATCAGCTTGCGCGGCGGTTCGGGCTTCTTGGCCATGTCAGATGAGCCCCGCGTGAGCCATGGCGGCGCGAATCTCGGCCTTGGCGGCGTCGCCGCACGCCATGAGCGGCAGACGCACCTCCTCGCTGCAGAGCCCCAACAGCGACAATGCGTATTTAGTCGGCGCTGGCGATGGCTCGGCAAACAGCGCCTTGTGCAGCGGCGACAAGCGCTCGTCGATCACCCGGGCGGCGCCAAAGTCGCCGCTGAGCGTCGCCTCCTGCATCTGCGCGAACAGAGCTGGTGCGACATTGGCCGTCACGGAGATGCAGCCGCGTCCGCCATGCGCGTTGAAACCAAGCGCTGAGCCGTCGTCGCCGGAGAGGAGTACGAAGGAGACTCCGCACGCAGCGCGATGGCGCGCGACGCGCGACATATCCCCGGTAGCGTCCTTGACCCCCACGACATTGGGCAATTGCGCGATCTGCCCCATCGTATCCACCGAGATGTCGACGACGGTGCGGCCAGGCACGTTGTAGGCGATGATGGGAATGTCCACAGCGTCATTGATGGCCCGGAAATGTGCGATGATCCCAGCCTGGCTCGGCTTGTTGTAGTATGGCGCCACGACGAGCACGGCGTCAGCGCCCGCGGCCTGCGCGGCTTTCGCCAGTTCGATCGCGTGGCTGGTGTTGTTGGAGCCGGCGCCGGCGATGACCGGCGTCTTGCCCGCCGCTGCCTCGGCGCACAGCGCGATGACCCGCGCCTGTTCGTCGGCGCCAAGGGTCACGCTCTCCCCGGTGGTGCCGCAGGGGACCAATCCATGCGCGCCCGCGGCCAACTGGCGCTCGACCAACGCCTGGAACGCGCCCTCATCGACCTTTCCGCCGCGAAAGGGGGTCACCAGCGCGGGGATCGAACCCCGGATCGCTTGTGTGACAGTTCCGGCACGGTCGCGGCGTTGTGTCATCGGCGCGATTCCTGCCACACTGGGGCGTCAGGTTAAATAGCGCCTGGTCCTTTGGGCCGTCGATCGCCAAACGTGGAGGCTGGAGCGTATGACCGCCGGGAAAGGCATCAGCGTCGTCCTCATTGCCGCGGCCGCCAGTATCGCCCTGGTGACCTCAGGCGAGGGACAGCCCGAGATCGCGCCGACGCCGGCCGCCGCGACCGATACGGCGACCGCGCGGCCGTCGGCCACGAGCCCGTCGGAGCGAATGCGGCTGCGTGACGGCCTGAGCGCGGCGCAGTCCGGCGACTGGGCGGGCCTCACGCAACTGCGCGACGGCGCTGTCGATCCCTTGGTGCGGCGCATGTTGCAGTGGCGGTTTGCCTCTTCCCAGGAGGCCCCGCTCTATTTCAGCGAGATCTCGCAGGCGCTCAACGAATTGCAGGGCTGGCCGGGGCGTACGACGATGCGCACGCGCGCCGAGCAGGCCATTTTCGACACGGCCATGTCTGCGCCAGAACGGATTGCATTCCTGAGACAGGACGGCGGCCCGCTCACCGGCGATGGCAAGATCGCGCTGGCGATCGCTTTGCAGGAGCTTGGGCAGCGCTCGGAAGCCAACCAGATCGCGAGGGCGGCCTGGCGCGAAGACACGCTGACGCCCGCCGCCGAAGCCCGCGCGCTCGCCCAGTTCAACACAGCCTTGAGCAGCGAAGACCATGCCGCCCGGGCCGACGCCTTGCTCTGGCGCGGGCAGCGTTCCGCCGCGCAGGCGCTCGCTTCGCGTATCCCAACGGCGGACCGATTGGTCATGAATGCGCGCATCGCACTGCAGACGCGCGCGCGGCGCGGTTTGCAGGCCGCTGTGGACGCGGTGCCATCGTCGCGCGAAGACAATCCGGGGTTCATGTATGACCGCGCCGTCTATCGGCGGCGCACTGGACAGCCGGAGACAGCCCTTGAACTGATGGTCGGCATCGACGGGCGCCAAGCGCCGGCGTTTGCCAGAGATGACATTCAACGCGAACGCCGCCTCTACCTGCCGCGCGCGCTGCGGGCCGGCAGTTATCGCCAAGCCTACGCGCTTGTTTCCAATCACGGCCTGACGTCAGGCGAAGCGTTCGCCGACGCCGAGTGGCTGTCGGGCTGGATTTCGCTGCGCTATCTGGGCCAGCCACAGCGCGCAGCCGAGCACTTCTCGCATCTGAGTGAGAACGTTTCCTCGCCTGTCTCACTCTCGCGCGCGCTCTATTGGCGGGCGGAAGCCGCGCGCGCGCTTGGCGACGGACCCGAGTCCGAACGCCTGCTAGCCGAAGCAGCCCGATTCAGTTTCACCTATTACGGCCAACTCGCCGCCACGCGCGGCAACCGCGAAGCCACGCTGCAGCTCCCCGACACCGCCACCGTCAGCAGTGCTGTCCGCGCCCGTTTCGAGGCGCGTGAGCTGGTGCGGGCCCTGCGGCTGATCTCAGACACGGGCGTGCCGCGCGACTTCGAATCGATCGCGTTCTTTCTTGACGACACGCTGGAAGATCCCCTGGAGATTGAACTGCTTTCGCAGATGGCGCGTGAGCAATCCTACCCGCGCACGGCTTTGCGCAGCGCCAAGGCCGGGCTATTCCGCAACGTGGTGGCGGCGAATGCAGCCTATCCGGTCATCGAGCTGCCTTCGATCGTGCGTTCACGCGGCCGTCCAGAACCCGCGCTGATTCACGCGATCATCCGGCAGGAAAGCGAATTCGATCCGCGCGCGGTCTCTCACGCAAACGCCCATGGCCTGATGCAGCTCATTCCAACCACCGCGCGCCTCCAGGCTCAGCGGGAGGGCATGACCTATCAGCGCGCGGCGCTGACCGCCGACCCGCAATACAACGTCACCCTCGGTTCCGCTCATCTCGCGGACCTCATCGACAATTACGGCGGCTCTTACATTCTCGCGATCGCCGCCTATAACGCCGGCCCCGGCAATGTGAGCGAGTGGATCGGCGATTGGGGCGATCCACGCTCGCGTTCTGTCGACGCAGTGGACTGGATCGAGTTGATCCCGTTCTCCGAGACCCGCAATTACGTCCAGCGTGTCACCGAGAATTTGCAGGTGTATCGGCATCGCCTCGCGGGACGCCCCACGCCCATAGAACTCGAGCGCGACCTCGAACGCGGCAGTTACTAGGCAATCGCTGCGGCAAACGTCTCAGCGTCGACATTGCCGCCGCTGGCGACAAGGGCCACCGTTTTGCCTCCGAGCTCCATACCGCCTTCGAGCACCGCAGCGAGCCCGGCGGCGCCCGACGGCTCGAGCACCAGCTTCAGATTGCGAAACGCGAACTTCATGGCGCGCCGCACCGCTTCGTCGTCCACGCCCACTGCCGCTGCGAAACGCTCGCGCGCGATAGCATAGGGCAGCTCGCCCATGCTCTCGCTGAGCAACCCGTCGCAGATAGATCGAATACCAGGAGCATTCCGCTGAATCGCTCCACTCGCAAGCGTGCGCGCGATGTCGTCGTGCGCCTTGGGCTCGACAGCGATGATGGCGGCCTTCGGCAAGCCGAGCGCGACGCCCGCCGCGAGCCCGCCGCCGCTCGCGGGCACAAAGGCGAAGTCGGGCGAGAGCTCCTCAGCGATCTCAAGACCAACTGTGCCTTGTCCCGCAATCACAAATGGATCGTCAAACGGCTTGATCAGGCTTGCGCCCGTCTCCGCTGAAAGCCGTGCGCCAATGGCCTCGCGGCTGTCCTTCACGCGATCGAAGGTGACCACGGTCGCGCCATTGCCGCGTACGGTTTCAAGTTTGATGCGGGGGGCGTCCGCCGGCATTACAATCGTGGCCCGAACGCCGAACAGCTTCGCCGCGGTCGAAACCGCAATCGCGTGATTGCCCGAGGAAAACGCAATCACGCCACGCGACCGAACATCCGGCGCCAGAGCCAGGATCGCGTTCGTCGCACCGCGCATCTTGAATGCGCCGCCGCGCTGCAGGTTCTCAGCCTTCACCCAGACGCGCGCGCCTGTGGCTTCATCCAGGGCGCCATTGCGCAGCAACGGCGTGCGCACCACGACGCCTCTGATGCGTTCAGCCGCAGCACGAACATTTTCAATCGTCGGAGGCGTCATCCGGAGCCTTTCGGTTTTGCGCGTCGCGTCGGCGGCGCGCTCAAGGGATCTTCGGGCCAAGGGTGTTTTGGGTAGCGCCCGCGCATCTCGCTGCGCACCGCAGCGTAAGACCCGCGCCAGAAACCTGGCAAATCCTTGGTTGTTTGTACTGGACGATGCGCTGGAGACAACAGGCGCAGCGCGAGCGGAACGCGCCCGCCCGCCACGCAGGGATGCTGGTCCAGCCCAAACAATTCCTGCAGCCGTACATCGAGGGCTGGGCCCCCTTCGGCGAGATAGTCAAGCGCGAGCGACGACCCGGCCGGCGTGTCGAAGCGTGCAGGCGCCAGCTGATCGAGGCGCCGCTTCAGATCGAACGGAAGCGTATCGGAAAGCGCGCGAGCCACATCCACGCTACTCAGTCGTGAAACGCCCTCAAGCGCCGGCGCGAGCCAGTCGTCGAGAGACACCAGCAATGCGGCATCGCTCCAGTCAGGCCAAGACTGAGGCTCCATGCCACGCAACAACGCCACGCGCGCCCTGAGCTGCACGGCTGGCTCGTTCCAGTCGAGTGCTAACAAACCCTTGTCGCGCACCGACTCCAGCAACGCCGCGCGCAGGGCCTCTCCCGAAATACGCTCGAGCGGCGCCTCCCACAACACGACTTGGCCCAAGCGGCGCTGCCGTCGGCCGCGTACGCCGCCGCTGGCGTCAACTTCGGTCCACACACTCTCGACGATCTCCGCCGCAAACATCGTTTCGATATCCGATAGCGGGATTGGCGCAGCGAGCAGCACTTGCGCGCGCCCAGCAGCGCCGGCGATGTCGGCGATCACCAGATAGGGTTCGCGCGCCAGCGGCGATGCTTCGTCCACGCTGGCCGCGCGGCCACTCACCATGGTGAAGCTTGCGCCACGGCCTTTGCCGATGCGATCAGGATACGCAAGCGCAAGGACGGCGCCGGCGCGCTCCTCATTTTGCTCGCCGCGCTGGCCGCCGGCGGCTTTGGCGATGCGATCAGCCAATGCGCGCGACGCTTCCGCACGCTGACCGCGCTCACCAGCGAAGCGATGCAAGCGCTCGCGCAGATCGACGCCACGGCCGCCAAGCCCTTGTTCCGTGAGCAGCACCGCGATCCGCGCGGCAAGCCCCGCCTCGTTCTTCTCGGCGGCGGCTAACACCATGTGCGCCAGTCGCGGCGGTAGCGGCAGTCGCGAAAGCGCGTGGCCATGCGATGTAAGAATGCCCCGATCGTCGAGCGCGCCGATCCGCTTCAGCAAGGCGACCGCCTCGTTCCAGGCCGGTGGTGGCGGCGGATCAAGCCAAGCCAGTTTCGTCGGGTCGCCAACGCCCCAAGCCGCGAGATCAAGCACGAGGCCGGAGAGGTCGGCGTCCAGAATTTCCGGGCGTTCGAAAGCGGGGAGCGCCCGCGTTTCGCCTTCGCTCCAGAGCCGCCAACAGGCGCCGGGCTCCAGGCGCCCCGCGCGCCCTGCGCGTTGCGTCACGGCTGCTTGGCTGGCGCGCACGGTTTCGAGACGCGACAAGCCAAGCGCCGGTTCGTAGCGGGGCCGGCGCGCGAGACCCGCATCGATGACAATGCGTACGCCGTCGATGGTGAGGCTTGTCTCCGCAATCGAGGTCGCCAGCACGACTTTGCGGCGGCCCGCCGGCGCCGGCGCAATGGCCGCATCCTGATCGGCGGCGCTCATGGCCCCGTAGAGCGGCCGAACGTCGACCGTCGTATCTGTCAGGCTCGCACGCAGGGCCTCAACGGTGCGTTCGATCTCGCGTACGCCCGGCAGAAACACGAGTGCGCTGCCGGGTTCAGCCGCCAACGCAGCGCGCACGGCCGCAGCGACCTCATCCTCCAGTCGTGCGCGCTGATCGCGCGGGCGATACAGGATGCGAACCGGAAACATCCGCCCTTCGCTGACAATCACCGGCGCATCGCCCAACAGCGCCGCGACCCGCACCGCGTCCAATGTCGCCGACATAACCACTAGGCGCAGATCTGGCCGGAGCGCGCTTTGCGCGTCGCGCGCGAGCGCAAGTCCGAGATCGCCCTCAAGGCTCCGCTCGTGAAATTCATCGAACAGAACCGCAGCGACGCCCTTGAGTTCGGGGTCGTCGAGGACCATGCGCGTGAACACGCCCTCGGTGACAACCTCAATGCGCGTCTTGGCGCTGATCTTGGAATCGAGCCGCACGCGATAACCGATGCTTTCTCCGACGCGCTCGCCGCGTTCACCGGCCATGCGTGCGGCGGCGGCGCGCGCGGCGATGCGGCGCGGCGCAAGCAGGATGATCTTCCCGGACCTTGACCATTCCTGGTCCAACAGAGCCGGCGGGACACGCGTGGTCTTGCCGGCGCCCGGGGGCGCGACCAGCACGGCCGCATTGCCCCGCCCGAGCGCCTCGCGCAGCTGGGGAAGCGCGTCGTCAACCGGCAATCGCTGGCGTGGTGGTTGGTCCATGTCTCGCCGCATTGGTATGGTTCGGCCAGTTGGCATATAGTGGGTCGGCGGAACGGGAGGCGAATCCATGCAATCGAAAGCTCTGGCCACGCTGGCGGCGGTGCTGCTCTTAGGGCTCGCCGCCGCGGCCTGCTCCACCGGCCGCACCGCCGATACAAGACGGGGCGTTACCGATGCGGCCGCCTCGCCTTTGCGAGACGTGAACCTCATCCGGCAAGAGATTCCGCTGTTATTGCGAAACCTCGACTATCCCTATTCAACCGTCACGCTCACCGACTGCTCGACGGTCGCACGCGAAATCGGCGCGCTCGACGCGGTGCTCGGCCCTGAGAGTTTTCAGCCGGGTCCCGACCGCAACATCTGGGATCGCAGCGGCGACTTCGTCGAAGAGCAGGCGATCGACGCCGCGCAAGACACGGCGCAGGACTTGATTCCGTTCCGTTCCTGGGTACGCCGGCTCTCCGGCGCGAGCCGCGCGGAACGCGAAGCGTTGCGCGCTTTCGCCAACGGCCAGCAGCGCCGCACATTCCTGCGCGGCTATGGCGCCTCGCTCGGCTGCGTGAACATTATCCCCCCGCCGCCACCGCCCGAGACCCAGCGTCGCCGGCGCTGATCCGCGCGCGAAACTCGCCCAACGCTCCTTCGGCGATCGCCGCGCGAAGCCGCGCCATCAGCGATTGATAGTACGCGACATTGTGCCAGGAGAGCAGCGTCTGGCCGAGCAGTTCGCCAGCTTTGAAGAGATGGTGGAGATACGCTTTCGAGTAGTCGCGGCTGGCCGGGCAGTCGACAGTTTCATCCAGCGGCGATGGGTCTTCCGCGAAACGCGCATTGGTGATGTTGATCGCGCCGGCGTCGGTCCAGGCTTGGCCGTGCCGGCCCGATCGCGTCGGCAGCACGCAGTCGAACATGTCAACGCCGCGCCAGACGCTTTCGACGATGTCGATGGGCTTGCCGACGCCCATGAGATAGCGCGGCCGTTCCGCTGGCAGATACGGGATCGTGACGTCGAGGGTCGCGAGCATCGCATCGTGCCCCTCCCCAACGGCGAGCCCGCCGATGGCGTAGCCATCAAAGCCCTCCCGCACCAAGGCTTGCGCGGAGATGCGGCGCAACTCCGGATCGACGCCGCCTTGAACGATGGCGAAGAGGTTCTGGGCATCGCGCGCGCCGAACGCACGTTTGCATCGCTCCGCCCACGCGAGCGACAAATCCATCGCCCGCTCGACCTCCACGCGCGGCGCCGGCAGTGCGGGGCATTCATCGAGCTGCATGGCGATGTCCGCGCCGATCTGATCGGCCTGCAGCTCGACCGCTCGCTCTGGCGTCAATCGATGCTCGCTGCCGTCGATATGCGAGCGGAAGGTGACGCCATTGCGGTCAAGCTTGCGCAACTGCGCCAAAGACATGACTTGATAACCGCCGCTGTCGGTGAGGATCGGCCGGTCCCAGCGCATGAAACGATGCAGTCCGCCGAGACGCGCCAGACGCTCACCGCCGGGGCGCAGCATCAAATGATAGGTGTTTCCGAGGATGATGTCAGAGCCGGTCTGCCGCACCTGATCGTTGGTGAGCGCTTTCACCGTGCCTGCGGTCCCCACGGGCATGAACGCAGGCGTCCGGATATCACCGCGCGGCGTCTTCAACACGCCGGCGCGGGCCGCGCCGTCGCTGGCGTGAACATCGAATGCGAACGCCGTCATTGCGACCGCCATAGCAACGATGCGTCGCCGTAGGAATAGAAGCGATACTGCTGGGCGATGGCGTGCGCGTAGGCCGCCTTCATCCGCTCGATACCGGCCAATGCCGAAACCAGCATGAACAGTGTCGAGCGCGGCAGATGAAAATTGGTCCAGAGCCCATCGACGACGCGGAAGCGATAGCCGGGAGTTATGAAGATGTCGGTGGCGCCGGTCTCGTTGCGCACCGTTCCGTCCGTATTTGCGGCGGACTCAAGGGACCGCAAACTCGTGGTGCCGACGGCAATGACGCGCTGTCCCTGCGCCTTGGCCCGGTTTACAATCGCGGCCGTCTCGTCCGAGATTTCGCGCCACTCGGCGTGCATGACGTGGTCGGCGGTGTCCTCGCTCTTGACCGGCAGGAACGTGCCTGCCCCCACATGCAGAGTGACGTGAGTGCGCACTACGCCTGCTTCGTCCAGTCGGCGCAGCAACTCCTCCGTGAAGTGCAGTCCTGCCGTTGGCGCCGCAACTGAACCATCGCGATGAGCATAGACGGTTTGATAGTCTTCGGCATCCCGTTCATCGGTCTCGCGCTTGCCGGCGATGTACGGCGGCAGCGGCGCTGCGCCAATTTTGGCGATCGCCCCATCCAATTCCGCGTCTGCACGATCAAAACGAAGCACGATCGCGCCGTCCTCGCCCTTGTCGACGATGCTCGCGAACAAGCCCTCATCGAAGAAAAGGCCGTCGCCTCGCTTTAGGCGTTTGCCTGGCCGCGCCAACGCGCGCCAGGTGTCCGCACCCATGCGTTCAATAAGGTTGAGCGTCACGCGCACGAGCGGTCCTTTTGCATCGCGGCTCGGACGCACAGCCTGGAGCGCGGCGGGGATCACGCGCGTGTCGTTGAACACCAGGACGTCGCCAGGGCGGAACAGCGAGGGCGCGTCGCGGACGATCCGATCTTCCAGCGAACCGGTCGCCGGCACGTGCAGTAACCGCGCACTGTCGCGCGGCCGCGCAGGGCGGAGCGCGATCAGTTCTTCGGGAAGATCGAAGTCAAACAGGTCAACCCGCATCAGCCGGAAACCATCCGTCCATGCGACAGCTCTTCGAACTCCCAGCGCATGTTCGCTCTCGCAGCTGCGCCGAACTGCGTTTCATAAAGATCGGTGCGAAACGTTCGCCGATCCGCAAGCTGTTGTTCAAGGAAGCGAGCGCGGCCGGCTGCAAAGGCCGCGTCGGGAAACATGCCGAACTCGGCCCTGATCCCCGCCGCATAAGCGCGATAGTCGGAGCGCGGCGCACCCAGAATGGCGATGTCCATGTCGAGGAAGATGGCGAGGTCGCCGGACGCGGCGCCTTCACGATGCTGCTTGGTCATCACGATTGCGGCGCTCACGCGCCCCGCCAAATCCGGCCATCCCGCCAGTTCCTGGCGAGCCCACGCCGCACTGCGCTCTTCGTTGTCAGACCGCGCCGGCTCGTAAATCGCGTCATGAAACCAGATCGCGTAGCCCACGAAGCGTGCGTCCTCAATCAGGGTAAGCCGCCTCTCCGCCTCGTCCAACAGCCACGTCAGGTGTCCTTGACTGTGGTATCGCCGGTGCGGCTCGGCCCACGCCGCGATCAACGCTTCGCCAAGCGCGTCCGCGTCCTCTCCGGCTAGCGTCCGCCAACGCTGCAGGAGAGCCGCGCTCATTCCGCCCGCATGTTGACGATCTTGCCGGGGTTGCGCGGCGGCTCGCCCTTCGGCAGCGCGTCGACATGTTCCATGCCTTCGACAACCTCGCCCCACACCGTGTACTTACGGTCGAGGAAGGTGGCGTCGTCGAAGCAGATGAAGAACTGGCTGTTGGCCGAGTTCGGATCGCTGGAGCGAGCCATTGAGCACACGCCGCGCACATGCGGCGCGGCTGAAAACTCCTGTTTCAGGTTCGGCTTCTTCGAGCCGCCCATGCCGGTGCCGGTCGGATCGCCGCCTTGCGCCATGAAGCCGTCAATCACGCGGTGAAACACCACGCCGTCGTAGAAGCCCTCGTTCGCCAGTTCGGCGATGCGCTGTACGTGGCCCGGCGCGAGATCGGGGCGAAGCTTGATCTTCACGTCGCCCGCCTCGAGGGTCATGGTCAGGGTATGAAAGGTATGATCGACCACCAGCGTCTCTCTCTGTTGCTGTTGCGCGGCACGCGCGTCGGAATTTGAACGTCGCAGACGGAGAAATCCGCGCCGCGATCCTCGCGCGTCTCCTCAATCAGCTCGCGGAAGCGCGGCCCATCGGTGCGTAGCACGTAGATTGGCGCACGCTCACTCTCGGGTACGTCGGCAGCGACCCGCACAGCCAGCATACGGTCGGGGTTTGGCGGCGGATTGCCGACCGCGATCCGCATCGCCGCGTCTTGTCCCCAGACCACGCGGCCGAAAATCGTGTAGCGCTTGTCGAGGTCCGAGTTGGGGGCGCGCATAATGAAGAACTGGCTGTTGGCCGAGTTCGGGTCGGACGCGCGCGCCATCGACACCACGCCCTGGCAGTGCAGCGCGTTGGCAGCTACGCGGCCGTCGGCCGTCACCGCCATCTGGCTGTCAGGCTGACTTTCGATCGGCAGCGCCTTGTAGAAGCCAAGCCGCGCGCGTCCCTGCGTCGCCGCTTCGATGAACGGCATGTCGGCCCCGCGCCGGAACCGGAACTCCTCGCGCAGGTCGGGCAACGACGAGGCGCCCTCTCCGGTGCCGAGAGGATCACCGGTCTGAGCCATGAAGTCGTCGATCACGCGGTGAAAGGTGAGACCGTCGTAAAAGCCGGCGCGGGTCAGCACCTTGATGCGCTCGACGTGTCGCGGCGCGATCTCCGGGTAAAGCTCCACCACGATGCGGCCGTGCACGGTGTCGATGTAGAGCGTGTTCTCCAGATCCACCTGGCGCCAGTTTCGCGCATCCGGCGTTTGCGCAGCCGCACTAACGCAGCTCGCCAGCCCCAGCGATAGCACGCCAGCGGCAATCCAATTCCATAAGCGCAGCATCAAGACACCCCGAACTTGGCCCTCAGCCGGCGTTCTACTTCTGGAGGCACGAATTCCGCGACGCTTCCTTGCAGTCGGGCGATTTCCTTGACCAGGCGCGAGGCGATCGCCTGATGGGTCGCATCGGCCATCAGGAAAACCGTCTCGATGGCGGGATTGAGCTTTTGGTTCATACCCACCATGGCGAATTCGTACTCGAAGTCAGCGACCGCTCTAAGACCTCTGACGATGATATGCGCCCCTACGCTCTCGGCGAACTTCATCAGCAATGTGTCAAAAGGTTGAACAACGATCTCGGCGCCGTCTCTTATCTTCGCGATTTGCTCCTCCACCATGGCCACCCGCTCGGGGAGGCTGAACATCGGCCCCTTGTCCTGATTGACGGCGACCCCGATCACCAGCCGGTCAACTAGCGTTGAGGCGCGGGCGATGATGTCTACGTGGCCATTGGTGACCGGATCGAAGGTGCCGGGATAGAGGCCGACGCGGAACCGATCGCTCACTCGCCGCCCTCCTCGCCGTTCAGTGCTTCCAGCCGTTCGGCGGCGACGACATGCTCATCCTCGCCGACATTGATCAAGATCACGCCCTGGGTGGCGCGGCCGGCAATGCGGATGTCAGCAATGCCGGTTCGGATAAGCTGACCCTTATCGGTCACCAGAAGCAATTCCTCGTCGTCCTTAACTGGGAAAGAAGCGATGAGCCGCGCGTCCCCGGTCAGCCGATGCGCGATCAGGCCTTTGCCGCCGCGGCCGGTGACGCGGTACTCGTAGGAGGAAGCGCGCTTGCCCAGGCCGTTCGAGGTCACGGTGAGGATGAATTGCTCCTGCGTCTTGAGCCAGGCGAGGCGTTCAAACGGCACATCGGCCTCCTCGCCGGCGTCTTCGCCTGCTTCGACCTCGGCCTCAGCGCCGTCGCGCGCCTGCGCGTCCCACCTGAAATAGGCGCGCGCCTCGGCGGACGTGACGTCCACGTGTCGCAGCACGCCCATTCCGATGACGCTGTCGCCGTCCTCCAACTTGATGCCGCGATTGCCGGTCGAGGTTCGGCCCGAGAAAACCCGCACTTCCGGCACGGCGAAGCGGATGCACATGCCCTGCTGCGTGGTCAGCAAGATGTCGTCCTGATCGGAGCAAATCTGCACGTCGATGATGCCATCGCCCTCGTCGGGCTTCATGGCGATCTTGCCGTTGCGGTTCACCTGCACGAAGTCGCTCAGCTTATTGCGGCGCACATTGCCCGATCGCGTCGCGAACATGACGTCGAGCTTCTCCCAGTCGCGCTCGTCTTCCGGCAACGCCATCACCGAGGTGATGGTCTCGCCCGGCTCCAGCGGCAGCAGATTGACCAAAGCGCGGCCCTTGGTGCGTGGGTCGCCAAGCGGCAGACGCCACGCCTTCATCTTGTAGGCCATGCCGGCCGACGAGAAAAACAAGATCGGCGCGTGCGTCGAGGCCACGAACACGCGCGTGACAAAGTCCTCGTCCTTCATCGCCATGCCAGCGCGGCCGCGACCGCCACGGCGCTGCGTGCGGTACGCCGCCAGCGGCGTACGTTTGACATAACCGCCGTGGGTGACGGTGATCACCATGTCCTCGCGCGGGATCAGCGCTTCGTCGTCGATCTCGCCTTCGGATTCCGAGAACGTGGTGCGGCGCGGTACGCCGAATGCGGCCTTCGCTTCGAGCAGTTCGCTGCGAATGATCGACAGGATGCGCTCGCGGCTGGCGAGGATCGAAAGCAGCTCCTTGATCTCCTCGGCGATCTCATTGGCGGCCTTGGCGATGTCGTCTCGGCCAAGGCCGGTGAGGCGCGACAGCTGCAGCGCCAGGATCGCGCGCGCCTGATCGTCCGACAGCCGCACCGCGCCCGTGTCGGCGACAATGGTGCGCGGATCGGCGATCAGCGCGATCAGCGGCAGCATGTCGCCCGACGGCCACTCGCGCCCGACCAGTCGTTCGCGTGCGGTGGATGGATCGGGGCTCTCGCGAATGAGCTTGATGACGTCGTCGATATTGGCGACGGCGATTGCAAGACCGACGGTTTCGTGACCACGCTTGCGCGCCTTCGCCAAGCGGAACTTGGTGCGTCGTGTGATCGTCTGCTCGCGGAATGAAAGGAACGCCACAAGCAGCGGGCGCAAGCCGAGCTGTTCCGGCTTGCCTTGGTTCAACGCCAGCATGTTGACGCCGAACGAGGTCTGCAGCGCCGAATAGCGATAAAGCTGGTTGAGCACCACATCGAGCACGGCGTCCCGCTTCAATTCCACAACCAGGCGGATGCCGAGACGATTGGATTCATCGCGCACCTCGGCGATGCCTTCGACGCGCTTCTCGCGCACCTGCTCGCCGATTTTTTCGACCATCTCGGCCTTGTTCACCTGGTAGGGGATCTCGGTGAAAATGATGGCTTCGCGGCCACGGATGGTTTCGGTGTGGTGCTTGGCGCGGATGGTAACCGAGCCGCGCCCGGTCAAGAGCCCCATGCGCGCGCCAGCGCGGCCGAGGATTTCTCCGCCGGTCGGGAAGTCTGGACCTGGTACGATGTCGAGCAACTCGAGATCGGTGATTTCGGGGTTGTTGATAAGCGCCACCGCAGCATCGACGATTTCGGCGAGATTGTGCGGCGGGATATTGGTCGCCATGCCGACCGCGATGCCGCCGGCGCCATTGACCAGCAGGTTAGGGAACCTGGCCGGCAGGACGCTCGGCTCCTTCGTCGAGCCGTCGTAGTTGTCGACGAAGTCGACCGCGTCCTCATCGATGTCGTCGAGCAGCGGGCGGGCCGCCTTGGCAAGGCGGCTCTCCGTGTAGCGCATCGCGGCGGGACTATCGCCGTCGATGGAGCCGAAATTGCCCTGACCGTCGATCAGCGGCAGGCTCATGGAAAAGTCCTGAGCCATCCGCACCAGCGACATGTAGATCGCGAGGTCGCCGTGTGGGTGGTAATTGCCCATCACGTCGCCGACGGTCTTGGCGCTTTTTCTGTATGGGCGATCGTGCGTGTTCCCCGCCTCGTTCATTGCGTACAGGATGCGGCGGTGCACGGGCTTCAGCCCGTCGCGCGCGTCCGGCAAAGCCCGGGAGACGATCACGCTCATCGCATAATCGAGATATGAGCGCTTCAGCTCGTCCTCGATGGTGATGAGGGATACGCCCTTGGGAAGCGATGGGCCGCCGCTGTTGGCGGAGTCTGAACTGTCGGACACTGCGATCGATCTGAAAAACATGTGAGAAAGCGAGAAAGCCTCGCTCTCGATTCCGTCTCAAGCTAGCATTGTGTGGGACCCATCGCAAACTGAGGAGACTTCCATGCGCCTTGCCGTCGCACTTGTTTTTGCGTCGTTTCTCGGCGGTTGCAGCCTCCTGTCGGGGTTCTTTGGAAACCGCGGCGGCGGCGGCGAGCCAGCAAGCCCCGCCGCGGCGCAGCGGACCACTTGGATCGTTGGGGCAAGCGGCCAAGCCATTGGCCAAGCCACATTCACGCAAGCGCCACAGGGCGTCCTGATCCGCCTCGAATTCACGGCCGGCGCGCTACCGGCCGGCTGGCACGGCGCACACCTCCATCAGGTGGGCAATTGTAGCGACTTCGCCGCTGGGTTTGCCGCGGCGGGGCCGCACATCGGCGTGCACGCGGATACGCGCCACGGACTGCTCGAGCCGGCCGGCCCCGAAGCGGGCGACCTACCCAACCTCTACGCCACCGCCTCGGGAACGTTCGGGGCGGAGTTCATCGCTCCCCGCGTCACGCTCGGGGCGGCGTCGACGCCGAGGGATTTTGGACAGCTGGCGAAACTGCCTTTGCTCGACACTGACGGCTCGGCGCTGGTGATCCACGCCGCGCCGGACGACCACATGAGCCAACCGATCGGCGGGGCTGGCGCTCGCATCGCCTGCGCCGCGCTCACACCATCCTCTTAAGCGCCGCGGCGCTCGGCTAGCGCAACAAGAGCGATGCCGGCCATGGCCATGCCCGCGCCGATCAGGATTTGCACCGTGATCGTGTCGCCCAGCACCAGCGCCGCCAGCGTGAACGAAACCACCGGCGTCATCAGCATGTAAGGCGTGGTGCGCGACACCTCGTATTTCTGCAGGAGCGAGAACATAAAGGCGTTGGCGACGATGCTGGAGACGAGCGCCCCAAAGACGATGCACGCCCAGGCGAGCCACGATGCATCGGCAAGCCTGACGGCATGATCGCCTTCAAAGGCGAAGGAGCCGCCAATCAGGGTGGGCGCAACGGCGAGCGCGATCCACGCCTGCGTCGCCCAAGGGTCTGTGGCGTCGCGTAATCGCCGGACCAGCACCGTTCCAAGGCCGTAAAACACCGACGCCAAGCCGACGAGCGCGAACGCTCCCCATTGCGCGAACACTACCGGGTCAAAGGTCATGCCGGCGGCGCCGACAAAGGCGATGGCGACGCCAAGCCAGCGCAACGGGCCCACACGCTCGCCTAACAGCAACGCCGCGCACGCCACCGACGCCGGCGCCCACAATTGCATCGCCACCACCATCGGCGCGAGATCCTGAGCGAGGCCGAGACCCACATATTGCACGCCAAAGTGCAGCGGCCCGATCACGGCGAGCATCGCGAAAAAGAGCAAAGCTTGCCCGCGCGGCGGCGGCCGCAACAGCCAAAACAGACACGCAAACACGATCGCGAAGCGCAAGCCCGCCACCAGCAGCGGCGGCAGCTCGCGCACCGCAATCATCGCCGCGACATTGTTGACGCCCCAGACGAGCGGCACCGACACGAGTTGCAAGAGATCAAGCGGCGCGAAGGCGCGGGGTGTGGTCACGTTGGGTGGCTAAGCAAGCGAAAGAGGCGCAAGCAAGCCGCTTGCGCCTCACTTGTTGTTGCCGTTCTTTGCAGTCTCAGAACGGAATTTCGTCGTCCAAGTCCTGGCTGAAGCTCTCGCGCGGGCCGTCGCTGACGCGCTTGCTTCCGGCCTTGCCAGCAAAAGACCCGCCGCCGTCATCGTCGTACGAGCGCGAGCCGCCGCCATCGCCCTTGCCGCCGAGCATCGTCAGTTCGCCGCGATACTTCTGCAGCACGACCTCGGTGGTGTATTTCTCGGCGCCCGACTGGTCGGTCCATTTCCGGGTCTGCAGCTGTCCTTCGATGTAAACCGACGAGCCCTTCTTCAAATACTGCTCGGCCACCTTGGCGATGTTCTCATTGAAGATCACCACATTGTGCCACTCGGTCTTTTCCTTGCGCTCGCCGCTTTGCTTGTCGCGCCAGCTCTCCGTGGTCGCGATGCGCAGATTGACCACCGGATCGCCAGAATTCAGCCGCCGCACCTCCGGGTCCTTGCCGAGGTTGCCGATCAAAATCACTTTGTTGACGCTGCCAGCCATCGCCGACCTCCTGTTTCCTGCGCTTTCCTCGATGGCATCAGGCCGGCGCACTATTTTCCGCCCGTCCGATGTTCTCTTAATGTTCTATACGCCGACTCGGCGCATTCGTAAAGGCTCCATGAACGCCGGAAAGCGAAATTGTTCTCTCTCTGTTCTTGATGCCCGCGCCGCACCTGCTACTAGATATGGGGAACGCCTGAGTCGGCCTGATCGGACACATGACGCAAAAAGCGCCAGCCCTCTTCGTCGGCCACGGTTCACCGATGAACGCGATCGAGGACACTCAGTCGTCGCGCGGCTGGCGCGCGATCGCGCAAGCGTTTCCAAAGCCACGCGCCATCGTCTCTATCTCCGCCCACTGGATCACCGAAGGGGTACGCGTGACGGCTGCGGCGCGGCCGCGCACCATCCATGATTTCGGCGGCTTCCCGCCTGAACTGTTCGCGGTCCAGTATCCGGCCGCCGGCGATCCGGCGCTCGCCGAGCGGATCGTCGGCATGTTGGCAAGCTTCGGCGCTGCAGCCGATCATCGCTGGGGCCTGGACCATGGGACCTGGTCTGTGCTTGTCCACATGTATCCCGAGGCGGACGTGCCCGTGTTGCAAGTCAGCCTCGACGCGGCGCGTCCCCCCGAACAGCACTACGCCATCGGGCGCGCGCTCGCGCCACTGCGTGAGGACGGCGTGCTGCTGATGGGTTCGGGCGACATCGTGCATAATCTGCGCGCCTTCTTCGGGCGCGGCGCGACCAGCGCAGACATCGAACAACAGTTCGACGATGACATTGTCGATGCGAGCGCGAGTGGCGATCACGATGCGGTGCTTTCGTACAAGACGCACCCAGCGGCCGCGCACGCAGCGCCCGATTGGGATCACTTCTTTCCGTTGTTCTACGTGCTGGGCGCGAGCGCGCGCGGCGAACGCGCCCATATATTCAATCGTAAGGTCTTCCCCGGCGTGTCAATGACATCGATCGGCTTTGGCGTCGGCGCGACATGAGGGACGCACGCCCCTTCGCCGCCGCGGGCCTCGTCGTCGCCGCGCTCGCCGTCACACTCGGTCTTTGGCTTGGCGGCGGGTTGAGCGATCAGCGCGCCGCCCTGTTCACAGCGATCGTGCTCGTCATCGGCGAGCCGCTCGCCGCATTGTGGGCGGCAGGACCCGAAGAGCGCAAGCGCCGTCCTTTAGCCTGGGTGCGCACCGGTCTCGTCGCCGCCACACTCAGCTTCATCGGCCTTTGGGTCCTGGTCGTGCCATCAGCGTTCATCGCTATCATGGGCGGGGCCGGCGCCGATCCACTCTGGACCTACATCGCTATTGCGTTCGCCCTGTTCGCCGCGGTCGTCATCGTCTGGTACACACATCGCTTCGCTTGGCGCCGCGCCGCGCCGCCGCCGGATTCCGCATGAAAGACGGCCTCACCCATATCCGCGTCCGCGGCGCGCGCGAGCATAATCTGAAGAGCGTGAATGTCGACATTCCGCGCAACGAATTGGTGGTGATCACCGGGCTTTCGGGCTCCGGCAAATCCTCGCTGGCGTTCGACACCATCTATGCCGAAGGTCAGCGGCGTTATGTGGAGTCATTGTCGGCCTATGCGCGCCAGTTTCTGGAGCTGATGCAAAAGCCGGATGTGGATTCGATCGAAGGGCTGTCGCCGGCGATTTCGATCGAGCAGAAAACCACGTCGCGCAATCCGCGCTCCACCGTCGGCACCGTCACCGAGATTTACGATTACATGCGCTTGCTCTGGGCGCGCGTCGGCGTGCCTTATTCGCCGGCGACGGGCTTGCCGATCGAAGCGATGCAGGTGGCGCAGATGGTCGACCAGATCATGGCGCTGCCGGAAGGGACGCGGCTTTATCTGCTGGCGCCGATCGTGCGCGACAGGAAGGGCGAATATCGCAAGGAAATGGCCGAGTTGCTGCGCAAGGGTTATCAGCGCGCCAAGATCAACGGCGAATACCACGAACTCGCCGACCCCCCCAAGCTCGACAAGAAATTGAAGCACGACATCGAGATCGTCATCGACCGCATCGCGGTAAAGCCCGGCATCGAAACGCGGCTGGCGGATTCGCTGGAACAGGCGCTGAAGCTGGCGGACGGCATCGCCTATGCGGAGTTCGCGGATGGCGGACGCCGCCTCATCTTCTCCCAGAAATTCGCCTGCCCCATCTCCGGCTTCACCATTCCCGAGATCGAGCCGCGGCTGTTCTCGTTCAACAATCCCGCCGGCGCCTGTCCGACGTGCGACGGCCTTGGCGTACAACTTAAGTTCGACGCAGCCATGGTCGTGCCGGACCACGACAAGAGCCTGAAGGACGGCGCGGTGGCGCCATGGGCCAAAGGCCCCTCGCCGCTCTACGCACAGACGCTGGAAGCGCTGGCCAAACACTTCAAAGCGAAGAGCGCCACACC
The DNA here is from genome assembly GCA_019753175.1 of Hyphomonadaceae bacterium. Classification (GTDB taxonomy): domain Bacteria; phylum Pseudomonadota; class Alphaproteobacteria; order Caulobacterales; family Aquidulcibacteraceae; genus Vitreimonas. The sequence goes on from JAIELK010000023.1 coordinate 29,886, forward strand.
CTGGCGCGATCTCCCCAAAACGCTGCGCGACGCCATCCTCAACGGAACCAACGAGCCGATTAAATTCGTCTATGACGACGGCGTGCGCCGCTACGAAACAACCAAGAATTTCGAAGGCGTGCTGCCCAATCTCGAACGGCGCTGGAAGGAGACGGATTCCGCCTGGGTGCGCGAAGAGCTGGAGAAATATCAATCCGAGGCGCCGTGCCCGGTCTGCGCCGGCAAACGCCTCAAGCCCGAAGCACTGGCGGTGCGCGTCGGCGGCAGCGATATCGCAATCGCCTCCACACTCTCCATCCGCGCCGCGCGCGACTGGTTCGGCGCGCTGAACGACACGCTGACGCCGAAGCAGCGCGAAATTGCGGTGCGCATCCTCAAAGAGATCAACGACCGGCTGCGGTTTCTGGTCGATGTGGGCCTGGATTACCTCTCGCTCGGGCGCGGCTCGGGCACGCTGTCAGGGGGCGAAAGCCAGCGCATTCGCCTTGCCTCGCAGATCGGCTCGGGGCTCACCGGCGTGTTGTACGTGCTGGACGAGCCCTCGATCGGCCTGCACCAGCGCGACAATTCGCGGCTGCTGGAAACGCTGCGCCGGCTGCGCGATCTCGGCAATTCAGTGCTGGTGGTTGAGCACGACGAGGAAGCGATCATGACCGCCGACCATGTCATCGACATGGGGCCGGCGGCCGGCGTTCATGGCGGGCGCATCATCGCCGAAGGCACGCCCGCGCAGATCGAAGCCTCCAAGGAGAGCATCACCGGCCAATATCTCACCGGCGCGCGGGAAATCCCAATTCCGGAAAAGCGGCGCTGGCTGAACAAGAAACGCCTCATCACCGTCAACGGCGCGCGCGGCAACAATCTGCAGAACCTCGACGCCGATATCCCGCTGGGGGCTTTCACCTGCGTCACCGGCGTTTCCGGCGGCGGCAAATCCACGCTCGTGGTGGAGACGCTCTACAAAGCCGTGGCGCGCAATTGGCACGGCGCCGGCGATGTGCCCGCCGAGCACGATGCGATCCTGGGCCTCGAGCACATCGACAAGATTATCGATATCGATCAATCGCCGATCGGGCGCACGCCGCGCTCCAATCCGGCCACCTATACCGGCGCATTCACGCCGATCCGCGACTGGTTCGCGGGACTGCCGGAAGCGAAGGCGCGCGGCTACGGGCCGGGACGGTTCTCGTTCAACGTCAAGGGCGGGCGCTGCGAAGCCTGCCAGGGCGACGGCGTCATCAAGATCGAGATGCACTTCCTGCCGGACGTCTACGTCACCTGCGACACGTGCAGGGGCAAACGCTACAATCGCGAAACGCTGGACATTTTGTACAAGGGCAAATCCATTTCCGACGTGCTCGACATGACGGTTGAGGAAGGCGCCAACCTCTTCAACGCGGTGCCGAGCATTCGCGAGAAGCTGGAGACGCTGAAGCGCGTCGGCCTCGGCTACGTGCACATCGGCCAGCAGGCGACGACGTTATCCGGCGGCGAGGCGCAGCGGGTGAAGCTGTCGAAGGAACTCTCCAAGCGCGCCACCGGGCGCACGCTCTATATTCTGGACGAGCCCACCACCGGCCTGCATTTCGAGGACGTGAAGAAGCTGCTCGAAGTGCTGCACGAACTGGTCGACAACGGCAATTCGGTGCTGGTGATCGAGCACAATCTCGACGTCATCAAGACCGCCGATTGGATCCTCGATCTCGGCCCCGAAGGCGGCGACGGCGGCGGCCGCATTGTCGCCCAAGGCACGCCGGAAGATGTCGCCAAAGTCAAAGCCAGCCACACCGGCCGCTATCTGGCCGAGGCGCTGAAGCGCCACGCTGAACGCAAGCAAACCTCCAAGCCCAAGTCCGCTGAATCGCCGGCGCCGAAGGCCGCGCGCAAGAAGCGCGCGTCAGGCTGACGCTGCATCCGCTCCTGCGCGCGCCTCGTGCTCCGCAACGACGACGCGTGCGTTGACGCCGAACCATGCGACGTAGAACACACATGAGAGTGCCGTCGCGACCACCAGATAGACCCCGCCAAGCGCCATGAACATTGGTTGAGAAAATGTCGCCCACAGCGTCTCAATGAACTCCGCCGAGCTGCCGCCGCCAAGCAGAAGCTCGCGCCACGCCGGCGTCAACACCGCCGCAAACGGGATACGCAGGATCGTGTCGAAGATGGTCGCGGCGACGATGTAAGCGACCAGCACAATGACAAAGCCGCCGAGCAACGGCCAGAACTTGCCGCGCGTCACGCTCCAGGCTTGAAGGAACACCAGCCGCTTGTTGGCGACGCTCAACGCGGCCGCCGGCGCCAAGCGAACCCCCACCCAGACTAACAACCCAATAAGAGCCAAGGGCGTTAGCGCGCCGACCACCGTCAAGATTTGGAGCGCCCCATGCAGGCCGGAAATCGCCCGTAGCGCCACATAGAACGCCGCGATCGCTACAACAAAGGCCAGTCCGAGCGCGAACCAGATCCAATAAAAAGCGAAGACGCGCCACGTGTCGGCGCCGAAATTCATGCCGAGCGCCCCGCCCGGATCGTGGCGAACCATCCAGCGGAGGCACGCGGCTTCGAACGCCGCCAAGACGACAAGGCCCAACACACCAGAGAGCGCCACCCACGGCGCGATTGCCGCGAGCACCTGCAGCGTCGGCGCGCTGGGCTCGCTGCCTGTCGAGATTTCCCGCAACGCCTCGGCATACCAGGCGATGACGGGGCTCCAGCTCGACCAGGTGAGAGCCAGGAAGGCCGCGCCAAGCACGATCCGCAGCGCCAGATACGAGAGCGCCGCACGCGTCAGCACAAACATCTGGCCGCGCCTCTGGAACGCGAAGCTTGCGGCGCTGACCGGCGAGAACTCAGCCAAGGATCATGCTTCCGCTTTGATCTTGCCTTCTTCCAGCGCCAGTGCAGCCGCGCGGGCGTTGATGCCGAACATGGCGACATACAACATCATGCTGGCCACGGTCATTACCAACATGATGACGCCAATGGTTATCGCCACTTGCGGGTTGGCGAACAGGCGGAACACATCCTCGGGGCTTTGGGGCTCGCCGCCTTGGCCGACTTGACTCATCATTATTCCCGCTATCGCCATGCCAAGGCCCGCGGATACGATGATGTAGAGCACAAAGAACATCAAAAACAGGAGCAGGAACGCGCCAAACAGCGCCCAAAAGCGCCCCTTGCTGACTGTCCAAGCGTCGAAGAACGCAAACTTCTTGCGTGCGACCGAAGTGGCGGCCGCCGGTGCGAACCGCACGCCAAAATAGATCAGGCCGAAGCATATGAGCAGCACGATGAGCAAGGGAATGATCCCCGCGCCAGCGCCTGCATTGGCGATGTCTCCGCCCGTCGTCGCCACCAGAGATGCGACAGTACCGCCGATGAGAATGGCGATCACGATGTAGAAGAGGATCAGCAGGAAGAACCACACCCAATACGTGAAATAAACGCGCCACGTGTCGGCCCCAAGCGAGAGACCGAACAGACCCCCCGTCTCGCCGCGGATCATCCAGCGCAGGCAGCCGGCTTCGTAGGCTGCAAACAGCACATAGAAAACCAGCAGGAACAACAGGTAAGCCGGACCAAGCGCCATGACGCTTGGCGGCGGCATGAAGGCGCCCATAGCGCTGGGCTCGGCGGGTTTGGCGGCCTCCGCATTGGCGCCGAGCGTCGCAATCCAGTGGACATAGTCGAGTATGCCCTGAGCGTTGAGCAGGAAGAAAACAGCCCCGATCGCGATCGCCGCGACAAGATAGGCAAGGGTGAGGGTGGTCAGCACGCCGCCGCGTTCTCGTTTGCGGAAGGCGAAGAACGTCGCGTTGAGAGCTTGCTTGTCGGCCATGTCGATCCCCCGATCTGGACGGGTGACACCATGGCCTCCTGGTCCGGCGAGATCAATCTCGCTTTGGCGACAGCTCAATCATCAATGTCGGCACACCACAAGTGCCGTCGCGGACCGTGAAGACACGCGTTCCGGGTTTCATGCCCGCACGCACCTCCGACACCGCGAACCCCGCCTGCGACAGTCGCGCATGTGCGGCATCGGCGTCGGCGATCCGCCAGGACAGCCCCCACAGCAGGTCAGCGCCGCCCGGGCGCGTTGTGTCCTCCGCCACCTCCACAACGGCATCGCCGCAGCGAAAGAACATCAGCCGCCGTCCCATCACTTCGCGATCCAGACGCATGTCGAGCCCAAGACGCGCACCGTAGAGCGCCCCGGCCCGATCCATATTCGCGGTGCGAATGACGACATGATCGAGCCCCAGCACATCCGTCGCGCAGGCTGGATCTGCGAGCGGCGCGGCGCGCGCAATGATGAACAGGCGAACACCGCCAGTGTGCGCACTGTCGAGACGAAATGAGCGCGATGCGCCGCGCGTGACGATTGGCAGCGGCGCCAGACCCACGCGCTCGGCGCGGCGATGCGCGGCCTCGATGTCTTCGACGGCGAATACCAGGCTCTTCAGCCCCTCGCCGCTCTCATCCAGCGCAACGCGCAGACGATCAGCTATGTCGCCTTCGCCGGCAGGCGCCATCAGTTCGACCGCGACATTGCCGGAGCTTAGCGAAACCATCGCGGCGCCATCGCGCACGATAGCGTCGCTGGGCGTGGCGCCCAGCAGCGCGGCGTAGGCGCGGCTGGCGCTCGCCACATCGCGCACGGCGATCACGACATGATCCAGCTGGCGGATCACGCCCACGAAGCCGGCAAGTCGCCGCTCGCCTCAAGCTCGATCGGCCCTGTCATCAGCACGCGGTCATCGCCGGCGCGCCACTCGATCTGGAGGATCCCGCCATCCACCGCCACACCCACCGCACGCCCAGCGCGGCCCTGCCGGTGCGCGGCGACGACGGCAGCGCACGCGCCCGTGCCACACGCTTTTGTCAGGCCCACGCCACGCTCCCAAACGCGCAGGCGAATCCGGTCCGCCGCCTGCACTTCCGCGAAACCCACGTTCGCCCGTTGCGGAAAGAGCGGATCATGCTCGACCTTCGGACCGATTGCCGCGATGTCGGTTGCGCCAACCTCGTCGACAAAGAACACGACATGCGGATTGCCCATGTTGACCGCGCCAGGGGCGGACAGGCCATCGATCGCATAGTCGAGGCGGGCCGTATCCATAACACGCGCCAGCGGAATCTCCTCCCAGCGCAGCAGGGGCGAGCCCATATCGACCGTGATCAGCTTCTCGCCGGCGCGTTCGGCGTAGAGCATGCCGGCGGGGGTCTCGATCCGGCGCGAGGCTGCGCCGCCTTCCTCCATCAACAGCCAAGCGACGCAGCGCGCGGCGTTGCCACAGGCGTCGACCTCGCCGCCATCGGCATTCCAGATGCGCATATAGGCGTCGCCGCGAATCGAGCGCTCGACCGCTATGACTTGGTCGCAGCCGACCCCGGTGCTGCGGTCGGCGATCGCCCTGGCCTGGGCTGGCGAGAGCGGCAGCGACCCGCGCGATCGTGCGTCGAGGATGACGAAGTCATTTCCGCAGCCGTTCATCTTGAAGTAGCGCATCAAGGCCTATCTAAGCCGCTTCGCGCCCTACCGCCACGCCAACCCGGCGCTCTTTTCACCGCCGAAGCAATCTGCTTGTGTGCCGGCCGTCTGATCAAGGGGACCATAGCGATGCGTCTTTCCGCCCTCGTCGCCGCCGGCGCCGCGGCCTTGTTGCTTGCTTCGTGCAGCACCACGCCCAACACGGAGCCCACCGCCATGACCGGTGAAGACCCTTACCTCTGGCTCGAAGAGATCGAGGGCGAACGTGCGCTCGCTTGGGTGCGCGAGCAAAATCAACGCTCGCTCGCCGTGCTGGAGGGCGATCCACGATACGCACAGTTGCACGCTGACTCCCTGGCGCTCGCCACCAATCGTGACCGGCTGCCGCTCGGCGGCATCCACGAGGGCCACTATTACAATTTCTGGCAGGATGAGACGCATGTCCGCGGCATCTATCGCCGCGCGCCGCTCGCCGCTTTCGCCCGCAATGGCAATCCGCAATGGGAGACCGTGATCGATATCGACGCCATCGCCGCCGCGGAGAATGCGAACTGGGTGTTCAAAGGGGCCGACTGCCTTGAAGGCACGACCCGCTGCATGGTCGCGCTGTCCGACGGCGGGCGCGACGCTTCAACCTATCGCGAATACGACTTAGCTGCGCGCGCGTTCGTGACCGACGGCTTCATCGTGCCGGCGGCCAAAGCGTCGGTGGCGTGGGTTGACCAGAACACACTTCTGGTCGGCACCGATTGGGGGCCGGGCACGATGACCGAGTCCGGCTACGCCGCGGTGATCAAACGCTGGCGACGCGGCACGCCGCTTGCCTCGGCCGAGGAAGTGCTTCGCGGTCAAGTGCAGGATGTCGGCGTGTTCGCAGGCATTCTGCAAGGCACGGACGGGCGGCGCGTCCCCATCGCGGTCGAAGCGGACACGTTTTTCGAGAGCACTTATTGGCGCCTCGACGGTCCGACGCCACAGCGTTTCACGCTTCCGACAAAGGCAACGATCCGCGGCATCTACCAGGGCCGCCTGATCTTCACCATCGAAGAAGCTTGGCGAGGCCATCCGCAAGGCGCGCTGATCGCCTATCCGCTCGAAGACAGCGGCGTTGAGGCGCCGCGCACGCAAGTGCTATTCGCGCCGAACGAACGCCAATCGATCGAGGGCGTCGAGATCACACGCGACGCGGTGCTTGTGGCCGGTTACGAGAACGTACGCGGCCGCTTGCTGCGCTTCGCGCTCAATGCCGGCGCTTGGACACGCACGACGGTGGCGTTGCCGGAAAACGGCTCCATCAGCTTCGCCGGCGCTTCGCCCACTCGCTCCGAAGCGTTTGCCGTGTTCGAGGACTACGTCACCCCCGACACGCTCTACGCCTTGGAGAACCGGTCTACGGGCGTGCGCGCCGTGCGCTCGCTGCCAGCGCTATTCAACGCCTCGCGCGTCGTGGCCGAACAGTTCGAGGCGGTGAGCCGCGATGGGACGCGTGTACCGTACTTCGTGGTGCGGCCGCGTGACATGCAGCTCAATGGGGAGAACCCGACGCTGCTTTGGGCCTATGGCGGTTTTCAGGTGTCGTATCCGCCGAGTTACAGCGCCTTCGCAGGCAAGCTATGGGTCGAGCGCGGCGGCGTTTACGTCGTCGCCAACATACGCGGCGGCGGAGAGTTCGGCCCAGCTTGGCACCAAGCCGGGCTGCGCACCAATCGACAGGTGATTTACGACGACTTCTACGCCGTTCAGCGCGATCTGGTGGAGCGCCGCATCACCAGCCCGCGCCGATTGGGCATCATGGGCGGCTCGAACGGCGGGCTTTTGATGGGTGTGATGCTCAACCAGCATCCCGAAATGGTCAACGCCGGCGTCGTGCAAGTGCCGCTCTTGGACATGCTGCGCTACGATCAGCTGCTCGCCGGCGCTTCCTGGGTCGATGAGTATGGCTCGCCGTCCAACCCCGAGGAGCGGGCGTTTCTCGAATCGATCTCGCCCTATCAGAACCTCCGCGCGCGTCCCGACTTCCCGCTGCCTTTCGTTCTGACTTCAACCAAGGACGACAGAGTTCACCCCGGGCACGCGCGGAAGTACGTTGCGCGGATGTTGGAGCTTGGCATGCCGGTGCTCTATTATGAGAATATCGACGGAGGGCACTCGGCAGCGGCCAATCTTAACGAAGCGGCGCGGCGGCGGGCTCTAGAGTACACCTATCTCACGCAACGCCTCATGGATTGAGGACGCTCCTATGAATGTTCTGCGCGCGGCGATCGGCGTCCTTGGTTTGGCGCTTCTCGGCCTCATCCTCTGGGCGGCATTCGCCACGCCGGAGCTGCATGGCGGCTTCATGGATCAATTCGCTGTGGTGACCACGCTGCCGTGGGGCAAAGTCACGTTGGTCGACCTCTATATCGGCTTCGTGTTCTTCGCCGTGATTGTGTTCCTGACCGAGAAGTCGTGGCTGGCGGCGGCGGCGTGGGCGGCGCCGATCTTCGTGCTCGGCAATGTGTGGGCGGCGGTGTGGTTGGTTGTGCGCTTGCCGCTGCTGTCGCGCCTGCTCAGCGCGCGCTAAAACAACTGTCGCAACACATCGGCGAGCATCCGCGCTTCTTCTTCGCGCGGGCCGCCCTCGCGCCAGGCAACGCCAATCGCGCGCCCAACAATCGGCGACGCAAACTGCCGCACCGCAACCGATGCGCCGGACACGACGCCGCCTTCCGCCGCGAGCTTCGGCAACAAAGTCACGCCCATACCGCCCGCCACCATTTGCACCAGCGTATGCAAGCTGGTGGCGCCGACGTCGTCCGCGCGCCGGCCCGGCGGGGGGTGACAAATTGCGAGCGCGTGATCGCGCAGGCAATGGCCGTCTTCCAGCAACAGCAGCTCGTTTGCGTCCACCTGATCCGGCGAGAGCGCGTTGCGCTTGGCCAACGGATGGTTTTCGGGACACAGGAAGAAGAACTCGTCGTCGACCACCGGGACCGTGGCGATGCCTGCGGCGTCATAGGGCAGCGCAATCAGGGCAGCGTCCAGTTGGCGACTGCGCAAGCCGTCCACCAAGCGCGCCGTCAAGTCCTCGCGCAGATGCAGTTTCAGTTTGGGAAAGCGCTTCTTCAACAGCGGCAGCGCCCGCGGCAGCAAGAAGGGCGCTATCGTGGGGATGGCGCCCAGCCTGAACACACCGGCGAACGCTTCGCCCGCTTCGCGCACCGCACGGACGAGATCGGCCACTTCCTCCAGCACGCGCGCGGCCGAAGCGACGGCGATCTCACCGGCGGGCGTCAGCACGGCGCCGGCGCGGCCGCGCTCCACGAGCACGACGCCGAGCGCGGCCTCCAACTCCTTGATGCCTGATGACAACGTCGGCTGGGTAACGCCCACAGCATCGGCTGCGCCGACGAAGCTGCCCTCGTCGCGCAGCGCGGCGAGAAATTGCAACTGGCGCAAAGTCGGCAGAGACGATGCGGGCAGGCGCTCACTCATACCGGACATTTAGGCGTCGTCGCACCACCCGCCAAGCGCAGCAGGCGCGGGGCTCAAGCCACAGCGCGCAGCAAAACCGAGGCATCGTGCCGCAAGGGCACGCGCAGGGTGAAGGTTGAACCGACCCCCAGTTCGCTGACTACGGTGACGTCGCCGCCGAGCCGCCGCGCGATGCGCCGGGCGACAGAGAGCCCCAACCCCAAGCCGCCGCTGGTGCGCGTGGAAGACGCATCGACCTGTGTGAACGCGGTGAATACCCGCTCTATGTCGCTCGCGGCGATGCCGCGGCCAGTGTCGGAGACGGTCACACGCAGCCAGGCCGGATCGCCCGCTTCGCGCTCGGCGGTGACGCCGATCAGCCCGTTTTCGGTGAACTTCACGGCGTTCGACAACAGCGCAGCCGCGCAGACCGAGACCTTGGCGGCGTCCGTGAAAGCCTGCTCGGCCTCTGGGCTGACGCGGAGCGCAATGCGATTTTGTCTGACGTTCGCGTCTTCTTGGAGGCTCGTCACCGCCTCCTCAAGCATGCGACGCACATCGACGACGGAGGGCGTCACCGAGTCCTGGCCCGCTTCGACGCTGGTGAGGTGCAGAATTTGGTCGATCAATCCCAAGAGGTGTCGCGCCGAGCCGTGAATGCGGCTGGCGTCCGTGGAGAGCGATTTGCGCCCTTCCGCTTCGAGTTCTTCTTGCAACAACTCTGCGTAGCCGATCACGGCATTGAGCGGCGTCCGTAATTCATGCGTCATCACGCAAAGGAACTCAGACTTGGCGCGGTTTGCTTCAATGGCTTCGGCGTGCTTCGCTTCGGCTTCGCGCTGACGTTCCTTCGCAGTTTCATGTGCTACTTCGAGGCGCGCGAGCGACATGTTCTGATTGAGCGCGGCGCGGCTGACGTAGGTGAGAAACGCAAAAATGCCGCAAGCGACGCCAAGTGCGCCCGCAAGCGGGTCGGCGGGACCTTCGACATAAGGAATGAAAGGCATCGCGATGAGGGCGAAAACAGCCGGAGCGCCCACAATGAACATCAGACCGCGCGCGCGCGACATGAACACCATCACGAGGACGAAGGCGCTGGAGGCCATGAGCACAGCCAGCACGCGGCCCGGCCCGCCGCCATGCGCGGCCAGCAACACTGGCATCGCCACGAAAACCGTGGAGCTGAAAGCGCACCCGCAGGCAAACAAGACGCCGCTCGTTCGCCGCTCGGAGCGCGTGCGCGCTGTTAAGTAGGAGCGGCCAAGCATGGTGTCGAAGCCGGCGGCAAGCGACACGGTTAGGAACCATGCCAGCCCCGCCTGCCATGAGGCCAGATCAAGCGAAGCGCCGATCGCAAACAGACCCCACACCGCCAGCCGCCAGTTAAGGCTTCCGACATGCGCACGTGCGGCAGAAAGCGTCCACGGTGACTGGAAGTTAACCACAGTCAGAAAAGGCCCTATTAACTGGGTTTTTGCATACCGCATTCGCCTTGCTTATGGATTAAGCGCGCGTTTCCCCAAATGACTCGGAGCGTCAGCGACATGGACTTCGACGCTGTGATTGTCGGCGCAGGCGCGGTGGGCTTGGCCTGCGGCTACGCGTTGGCGCGCCGCGGCTTCAGCGTCGTGCTCCTGGAGAAGGAAGCGCGCATTGGCGCGGGCGTATCCTCCCGAAACTCCGAGGTCATACATGCCGGATTGTACTACCAGCCGGGCTCGCTCAAAGCGCGGCTCTGCGTCGAGGGCCGCCGCTTACTCTACCCTTTCCTAGAAGCGCACGGCGTTGCGCACCGAAGATGCGGCAAACTCATCGTCGCCACTGAACAGAGCGAGCTCGCCGGCCTCGAGAACCTCCATGCGCGGGGCGGCGCCAATGATGTCGAGGGGCTGTCCTGGTTGAGCGGCGCCGACGCGCGCGCCATCGAGCCGCAGCTCAATGCTGTGGCCGCCATTCTCTCGCGCGAAAGCGGGATTCTCGACGCTCACGATTACATGCTTGCTCTGCTGGGCGAGATTGAAGCCTATGGCGGGGCGGTGGCGCTCAACACGCCGTTCATGGGAGCCGCTGCTGTCAGCGGCGGCTGGCGCATCGAAGCGGGCGGCGACGCACCAGCGTCGATCACTGCCCATAGGCTTGTGATTGCTACAGGATTGGGCGCGCAGGCATGCGCGAAGGCAGTCGAAGGCTTCCCGGCGAGCCGCATCCCTCCTCAGCACTTCGGCAAGGGCAATTACTTCGCGCTGCAAGGCGTGCGAGCGCCATTTGAGCACCTGATCTACCCGCTGCCGATTCCGGGCGCGCTCGGCACGCACTACCGCCGCGACCTCGGCGGCGTCGCGCGCTTCGGTCCCGATCTCGAATGGGTGGAGCATGAGGACTATGCAGTGAACCTTGAGCGCGCAGCCAGCTTCTACGCCACCGTCCGACGATTCTGGCCGGACTTGCCCGATGGCGCGCTTGTTCCCGACTACGCGGGCATCAGGCCGAAGATTCATGGGCCCGGCGAACCCCAACCCGATTTCTTGATCGATGCTCCGGCGGCGCACGGCCTCGCTGGGCTCGTCTGCCTCTTTGGGATCGAAAGTCCCGGCCTCACCGCGTCGCTGGCGATCGGCGAAGCCGTGGCAAAACGACTGGAGCCCTAGCTCTTGGCGCGGCCGCGCCCGCCCTTCTCCACAAACTCCCGCAGCATCTGCGAAGGCCGGAACGTCACCACGCGGCGCGGTGTGATTGGCACTTCCTCACCAGTCTTCGGATTGCGCCCGATGCGCTGACGTTTGGCGCGCACGTTGAAGTTCCCGAAGCGTGAGAGCTTCACCGTGTCCCCAGCGACCAGGGCGTCCTGCGTCATCTCAAGCAGGCGCGTCAGCAGGCGGTTCGCGTCCGCGCGCTGCAGATTGGCGCGCCGCGCCACCGCGTCGACCAAATCGGCCCGTGTAATGGTCTTGCCGGCCACCGGAGCCCCCTCCGAGACAAGTCTGTGATCTGACTAGGAAAAGTTAGTGCTATCCCGAGGTTACGTCAAACCTTGCCGGATTGTTAGATCCGCACCAACGCCGCGCCCCAGGTCAGCCCCCCGCCCAGCGCCTCCATGAGCACCAGATCGCCCGGCTTGATCCGGCCGTCGCGGATGGCTGTCTCAAGCGCCAGCGGCACCGAAGCCGCCGAGGTGTTGCCGTGGAAGGCAACCGTGGAGACTACCTTGTCGGGCGCGATCGACAGCTTCCGCGCCACCCCGTCGAGGATTCGTTGGTTGGCTTGGTGCGGCACGAACCAATCGACTGCGTCCAGCGCCACTCCAGCCTTGGCGCACGCTTCCAACATCGCGCCCGAAATGTGCTCGACCGCCTGGCGAAACACGGCGTTGCCGTTCATCCGCACCTTGCCCACGGTTTGCGTCTGCGAGGGGCCGCCGTCGACGTGCAGCAGATCATGCATGCGGCCATCGCTGCGGAGGAAGGTCGCGATCACGCCGCGGTCACTCTCTTGCGCCTGCAGCACCACGGCGCCGGCGCCGTCGCCGAACAGCACGCATGTGCTGCGATCATTCCAGTCCAGGAGGCGTGAAAAAGTCTCCGCGCCGATGACCAAAGCCGTCTTGGCCTGCCCGCGCATGAGGAAGTTGTCGGCTGTCGCTAACGCAAAGATGAAGCCCGAGCACACCGCCTGCAAGTCGAACGCAACGCCGCGATGAGCGCCAAGCGCTGCCTGAACGCGCACTGCGGTTGCCGGGAACGTGAGATCGGGCGTGGTGGTGGCCACTATGATGAGGTCGATATCATCGCCGCTGATGTCTGCGGCTTGCAACGCGCGCGCCGCTGCCGCGATGGCGAGGTCGGAGGTCTTTTCCCGCTCGTCTGCGATGCGGCGCTCACGAATACCCGTGCGTTCTCGTATCCAGTCATCGCTGGTGTCGACGCGTCGCGATAACTCCTCATTGGTAAGCACGCGCGCCGGCAAATGCGCCCCGACACCCAGGACCACGGAACGCATCAGCCGGTTTCCTTGGCCGCTTGTTTCGGCGCGCTGGCGCCCGCCAGCCGCAGCAGATTGGCCTTGATTTCATCGCGATAATGGCTGAGCGCCATGCGCTCAGCCACGCCGATCGCTGCGGCGAAGCCGCGGGCGTTGGCGCCGCCATGGCTCTTCACAACCAGGCCGTTGAGGCCAAGAAACAGCGCGCCGTTGAAGGTGCCCGGATCCATGCGCGTGCGGAGCTTCTGCAGCGCCGGATAGGCAATGAGCGCGCCCAGCTGCGCCAGCGGACCACTCGTAAGCGCCTCCTTCAGCAACTGCCCGACCAAACGGGCGGTGCCTTCGCCAGTCTTCAAGGCGATGTTGCCGGTGAAACCGTCCGTGACCACGACGTCGACTGTGCCCTTGGCAATGTCATCGCCTTCGACGAAGCCGCGAAAGTCCATATCGACGCCAGCGTCACGAATGAGTTGGGCCGCGGCGCGGATTTCTTCGTGGCCCTTCTGTTCCTCCGCACCAACATTGAGCAGCGCCACGGTCGGCCGGTCCTTGCCGCTCACCGCGCGCTGAAAGGCCTCGCCCATGATGGCGAACTCCACCAGTTGCTCGCCATCGGCTTCGACATTGGCGCCCACATCGAGAATGACAACATAGCCGCCGGTCGCGCTCGGCCAGCGCGCGGCCAAGGCCGGTCGATGCACGCCCTCCATGGTGCGCAGGCGGAACATCGAGATCGCCATGAATGCGCCGGTATTGCCGGCCGACACGATGGCGTTGGCCTGCCCATTCTCAACTGAGGCCACGGCGTTCCAAAGGCTTGAGCCCTTACCCTGACGCAGGGCCTGGCTCGCCTTCACCTCCATCCCAATCGTCTTCTCAGCGTGGGCGACCTCTGAGGCTGCCTTGGCGTAATGATGATGGGCGAGGAGGGCTGAAAGCCGTGACGCGTCGCCATGAATAATGAAGCGCAGCGCGGGATTGCGACGCGCCGCTATGTCCACTCCCGCAACGACAGTATCGGGCGCGTGATCGCCGCCCATCCCGTCGATGGAGAGAACAAGTCCGTCTGCCATGCCGATTATGACGCCCTACTCCCGCCCGCCCTGGTGCTCTCCGGCCGGACCTTAGTCGCGCTCAACCGGCTTGCCAAACCATAGGTTCAGGCGGGCCCCGCCCACGCGTCCGGCAAGAACAGCCTCTCCACCGCAAGCGAGCGCTGACCCTCGGCTAGGCCGCGCGCACGTCGCGCAAACGTCGCAGCAGCAGCCGCGGATTCGTCCGCGAACAGGTTTCGGCCGATGGCCGCGGCGAGCGCCCCATCGTCGCCAGCGTCCAGCGCGGTGCTGTACGCCCGGAGACGCCCATAGAAGTCACCTGCGAGCCGCCGCATGCGCCGCGGCACCGCCGTGTCGCTGACGCCGTCTTCGCGCAATCCGGCGTCAAACGCGCTGAACAGCGCGTCCGTGAACGACTGCGCCAACGGCGCCAACCCAGGTTCGTCCCTCAACCGGTAGAGCGCTAGCGCCGCGTGCAGGGTCATCACCTCGAATCGGCCCTGGAGGCTGTCCGGCGCCATGTCTTCGCCATAGAGCGCCGGAGACCGCGCAGCCGCGGTCACCGCGCCCAACAGACGCCGTGCGTCATCGTCCGCCCGAGAGGCGCCAAATCGCCAGAATTTCATAGGCTCTGAGGTCCCCTCTTGCCCGGCGGCGCGTCGGGCCTTACCCGTGAGCGCAGCTCACGAACGCATTCGCCTAGCGAGGTATTTCTATGAATCGCGGACTCCTGCGAGTTTCAGCGGCCGCTGCGGTCGCTTTGGCATCAGCGGTCGGCGCCTGCGCGCCCGTGCAGAGCTACAACGGCTTTCGGCCCGACCGCAACAATGTGGAAATCCCCGATCCTCAGGTCGGCGTCGATACGCGCGATACCGTCATGCAGCGCTTCGGCTCGCCCTCGACCACGGCGGTCTTCGACCAAACTTCATGGTACTATGTGAGCGCGGTGCAGGAGCAGGTTGCCTTCTACGCCCCGCGCATCACCGACAGGCGGGTTATGGTCGTGCGCTTCGACGGCGACACCGTTTCGGCAGTCGAAAAATACGGAATCGAACGCGGCCGCGTCGTCGCCTACAACGACGAAGTGACGCCGACGCGCGGGCGGGAGCTCGGCGTGCTCGAACAATTGCTCGGCAATGTCGGCAATACCTCGCCGATCCGCACCGAAGAAGAGGAACGTCAGCGGCCGGGACGGCGCTAGAACGACCTGCATCAAGAGAAATAGAAACGCCCCGGCTTGCGCCGGGGCGTTTCGCGTTTCCGCGTCCTGTGTGCTTACGCGTGCGCGAGCACCGCCAGCAACAGCAGCGCCACGATGTTGGTGATCTTGATCATCGGGTTCACCGCGGGACCCGCCGTGTCCTTGTAAGGATCGCCGACGGTGTCGCCGGTGACCGCGGCCTTGTGGGCGTCGGAGCCCTTGCCGCCATAATGACCTTCCTCGATCAGCTTCTTGGCGTTGTCCCAAGCGCCGCCACCCGAGGTCATCGAGATCGCAACGAACAGGCCGGTGACGATCACGCCAACCAGCAGCGCTCCCAGCGCCGCAAGCGCCTGGCTCTGACCGGCGATCGCCCACACGCCGAAGAACAGCGCGATCGGCGCCAGCACCGGCAACATCGACGGCACGATCATCTCGCGGATCGCCGCCTTGGTCAGGATGTCTACCGCCTTGCCGTAATCGGGCTTGGCCGTGCGCTCCATGATGCCAGGGATTTCGCGGAACTGACGGCGTACTTCTTCAACCACCGCCTGAGCGGCGCGCCCCACCGCCGTCATGGACCAGCCGCCGAACAGGTAGGGCAACAGGCCGCCGATGAAGAGACCGACAATCACATACGGATTGTTGAGCGCGAAGTCCGGCGCCACGCCTTCGAAGAACGGATATTCCGCCGCGTTGGCGGCGTAATAGCGCAAGTCTTCGAAGTATGCCGCGAACAGCACCAGCGCGCCGAGCCCGGCTGAGCCGATCGCGTACCCTTTGGTGACGGCCTTGGTGGTGTTGCCGACAGCGTCAAGCGCATCGGTGATGACGCGCACTTCCTTCGGCAGATCGGCCATTTCGGCGATGCCGCCGGCGTTGTCGGTGACTGGACCAAAGGCGTCGAGCGCGACGATGATGCCCGCCACCGAAAGCATCGTCGTCACCGCAATGGCGATGCCGAAGACGCCCGCGAGCGTGTAGGTCGCGATGATGCCCGCGACGATGGTGAGCGCCGGCAATGCCGTCGATTCCATCGACACGGCGAGGCCTTGGATCACGTTGGTGCCATGGCCTGAGACCGACGCCTGCGCGACGCTCTTCACCGGGCGGAAGCCGGTGCCGGTATAGTACTCGGTGATCCAAACGATGATCCCGGTCACCAGCAGACCGATGAGGCCGCAGAAGAAGAGATCCTGACCGGTGATGCCCGCGATGCTTGGCGGCGCGTTGATGCTCGCGACAAGCGGGCCGAAGCCGGTGGTGGCCGCAATAGCGCCAGCAAGGCCAATGGCGGAGAACACGCCAGCGGCGATGAGGCCCTTATACAGCGCGCCCATGATGTTGTTGTTGGCGCCCAGACGCACGAAGAACGTGCCGAGGATCGACGCGACGATCGCCAAACCGCCGATCGCCAGCGGCAGCAGCATGACGTTCTCAACCACGCCCGCGTACTCGCGGAACAGGATCGAGCCCAGCACCATGGTGGCGACGGCTGTGACCGCATAGGTTTCAAACAAGTCCGCCGCCATGCCTGCGCAATCGCCGACATTGTCGCCAACATTGTCGGCGATGGTCGCGGGATTGCGCGGGTCGTCTTCGGGAATGCCTGCTTCGACTTTGCCGACCATGTCGCCGCCGACATCGGCGCCCTTGGTGAAGATGCCGCCGCCGAGACGCGCGAAGATCGAAATGAGCGAGGCGCCAAAGCCGAGCGCGACCAGCGAGTCGACCACGCGACGGTCAGTCGATTCGTAGCCCAAGCCCTGCGTCAGCAGGAGATAGTAGGCCGCAACGCCAAACAGTGCGCCGCCGGCGACCAGCATGCCGGTCACCGCGCCCGCCTTGAACGCCATCCTGAGGCCCCCGGCCAGCGAAGTACGGGCCGCTTCTGCGGTGCGGACGTTGGCCTGCACCGATACGTTCATGCCGATGAAGCCGGCCGCACCGGACAACACCGCGCCGATAACGAACGCGAGCGGGATTTCCCAGTTGCGGAACAGGAGAATGAGCGCGACGGTCACGCCCACGCCGACGATGGCGATGGTCGAGTACTGGCGGTTGAGATAAGCGCGCGCGCCTTCCTGAATGGCGGCGGCGATTTCCTTCATCCGGTCATTGCCGGCGGAGGCCTTTGTGATGGCTTGGGTTTCCAGGAATCCATACAAGCCAGCAACCAAGCTGAGGGCGACAACGATCCATAGGATTGTTTCGGCGGTCATTGAGGTGCCTATCCTGGGCGCGGAGGACCCGCGCCGGTTGGGGAAATGGGTTGGCCGCACCGCGACAGTCCGTCTGCGGATACGCTTCCCCCGGAGGTGGGCGCGTTACTGCCAAATCATGTTCGCGGGCGCAACAGAGCGCTAGCGCAGATCAGCGATCCGATCGCCCTAAATGCCGGAGCCTTGGCTCGAATAGGCGGAGACGACGCTCACCCGCCCGATCGCGCGCTCCCCCAGGGCCTGAATCGCCGTTGCCCGATACACCTCGATGGCGCGTGCTTCGTTGAGCAAATTCGCGTCGTTCGGGTCGGCGAGATCGTTGACGTGGCCGGCCCGCACCAAGGCGTCGCGGAGGAAGTGGGCCTGCTCCCGGGTGCGCCAGAGGTCTACTCCGGGCGCCACTTCGATCCGCAACGAAACGAACAAGTAATTGACGAGCTGGCCGTTTCTGACGACCGGCACGGCCAAGTAGGGCGCGTCCATGGAGCGGGCGAGCGCCTCATCCCCCTGCTCATCGCCCTTGGCCTTGGCTGGACCAGACGCATTGGCGAGGCCAGCCAGCAGCGTGGAGGCGATCATGGCGGCAGCGATGGCTCGCGCGACGGCGTGGCGTTTCATGCCGCCAGTTTCGGGGTGCGCCGGTTAGCGAGATGTTAGCGGCCGAGCCGGTGGACGAAGCCGGCTGTGGGCAAGACGAGCGCCTGACCCGCGGCGTCGAGAACTTGAACCCCCTCACCCGCCTCTACACGGCCAATTCGCACTAGCCGGAGGGCGTGGTCAGCATCGCTGCCCTCAAGCGCGGCGCGGACCTCCGGCGCTGCCGTGAACAGCACCACGTAATCGTCGCCGCCGGCGACCAATTGCTCGATTGCCCCGCCGTGGCGGATCCAACGATGCGCGGGGATCGACAGCGGGATCGCGTCTGCCGCGATGCGAAGCGCTACTCCCGAAGCGTCCGCGAGCTTGCGCGCATCGGCGGCAAGGCCATCGGACACGTCCATCGACGCATTCGCGAAGCGCGCGACGATGTCAGCGCACTCGACGCGCACAAAAGGCGCCAGATAGGTCGACATCAACCAGGCCGCCTCGGCGTCGAAGTCCTCGCCGGGCAGTGTGAGGTAAGGCGGCATGTTCGGTGCGAGCGCGCGCGAGTCGACGTAATCCTCCGTTCGTCCTCGCTGGAGGTCGCCGAGCGCCAAACGTCCGGTCCGCAATTGCAGCCCGAGCCACGCCGAACCGATCTCGCCGCCAACCAACCAGACATCGTCGCCGGCCTTCGCATCGGCGCGCGACGGCGTACGTCCCCCGATCGGTTCGCCGAAAGCAGTGACCGACACTGTGAGGGGGCCCGGCGTCGACGTGATGTCGCCGCCGAGCAGCGCCATGCCGAACTGCTTCAAGTCGCGGCCAAAACCATCGACAAACTGCGCAATCTCCGCCGCGGGTCGGCCATCCGGCCAAATCAGCGTCATCAGCGCCGCCTTCGGCTTAGCGCCCTTCGCCACAAGGTCAGACACGTTCACCCGCAGCGCCTTCATCGCTATTGTTTGGATTGGATCGCTGGCAAGAAAGTGCACGCCCTCGACGATCGCATCTGTCGTCACCACCATACCGCCGTACAGCGCTGCGTCGTCGACCAGTCCGCGCGCAGCCGGATCGGTGGCCAGCGGCGCGAGCAGCGTGCGGATGATGTGAACCTCGTCTGCCGAGTCTGTAGTCATGGCGATGGCTTGGCGCCTCGTGATTAGCCGCGCAAGTCGCGCGCGCAAGCGTCCAGGGCGGCGTTAATGAACGCGGGCTCCGGGCCGCCGAAGAAGGCCTTCGCGATTTCCACGTACTCGTCGATGATGACGGCAACCGGCGTATCCGCGCGGTTTTCCAGTTCTGTCGCGCCCGCACGCAGGATGGCGCGCGCCACCGCATCAAGGCGCTCGAGCTTCCAGCCCTGGCTCAGACTGCGCGCGATCGCGCGATCGAGTGTGGTCTGTCTGTCCACAGCTTTTTCCACCACCAGCTTGAAGAGATCGATGTCGCCCTCGGTCTCGGCCAAACTGGCTTCGGTCTCACGCGGCAATTTGCCGGCAGCGAAGTCCGCGAGCACATCCGCGGTCGAAGCGCCAGCGATCTCCATCTGGTAAAGCGCCTGCACCGCCGCCAGACGGGCGGCGCTGCGCGCTGCGTTGGGCAACGCCGTCATCGCCCGCCACCGGAGAACCGCCGTTTCAGCGTAATCATCGCCAGCGCCGCCTTCAGCGCCTCACCGCCCTTGTCGCCGCGCGCCGGGTCAGCGCGAACCTCCGCTTGTTCGATGTTCTCGACGGTGAGGATTCCGTAGCCGATCGCCAGACCTTCGCGAGTGGATAGATCCATCAGCCCGCGCGCGCTCTCGCCGCAGACATAGTCGTAATGGCTGGTTTCGCCGCGCACGACGCATCCAAGCGCAACGAAGCCGTCATAAGCCTTCTTGCGCGCCGCATGCGCAATGGCCGCGGGGACTTCGAAGGCGCCCGGCACGAACACGCGATCCAACGTCACCTCCGCCGGCGCCGCCATCGCTTCGGCGCCGCGCTGCAGCATGTCGGCGATATCACGATAATAGGGCGCCACCACCAGCAGAACGCGCGCGCCGGGCAGCTTCAGCGCCGCGCCCTTTTGTGCGCCAGTTTTCACGAGGCGAACCCGCGCCAGCTGTCGACCACGAGACCGTAGCCCTCAATACCCACCAGTTTCGACTGCGTGTTGGCGAGCACGATCATCCGCCGCACACCCAGCTCGCGCAGAATCTGCGATCCAACACCAATGAGCCGCTGCGCATTTTCAGCCGCTTCCTCTTCGCTCAAAGTCTTGCCGCCGAGGCTGCGCGCGAGGCCGTCACTCTCCATGTCGCGCAGCAACACCAAGACGCCAACGCCTTCGCGCTCGATTTCAGCGATGGCGCGGTTGATCAGGCCGGCTCGCGGTCCCAACTCGCCGATCACATCGGCCGCGAAGTCGACGCGATGCACGCGGACCAGCGTGGGGATCGCCGGATCGATCTTGCCCTTCACCAGCGCCACGTGCTCGGCGTTGTCGAGTTGATTGCGGAACAGCACCAGACGGAAACCCTCGCCGCCGCCAACCTCGAATGGCTGCTCCAGCACCTTGTCGATGAAGGACTCGGTCACGCGCCGGTAGGCGATCAATTCGTCGATGGCGCCAATTTTCAGATTGTGGAACTGCGCGAAGGCGACGAGTTCCGGCAGGCGCGCCATCGTGCCGTCGTCGTTCATGATCTCGCAGATCACCGCGGAAGGATTGAGCCCTGCTTGGCGCGAAATATCGATGCTCGCCTCAGTATGCCCGGCGCGCACCAGCACGCCTCCATCGCGCGCCATCAGCGGAAATACGTGGCCGGGGGAGACAATGTCTTCGCCGTCCTTGGTCGGGTCTATGGCGACAGCGATGGTGTGCGCGCGATCGTGCGCCGAAATGCCGGTCGAAACGCCGTCCTTGGCCTCGATCGAAACCGTGAAGGCCGTGTTCATGCGCGTGCGATTGCGCGGCGTCATCGGCTCCAGGCCCAGCTGGCGGGTGCGGTCAGCGGTGAGCGCCAAGCAGATGAGCCCCCGCCCGTGCTTGGCCATGAAGTTCACCTGCGCCGGCGTCGCGAACTGCGCTGGAATGACGAGGTCGCCTTCGTTCTCGCGGTCCTCGGCGTCGACGAGGATGAACATACGCCCCTCGCGCGCTTCCTCGATGATCTCGGGGATCGGCGAAATCGCGCGCTTGAAGTCGGCGACCGGTGAGGCTTTGGCGCCCATCACGTGTTTCTCCGGGCCTCGATCAGGCGCGCCGCATAGCGCGCCATCAAGTCGGCTTCGAGGTTTACCTTATCGCCAGGCTTGAGACGCGACAAAGTGGTTACGCTCCAGGTATGCGGAATGATCAGCACGCCAAAGCCCTCGGCGTCGACCTCGTTCACTGTAAGCGAGACGCCAGCGACGGCGATGGACCCCTTTGGCGCGATCAGATGAGCGATGTCGTCAGGCGGCGCAATTCTCAGTCGCCAGCCCTCGCCGTCCTGGCGCACCGACAGCACTTCGCCAAGGCCGTCCACATGACCAAGCACCATGTGGCCACCCAGCTCATCGCCAACGCGCAGCGAGCGTTCCAGGTTGACCGGATCGCCATCATTGAGCGCGCCGAGCGTGGTCAACGCGAGACTCTCGGCTGCGACCTCGACAGTATGGCGCATACCCCCGCCGCTGGGCGAGCGTTCCACGACCGTCAGGCAACAGCCGTCATGGGCGACGCTGGCGCCGATGTCGACGCGCGCGGGGTCGTAGTCGCTCTCGATTTCGAGGCGCGTAAGCCCGGGTCGGCGTTCCACTGAACGCACCGTGCCAATGCTGGTGACCAGACCTGTGAACATGGGTGCGGAGCGCTTTCAGACTCGCTCGTAGCTCTCCCACAGATCGGAGCCAAGCTCACGCACCGCAACCCTTCGCCAACGCGGCGCGTCGACAAGCGCCGACAGCGCCAGTTCGCCGATGGCTGGGCGGCCCTCAGCGCCGAGCACGAGCGGAGCGCGGAACCACTCGATCCGGTCGACAGCGCCCGCCGCAATGAGCGACGCCGCCAGCCGCCCGCCCCCCTCCGCCAGGACGCTGGATATGCCCAGAGTAGCGAGCCGCACCAGTACGGCGCCGACGTCCAGGCCCTGGCCGCCAGCAGCGGGAACGAGTTCAACGCGGGCGCCAGCGCCCTCGAGCACGGCGTGATAAGCTGGGCTCGCTCGTTCCTGGCCAAACACGATCAGCGGCGATGACTGGAGACCTTCGAACAACCTGCCCTGGGGCGTCAGCTTCAGGCGCGTGGTGATCACCACCCGGGCGGGCTGCGTCGCTGGCGGCGGCTCGAGCCGGGCAAGCAAGGATGGATTGTCTGCGCGCGCGGTTGCCGCGCCGATCATGACCGCTTCGCTCGCTGCGCGAAGACGATGAACTTCCGCCCGCGCACGCTCGCCCGTAATCCAGCGGCTCTCGCCCGACGCGGTCGCGATACGCCCGTCAAGCGAAGTGGCGAGTTTCAAGGTGACCTGCGGTCGGCTCATGCTGCCGGCTAATCTACACCAACTTCACCGCGCTTCTTCTTTCGGCCTTCTTCAATGAACTTGGCGAAGTCGGACGTCTCCTGAAAGTCCTGGTAGACCGACGCATAGCGCACATAGCCTACCGGATCGAGCTGGGCGAGCGCCTCCATCACCATGTCGCCGATGGTTTCCGATTGCACCTCGGTTTCGCCCTGGCTCTCAAGCTTGCGGACAATGCCCGAAATCATCTGCTCAATCTGATCGGGTTCGATCGGCCGCTTGCGCAGCGCGATCATGACGGAGCGGGCGAGCTTGTCACGGTCGAACGGAGCGCGCCGGCCCGACCGCTTCAGCACGATCAATTCCCGCAACTGCACGCGCTCGAACGTCGTAAATCGGGAGCCGCACTTGTCGCACAGGCGTCTCCGGCGAATGGCGGCCCCGTCCTCCGTGGGACGGCTGTCCTTCACCTGGGTGTCTTCGTTGGAACAGAAGGGGCAGCGCATGGGATTAGCGAATGGCGAGTGGCGAATGGAAAACAGGGCGCGATTGCATTGGCGAACTCCCTGGCGACGGACGAATCAGATCGCACGGCGACCCACTCTACCTCTATTCGCCACTTGCCACTGCTCAGTAGATCGGAAACCGCTCCGTCAGCGCACCCACTTTCGCCGCGACGGCCGCCTCGGTGGCGCTGTTGTCGCCGTACGACTTCGACAGGCCGTCCAGCACTTCGCAGATAAGGTCTGCGACCTGCTTGAATTCGGCGGGACCGAATCCGCGCGTTGTGCACGCCGGCGAACCCAGCCGCACGCCGGACGTCACCATCGGCTTCTCCGGGTCGAACGGAATGCCGTTCTTGTTGCAGGTGATGAGCGCCGTCTCGAGGCTCTTTTCCGCCGCCTTGCCGGTGACGCGCTTGGGACGCAGATCGACCAGCATCAAATGGCTATCGGTGCCGCCGGACACGACGGCCAAACCGTTCGCGACCAATCGATCCGCCAACGCGCGCGCGTTCTCGACCGTGCGCTGTGCATAGAGCTTGAACTCCGGCCGCAGCGCTTCGCCGAACGAGACCGCTTTCGCTGCGATCACGTGCATGAGCGGCCCGCCCTGCAAGCCTGGGAACACCGCGGAATTGATCTTTTTGCCGATGTTTTCGTCGTTCGAAAGGATCATGCCGCCGCGCGGACCGCGCAGCGTCTTGTGCGTCGTGGTCGTGACCACGTGTGCATGCGGCAGCGGTGATGGATAGGCGCCGCCTGCGATCAGCCCGGCATAATGCGCGATATCCACCATCAATACCGCGCCGATCTCATCAGCGATGGCGCGGAAACGCGCAAAGTCGATGTGCCGCGAGTAGGCCGATGCGCCGGCGAGGATGAGTTTCGGCTGCTCGCGGCGGGCGATCTCCGCGACCTGGTCGTAGTCGATCAGGTGGTCGTCCTCGCGAACGCCGTAGGACACGGGCTGAAACCACTTGCCGGAAATGTTCACCGGCGAGCCATGCGTGAGGTGGCCGCCACAGGCGAGGTCCATGCCGAGGAATTTGTCGCCGG
Source organism: Hyphomonadaceae bacterium (assembly GCA_019753175.1). GTDB lineage: Bacteria > Pseudomonadota > Alphaproteobacteria > Caulobacterales > Aquidulcibacteraceae > Vitreimonas. The sequence goes on from JAIELK010000023.1 coordinate 53,919, forward strand.
GCTGCAGCAGAGCGAAAAAGACCGCCTGATTGGCGTTGGCGCCCGAGTGAGGCTGCACGTTTGCGAAGCTGCAATTGAACAGGCGTTTGGCGCGCTCAATCGCCAAGCGCTCGACCTCGTCGACGAACTCGCAGCCGCCATAATAGCGCCGGCCGGGATAGCCCTCGGCGTACTTGTTGGTCAGGACCGAGCCTTGCGCTTCGAGCACGGCGCGCGAGACGATGTTCTCGGACGCGATCAACTCGATCTGCTGCTGTTGACGGCCAAGCTCGGCGGCGATGGCCCCCGCCACCTCGGGATCGGCGCCAAGGAGCCCCTCGTCGAAAAACCGGCTGCGCAGGTGGGCGCGTTCGGCGGCTGCCTCACTCATTTCAGGGATCCTCACGGGCTGGCTCGATTCGCACTTACAGATAATTGCGCCCCTCATCCCAGGCAAATGCAGGGGGGAGCCTGTATCCAAGTACCACGGCGGCGACGGCGTTGCCCAGCCTCAGACGCTGAGACCCGGTTTGGCGGGCGACCGCGGCGTCAGCAGCCGTTCCAATTTCCGCAGCGCCAGCGCCTGCGCATCGACGAGCGCGGCATTCGCCGGCGTGATCACCACCGCCTCTACCCCACTCTCGACATCGATGGCCGCCACGCGCTGCGATTCGCCGACCCGCGTGATCTCGAAGATCACTTCGCGTTCGGTTTTGTCGGTCACGCCGCGCGCTCGGCGTTGTGCTTGGCCCACACCGCCTTTAGCGCCGCGACCAGTTTGTCCATCAGCGCATCGTCGTGGAAGGGAGACGGCGTGATACGCAGCCGTTCGGTGCCGCGTGGGACGGTCGGATAATTGATCGGTTGCACATAGATGCCGTGGTCAAACAGCAGCGAGTCCGACAGCGCCTTGCACAGCGCCGCATCGCCAACCTGGACCGGCACGATGTGCGTGGTCGATTCCGTCATCACCGGCAGCCCTTCCGCCTTCAGCAGCGCCTTCAACCGTTCGGCGCGCTCGGCCAGACGGTCGCGCATATGTGGGCAGGCTTTGACGATGCGCACGCTTTCGAGCGCCGCCGCCGCGATCGAGGGCGCAAGCGATGTGGTGAAGATGAAGCCGGAGGCAGCCGAGCGGATCGCGTCGATGGCCACCGCAGGCCCGGTGACGTAGCCGCCCATCGTGCCGAAGGCTTTGGCCAGTGTGCCTTCGATGAAGTCGACGCGGTGCATCACGCCATCGCGTTCAGCGACGCCAGCGCCCGTCTGGCCATACAGGCCGACGCCGTGGACTTCGTCGAGATAGGTCATCGCCCCGTAGGCTTCGGCGATCGCGCAGATCGCTTCGATCGGCGCGGTATCGCCGTCCATCGAATAGACGCTCTCGAACGCAATCAGCTTCGGCGCCTCAGCCGGCGCCTCATTGATCAGCGCTTCGAGATGCTGAATGTCGTTGTGACGAAAGATGCGCTTCTGGCACCTCGCGCGCTTGATGCCCTCGATCATCGACGCGTGATTGGAGGCGTCTGAAAAAATCCAGAGATCGGGAAACAGTTTCGCCAGCGTCGACAGCGTCGCATCGTTCGAGACGTAGCCGGAGGTGAAGAGCAGCGCCGCTTCCTTGCCGTGGAGCGACGCGAGTTCCTTTTCCAAGTCCACGTGATAGCTGGTCGTGCCGCTGATGTTGCGCGTGCCGCCAGCGCCGGCGCCGACCCGATCGAGCGCGGCGTGCGCCGCATCGAGCACTTCGGGGCTTTGGCCCTGGCCCAGATAATCGTTCGAGCACCAGACCACGATCTCGCGCGTCTCGCCGTTTTCAAGCCGCAGGCGCGCATGCGGGAAGCGCCCGCGCTCGCGCATGATGTCTGCAAACACCCGGTAGCGTCCCTCCGCGCGGATGGCGGAGACGGCGTGTTCAAAGACCTGCTTGTCTTGTTCTCTCACGGCTGAGCCTCTGGCGCGGCGTTTAGCGCGCCGACGCTCTTATAGGATGTTTCCACGCGACATAGTAACTGGGACGCTAACGCGCACTCCCGCGCGCCTTGTTGCGAACGACTCGCATGAACTATCCTGGCCGCTTTCCCCTCGCTCGTCCGCGTCGCCTGCGTCAGGCGGACTGGGTCCGTCGCCTCGTGCGCGAAACAACGCTGAGCCCCGACGACCTGATCTGGGCGCTGGTGGTTCACGACGGCGTCGAGGACGAAATCCCGGTCGCGGCGATGCCGGGCGTGGCGCGATTGTCGGTGAAGGCGGCGGCCGCGGCCGCCAAGCGGGCGCACGCGCTGGGCATCCCGGCCATCGCCGTGTTTCCGCACATCGACGCCGCCAAGAAGGACGCACGCGGGCGCGAGGCGTTCAACCCGAACGGCCTTGTCTGCGCCGCCGTACGGGCGATGAAAGACGCCGCGCCCGATGTCGGCCTCATGGTCGATGTGGCGCTCGATCCCTTCACCGACCATGGACACGACGGCCTCCTGCGCGATGGGCGCATCGCCAACGATGAGACGGTAGAAGCGCTCGTTGAGCAGGCGTTGATCCAGGTCAAGGCCGGGGCCGATATCGTCGCGCCGTCGGACATGATGGACGGGCGCGTCGGCGCCATCCGCGCCGCGCTTGAGCGCGAGGGCTGTCACGACACGCTGATCATGTCGTACGCTGCGAAATACGCCTCGGCGTTCTATGGCCCGTACCGCGAGGCGATCGGCTCGGGCAAGCTGGGCTCGGGCGCAATCGACAATCCCGGCGACAAGCGCACCTATCAGATGGACGCCGCCAACAGCGACGAAGCGCTGCGCGAAGTCGCCATGGACGTGGCCGAAGGCGCCGACATGCTGCTGGTGAAACCGGGCATGCCTTATCTCGACATCGTCGCGCGCGTGAAGCAGGCGTTCGGCATGCCGACCTACGCATTCCAAGTGAGCGGCGAGTACGCCATGCTGATGGCGGCGGCGCAGAACGGCTGGCTCGACGAGACGCGCGTGATCCTCGAAAGCCTGACGGCGTTCAAACGCGCGGGCGCAGACGGGGTGGTGACCTACTTCGCGCCAAAGGCGGCGGAGATGCTGGGGTAGAGGCAACGGCCACGTCCCGGCCCACGCGCGCTGCGTTTCCGGTTTCGCATCTTGTACATCATGCTCTCGCCAAGGCGGGAGAGCGGGGCGCGCTTCAAGCTGAAGCTTCAAGAACTAAAGGGTTTGGGTTTGCGCTTGGCTGCGCGCCC
>JAIELK010000028.1 GCA_019753175.1 Hyphomonadaceae bacterium
CGGGCGTCAGCGGCCAAGCGTAATTGTCGTTCGCCGCCAGCGGCGCGATCTCAGCGACGGCGAGCGCTGCTCCCATACCGTGATGCTAGCGCGAAAACAGTGTGTGTCACCTTTCTCGACACATCGTCGCCGATCGCGGCTATGACTCCGACGCGTTTCTCGACCTCATTCGAGCCGGCGGCGCCAAAGCGCAGATTCCGTCCACGCGCAGCCGCAACATCCAACGCTCTGTCAGCCGCCGCATCTACCGTCAGCGCAATCTGGTCGAGCGCTACTTCAACAAGCTCAAGCATTTCAGGCGCATCGCCACCCGCTTCGAAAAGCTCGCCCGCAACTTTCTCGCCGCCGTCGCTCTCGCCTCAGCCCGCCTGTGGACCAGGACTTATGAGTCCACTACCTAGTTCACAAGATGTCGCCGAGGACGACATTGGCGTTCGACGGTGGAACCCCACTCCAGTTTGACAGCTGAGGAAGCTCACACGACCACGAAGCACCAAGCCCGATCTCGAGGACCAGCAGTACAATTTACTCTCCCACAAATCGCCGGCGCTCCACCGCCATCGCCCGCTCCCAGCGTTTCTTCAACGCGGCGGGGCGTTCTGGGTAGCGCACGCCCAGAACCTTCAGGGAGTCCATGCGGTCGGTGCGGAAGTAGCGAAAGTCCCGACGCAGTTCGCACCAGGCCGCCAAGATTCGTCCGAGGTCTCGGTAACCAAGCAGAATTGGCCAAACCACGCGCTGCGTGGCGCGACCGTCTTCGCGTCGATAGGCGATCTCGACTTTCACGCCGGAACGGATCGCGCTTCGCAGTTCAGCTGCGCTTACTTTCTCCGCCGCTTGCCGAATCGGCGCGACGCTCGTTGACGGCGCCAGGATTGTCGGGCGCAGACGCTCGGGAATGACGGCGTGGAGTTTGGCGATCAGATTGCGCGCCGCCAGGGCGAACTCCGGCTCGCCGCGCGTGGCGACCCAATTTGCGCCCAGGACGGCGGCTTCGATTTCCTCCGTGTTCAGCATTAGAGCCGGCATGTCAAAGCCCCGCCCCAGAACATAACCCATGCCAGGCTCTCCGGTAATCGGCACGCGCTGCGCCATGAGCGTGGCGATGTCGCGGTAGATTGTGCGTTTCGATGTCTCCATCTCGTCAGCGATCGCTTGCGCCGAGATTGGCGCCTTCTCGCGCCGCAGGATTTGGATGATCTCGAAGAGACGGTCTGCACGGCGCATCACGGGCAAGCCTTGGGCGTGGGAGTATCTCGACATGATGCTGACAGCATGGTGGCAGCATGTCTATGCCAGGTCAATGGTGCGCTTTGGCTGGAGGCCCTCGTGATTCATGGAAGCTGTTGTTGCGGCGCGGTCCGGTTTACGCTTGCCGAACCGCCCAGCCTGATGGGCACATGCCATTGCACGCGGTGCCGGAAACTCGGCGCCAGCGTCTTTGTCTTCGCCAAGAAGGCCGCCTTCACCCTGACTCAGGGCGCAGACGACATTGCGGTCTTCGAGCCGATTCCACCCTACACCTACCGGCGGAGCTTCTGCCGAAAGTGCGGCACGGCGCTCGGCGAAATCGGCGCCGAGAGCGAGACATTTCCCATTGCCGCCAACTGCTTCGATGACGACTTGGCTGTTCGCAATCGATTCCATGAATTCGTGTCCGAGAAGCCATCCTGGTCCGTTATCTGTGATGATGCGGAGCAGTTTGAAAAGCATCCAAAACTCGGGGGCGCAAGTTGAGATCGGTATGGCCGTCGGGAACGGCAAAACTCTCGCCCGATGTCGTTTGGGGCGCCTAGAAGACGTACCTTGGGAACGTATCCATAGCGCGCACGAGTGCGGGCCAACCGGCGTCGCCTTCGAGCGCGTAATAGGAATCGCCCACGGTTTGGAATGAGTGACATACACTCAATTTTTGCACCCCGCCAATCCCGCGCATAGCGCCAATCTTATCCAACCCCTCCCATCCGCGCTTAAACTCGCGCCCATGCGCTTTGACGCTCCATCCCTCTCCCATCATCGCCTCCAGCGGTTCCACCGCTGGGCGATGCTGTGGCTCAGATGGTTCACAGCGTTTCTCGATGTCGCAACGCAATTCGCGCCGCTGTCGCCACAAGCGCAGCACATCGCGCACGGCTGGCTCGACTCGATCGAAAAGCTCGTAGTCAACATTGTCATCATCCGCGCCTCGCATCGCGTGCGCCCGTTGACGTTGAAACCGCTCATCGTCGAACGCGGCGGCCGGCGCACGCCGAAACGCCGCGCCATTCTTGGGTTGGGCCTGGCGCGTCCAACTTATCTGAGCGTCACGAAGCGTCCCCGACGCTGATCCCGTGACGGATGTGAGCCGGTTCTCCAGATCGTAGCCGAAGCTGCGCGCGCCGTCGGCGGTGAGATTGCCGCGCGCATCGTAAGCGTGCGCGGTCCCGCTCACCGACGTGTACTGGTTGAGACCGTTGCGCGCATAGCTGCGCGAGAGTGCGGGCGTCAGCGGCCAAGCGTAATTGTCGTTCGCCGCCAGCGGCGCGATCTCAGCGACGGCGAGCGCTGCTCCCATATTGTGATGCTAGCGCGAAAACAGTGTGTGTCACCTTTCTCGCATCTGGCCGGTGTAGCGGAAGCGCGCGCCCGCCCAGCGGTCGGGCTCGCCGTAAGGCCCGTAGCGATAAGGCGCGCCGATCAGCGCGCCAGTGGAATCGGCCGCGCCATGGGCGTAGCGGCGCAGCAAGGTCGCGCCATTGTACTCGGCCACCAGCGCATCGCCATCATAGAGGAAATCTGTCGTCACCCCGCCCGCCGCGCTCTGGCGCACGCGGCCCAGCGGATCGTAGGCGAGCGAGAGCGTTGGGCTCGCGCAATTGACCGCCGCAGCCGCAGCCACGGCGATCAAGCGATTTTCCAGATCGTAGCAGAACGAGCGCGTTCCATCATTGATCAGATTGCCGCGCAGATCGTAGGCGTGCGCGGTTCCGCCGACGTTTGAATATTGGTTCAAGCCGTTTCGCGTATAAGCGCGGCTGGCCACCGTCGGCCCGATCCAATTGTAATTGTCGTTCGAGGCCCGCGGCGCGACTTCAGCAAGGGCCAGCGCTGCTCCCATCAGCGCAATCTAACGGGAAAAAGGTGTGTGTCACCCTTTCCCAGCTCACGCTCGTCAGCCGGTTCTCCAGATCCTACGCAAACGTGCGCGCGCCGTCGCTGGTGAGATCGCCGCGCGCGTCGTACTGTATGTGGGTGCGCGCGAGGTTAGCATCTCTGCCCGTTGATGCACCGGCCGCCCAGAATCGAACTAACGAGATCAAGGGACACTCCTCCTTCGCCCACACTCAGCACCTGCGGACCCTGCCTTCCGGCACCCACGGGCAAGCCTTCCCGACTCCAGATCGCCAGAAAACGTCCGTTGCCATCAAAGATCAGCGCGTATGGGGCATCTCTCAGCTCATCTGAACTGGGAAGCACGAGATCAATGTCCCCGCCATGACCCTCCATGAAACTCATTAATGTGTAATCCGCACCGCGAGCCAAATCACCTCGCACGCAGACAAAGCGCATTGCGAAATCTGGTTCGAGTTGTGCATTCCAAGAGGTGTGCTGTACGCAGCTGTCTTTGTCATAGGCAATGACAAGCCCGCTCACGGTAACAGCGTATCTCCCGCGCACAGGATCGCCCATGCCGGGAAAATAGATTTCCGAATGTGAACCAGCGTAGGTGAGCGCCGCCTCCCCGGCTCGTATCGAAAGCACTGCTACAGCCGCGTGTTGCTCGTCCAAGAGTGGTACGCTAATCGCGCAAGCTCGGTCACTCGCCAGCGCAGCCCCCATCGCAAGGATGCCAAATACAAGTTCCTTCACTGGGGACTCCTAGGGCCCGGAACTGAGCGTTGTAAGCGTGGGTAGCGGCAAAAGCCGGAAAGGCGAAAGCGGTCTAATAGACGTGTCTAAGGGCGACTCGAAGAAAGTTGACTGCGACTGATATGTTCGCACTGGTGTGTTGCCAGGCAAAATTCCCAGTCGTGCTGCTTCTGCCATCCCGCTCCAGTCGGCAAAGGTTTCCTGACCCGTTGGATTGCCCATTCCGGCAGCCATGATCGAGTCTCTCGAGCCGTGCCCGAGTTCATGAAAGACGGTCTTTGCCACTTCGGTAACATCTAAAGCACCGCTCGCGTCTCGATGTAAGCTATCAGAGATACTGATCGAGCCCTGAGTAGGTGTTGCATTTTGCCCGGACAAGCGAGCAGAGAATTGCGCTGAACCGGCGACGACAGTACCGCTACTATCCGTGTATGAGTGACATACACTCAATTTTGCACCCCTCCAATCCAGCGCATCGCGCGAGACTTACCCAACCCACGCCCATCCGCGCCTATTACTCGCGCCCATGCGCTTTGACGCTCCATCCATCTCCCATCATCGCCTCCAGCGGTTCCACCGCTGGGCGATGCTGTGGCTCAGATGGTTCACGGCGTTCCTCGATGTCGCAACGCAATTCGCGCCGCTGTCGCCACAAGCGCAGCACATCGCGCACGGCTGGCTCGACTCGATCGAAAAGCTCGTAGTCAACATTGTCATCATCCGCGCCTCGCATCGCGTGCGCCCGTTGACGTTGAAACCGCTCATCGTCGAACGCGGCGGCCGGCGCACGCCGAAAGGCCGCGCCATTCTTGGGTTGCGCCTACGTCGCGCGCTGCGCGCGAAAGATTTGCGCACGCGCATCGCCGCGCTCAGCCAGGATATCGGGACGTTGGTAGACCGCGTCGCACGTCGCTTGCCGCGTGGGCTGACGCGCTTGCGTGGGCCGCGCGCTCGCGCATCATCGGCGCCGAACCACGCGCGCATCGGCATGGGCGCGGGTCGCCTCGCCGCCGCCGACACCTCGTAAACAGGCGCCGCTGCGCCTACTCCATCGCGCACACATAGCGGCGCTGGTCCTCATCGGGTTCGCGCCCGCGTGCGTCGGCGCAGACCGCGTTCCAGAAGCGCATCACCTCTTCGCCGACTGCGACGCTGCGAATCTGCAGATCCTCGATCGACACCTCGGCCGAGGCCGGCTCGCCCAGCCACGGCGGCTCGTAGGCGGGTGCGCACGCGAGCGTCGTGTAGAGCCCGCGTCCGCAAAGGCTGGAGCGCTCGAGATTGTACTCCCAGACGGTCTCGCGCAGGCGCCGCGCCATGTCCTTGGGATCGGAGGCGTCGGTTTCAGCGCTGGCCGCCGGCATTTCGCCGGTGAGCGCGTGCACCTGCGACAGCATCACCCCATAGCGGCCGATCTCGATCGACAGCGAAATGGCGTTGGCGTCCTCCGGCGGCGGCGCCTCGGCCTTCTCCTCGCTGCGATTGCAGGCAGCGAGCGTCAAAGCCAGCGAAAGTACGAGTACCGCGACGCGCATGGTCACCTCCGCGCGCTTTGTAGCGCGCCGGACGGGCTGGCGTCTCTGCGCTTGTTATCGGTCGGTGACGTGGGCGAGGGCGTTATAGCCGCCGTCGAACTCAAGCCCGTCGAGGAAGTTGGCGCGCCGGCCGAGCGCTGTCGCGGCGACCGCAAGGCCTCCGCCTGCGATCACCGCGATTGCCGCACAAGCGAGGATCACAAGCCCTGCGCCGATCAAACCACCCATCCCGCGCCTTCGAGGCGTCGCGTTTCGTTTATGGGAGGATGATGCCTGAACGCGATGAACACGCGGTTTCCGAAAGCAAAACAAAACATTGACAGGCACAGGCGGGGCGGGCGAAGGGCTGGCCCGAGGAGTTGACACGAATGCTGCGTGTGGAAATCGCCGCGCTCTATGCGGGCGCCAACATTCTGATCCTGCTCGCCCTCGCACTGGTAGTGGTCGCCGGTCGCCGGCGCCACAAGATCAGGCTTGGCGATGGCGGCAACGAGGACTTTTCCCGCGCCGTCCGGGCCCACGCCAACGCCGCCGAGTATATCCCGGCCGGGATCGCCGGGCTGGCGCTGCTATCCCTGTTCGAGGGCTCCCCGCTCTGGCTGCTGCACGCCGCGGGCGCTTCCTTAACGCTGGGTAGACTTCTGCATGGGGTCGGCCTCAACGCCGGGATGGTCAATCTCGGCCGCATGCTGGGCACGCTGCTGACCTGGGTAAGCTTCGTTCTGCTTGGCGCCGGCCTCATCTGGGCGGGCCTGGGCCAACAGCTCTAGGGCGCTGAACTGGCCGATTGCCCGGGAGGCGGCGCACGCCCATGTTGCGGCCATGGCCTTCGACGCTGATTCACCCGCCGCCCTTGCGGCCCTGATCGACTACGCCCGCCAAGCCGGGGCGGAAGCCTGCGAAGCCTCCTTCAGCGCCCGTGAATCCATCTCCGCCGAGGTGCGCATGGGCGTCCTGGAGGGCATGGAGCGCGAGGAAGGCGGCTCGGTGGCGCTGCGTGCGCTGATCGGCAAACGCCAAGCCGCCGCCTCCTCCACGGATCTCTCGCCGCGCGGGCTCAAGGAGCTGGCCGAACGCACGGTGGCGATGGCCAAGGCCGCGCCCGAGGACAAGTTCTGCGGGCTCCTGGACGAACGCTTCCGCGCCCGCCCGCCCTACGCTGACCTCGACCAAAGCGACACAGCGCGCCCCTCGCCGCAGCAGCTGCTGGACTTGTCGCTGGCGTGCGAGGCGGCGGCGCTGGCGGCGCCAGGCGTCGAAAACTCAGGCGGCGCAGGCGCGTCGAGTTCCGTATCGCGCTTTACCTACGCGACCTCGGACGGCTTCGAAGCCTCCGATCAATCCACCAGCTACGGTATCGGCGTGCAAGCCATCGCCGGGCGGGGCGACGACATGGAGCGCGATTACGAAGGCCGTTCGAAGCGCTTCTTCGCCGACCTGCCGCAGGCCGACGCTCTCGGCCGTATCGCCGGGGAACGCGCGGTTCGGCGTCTTGGCTCAAAAAAAATCGAAAGCCAGAAAGCGCCGGTGATCTTCGAGAACCGCGTCGCGAGCAGCATTCTCTCGCCGTTTTTCAGCGCCATCTCGGGACCGTCGGTGGCGCGCGGCGTTTCGTTTCTCAAGGACAAGTTGGGCGGACGCGTGTTCGCGCCAGGCTTTCGCATTCACGAGGACCCGTTCGTCAAACGCGGCCCCGCTTCACGTCATTTCGACGGCGAAGGCGGCGCGGTCAAACCGATGACGCTGATCGACGATGGCGTGCTCACGGCTTGGATGCTGAACGCAGCGAGCGCGCGGCAATTGGGACTTGAGCCCAATGGTCACGCGTCTGCCGGCCATGGCGGCCCGCCGGGCGTCTCCTACGCCAATCTCTTCGTCAAACCTGGAACCGACGATCTCGCAGCGTTAGTGCGCAACGCTGGCAAAGGCGTGCTCGTCACCGACATGTTCTCCCCTTCCCTCAACATGAATACCGGCGACTGGTCGGTGGGTGTGTCCGGCTTCTGGTTCGAGAGCGGAGAGATCGCGTTTCCGGTGAGTGAAATCACCGTCGCCGGCAATCTCATCGACATCTTCGCGCGGCTGCGCTGCGGCGCCGACCTCGACCAGCGCGGCTCGCTCGAAATTCCAAGCCTCATCGTTGACGATCTTGCAATCGGCGGCGTCTGATCTCGCTCTTCTCGCAGACGTGGTGCGCGAGGCGGGCGCTTTGGCGCGCGCGCTTTCAGCGCTGCCGCTGGAGATTCAGTCCAAGGGGCCGCTCGGGCCGGTGACGAATGTCGACCACGCCGTCGATGCTTTGCTGGCGGAGAAATTGCTCGCCGCGCGGCCTGATTATGGCTGGCTCTCGGAGGAGACGCCGGACGAGTTCGCGCGCCGCGAGACAAAATCGCGCGTGTTCGTGATCGATCCCATCGACGGGACGGCGGCGATGATCGCCAAGATTCCGCAATGGGTGGTGAGCGTCGGCATTGTCGAAAACGGGCGCGCGTTCGCAGGCGCGGTGTACAATCCGATGACCGACGAGTTCTTCTTGGGTGCGGCAGGCGAAGGCGCGACGCTCAACCGGCGGCCGATGCGCGCGAGCACGCGCGCAAACCTGGAAGGCGCACGCATGATCGGCCTGAAGAGTCGTTTCGCTGACGGCAAATGGCCGACGCCGTGGCCGAAGCTGGAGATCATCGAGCGGCAATCGATTGCTTATCGGTTGGCGCTTGTCGCCGGGGGCTTCGGCGACGCCACGGTGCTGTTCGGCTTCAAGAACGAGTGGGACATCGCCGCCGGCGCGGCTTTGGTCGAAGCCGCGGGCGGGCGCGTCAGTGATCCTTGGGGCGAACCGCTTGCGTTCAACCAAGCGGTCCCGCGCGCGCCGGGGGTCGTCGCCGCTGGCGCCGACGTCCACGCTTTGCTAATCGAGCGCACCAAAGTGTTGCCCGACCCACGCAAGAGCTGAAGACATGAGCGAACAACGCCAATTGCTGCACCTCGTCATCGGCGGCGAACTCGCCCGCCTCGACAGGCCCGAGTTCGAAGATCTCACCGCCATCGACTTCGTCGGCGCTTATCCGAACTACGCCACCGCCTACGACGCCTGGAAGGCGGCGGCGCAGCGCACCGTCGACAACGCGCGGATGCGCTATTTCATCATTCACGCGCACCGTCTGCTCGATCCGGGCGAAGACCCGGAAGGAGAGATGTAAGCGAATGACGCTCGGCGCGCTGTTCGGGCGGCTCTGGCGCCAGTACATCGCGCGCTACGCCGGTGACTTTACGCTGATCGCGCCTGCGCTCGCGCTGGTGGCGGCGGCGGGCGTCTCCTACGCCTTCATTCTGAAGTACACGACCGATGGACTCATTGCCGGCGACGCGCGCGTCCTCCTCTATGCGCCGGTAGCCGTCGTCGCGGCGGCTGGCTTGCGCGCCTTCGCGATGTGGGCGCAGGCGGTGACGACGCAGGAGCTGGCGCTCAAGGTGCTGCGCGATCTGCAGAGCGCCATGTTCGCCAAGCTGATGGCGGTCGATTTCGCGCGTTTCAGCCGCGAAGAGCCAGGCCGTCTGGTTTCACGCTTCACCAACGACATCAATGTCGTCAGCGAGGCAATCGTCCGTGGCGCACAAGCCTCCATCCGCGACACGCTCACCGTTATCGGCGCGCTCGCTTCGATGTTTTGGCTCGATTGGATGCTGGCGTTGGTGGTGATCGCAGTGTTCGCGCTTGCGGGACCGGCGCTTGACGTCATTGGCAAGCGCGCGCGCCAGCGCACGCACGCCGCGCAAATCCAACTCGGCGGCTTGGCCGCTCTGCTGATTGAGACCTTTGGCGCGGCCCGATTCGTCAAGACTTATGGTCTCGAGCAGCGTGAAACCCAGCGCGCCAATGCGGCGTTCGAGGAGCGGCGAAAAATTGCGCGCAAGCTCGCCTACAATCGCGCCAGCACGGTGCCGCTGCTGGAGATCATCGGGGGCTTGGCGCTCGGCGGCGTGCTCTGGATCGCGGCCTGGCGCATCGGCGCCCAGCAAATGTCGGTCGGCGATTTGATCGGGATGATCGGCGCGGTCGGCGTAGCGACACCGGCGGCGCGTTCGCTGGGGCAGTTCAACACGCTGATCAACGAAGCGGCTGCCGCGCTCACACGCATCTTCGGATTGATCGACGAGGCCGTTACCGTGCGTGACAAGCCGGACGCGCGCAGTCTTGCCATCAAGGATGGCCATATCGCTTTCGAGGACGTTGCGTTCGCTTACGACGACGCTTTGGCGCTCAGCGATCTGAACTTCGCAATCGCACCGGGCGAGACGGTTGCCCTGGTCGGACCGTCAGGCGCAGGCAAGTCCACCATCTTCAATCTGATCGCGCGTCTTTATGACGTCACAGGCGGCACGGTTCGCATCGATGGCGTCGACGTGCGCGACATGACGCTGGCGAGCTTGCGCGCCGGCGTCGCGCTGGTTTCGCAGGAGGCGGCCCTCTTCAACGACACGGTGCGCGCCAACATAGCGTTCGGCCGCGCCGGCGCGACCCACGCAGACATCGAAGACGCCGCGCGTGCGGCCGCTGCACACGACTTTATCCGCGCTCTGCCCCAGGGCTACGACACCTTGGTCGGCGAGCGCGGCGGCAACCTCTCCGGCGGCGAACGCCAGCGCATCGCGCTCGCCCGTGCGTTCCTGCGCGACGCGCGCATCCTGCTGCTGGACGAAGCCACCAGCGCGCTCGATGCTGAGAGCGAAGCGCAGGTGCAAGCGGCGCTTGCGCGCCTGTCGCAAGGGCGCACCGTGCTGGTGATCGCGCATCGCTTGTCGACCGTGCGGGACGCCGACCGCATTCTCGTGCTAGACGGCGGCCGCGTCGTCGAGATGGGCGCACACGACGAGCTGATGACGCGCGGCGGTCTCTATTCGCGGCTGAACGCACTGCAATTCAGAGCGGAGTGATTCACGCCGCTTCATTGCGATTTCATGACATCGCTGCGTTGATCACGCATGAATTTTTGCGGTGGCCTTTGTCACCGGCGATACTCAAATTCTCACTAATGGGACGCGCGTCGCACCTCCCCGCGACGGCAACCCTGGAGCATTTGAGATGCGCCATTTCGTTATCGCCCTTGTTAGCCTTTGCAGCATCAACCTCGCCGCCGCCACGGCTTCGGCGCAGGCCTCGACAACCGTCGTCCGCTATGCGGACCTCGACCTCAACGCGCGCGCCGGCCAAGACGCGCTGCTCGGTCGCATCAATCGCGCCGCGGAACGCGTCTGCTTCGATCGTACGGGCCGGGTGAGCCTGCAAGAGATGCGGATGATTCGCTCGTGCAAGGTTGCGACCGCGCAAGAAGCGATGATCGACGTCGGCCACGATGGCGTATCGCGCCGCTTCGTCGAGCGCGGCGGCGAGCTGCCGACCGTCATCGTCGCAAACCGCTAGACTTCTTACGCACGGCGCGCGCCATATGGCGCGCGCCGTTTCTTTAACGCGCCTTGCTCATGTAGCTGGGCAACCATTCTTCATGCGTTTCACGCAACGTCTTCAGGGATATGCCGTCCCGTTTCCCGGAAGCGCCCAGGAAGGAGATCTCGTTGCCGCCCGCTTCGCCCACAATGAGAAAGTCTATGCCTGCAGCGCGCGCGCGCTGTTCGAGTTCCGGCAATGCCGCGCCCTTCACGGCGATGAGGTAGCGCGCCTGATCTTCGCCGTAGAGAAACGCCGCGTCGGCGAGGTCGCCCTGGTATCCCAGCGCGATGCCGACATCTGAAGCGAGCGCCATCTCGGCGGCGGCGCACGCCAAACCGCCGTCGCTGAGATCATGGGCCGCGCGCACAAGGCCGTCGCTGATGAGCCCACGGACGAAGTCGCCGTTCTTCTTTTCGGCAGCGAGATCAACTGGCGGGGCGGCGCCGCCGAGCGCGATCAGCTCGCGCGCGTAAAGGCTTTGGCCCAGATGGCCCGCGCTTTCGCCGATCAGCGCCAGCACGTCGCCGACGGCGAGTGCATCCGCGCTGGCGCGGCGTTCGAGGGTGTCGAGAATGCCGACCCCGCCGATCGCCGGCGTCGGCAAGATCGCCTTGCCGTCGGTCTCGTTGTACAAGCTGACATTGCCGCTGATCACCGGGAACGCGAGCGCGCGGCAGGCTTCGGCCATACCTTCGATGGCGTGCACGATCTGGCCCATGATTTCCGGACGCTGCGGATTACCGAAATTGAGATTGTCGGTGACGGCGAGCGGGCGCGCGCCGACGGCGCTGAGATTGCGCCACGCTTCAGCAACCGCCTGCTTGCCGCCTCCGTAGGCGTCCGCCTCGACATAGCGTGGGGTCACGTCGCAGGTCATCGCCAGCGCGCGCGGGCCGGGATAGAGGCGAACGATCGCGGCGTCGCTGCCGCTATCCGCGACCGTGTCGCCCATGACGTGGCGATCGTACTGCTCCCAGATCCAGCGCTTGGAGGCCATGTCTGGCGAGGACATGAGCTTCGTCAGCGACGCGGCGAAACCAGGATATTCGCTGACGAGCCGCCCCTGCTCGCCTTCGGTGAGCGGAATCGCCTTCAGCGGCGCAACGTAAGGGCGCTCGTATCTCGGCGCTTCGTCCGCCAGCGGCCCGAGCGGCAGATCGCACACGATCTCGCCATGCCAGCGCAAGGTGAGATTGCCGCTATCGGTTGTTGTACCAATCACCGCCGCATCCAGCCCCCATTTGTCGAAAATGCGCTTGGCTTCATGCTCGCGGCCCGGCTTCAGCACCATGAGCATGCGCTCCTGGCTTTCGCTCAGCATGAATTCGTAGGGCGTCATGCCCTCTTCGCGCGCGGGCACGGCATCGAGATCAAGCTCAATGCCCGCGCCGCCCTTCGACGCCATTTCGATGGACGATGAGGTCAGCCCCGCTGCGCCCATGTCCTGGATGCCGATAATGGCGTCGGTCTCCATCAGTTCGAGGCAGGCTTCGATCAAGAGCTTTTCCAGGAACGGATCGCCGACCTGCACCGTGGGCCGCTGGCTGTCGTCGCCCTCGACGAATTCGGCGCTGGCCATGGTGGCGCCGTGAATGCCGTCGCGCCCGGTCTTGGCGCCGACATAAACCACTGGATTATTCGCGCCCTTGGCGGCGCTGGTGAAAATCTTGTCGCGCGGGGCGATGCCCAGGCAAAACACGTTCACCAGAATGTTGCCATTGTAGCGGGCGTCGAAATTGGTCTCGCCTCCGACGGTCGGCACGCCGACGCAATTGCCGTAAAAGCTGATGCCCGAAACCACGCCGTCGACCAGCTTCCGGGTCTTCGGGTGCTCGGGCGCGCCGAAGCGCAGCGCGTTCATTAGCGCGATGGGCCTAGCGCCCATGGTGAACACGTCGCGCAGAATGCCGCCGACGCCGGTGGCCGCGCCCTGAAACGGCTCGATGAAGCTCGGATGGTTGTGGCTCTCCATCTTGAAGATGGCGGCGAGGCCTTCGCCGATATCGATGGCGCCAGCGTTCTCGCCCGGGCCATAAATCACGTGCGCCGCCTTGGTCGGAAACTTCGCCAGATGCACGCGCGTGGATTTGTACGAGCAATGCTCGCTCCACATCACCGAAAAGATGCCCAGCTCGGTGACGTTGGGCGTGCGGCCGAGCTTCTCCAGCACGAGATTGTACTCGTCGCGGGAAAGGCCGAATTCTTCGGCCAGCGCCAACGTGCCGGGCGCGATGGGGTCTAGGGACATGGGGGCAAGCGCTTAACCTGCGTCGGCGCTACCCGCAACTCGACAACGCGCGCCCGCGCCGTTAGCAGGGACCCAGAGGAGCCTCCCCATGCGCGAGATGCCGCTGTCGGAAATACAGAGCCTGGTCGGCCAGGAGGTCGGGGTCTCCGATTGGCTGGAGATCACCCAGGACCGCATCAACCGCTTTGCCGACGCCACCGGCGACCATCAATGGATCCACGTCGACGTCGAGCGTGCGACCAAGGAGCTGGGGGCGCCGATCGCGCACGGCTTCCTCATCGTCTCGCTGATCCCGTTTCTGGCCAAGAACATCATCCAGTACACGGGCGTGGCGCGCGGCATCAATTACGGCTCCAACAAGGTGCGCTTCACCAACGCCGTACCGGTCGGCAGCCGTATCCGCATGCGGGTGAAAATGCTCTCTTGTGAGCAGCGTGCGGGCGCTTACCAGGTGATCAACGAATGCACGATCGAGCTCGAGGGCAAGGACCGCCCCGCCTGCGTGGCCGAAAACGTCAGCCTCATCTACCCGGTCTGACGCACCGATGCTGACCTTTGTCGAAGCGATCTCGCTCGCCGGAGATCGCGCCAAGCAGAATGACGATGCGTGCGGATTCGTGGACTCCTGCGCCTGGGTGATCGACGGTGCGACCGACCTGCACGAAGAACCGCTTACGCGACAAGCCTCCGACGCCGCTTGGCTGGCGCATCGTCTCAACGCAGCGCTTTACTGCATGCGCGGTGCGAACCACCAACCTGGTCTTCGCGAAGCCATTGCGCGCGCCATAACTGAGCACCTTGGGCCTGAAGCTAGCTGGTACTTCAAGGAAGACACCCCGAAGTGGCGCCACCCCATCGCGTCACTGCTTATGCTCTATGCGGACGACGGCGACATCTACGGCATCGATCTCGGCGATTGCCGTGTCTTCGCACTCGGCGCCGACGGCGCCGTGCATGTCGTCGGCGGGCCGGACGATGCCGCCGACGAGGAGAGCAAGAGCGCCGCGCTCCAAACCGACGCGCACAAGCCGCTGCTCGATCGCCACGACACCATCGCCAAGCTGCGCGACGCCAGAGCCTCGCTGAACCGACCTGGCGCGAGGTGGACCTTCTGCCTCGACCCCGCTTGCGCCGATCACGCGCGCACGTGGTCGTTCAAGCTGACGCGGCCCGCCCACATTTTGCTGATGACAGACGGCTTCTCGGCTCTTACCGATCGCTACCGCGCGTACGACGCCGGCGGATTGGTGCGCGCCGCGCTGAGCGGAGGTCTGCAGGAACTCGGCCGCGAACTGCGCGCCATCGAAAACGAAGACGCCGGCGCCGCCAAACATCCGCGTTTCAAGAAGAGCGACGACGCCACCGCGCTGCTGATGCGCCTGACATGAGGAGAAGCCCATGAACCGCCGCGAAATGCTGACCGCCACAGCCGCCGCCGCTCTGATCCCCGCTTGCGCATCCACGGACACGCCCATGACCAACACCCCTAGCCCGCCGGTCGCCCGCATCGAGCCGAAAGTCATTGAACAGCTCGGCCGCACCCGTACCGACAACTACGCCTGGCTCAAGGACGACAATTGGCAACAAGTGATGCGCGATCCGTCGGTTTTGCGTGCGGACGTTCGCGCCTATCTCGACGCTGAAAACGCCTACCGCGAAGCGGTCATGGCGCCGACTGCAGAGTTGCAGGAGCGCCTCTATCAAGAAATGCGCGGACGCACGAAGGAAGACGACAGCTCCGTTCCAGTACCGGACGGACCTTGGGAGTATTACCGGCGCTTCGAAACCGGCGCGCAGCATCCGAAATATGTGCGCCGCCCGCGCGGCTCGGACGGGCCCGAGCAGGTGCTGATCGATGTCGACGCACAAGCCGCGGGCAAGACCTTCTATAAAGTCATCGTCGCCGAGCACTCCCCCGATCACGCGCTCTTTGCCTATGCGGTCGATGAGCAAGGCTCGGAAATCTACACCGTGTACATCAAGGACCTGACCAGCGGGGCGACGCTCGCGAGCCGGATCGAAAATTGCTACGGCAATTTCGCCTTTTCGCCGGACTCGCGCTTCATCTTCTGGACCTTCCGCGATGACAACGGCCGTCCGGCGAAAATCTATCGCCGTCCGGCGCGCGGCGGCGATGACACGCTGGTCTACGAAGAACCGGACGACGGGTTCTTTCTCGAGGTCGGGGTCAGCGAGAGCCGCGAGTTCATCGTGATCTCCGCGGGCAACGGCAGTCAGTCTGAGTATCGCACTATCCCCGCCCGCACGCCGACGGCGCAGCCTGCCCTGTTCAGCGCGCGCGAAGCGGACATGCTCTATGCGCCCACGCACTGGAACGGGCGCTGGTATGTGCTCACCAACGCCGACAACGCCGTCGACTTCAAAATCATGACCTGCAGCCCGGCGGCGACGGCGCGCTCCAACTGGCGCGAGTTCATCCCGCACGAGGCCGGCCGCTACATTATCGGCCTCGCCGCCACCAAGGATTACCTTGTCCGAGCGGAGCGATCCAACGCGCTTCCGAAGATCATTGTGCGCCACGCCAGCGGGCAAGAGCACGCGATCGCGGTCGAGGAAGAGGCTTACAATCTCGAACTCGCCGGCGGCTATGAGTGGGACACGCCGACCCAGCGCTATGTGTATGATTCGCCGACGACGCCGCCGCAATGGTTCGACTACGACATGGGCGCGCGCACGCGCGTGCTGCGCAAGCATCTCGAAATTCCCTCGGGCCACAATGCTGCGGACTATGTGGCGCAACGCTTCTTCGCGACCGCGAGCGACGGCAAGCGCGTCCCCATTACGGTGCTGATGAAGCGCGGCACGCCGACTGACGGTTCGGCGCCGCTCTATCTCTACGGTTACGGCTCCTACGGCATCTCGATGGACGCCGACTTCTCCATCCGCCGCTTCAGCCTCGTGGATCGCGGTTGGATCTACGCCATCGCGCACGTGCGTGGCGGCTCGGAGATGGGCTTCGGCTGGTTCCAGGATGGGCGCCGCTTCGCCAAGAAGAACACCTTCACCGACTTCGTCGCCTGCGCCGAAGACCTGATCGCGCGCGGCTACGGGCGCGCCGGCAACATCGTTTGCGAGGGCCGCTCGGCCGGCGGCCTGCTAATGGGCGCGATCAACAACATGCGCCCCGATCTGTGGGCCGGCGTGATCGGCGGTGTGCCCTTCGTCGACGTCCTCAACACCATGAGCGACACCTCATTGCCGCTCACGCCGCCGGAATGGCCCGAATGGGGCAATCCGCTCGAAGACCCGCAGGCCTATGACTACATCGCCTCCTATTGCCCGTACACGAACATCGAACGCAAAGCCTACCCAGCGGTGCTCTCCACGGGCGGGCTGACCGATCCGCGCGTCACCTATTGGGAGCCGGCGAAGTGGGTGGCGAAGTTGCGCCCGCACACGACGAGCGGACGGCCCATCCTGCTGAAGATGAACATGGGCGCGGGCCATGCCGGCTCGGCGGGGCGCTTCGAGTTCCTGCGCGAGCTTGCGCACGACTACGCCTTCGCGATCAAGGCAATTGGCGCCGCTGAAGCAGGAGGGCCGTTCTAGAGCAAGTTCCGTCCTGATTGAGTCACACATACCCATCCCCGGATGAATGCGCAGCATTCAGTCCGGGGCCCATAATCGGCGCCGTTTGTGTTTATGGGCCCCGGGCCCGCGCGTACCGCGTCGTCCCGGGGATGGGTGGTGTTTCAATCTGATCGGATTTCGTTCTAGGCTTTGATTCCGAACCAGCGTGCGCGATGAATGTCTTCGAGATTGTTCTCGTAGCCCGTCAGATCGGGGTGCACCAAGTTAAGCGAATTGATAAAGACGCTGGTGCAGATCGGCGCTTCGCCGAGCATGAGCTGCTCGGCCTGCGCCAAGATCTCGCCTCGTCTGGCTGCGTCCGGCTCGAAGTCGCTCTCACGCATCAAGCGATCGTATTCGGGGTTGGAATAGCCTGAGTAGTTCTGCGCGCCAGTGCGCGTTTCCAGCAGGTACAGATAGGTCTTCGCGTCGTTATAATCGGCGATCCAGCCGCCGTCGCCCGCATCATAGTTCTTGGCGCGCAGGTTGGCGTAGTGAACTTGCGTCTCCGTGCCGCGCAACTCAACCGTGACCCAAGGCGCGATCGATTTCCAATCGTTCTGAGCCACCACCGCGACGCGAGGATTGTCGCTGGTATTGCGGTGGGCAAATTCGAAGCGAAGCGGGTTGTTCGGGCCGAAACCCGCCGCGCGCAACAATCTTTCGGCTTCACGCTTGCGCTCGGCGATGGGGATGTCGGACCAAGGATACCGCGCCGTGCCTGGGTAATCGGCGATTCCGGGCGGCACGAACTTGAAGGCAGGCCGCTCGCCCGTCCTGTAGATCTGCGACGCTACGAAATCCCGGTCGTAAGCCATGGTCAACGCTTGCCGCACGCGGATGTCGTTGAACGGCGGCCGGGTCATGTTGAACGAAAAGTAGTTGCAGGTGAGATACTGATAGACACGGACGAAGCCCGGAAGCGCGGTGCGAAGTTGTTCGACTTGGTTCGACGGGAAGCGCGTCGACCAGCCTGCCTCGCCGCTCATCACTTTGCGCGCCGCTGCGTTCACGTCGTTGGACGGATAGAAATAGATGTGCTCCAGCGCGACGTTCTCGGCGTCGAAGAACGCCGGGTTGCGCTCCAAGTGGACAATGTAGTTCGACCACCAGCGTGTCAGGTTGTAGGGGCCGTTGACGACGACATTGTCAGGGTGAATCCAGTCGGCGCCGTGCCGCTCGACGATGTGCTTCGGCACTGGGTAGGCGGTGTAGTGCTTGAGGATCTGCGGGAAGTATGCGGCAGGATGATCGAGTTCGACCTCCAGCGTCAGATCGTCGATGGCGCGCACGCCGAGTTGCTCCACCGGGAGTTCGCCATTGTTCACCTTCTCCGCATTTTTGATCACGTAGAGAATGGAGGCGTACTCTGCGAGCGTCTCCGGATTCAGAATACGGCGGAACGCGAACTCGAAGTCGTGCGCGTCGCACGGCTCCCCGTCGGACCACGTGGCGCGGCGCAGGTAGAACGTCCAGCGCAAACCGTCTTCACTCGTATCCCAGCGTTCGGCCATGCCCGGGACCGGTTTGGACTCCACGTCCTCAGTGGTGAGGCCGATGAACATGTTGCCGATGATGTTGTTTTCCCAGCTGCCGCTGGCCTTGTGAGGATCGAGCGACAACGGCTCACCCTGGTTGGCGATGTCGATCGAGCGTCGCGCCTTGTCGAAGCCGACGATGCGCCCATTGGCGCAAGCGCCGAGCGATGTCGCCGCGGCGACGCCTCCCGCGCCCGCGAGCAACGATCTACGGTTGGTCCAGAACGCCATATCCGCCTCCGTCCTATCGCTCTTTGGGGTCGAGCGCGTCGCGTAGACCGTCGCCCAGGAAGTTGAGAGCGAGCAACGTCACCAACATGGTCACAGCCGGCGCAAACAACATCCACGGCGCATTGATCATCTGCCGCGCCCCCTCGGATATGAGCCGCCCAAGCGAGGTCAGCGGCTCCTGAACGCCAAGGCCGATGAAGCTCAGGAAGCTCTCGGCCAGAATGATCACAGGGATGTTCAGGGTTGCGAAGATCACCACCGGCCCCAGCACATTGGGGACAATGTGGCGAAACACGATCTGCAACGGAGAGGCGCCGGCGGCGCGCGCCGCCTCGACGAACTCGCGCTTCCGCAGCGCGATGGTTTGACCCCGCACAATGCGCGCCATCGTGAGCCATTCCACCGCGCCGATGGCCATGAAAATCAGCAACAGATTGGTGACCGGATTGTCGGTTTGCACCACCGTCATCAGCACGATCACAAAGAAGATGAACGGGATCGAATACAGCACGTCGACGAAGCGCATCATCAGGTCGTCGACAATGCCGCCAATGAATCCCGCAATAGCGCCCCAAAGGACGCCGATGGTGAGCGCGACCGCTGTCGCCGCAAGCCCGACCAGCAATGAGATGCGCAAGCCCAAAAACAGGCGCGCAACCTGATCGCGTCCTTCAGTGTCGGTGCCGAGGAGATGGAGATTTTCGAACGTCGGCGCGATCGCCACGCGGTCGCGATAGATGGTGTCGAAGTCGTGCACCCACAATTCCGGCCCGAACGCCGCCGCCATGCTCAACAGCGCCACAACGTAAAGGCTCGCGACCGCAGCCGGATTGCGCATCAATCGGCGGCGCGCATCGTCCCACAGCGAGCGGCCTTTGCTCGCCGGCGGCGGCGTTGACTCGTCGGCCAGAACGTCGCTCATGCGGTGCGGGACCTTGGATCAAGTACGCGGTACATCAGGTCCGCGGCGAGGTTGAGGAGGATAATCAAGGAGGAATAGACCAGCACCACGCCCATCACCAACGTGTAGTCGCGCTGCTGGGCGGCGAGCACGAATTGCTTGCCGATGCCGGGCAACTGAAACACCGTTTCGATCACGAACGACCCCGCCATCACTCCGGCAAGGGCCGGGCCGGCGTACGAGACGATGGGCAACAATGCGATCGGGAGCGCGTGACGCCAGATCACCTGCGCCTCGGGCAAGCCCTTGGCGCGCGCGGTGCGGATGGCGTTGGAGCGCAGCGCCTCGATCATGCTCGCGCGCATCAGGCGGGAAATAATTGCGATAAGCGGCAGTGATAGCGTGATCACCGGAAGGATCAGATAAACGAGGCCGAACTCGTCGCGGTGCAAACCCTGCGACGGCAGCAGCCCCCACTCCACGCCGAACAGCAATTGCAGCACCGGCCCGATGACCAGCGGCGGCAGGCATACCCCCCCGATCGCCAGCGCCATCACGAAATAGTCCTGAGCGCGGTTCTGGCGCACCGCCGCCATCACGCCGAGCGCGCCGCCGACGAACAGCGCCAGCACCATCGCGCTCAAACCAAGCACGGCGCTGGTGGGGGCGCCTTCGGCGATGATGTCTATGACTTCCTTGTCTTTGTAGGTCATCGACGGACCCAGATCGCCGCGCGCCAACCCACCAAGATAGCGCGCCAGCTGCTCGTGGATCGGCAGATCAAGCCCGTACTTTTCAACCAGACGCTGCTCGATCGCCGGCGGCATCTGGCGTTCCTTGGTGAACGGTCCGCCGGGGGCCAACTGCATCAAGACGAAAGCGGCTGCGACGATGGCGAGAAGAGTGGGGATCGCAAAAGCAAGGCGTCGAATGGCTTGAGCGAGCATCCTCACGTCCTATTTGACCCGAAGCGGGCGAAAGCGCGCGGAACCTTGCTTCCCCGACAAGCTATGTCAACGTAGGTGCGACATGACGGCTCTTCATAGCGTTACGCCGCTGTTCGCGGTCGCCGGCCAACTCTCCCCCGAGGACTTCGCGCTCGCCGCCGCCGCGGGCTTTCGCGCAGTGATCAACAACCGGCCCGAAAATGAGGAACCGGGGCAGCCGAGCGCCGCCGCGATGCGCGCCGCCGCTGAGACTGTCGGCCTCGCTTACCACGCACTCCCCTTCCAAGGGGCGCCCCCGCCGGGGGCCGTCGCCTCGATGGCGACCGTGCTGGCGGAGACCCGCGGACCCGTCCTGGCCTATTGCCGAACCGGACGCCGCTCAATACTGGCTTGGGGCTTGGCGAAGGCGCTGATGGGCGATATGCGCCCTGACGAGATCATCGCCGCCGCCGCCAAGGCCGGTTATGATCTAGAGGGCGCCAGGGAAGCGCTGACGGCCCTTGCGCCGAAACCCTAGCCGCTTTTAGGCCGTAATCAGCAACCAAACGATCTTGAGCAAGACGATCAGAGACAGGGCGAGCAACACAGTGCGTACGCGATCCAACGCGAACATGCTTACCGCCCAGGCCAGTTTCATGGCCGTGGACAACGCAAGCTTTGGGCCACAGGAAGGCTAGACGCGGTGACGGACGCCACCCCCCGTGTGTTTCAGACCTCCGGCCGCGTCTGGCTTAAGGACTTCGAGTTCGGGCTGACCGGGCTGACGGTCCGCAAGACCGGCGCACGCGTTCCCTATTCGCCGTCGGTGCTGAAGCAGGTGCACGCCTGGTTCAGGTTCTTCTTCGCCGCGCAGCGGATCGAGCCGCTGACCCCGCACTTCACCATCACCTTTACGCCAGAGCGGGCCCGGCCGTGGTATCTGATCTGGGCAGTGGCGCGCGCAGCGGGCGCAAAGCTCGTCAACGACGCCGCGCAAGCTGACGTGGTGATGCAGTTCGAGGACGCCACTTACAGCCCGAACGATCCGCCGTCGAAGCTCAAAGCAGGGGCCAAGCTGGTGAACTTCGCGTGTCGCGACGTGTCGAAGTCGCGCGTTGCGCGCGCAAGCGAGACCGCGTTCGGCCACGCCTTGGTCGTCGATCCGCGCCTCCACGTCGGCCCGGCGGTCGAGAAGTCTGAGATCAACGCCGCCCACGATGGGCGCGTCGTGCAGTGCCCGACGACGCCGGTCGCGGGACGGGTCTATCAGCGCCTGGTCGACAACCGCATGCTCATGAACCTCGACCTCGTCGAGGACCTGCGAACCTGCACCGTCAACGGCCGCCCGGTCTGTGTCTTTCTCAAGCGCCGACGCGTCACCCAACGCTTCCTCAACACGAACACGGAGGTGCTGCTGCGCGCTCCTGAAGATGTGTTCAGCGCCGGGGAAATGGACCAGATCGCAGCGTTCGCGCACGAGATTGGCTTGCAGTGGGGCGGCGTCGACGTGCTTCGAGACCGCTGTGACGGCAAGCTCTACATCGTCGACGCCAACAAGACCGATATGGGCCCTCCGATCGCCCTCAATCTACCGGACAAGATCAAGGCCACGCTGATGTTGCGCGAGGCGTTCCGCCGTTTCGCGCTCGGCGCCTGAGGCTGAAGGACCCAAACATGGCGGCGAAAATCCCGTTCGTGAAGGAGATGGACTTTGTCTATGAGCAGGCCCAGCAGGTCTCGCCGCTGATCCGCCGGCTTATCGCCAACAACCCAGGCCCGTTCACGTTCACCGGCACGGGCGTCTACATCATCGGCCGCGGCGAGGTGGCGATCATCGATCCCGGACCTGACACGGACGAACACATCGAAGCGATTCTTCGCGCGGTCGAAGGCGAGCGCGTCACCCACATCTTCGTCACGCATCGCCATATGGATCACTCACCGGCCGCCAACCCGCTGGCGGCGCGCACCGGCGCCAAAGTCTATGGCAGCAAGGAGCCGCCAAAACCGAGCGACTGCGACACGCTGCGCCTCGAAGCCGGCGACGACCACGGCTTCGAGCCGCAGGTCGACGTGCGCGATGGCGAGCGCTTTTCAGGGCCAGGCTGGACCATCGAAGCGGTGGCGACGCCGGGGCACACCACGAACCACGTGTCCTACGCGCTGCTGGAGGAGAATGCGTTCTTCCCGGGCGATCACATCATGGGCTGGTCCACCACCATCATCGGCCCGCCGGACGGCGACATGAGCGCCTATCTCGACAGTCTCAAGAAAGTGCGCGACCGCAATTACGACGTGCTGTGGCCGACGCACGGGCCGCCGGTGCGTGCGGTGCGGCCGTTTATCGACGCCTATCTCGAACACCGCCTCGATCGCGAACGGCAAGTCCTGGCGCAACTCGAAAGCGGCAAGACCTTCATCAAGGACATGGTGGTCGAGATGTACGCCGACGTGGACAAACGGCTGCATCCCGCGGCCTGCCACTCCGTGCTCGCCCACATGATCCGGCTGGTGGAACTGGGCCGCGTCGAGTGCATGGGCCCGCCCTGCGTCGACAGCATGTATGCACTGAGGCGCTGAGGCTTATTGCGGCGCGGCGTTCGGCCTGCGATATGAGCCTCGCAGGCAGGCGGCGGACGGCCGCCCCGCCAACCCGGTCAGGTCCGGAAGGAAGCAGCCGTAACGGGTTGCGTACGGGTCGCCGTCCTGTCTGCACCTTCTCTTTTACTCACACCGCGCGGGAGTATCGGGCGAGCTTGCGTTGAAAGCCCGCGTCGCTGCACTATCGCCGTTTCGTCCAAGCGGTGTTCTTGGGGGCGTAAGGATCGCTGTGGCTACGCGGCTGCGGCGTCTGTGTTGCTGTCGACCGCGTCAGGGGCGATCGGCAGCATCAAAGTGAAGCGCGAACCCTTTCCCACTTCGCTTTCGACCGTGACATCGCCGCCCATGATGCGGGCGAAGCGCCTCGTGATGGCAAGGCCCAAGCCAGTGCCGCCAAGGGCGCGCGTGATCGAGGCGTCCGCCTGCACAAAGGGTTCAAACAGGCGCGCCTGAGTCTCGGGGCTAATGCCGATGCCGGTGTCGATGACATCGAACGCAATCATATCCCGCGCGTCTTTCATGGTGCGACGCAGGTGCAGAACGATCCGCCCGTTATGAGTGAACTTCGCAGCGTTGGAGGCGAGGTTCATGAGGCATTGTTTCACCCGCAGCGGATCGGCGACGATGTGATCTGCGCCTGGCTCGACCACCAGTTCGCAGCTTGCGCCATTGCTGGCCGCAGTGGGGGCGACCGTTTCCAGCACCGATCGCGCCAGCGCGCGCGCGTCGATCGCCTCCGGGCGCAGCACGATTTTCTCGGCCTCGACCTTGGCGAGATCGAGCACGTCGGCAATGAGCCCGAGCAAGTGCAACGCCGAAGCGCGCACGCGGGCGATGTGCTGGGGGCACTCGGCGACATCGCCGCTGGCGAGATCCTCCTCGATGATCTCCGAATAGCCGATGACCGCGTTGAGCGGGGTGCGCAATTCATGGCTCATATTGGCGAGGAACAACGACTTTGCCTTGCTGGCCGCCTCCGCCGTTTGCATCGCTGCGAGCAGCTCCGAGGTGCGTTCCGCGACACGCCGCTCCAACTCATCGGCGGCGCTTTCCGCTTCAACGCGCGCCGCGACCGTGTCTTCGAACGCCCTCGCGCCCGCGCGCGCCATGACGATAGAGTTGATGAGGCTGATGGCGCAAAGCAGTCCCAGCCCCGCAACCTCGGCTATCGATTGGCCGAGGGCGCCGGCGTTGAGCAGCAGCGCTAGCCCCATTGGCGGTAGCGTGCAGAAAATCATGTTGCGCGTCAGGACGTGCAGGCTTGTCATGACCGAGATCGAGCCGAGCGCGAACATCAAGCCGACCACCGGGCCGAGGCCGGGCGAGAATGACAAGATGGCGTAGGGCGCGGCGTAAGCGGTCACCAACGCCGCGACGCGTCCGATCAGCACGGATTGCGCACGCGTGGTCTCCTCCAGCGACAGGGTGTCGAGACGCGCATCGAGGCGCTTCATCCAGAGCACGGTGCGCCAGTCGATGGCCATGCCGATGGCGGAGAAGGCCAAGCACCAAGCCCACCACCAGCCCGGCGCCAGCATCGCGACCAAAAGCGGAACCACCGCGACCGAGGCGAAGCGCGTAGCGCCGTGGCGCTGCCATGCGATCTCGCGGAAGCGGCGGATGGCGAGCACGCCCCCGCGCTGGTTTCTGGCCCGGTCGTCCAACTTGCGCCCTCGGAGTACCCCCCGAAGCTGCCAAAGTGCCGCGAGAACATTAAGGTTGTGCTTCACGGCGGCTCGCAGAAGGCCGACAGGGCGACTAAGTTAGGTTGATGAACGATGAATCGCCCCCCGGCCTGTTCGGTGCCGCCGCCCCCGGTGGGGCCTATCTTGTACTGGCGCGCAAATATCGGCCGCGCACCTTCGCCGACCTGATCGGCCAGGAGGCGATGGTGCGCACCATCGCCAATGCGTTCACGCTCGGCCGGATTGCGCATGCGACCATGCTCACGGGGGTGCGAGGCGTTGGCAAAACCACCACCGCGCGCCTGCTCGCCCGCGCGCTCAACTACCGGCGCGGCGAGATCGATGCGCCTTCGATAGAACTCGATCCGCCGGGCGAGCATTGCCAAGCGATCATGGAGAGCCGCCATCCCGACGTGTTCGAGATGGACGCCGCCTCGCGCACCGGCATCGGCGACATTCGCGAGATCCTCGATTCGGTCCGCTACGCGCCGGTGATGGCGCGCCACAAGGTCTACATTATCGACGAAGTGCACATGCTCTCGACGCAGGCCTTCAACGGCCTGCTGAAAACGCTGGAAGAGCCGCCGCCGCACGTGAAGTTCATTTTCGCCACCACCGAAATCCGAAAGGTGCCGGTGACCGTGCTGTCCCGCTGCCAGCGCTTCGATCTGAAGCGCATCGACAGTGAGCAACTGGCCGAACACCTCGCCGCGATCTGCGCCAAGGAAGGCGTCAAGGTCGATGCCGATGGCATCGCCTTGATCGCGCGCGCGGCGGAAGGCTCGGCCCGCGATGGCCTGTCGCTGCTGGATCAGGCGCTCGTGCAAAAGCCGGGCGAGAGCGTCGGCGCCGCCGATATTCGCGACATGCTAGGCCTGGCCGATCGCGGTCGCGTGCTCGACCTGTTCGACGCCATCGCCAAGGGCGATTCCAAAACCGCAATCCTTGAGGCGCGCAGCCAGTACGATAGCGGCGCCGACCCATCCTTGATCCTGCGCGATCTATTGGACATCGGCCACGAAGCTGCGCGAGCGCAAGCCTTGGGCGCTGAAGCACGGCTGATCGGCGGCGCTGACTGGACCGCGCGCGTGCGCGGTTTGGGCGAAACACTGACGCCTGCACAGCTTTCTCGGCTCTGGCAGATGTTGCTCAAGGCGTTCGAAGAAGCCAGCAAGGCGCCCGATCCGGTGGCGGCGCTGGAGATGGCGCTGGTGCGCTTGTGCGCGGCGCAGAAACTCCCGCCGCCGGAAGACGCAGCGCGGCTGCTGCGCGATATTTCATCCCCCGTTCAAGCGGGAGGCGGTCGCGAAGCGGCCGGAGCGGGGACGACGGCCGTTCCCCCCTCCGTCTCGCGCTCCGCGGCCGACAGCCCAACCGCAAGCGGGGAAGCAAACGAAGACGCTCCGAAATTCCCCTCCTTCGAAGCCGTGGTCGCTGCTGTCGCCGAAGAACGCGACATCGAACTCGAACTGGCGATTGAAAAGCTCAAGATCACCCGCTTCTCACCGCACGGCGAAATCGTGTTCGCGGCTGGTCCCGATCAACCGCGAGACTTGGTGCGGCGTTTGAAGGCGTTTCTGGAGGAGCGTACGCCGTTTGAGTGGACGCTGCGTGCAACCAGCGAGACGCCGGCCGCGCCTGTCGAGAGTTTGGCCGAACGCCGCAAGCGCGATGAAGCGCGGGCGCTGGAGGATCTAAAGAAACAACCGTTCGTCGCCGAGGCGCTGAAGGCGTTCCCGAAGGCTGAGATCGTCGCCGTGCGCGAGCCGAGTGCGCCGGCGGGCGGCGACGTGGTGCCGATGCCGCAACCGGGCAAGCCCACGCCCGCGCCCAATCGCAAGAAGGAAGCCGATCGATGAAGGACATTTCGCGCGCGATTTCGCGCGATCCAGAGGTGATGGGCGGCGCCGCGGGGTTCACTGGCACACGCGTACCGGTGCAAACGCTCTTGGATTACCTGGAGGGAGGCGAGACAATTGACGACTTCCTCGAGGGTTTCCCATCCGTGCAGCGAGAGCAGATCATTGCCTTCCTGGAACCTGCGAGGGACCGACTGGTCGAAGCCCTGCCGTGAAAGTCCTGCTCGACGAATGCATAGACTGGCGTCTCGCTCGACTTATCACCGGCCATGACGTCCGGACCGCACGGCAGATGGGGTGGTCGGCCATCAAGAACGGCGCGCTTCTCGCGTTGGCAGCCGATCACTTCGACGCTTTCGTTACCGTCGACAGGAATTTGTCCTTTCAGCCAAGTGCAGATCGCGGTGGTCGTCTTGCGTGCGACGAGCAATCGGCTTGCGGACCTGGCGCCGCTCATTCCGGACCTGCTCGACGCTCTCGCCTCCGCATCCGCCCGGAGACGTCACGATTGTCGGAGTTGCGCAACGGTGACGGCGGCTGTTGGGATCGGTATAAGGATCGGAGAAGGAAGCTGATCGATGAAGGACATTTCGCAGATCATGCGTCAGGCCCAGCAGATGCAGGCCAAGATCGCTGAGGCTCAGAAGAAATTGGAAGCGATGGAGGTCGAAGGGACGGCCGGCGGCGGCATGGTGAAGGTGCGCATCAGCGGCAAGAACGCGCTGCAAGCGATCAGCATCGATCCCTCGCTGATGGTCGCCGACGAGCGCGAGATTCTCGAAGATCTGATCAAGGCGGCGCACGACGACGCGCGTCGCAAGCTCGAAGACGCGCAGAACGACGAGATGAAGGGACTGAGCGGCGGTTTGGGCATCCTGCCCGGCTTCAAGATGCCGTTCTGAACTGATGAACCGCTATCTCTCCCTCGCGCTTCTGCTGCTGCTTGTGAGCGGCGGCGGGATGGCCATCGGCTATCTCACCGCGCCGGGCGAATGGTACGCGGCGCTTGAGAAACCGCCATTCAATCCGCCCGGCTGGGTGTTCGGCCCGGCCTGGACCACGCTTTACGCGCTGATCGCCGTCGCCGGTTGGCGGATCATGCAAGCGGACGCAGGCGGCGGCGCAACAAAACTCTGGTGGGCGCAGCTGGCGCTTAACTTCGCGTGGTCACCGGCGTTCTTCTCGTTGCACCAGATCGGCTTGGCGTTGATCATCATTCTTGCCCTGCTCGCCGTCATTGTTGCGTTCATCGCCATCGCGTGGCGGCGCGACAGGCTCGCCGCGTGGCTGTTCGTTCCGTATGCGGCTTGGGTCGCTTTCGCGTCCCTGCTGAACGGCGCGATCCTGTATCTCAACGCGTAGCCCGGATGCGCTCCAAATCCGCCACAGCCGCCCCAGAAATCGAGGCGCTGATTGCGCTGCTCGCGAAGGTGCCTGGGCTTGGTCCCCGCTCGGCGCGGCGCGCGGCGTTGCAGCTGTTGAAGAAGAAGGACGCGCTGATGCTGCCGTTGGCGGCGGCGCTCGCCGAAGCCGCGGACAAGGTCGGCGCCTGCTCACGCTGCGGTGCGCTCGACACCCAAGACCCATGCGCGCTCTGCGCCAATCCCGAGCGCGACGACGGGCTCATCTGCGTCGTTGCTGAAGTGGGCGATGTCTGGGCGCTCGAACGCGCCGGCGCCTTCAGGGGCCGCTATCATGTGCTGGGCGGCGTGCTTTCAGCGCTCGACGGCGTACGCCCCGAGCATCTGCGCATCACGGCGCTGCTGGAGCGCGCCTCCGCAGCCGGCGTCCGCGAGGTGATCCTGGCGCTTGCCGCGACGGTCGACGGTCAGACCACGGCGCACTACCTGGCCGAGCGCCTGCAGCCGCTCAACATCACTATCAGCCGCCTTTCCCATGGCGTACCGGTCGGCGGGGAACTCGATCTGTTGGACGACGGCACCTTGTTCGCGGCGTTACAAAGCCGGCGGTCAACATGACCAGCATCCGCGTCGCCGACATGATTGCGATTCCCGTAGCCTCGCCGCTGGCGCGCTTGGCCGATCAGGCGCCATGGGAATGGACCAGCAATGCGCAGACGATCGTTGCAGACCTTATCGCCGCGTGCGGCGCGGGATTCTCGATCCAAGCCGACATCGCCGTTCACGCCAGCGCTCGCGTCGAAGCTGGCGCTGTCATCAAGGGGTCGGCCGTGATCGGGCCGGGGTGCTTCATTGCATCGACGGCGCTGGTTCGCGGCGGATGCTGGCTCGGCGCAAACTGCACACTCGGCCCCGGAGCAGAACTCAAATCGACCTTCATGCTCGATGGTTCGAAGCTTGCGCACTTGAATTTCGTGGGCGATTCCGTGCTTGGCGCCGACGTCAACATCGAAGCCGGCGCAATGATCGCGAACTGCCGCAACGAGCTTGCCGACAAGCGCATCCGCATCTTGTTCGGGGGCGCCTACTTTGCGACCGGCGTTGACAAATTCGGCGCCCTCGTCGGCGATCATGTTCGCATCGGCGCCAACGCCGTCATTGCGCCTGGAGCGCTGATCCCGGCGCGCACGATCGTGCCTCGGCTGTCGCTGCTCGACCAAGCCCCGCCGGGATGAACCAAGGCAATTGAGCGCCACCCACGGCGGCGGACTATTCCTCGCGCCGCTCCAAGCATTGCGTGCGCGCCCGGGTGATGCGCGTGTCCATCTGCCCGCTTTCGTTGAAGCGCGCCACGGCGGCCTCGTATTCCTCATAGGTGAGCATGCGCGTGATCTTGTCCCACGTGCAGCTGCACCTGGGGTCGCTGGCCGGACAAGTGCTTTCAAACTGCACGCGCGCGGTTTCTGGATACGGATTGGGAGGCTGCTCCGCGCAGCCCCAGAGCAGCACGGCCGCACCGATCGCGCGCCAGCAAACACCCACAGGCCGCCTCCTCGCTCCACCACGAGCGATAATCGCCCGTCTGCACGCAACGTCAAGGCGCGGGCGTGGCGTCTTCGCTGCTCTGAGCGCCGCAGGCGAGCGCATAGGCTTCGATCTGTTCGGTCAGCGGATGCGCGGCGCGCTCCGGCCCCGGCAAGCTCTCGAGCGCCATGAAGTCAGCGGGAGCCACTCCCGCTTCGATTCGCTCCCAAGTGCAGGCGCAGAGGCCAGGCACCGTGCTTTGCGCCTCGCACGCACGCATGAAGTTCTGTTCGACAACCGGCGTGTACGCCGTCGGCGCAGCCGGCGCGCACGCGGCCAAGGCCAGCAGCGAAATCATCACAACCGTACGCATGGCCCACCTCATGCCGCTGACGGATCATCTGTGAAGAACCCGAAAATGTTGCCCTCGGTGTCCTTCATGTACGCCACATGGCCGACACCGGGAATGGCCATGCGGGGAACGGCGAGCGTTCCCCCGGCGGCCGCGGCAGACCTGAGCGCCGCGTCCAAATCCTCGACGCCGAGGGTGCAGACGAAGGCGTTGACCGGCTGTCCTTCTGCTGGCGGTTCACCGCGCCGCCGCATCAGGCCACCGTCAATGCCGGGGCCATCGCCCGTCGCGATCATCCAGTAATCCAGCGCCGGAATGTGCGAAAGCGTCCACCCGAACGCGGATTCGTAGAAGCGCGCTGCGCGCTCGGGGTCAGCAGCATGGATTTCGAAATGAACAACACGGGCCATTACGCCAACCTATCGAAACACACGAGCGGGCACGTCATCCCGAAACCGAGAGTGAGCCCAGCATCATGCAGAAGCCAAGCGCGGAGAGCTGCGCCGAACGCAGCCCCCAGCTGAAGTTCCAGGAACGGTAGGCGAGGCGTTGCAATTCCGCAAACTCAAACGCTTCGATCGTTTCCGTCTTAGCCGCATCAGCGTTCGGAATGCCGAGCGCCGAGAGTGAGTAGATTGCAGCCAACAGCCCCATGACCGCGGAGAAGGCCCAGGGCGCGAAAGCACCCCAATCCTCGATGACGCCATCCCGTGGAAGAACTTCCGGAGCGACTAAGGCAAGCGCTGCCGCACTCAAACCTGCGAAGCCCACCAGCCCGCCGGTCTTCTGATCCAATTCGGTTGAGCGCGCGCGAATAATCGGCAGCGCACGCGTCGCCCCAGTGAGGCTGAGCTCGCGATCAACCACCGCCGCCCAGCGCTTAAGCGGTCCGCGCATAAGCCCGGGAATCAGTGCTGCACTCCTGGCTCGCTCGGCGAATGTTGGGGTTTCGCTCAATTCGCCCCCTCTTCCAACAGCCGCCGCGCAATCACCATAGCCTGAATCTCGCCCGCGCCCTCGAAAATGTTGAGGATGCGCGCGTCGGCCAGCACGCGGCTGATCGGGTACTCGACAGCAAAGCCGTTGCCGCCATGGATTTGCAGGGCGTTGTCAGCCGCAGCCCAAGCGACGCGCGCCGCCAATAGCTTGGCCATGCCGGCTTCAAGATCACAGCGCTTGCCGCTGTCCTTTCGCCGCGCCGCGAAATAGGTGATCTGCCGCGCCGCCATGATCTCGGCCGCCATCATCGCGAGCTTGTTGGCGACGCGGGGAAACGCGAAGATTTCCTTGCCGAATTGCTTGCGGTCGAGCGCGTAGCGCAGCCCCAGCTCGAAGGCGTTTTGCGCCACGCCAATGGCGCGGGCCGCGGTCTGGATGCGCGCGGACTCGAACGTCGCCATTAATTGCTTGAAGCCCTGCCCCTCCAGCCCACCCAACAAGTTCGCCGCAGCGACTTCGAAACCATCAAAGCCGATCTCGTACTCCTTCATGCCGCGATAACCGATCACTTCGATCTCGCCGCCGCTCATGCCGTCTGCCGGAAACGGATTGGCGTCATCGCCGCGCGGCTTCGGCGCGAGCAACATCGACAGACCGTTGAAGCCCGTGGTGCTGAGATCGGTGCGCGCCAGCAGCGTCATCAGGTCCGCGCGCGCGGCGTGCGTGATCCAGGTCTTGTTCCCAGTGACGACGTAGTGATCGCCTTCCTTCACCGCACGGGTGCGCAGCGAACCCAGATCGGAGCCGGTGTTCGGCTCGGTGAACACGGCGGTCGGCAGAATCTCGGCGCTGGCGATTTTCGGCAGCCAATGTTGCTTTTGCGCGGCCGTACCGCCGATGAGGATCAGTTCGGCGGCAATTTCGCTGCGCGTGCCAAGCGAGCCCGTTCCGATCCAGCCCCGCGACAATTCCTCAGAAACGACGCACATCGCCATCTTGCCCAGGCCAGCGCCGCCGAACTCCTCCGGAATCGTCAGCCCGAACACGCCGAGCGCGCCCATCTCACCCAGCACATCGAGCGGGATGAGTTCATCGCGACAGTGCCAACCGTGCGCCTGCGGGACGATGCGATCATCAGCAAACTTGCGGAACTGATCGCGGATAAGCGAGAGGTCTTCGTCGAGATTGGCGTTCTCGACCGTTGCGCGACCTTGTGCGTCGCGCAACAAAACTGCGAGCTGCGCTTTCTCTGTTTCCGCCATGCGCACAAGCACAGGCGGCGCCGCGACGCCGAAGTCCGCCGGGCGGATGGTCTCGACCTGGGTCATCGGCAAGCCGCCGGCAAGCTGAGCGCCGTACTCGGCAGCCAAGAGCTTGGCGAGCAAAGTTTCGATTTCGCCGAGCGCGCCTTTGTCGTTCAAGGCGCGGGCCCAGTCGCGAACTTCGCGCAGCGTCTCGGCATAGGTCGCGACCCAAGCAAGCCCATGCACGACGTGCTGCTCGCGGTCCATGGCCGCGCGATCGCCGGCGACGCGCTCTGCCACCGCAGCGCGGGCCGCGCGCATGTAGGCATCCGCTGCGTCCGCGGCGCGCTCCAGATCCGAAACAATGTCAGCGGCCATGTCGTCCCTCTCGCTCCGGAGAGCGTAACCGAGCCTTTCGCAGTTGCGAAGCGCTACACCACCGCCCCGAACAAGCGGCCGATCGCCGCTGTGAGGGCCATGGCGAGCGCGCCCCACACCATCGTGCGGACGATCGCACGCCGCGCGCCTGCCCCACCGGTGCGCGCGGCCGCGAGCCCGAGCAAAGCGAGGAACACCAGCGACGCCGCCGAAACGATCCACGGCAGCTGCGCCAGCGGCGCCAGCGGCACCACCAGCAGCGGCAGAATTGCGCCGCTGGCGAAAGCGGCGGCCGAGGTCAGCGCCGCTTGCACCGGCCGCGCCGTGCTGACTTCGGTGATGCCAAGTTCATCGCGCGCATGCGCCTTCAGCGCATCCTTGGCCGTGAGCTGCTGCGCGACTTGCAGCGCCAGCTCGCGCTCGAGCCCGCGCGCCTGGTAGATTTGCGTCAGCTCTTCCAGTTCGAACTCCGGGTCGGTGGCGAGTTCCTTGCGCTCGCGCGCGAGATCGGCCTTTTCGGTGTCGGATTGCGAACTGACGGAGACGTACTCGCCCGCCGCCATCGACATCGCCCCGGCGACAAGCGCGGCGACGCCGGAGATCAGGATCCCGTCGCGTCCCTCGCCCGCCGCAGCGACGCCAACGATCAGGCTGGCGGTCGAGACGATGCCGTCATTGGCCCCGAGCACGGCGGCGCGCAGCCAACCGGCGCGCGCGATCAGGTGGCGTTCATAGTGGGACATGATCTCTTCTTTTCGCGGCGGGCCTTCGATGGCAATATGGCGAGGATGGAAGACTTAGTCGATGATGACTTCCGGACGATCCCTTCGCGGTGTTCCGCGAGGGGAGAGCGAAGAAGACGACATCGCTTACGCGGACCTGTGAGTCGAGAAAGCGTCCGTGCGTCGCCTTGGTGCGGCAGCCGAAGCGTCGGCTCTGTCGCCGTGCTGCAAACCAGTTGCTCTCCCGGACGCAAGCCGATTCGCATCGTTTGAGAGGCGAGACGCGCTATGTCATGGCGGCCTTCGTACGGCTCGGCTATTTCGCAGTTTCAGGCTACGATAGCGGACTTCACAGGACGTTTTACGACGAGGCCATACATGGGCGATCATGCAGGGTCAGCGCCGCTCGACGTGCTGACGCAGATGCTGGTGTTCCTCGCAGCCACCTGCGTTGTGGTGCCGGCCCTGCGCAAGGCGCGGCTTTCGGCCGTGATGGGGTTCTTGCTCATCGGCGTGGCGATGGGGCCGCACGTGCTCGGCCGGCTTGCGGACATCTGGCCGATCCTGTCGCCGTTCCAACTTGAGGACACTCAGCAAACCCAGCTCTTGGGCGAGTTAGGGATTGTGTTCCTGCTGTTCGTGATCGGGCTGGAAGTATCCTGGGAACGGCTGTGGGCGCTGCGACGCTACGTGTTCGGCCTTGGCTTGGCGCAAGTGGGCGTGACCAGTCTTGTGATCGCCGTCGCTGCATTGGTCTTTGGCGCTGACTTTTCCGTCGCGGCGGTGCTGGGGCTGGCGTTCGCGCTCTCTTCCACGGCGCTGGTGCTGCAATTGCTTCGTGAACGCCGTCAGATTGCGACGCCGGTCGGCCGCGCCAGCTTCTCTGTGCTGCTCCTGCAGGATCTGATGGTGGTGCCGATCCTGTTCGCGGTGACGGCGCTCAGCGTCGGCGCGCACGCGTTCGCTCCGAGCCAAGTCGGGCAAGCGCTGCTCACGGCCTTTGGCGCGCTGATCGGCATAGCGGCGATCGGACGATTGGCGCTCAGACCCATGTTCCATTGGGTCGCCTCCATTGACAGCCGCGAAACCTTCATCGCTGCCGCGCTTCTCACCGCGATCGGCATGTCGCTCGCCGCGAAAGCCTGGGGGCTCCCGATGGCGCTCGGCGCCTTCCTGGCCGGCATGCTGCTGGCGGAGACCGAATTCCGTCATCAGATCGAGACCGACCTCGAACCGATTAAGGACCTGCTGCTCGGCCTCTTCTTCGTGACCGTCGGCATGCGCATCGATTTGGGGCTTATATTGAGCCAACCGCTGTTACTGATCGCCGGCACGCTGGGGCTCTTCTTGGTCAAAGTCGCCATCATTGCCCCGCTGGCGCGCGCATTCGCAATGCCGTGGCCGCGCGCCATCGAAGTCGCCTTTCTGCTCGGCGGCGCGGGAGAATTCGCGTTCATCGTCGTGGCCGCAGCCGAACGCGGACAAGTAATCGCGCCAGCCACGGCCGAAACGATGCTCCTGATCGCAGCGCTGTCGTTGTTTCTGACGCCGATGCTGGCGGCGCTGGGACGGCGGCTTACGCAGGGTTTTGAGAAGGCTGACAGCGTGCTGGCGGCGCAAGACCTCGCTCAATCGCGCGATCACGTCGTCATCGCCGGTGGCGGCCGCGTTGGGCAGATGCTCGCCGACCTCCTTGACGCTCACGAGATCGCTCATGTCGGCGTCGACGCCGACGCCGCGCTGGTGGGCGACCTCCGCAAACAGGGACGTCCGTTCCATTTCGGCGATGCGAGCCGTTCCGAAACGCTCGCCGCGCTCGGCGCCGCGAACGCTGCAGCCATCGTGGTCACCATGGATCGGCCCGACGCCGTCGAACGCATCGTTGCATTGGCGAAGCGCACATGGCCTGACGTGCCAGTTTATGCGCGCGCGCGCGACGCCAAGCAGGCGCGGCGTCTGCACGAAGCCGGGGCCGACATGGCAAGCCCCGACTCGGTTGAGGCGGCGCTTCAGCTCGGCGAAGCGTTGCTGAACGGCGTTGGCGTTGCCGATGAGGTGGCGCGCCGCACCATCAGCGACCGCCGCGAGAGCGAGCTCGCCAAGGCCATGGCAGAATAACCTAACTCATCCATCGCAGCACCGTCGGCTCGATCGGGTTGGCGAAGTCGCGGCCTTCTTCGCGGCTCTTGGTCCATTCACGCTTGAGCTTCAGATACCATTTCGCCTGCACGTCGATGTCATCGATCCACAACATCGACGGCGAATACTTGAGCCCAGAGTTTTGCAGGTCGACCATGCGCCCGTCCTGATCCAGGAACTCGCGCCCGGCCGGGATCAAGATCGGCTTCATCACGTCGAGAAGCGGCGCGTTCTTCCAGTAGGTCACTTGCGTGATGCGCGTGGAAGTCTCGTTCTCGGGCGTGAGACAGGTGAGCGTGAACAGACGCGACGTTTGGTTTTCCACCACCTCCCAGCGAAAACCCGGCAGCATGAAGCAGATCTCGGTCGTCACCGCGCCGCCGAACAGCATGCGATAGGCCCGCGAATTGCCGCTCGGCGCGTGGCGCTCGATCGCCCAGCCGCGTTCGCGCGGCACGAAGCGTTTTTCCTTGAGCTTCTTGCCGGTGCTGGGCGGGCGCCACCACCATTGATTATGCACGTATGGCACGTGCGCTGGGTCCATGAGCCCGACGACAGCGTTGTCCATGGCGGCGGCGAAGATGCGGGTCAATACGAATTTCGGTTCGCGGAAGTCGCCCAGATCGAACGCCGGGGGCGGCGGCGGCTCGCCTGCGAACTTCGGATCGGCGGCGACGTAGATCAGCACGACGCCATTGGCTTCGTGGGTCGGAAAGTGGCGCACGCGAATGCGGTTTGCTTCGTAGGGCTGGCCCTCGACCAGCGACGGGATTTGCTTGCACACGCCGTCGCGCGCACCGAAGCGCCAGCCGTGATAGGGACACTCGACTGTCTGCACGCCATCGGTTTCGACCACACGGCCTGCCGACAGCGGCACGGCGCGGTGCGGGCAGATGTCCCTCAGCGCAAACGCGCGACCCTCGGCGTCGCGGCCGAGCACCACCGGCTCGCCCAGAATCTCACGGCGGAACATCGCGCCTTGCCTGAGTTCGCGCGCGGTCGCCGCGAAGTACCAGATATCTCGAAGCAGTTCGGTCATTGCTGCGCGTAATACAGGATGGCCGGCAGACCGACAAAGCCCAGCGTCGCCGATGCGACGATGCCGCACAGGCAGAGAAACGCCAGCACCCCGCGCCGAACGCGCAAGGCGCGCGGCCGCGCCGGATTGAGCGCCCCGCCGGCAAAGAAAAGCGCGCCCAGCGCGCCGGCCACCACGCCGGCGAGCGCGGCGAAGTAGAGCAACAGTTGCAGGATCAGGAACACGGCGTACGTCGCTTCGTCACCGCGCCACCACCGTCACGCGGAACACATCCACCGGCGGCTCCGTGCTCTCCCAGGGCCGGCGCTGCTCCATCACGATCTCGCCCTCGCCGGCCGCGGTGGCGACGAACATCGTCACCTCCCAATGATTGCCGCCGGTGAAACCCGGCTGCTGCTGGTTCGACGATGTCGGCCCCGACGCTTCACCCGCGCGCTGCACGAACGCCGGCATCTGCGCCGGCGCCCAGATGTAGCCGGCGGTCGGCACGCCTGAGAGCTCGATCGCAAAGCGCTGGTTCACACCGACTTCGATGCGTTGACCGGCCTGCTCCTGAGTGATGCGAACGCGCACGTCGCCCGGCGTCGGCGCCGGCATCTCCCTGTTGGTCAAGGCCGGCCGCTCCATCTCAATTCTGTTGGCTTCAGGCTGCGAGCATGCCGCCGCTGCAAGCGCCGCCGCCACTCCGATTCTGCGTATCATTGCATCGCTCCCGCTTCCATCAGTCCGGCGTAGAACCGGATCAGGCGTTCCAGGTTCTCGACCGAAACCCGCTCGTTGTTGCCATGGATGGTCTCCAGGTCGTCGCTCGACAGCACCATTGGCGCAAAGCGGTAGACGTTTTCGGCCACGCTTCCGTAATGGCGTGAGTCAGTGCCGCCAAGCACCAAGCCCGGCGCAACGGCGGCCTCTCCATAACTCGCCTCCGACAGCGCGGCGATCAAGGCGTAGCTCGACGACGTCACGCTCGATGTCGCGCTCGCTTCGCGCGGCGGCTCGGCCCAATCCAAGGTGACGCCTTCGATGTCGGCGATCCCAGCGCGCGCACGCGCCAGAATGTCGGCGGCGGTGTCGCGC
This sequence comes from Hyphomonadaceae bacterium, assembly GCA_019753175.1. Lineage (GTDB taxonomy): Bacteria > Pseudomonadota > Alphaproteobacteria > Caulobacterales > Aquidulcibacteraceae > Vitreimonas. The sequence continues at coordinate 37,189 of JAIELK010000028.1, forward strand.
GGATGCAGGCGGAAATTGATCATCGCCGTCGCTTCGCCCGGCAGCACGTTCGGCCGCACGCCGGCGTTCATCATGGTCGGGGCGACCGTGGTTCCGATCAGCGCCATCGCGGCGGGGTCCTGGGCGAAGCGCTGTTGCAGCGCTGGACCGAACAGCCATTCGTTCGCCACCGCCGCGCGTGTGGTCAGCGACAGCTCCGGCGCTAAGGCGCGCATCATCGCGTGCGCCGGGCCGCCGCCGAGCTGGCGTTCGATCCGCATTGAGTGGACGCGATCGACCGCCTCGGCCACCAGCGACACCGCCGTCTCAGGCGGGGGCATCGACGAGTGGCCGGGCCGGCCGACCGCGCTGACGCGCAGCGTCGCGAACCCCTTTTCGGCAATGCCGATCAGCGCCGTCGGACGCCCCGTCAGCGGATGACGATCGATGATGGCGAGCCCTTCGTCGATGGCAAACCAAGCCCGCACGCCCCGATCCGCCAGCACTTGCGCCATCGCCTGCGCGCCCTCGCCGCCGATTTCTTCGTCATGGCCGAAGGCAAACAGGATTGTTCGGGTCGGTCTGCGACCTTGAGCGGCAAGCAACTCCGCCGCTTCGAGGATGGCGACCAGCGAGCCCTTGTCGTCGATCGCGCCGCGGCCCCACACCGCGCCGTCGCGCACCACGCCGCCAAACGGATCGTCGCTCCAGGCGCCGCGGGTTTCATCGGGAACTGGCACCACGTCCTGATGCGCGAGCAGCAGCATCGGCGGCTGCGCAGGATCGCTTCCCTCCCAGACGTAGAGCAGCGACAGAGTGTTCACGAGTTCGCGTCGCGCCGCGGCGTGAAACGCGGGGTAGGTCTGCTGCATCCAGGCGTGCAATTGCGCAAACGGCGCCGGATCGTCGCCCTCGTTGACGATCGACACGGTGCGGATGCGGATAGCCGCGCCCAGCCGCGCCGCGGCTGCCTCCGCATCAACGGCGTAGGTTGAAATATCCGGAGGCGTCACAGACGCCAGCAGCGGCGGCGCGCTGAACGCATAGGTGCGATACCCGACTATGCCGGTGACCGCAGCCACGAGCACAGCCATCGCCGCAAGGATCACGCGAACCATGGGCATATCCCCCTGTTCGGGGGATTTGGCCCCGCCGAGGGCCGCGCGTCAACAAATCACGCGCCGCTTAGCTTGCTGACTTCGCCTTCCCGCGTTTGGCGACGGTCTTCACCGGCGCTTTCGCCTTCCGATCGGCAAGTTCAGCGTCAAGCAGCGGCAGCAGCTTTTCGGCCTCTGCCTTCTGCTTGACGGATCCCTGCTCCGCCAAACGCTCTGCGTTAGCGCGGAGCGTCGCCAACTCCCGGTCGGTGTATGAGCCCAGCCGGTCTTCGATCGGCAGTGTCACGGGACACGAAGGTTGGTCGCGGAGTCGCGTCCGCGATTGTCCTTCTCGAGGTCGAACTCGACCTTCTGCCCGTCCATCAGGCTGCGAAGACCCGCGCGCTCGACGGCGGAAATGTGAACGAAAACGTCCTTGCCGCCCTGATCGGGCGCGATGAATCCAAAGCCCTTTTGCATATTGAAAAACTTCACGGTGCCACTTGCCATCGATCTTCTCCGAATGACGGTGCTGTCCGCCCAGGCCAACCCCGGCGAACTCGAACTCGAAGGAAGACGGGCAATCCGGCGCGGTAGCGGAGGATAAAGCGCGTGACGCGACGAAGAACGAGCCCCATGATATCGCGCGCGACACTGGAAGTCCAGGGAAGTCGGACTCAAACTCGAACCAGCTCGGTGTGGCCGAAACTCTTGCTGTAGTCGAGGATCGAGATCACCTCGGGCTCGATGCGGAAGAACGCCATCTCCGCACCCTGCATGTCGGCAGCGTATTGCTGCACCTGCGGAAACTTGGCGAGCATCAGACCCATCGCCTTTTCGAGTTCCGCCGGCGCCTCCACTTTTCGCGCGCGCCCGCCGATCGACAGCCCCTTGATCTCGCTCCAGGTCGCATAGGGCAAATTGATCGTCGCCGACATGCGGGCGTCGCGCAAAAGATTTACCGCCTTCTGCGACTTCACCCAAGTTCCGAAATAGATGGACAAACCGTCATTGACGTAGCTGACCGTCGTCGCCTGCGGATAGCCGTCCTCGCGATTGGTGGCGATGGTGATGTCGTCGGCCTGGTCGATGATCGATTGGATGAGGTGTCGCTGGGCGTCGTTCATGGTGCGGCTCCCGCGCTTGTCTACAATGCGCCCGTTCGCTTGCTTTGCGTTCGCTCAAGCTGAGCTGGCGCCGCCGCGCCATGCCGGCATCGGCGCTTGTCCCAGCGCAACCCTCACCGCGGCGTGCGCGAGCAGCCGGGTTGAGTCGAGTGTCGGCAACGGCGAGATCTCCGGCGTCACCAGCAACGGTATCTCCGTGCACGACAGCGCGGCCGCATCGCAGCCGTCGGTCTTCATCCGCGCGATGATACGCACGTACTCGGCGCGGGAAGCCTCGGTGACGACACCCTGACAAAGCTCTTCGAAAATGATGCGGTCAATGATCGCGCGTTCGTCCGGTTCAGGCGCCTGCAGGCCCACGCCGGCGCGCGCAAAGGCGGCGGGGTAAGCGGGGCCGGTCATGGTCCAGCGCGTGCCGAGCAACGCCACCCGGGCGCGGTCATCGGCTCTCGCTTGTTGCGCCACCACATCGCAGATGTGCAACCCCGGTAGCGGATACGGTTCGCGCGCTGCGTCAAAGGCGATGTGCGCGGTGTTGTCCGGGCAGACGAAGAAATCGCAGCCTGCATCGGCGAGGCGCTGACAGGTGCGGCGTAGATGCGCGTTCACAGCGTCGAAATCGTGCTTGTCGTACGCGCCGAAAGTTCCGCCCATCGGCAAGATCGACAGCGTGATCTCCGGATGCGCGTGCGCGCCCAGAGCGCGCGCGCCTGCACGCACCATCTCGAGAAAGCAAAGCGCCGCGCCGTCGGCGGAATGGGCGAGGATGCCGATGTGCTTCATGGCGCTAAAGCTCGCATTGCGTCGCGTGTTGCGTCATCGACCGGGAACAGCAACTCCAAGCGCAGATCGCGCACCGCGGCGTCTTCGTTGGTGCCGAAATGCGTGATCGCGGAGAGGAACCGCAATTCACCGGCTGGCGTCATCAACACGAGCGGGACAAGCGGTCTGCGCGGTTGCGCGGGCTTTGGCGGCGGATGGCGGCGCGCCGCGTCTTCCAGAAGTTTCAACAGCGCGGCGAATTCTGGATCGCCGCCCGCTTCCAGCGCCTCTAGCCGGATGCGCCCAATCATCTCCTCCAAGACTTCACCGAAATTCGCGATCAGCTCCGGTGCGACTGCGCTCTGCGTTAGCATGCGCACCATGTTCATTTCGCCGCTCGGCCCGTGCAGCGGCGCCAGAAGCGCGCGCGCGGTTTCGTTGGCGTCGTGCAGCGTCCAATAGCGATCGCACAGCATGGCGGGATTGGGCGCATGCCGCGCCATCATCTCCGACAACACCGCGCGCAAAGGCCCCAGCGACTCTGCATCCAAGGGCGTCGACGGATAGAGCGGCGCGTAGCCCGCCGCATTCAACAGCGCGTTGCGCGAGGCCCGCGGGATCACCATCGCGTCCGCCAACGTCAGCACCATGTCGCGGCTTGGCTTGGCGCGGTTGGTCTCCAGAAACGACAGGTGCCGGGGCGACGCGCCCGCCGCCAAAGCCAAATCCAACTGGCTCATGCCGCGCTGCTGGCGCCACGCGCGCAGCGCGTCGCCAAAACTGGACGGGGCCTCGATGGGCGAACTCATACGCCTAGCTAAAGGTGCTCCAACGCCGCTGTCCATGACCTCCGAGGGAATTGCCGCACTTACCCCGTCTCCGTCAGGCTGAGCGCGCCATACCCAAAGGAGAGACCCTGATGACCCCATTCTGGAGAACCTGGCTGCGTATCTGGTGCTGGGCGACGTTGGCGTTCGGCGTGGTGTTGGCCGCCGCCGCCTTCCCCGTGCTCGATGCGCCGACGCGTTGGTTTTACGATCTCGTGCACTGGCCGTTGGATGGCCAGAGTTCGTTCGCCGAGAACGTGCGCTTCACCTGCGGCGTGCTGGGCGCGGTGATGATCGGCTGGGCGCTGACCATCTTCGCCACGGTCGACGCCGCCGACAAATTGGGCGCGCCGGTGTGGCGCGCGCTCACAACGGCGATGGTAGTTTGGTACGTGATCGACAGCGCGATTTCCGTCGCGAGCGGCGCCCCGGTGAATGCAGTGTCTAACACCGTGTTCCTGATCACATACCTCGCACCAATTCTGGCGAGCGGCGTGCTGGGCGGCGGTGCGATCAGTCCGGCTCGACCGTGAGCCCCCCATAGATCTCAGCAAGCGGTAGCTCGGCGCCGATCGCCGTCAGCAGCAGCGCGGCGTCAAGCCCTTGCAACTCGTCGTGCCCCCAGGCGCCGCCCGCTCCGCGCGTGAAAAGCAGCACGATCGGCTTGTCGGGATCGCGCTCATGATCCGGATGGCGGGCGCGTTCGTACGTCTAGTCTCACCCGGAGCACCTCGGAAACAAAGTCTAACCCCGCGCCGCACTCGCCTCCAGCACGTCTTCCCACGTGCGCAGCCCGCTCCGCTGCGCGTTCACCAGCACCGCCATGTTGCCCGGCGCATGCTTGTTATCGAGCATCTTCTCGTGCGCGTCGGGGATTTTGTCCCAGGGGAACACTTCCGACATCGCCGGATCGATACGGCGGTCAATGACGAGCTGGTTGGCTTGGCTCGCGTGATACAAGTGCGCGAAGTGGCTGCCTTGCACGCGCTTCTGGCGCATCCACAGGAAGCGCGCATCCATGGTGAGATTGAAGCCCGTGGTGCCGGCGCAGATCACCACCATGCCGCCGCGCTTCACAACGAACACGGAGACCGGGAACGTCGCTTCGCCGGGATGCTCGAACACGATGTCGACGTCCTTGCCGCCGGTGATTTCCCAGATGGCTTTGCCGAACTTGCGCGTCTCGCGCATGTAATCGGCGAACTCTGGCCCGTTCACTTTCGGCAACTGACCCCAGCACTTGAAGTCGTTGCGATTGAGCACCGCCTTCGCGCCCATCGAGAGCACGTAGTCCTTCTTATCTTCGCTCGAGACGACGCCGATCGCGTGCGCGCCGCTGACCGCGCAAAGCTGTGTGGCGAACACGCCCAAACCGCCGCTCGCGCCCCACACCAACACGTTCTGGCCGGGGCGCAGCACGTTCGGCCGCCAGCCGAACAGCATCCGATACGCGGTCGCCAGCGTCAGCGTGTAGCAGGCGCTTTCTTCCCAAGTGAGATGCTTGGGCCGCGGCATCAGCTGGCGCGCCTGCACCCGGCAGAATTGCGCGAACGAGCCGTCCGGCGTCTCGTAACCCCAGATGCGCTGGCTCGGCGAAAACATCGGATCGCCGCCATTGCACTCCTCGTCGTCGCCGTCGTCCTGATTGCAGTGGATGACCACTTCGTCGCCCGGCTTCCAGCGCTTCACCTTGGCGCCGACGGCCCAGACGATGCCGGAGGCGTCCGAGCCGGCGATGTGGTAAGGCTGCTTGTGCCCGTCGAGCGGAGAGATCGGCTCGCCAAGCGCGGCCCAGATGCCGTTGTAATTGACCCCTGCCGCCATCACCAAAATCAGCGCTTCGTCCTCGCCGATGGTGGGAACCGGCACCTGCTCGATCTGCATCGCCGTCGCCGGGCGACCGTGCCGCTCCTTGCGGATGGCCCATGCCCACATCGTCTCTGGTACATGAAATTGCGGCGGTATTTCTCCCACCGCATAGATGTCCTTGACTGGTTTCAGGTTCGCTTGAGCCATGGCGCGCGCCTCATGTTGCAGCGCACAATGGGCCACTTTCAGCGCGTCTCGTCAATGGGAGGCCAATCTTTCCATCAGCCCATATCGGCGAAATGGGCTGTCTCCAGCGCCGGCGCCGAAGCGGCTGCATGGCGCGCCTTCTGCGCGCGGATGTCATTGACCATTTCGAGCGCGGTTCGCTTGCAGGGCGGCAGTTCCAACGTCCACGGCTTCAGCGGCGTGACGCGCTCTCCCCAGCGCACGACATGGGCGCAAAAGGTGAGGCCGGCGCCGAACGCGGGCATCAGGATGAGCGAACCCGGCTTGACGCGTCCCTCGGCCAGCGCCGCCTCCAGCGCCACCGGCACCGTCGCGGAACTCATGTTGGCGTACCGATCAACGGTCAGCATCACCTTTTCCATCGGGATGCCGGCGCGCGAAGCCACGGCCTCGATGATGCGCAGATTGGCTTGGTGCGGCACCACAAGATCGATGTCGTCGGCGGTGACGCCGCACTTCTCCATCGCCGTCGCGCTGGCCTGCACCATGCCGCCGACGGCGCGCTTGAAAATCTCCTGTCCCTCGAAATCCACCAGCGTGTTGCCGAACGTCACGCCCTGGTTGATGTAGGCCGCGCCCATGCCGCGGATGCGCAGCGTCTGGCGCGCATCGGCGATGCAGCCGAGCTGTTCGGCCAGCACGCCCTCTTCGCGATCGCTGGCCTGCACGACCACGGCGCCGCAGCCGTCGCCAAACAGCACTGCGACGTTGCGATTCTCCCAATCGATGTATTGCGCAATGATCTCGACGCCGATCACGACCGCGTTGCGCACCACGCCCGTGCGGATCATCGCCGTGGCCGTTGAGAGTGAGTAGAGAAAGCTGGTGCACGCCGTGTTGACGTCCATCGCCGCGGCGCGTTTGGACCCAAGCGCGAATTGCAGACCGGAGGCGGAGTTGGGCACCTGCTCGTCGTTGCTGCAGCTGCCATAGACAATAAGCTCAACGTCCGCCGGATCGAGGTCGGCGCACGCCAGCGCGCGGCGCGCCGCCAAAGTCGCGAGATCGATGCCGCTGACGTGCGAGATGCGGCGCTCGCGCATTCCTGTTCGCGTCACGATCCACTCGTCGCTGGTGTCCAGAAAGGTCGACAAGTCGGCGTTGGACAGGATCGCCGGCGGCATCGCCTCTCCCCAACCGGTAATCGACGCGTATGGCATGTTTCCCCCAAAACTAAGGGCGGTACTGTTAGTCTGCCCCGAACCCAGCGCCAAGCGGCATAGGGCATGTTGCGCTGCACACTTGACGCTTGCCCTGAAGGCGAAGCCCATGTTTGCTGCAACGCGATGAACTTCCAACACGCCCCCGACCCGCCCTGGATTTTCCGCACCTATTCCGGCCATTCGACGCCGGCGGAGTCGAACAAGCTCTACAAAACCAATCTGGCCCGGGGGCAGACCGGTCTCTCCGTCGCTTTCGATCTGCCGACACAGACTGGCTACGACAGCGATCACGTGCTGGCGCGCGGTGAGGTCGGAAAAGTCGGCGTGCCGGTCGGTCATCTCGGCGACATGCGCGCGCTGTTCGACGGCATTCCGCTCGAGCGCATGAACACATCGATGACGATCAACGCGCCCGCGGCGTGGCTCATCGCGCTCTATGTCACGTTGGCGCATGAACAAGGCGCCGATCCGAAGAAGCTCACCGGCACGACGCAGAACGACATCCTCAAGGAATATCTCTCGCGTGGGACCTACATCTTCCCGCCCGCGCCATCGCTGAAGCTCACCGCCGACACCATCGCGTGGAGTCTCGACGCGATGCCGAAGTGGAATCCGATGAACGTCTGTTCCTACCATTTGCAGGAAGCCGGCGCGACGCCGGAGCAAGAGCTTGCGTTTGCGCTTGCCGCCGCCATCGCGGTGCTGGATACCGTGAAGGCGCGCGGCGAAATTCCGGCTGAACGCTTCGATCAAGTGTTCAATCGCATCTCGTTCTTCGTGAACGCTGGCCTGCGCTTCGTCACCGAGACCTGCAAGATGCGCGCGTTCGTGGCGCTTTGGGACGAGATTGGCCGCGAGCGCTATGGCGTGGCCGACGAGAACGCGCGGCGCTTCCGCTATGGCGTGCAGGTCAATTCGCTGGGCCTGACCGAGCAGCAGGCGGAGAACAACGTCTACCGCGTTCTGCTGGAGATGCTTGCCGTCACGTTGTCGAAGAACGCCCGCGCCCGCGCCGTGCAGCTGCCGGCCTGGAACGAAGCGCTGGGGTTGCCGCGGCCATGGGACCAGCAATGGTCGCTCCGGATGCAACAGATTCTGGCCTACGAAACCGATCTCCTTGAGTTCGAAGACATCTTCGACGGTTCGCGCGTGATCGAGGCGAAGACCGGCGAACTGATCGAAGGCGCCCGCGCCGAACTCGCCCGTATCGACGCCTTGGGCGGCGCGGCGCAGGCGCTCGACGTGATGAAGGCGGCGCTGGTCGAATCCAATCGCCGTCGCACCGAGGCGATCGAGCGCGGCGCGGCGAAGATCGTCGGCGTCAACTGCTTCACTGAAGCCGAGCCCTCGCCGCTGGAAGCCGGCGACAAGAGCATTCAAACCGTCGACCTCGCCGTCGAAGCCGAGCAGATCGCGCGCCTCCAAGCCTGGCGCGCCCACCGCAACCGCAGCGATGTCGAAGCCGCGCTGGCGGCGTTGCAGGCGGCAGCAAAGGAAGCCCGCAACATCATGCCCGCGTCGCTGACCTGCGCGAAAACGGGCGTCACCACCGGCGAGTGGGCGCAAACGTTGCGCGAGGTTTATGGCGAGTATCGCGGCCCGACCGGCGTGGCGCTGGTGATCGAGACCGGCGGCGAGGATATCGACGCGGTCAGGCGCGACGTGACGGCGCTCTCCGAGAGGCTTGGCCGCCAGCTCACCTTCCTGGTGGGTAAGCCCGGCCTCGACGGGCACTCCAACGGCGCCGAACAGATTGCCGCGCGCGGCCGCGCCGTCGGCATGGACGTGTATTACGAAGGCATTCGCCTGACGCCCGCCGAGATCGTCGCCGCTGCGAAACAGAAGCGCGCGCACGCGGTGGGCCTATCCATCCTCTCTGGCTCGCACCTCGATTTGGTGCGCGACGTGGTGCGGCTGATGCGCGCTGAAGGCCTCGACAACGTGCCGCTCGTGGTCGGCGGCATCATCCCGCCCGCAGACGCGCTTGCGCTTCGTCAGATGGGCGTCGCCGCCGTCTACACGCCGAAGGACTTCAAGATCACCGGCATCATGGGCGATATTGTGAAGCTGGTGGCGGAGAAAGTCCGCCCGTGATATGGTTTCAATTATGACTCGCGACGAAGTGCTAGCGAAACTGCGTGAACTCAAACCGTGGCTCAAGGACCAGGGTATCGGTCGCGTGCGGCTCTTCGGTTCCTACGCGCGCGACGAGGCTACCTCGCAAAGCGATGTCGATCTTCTCGTTGAGTTAGCGCGCCCTCTCGGGCTTGACTTTTTCAAGGTAGAGCACGAGCTCAGTGAAAAGCTCGGCGCGCCGGTTGAGATGACAACAGACGCTGCCCTGCATAACCGCATTGTGCGTCGTCACGTTCTTGCCGAAGCTATCGATGCCTGACGCTGATACGGCATGGCTCGTCGAGGTCGAAGACGCCATCGGCAAGATCAAGACGTTTACGAGAGGATATGATGAGGCGCGCTTTCTTGCTGACGAGCGCACCTGCGCAGCCACTGCGATGTATCTGTTGGTAATCGGCGAAGCGGCCCGCCGCCTCTCGTTCGCGACTCAGAATGAAGCGCCGGAAATTCCATGGCCCGTCGTCGTCTCGCTGCGCAATCGCATCGCGCATGGGTACAAGTCGATCGACCATCAGACTGTTTGGGCGATTGTGGCGCACCACCTGCCCCCGCTGGAGACAGCTGTGCGTAGAATGCTGACATCGCGCGGCGAGTAGCTTTAGGTCAGTCCCTTGACCAGCCGGGTCATCGCGCTGGCCCCAACCAGCGGCGCGACGAAGGGAATGAACGAACACGCGAGCCCAACCAAGAACACGCTGAACCCGTGGCGCGCGCGCAGCCGCCGCGCCTCCGCCCACGGCATGCGCCGCACCGCCGCGAGCGAGAAGTACTCGCGTCCCATCAGATAGCCGTTGAGGCTGACGAACCAGATGATGTTCACGAGCGGCACAAACAGCAGCGGCAGCGACACAATGTTGAGCACCAGCGGCAGCCAGCCGATGCGCAGGCCGTTGGCCAAGCCTTCAAGCGGCGACACGAGCCGTCCGCTCGGCAGGTTCACCGCTTTCTCCACTTGTGCGGCTGCGACATCGAACAAGACCGAGCCGACAATCATCGAGATCGTCGGCGCGAGCACCACGGCGATTAGCACGATAAGCGCACCACCGAGCACGTCAGCGACGGTCCAGGCGTAGCCCCACAGCCCCTCCCCCTCGGGGATCATCGGCCAAAGATAGCGAAAAGCCGCCCACGCCGCGGCGATGGTCGCGGCGAGCGCCACGACGAAACACAACAACGCCCAGCCGCCAAGGCGGCCGCCAAATACGTCCTTGAGACCGCCGGCGATGGCGGGAAGAGGCGAAGCACTCATGCGACGATCCTTTAGGGAAGAGCGCCTCGGATTTGAAGGCGCGGCCTCGACCTCAGGGCGGAACGAACTGCCGCGGGCGTCAGTCGAAGCCGGCGCCGGGCATTCCCAAGAGCGGCGATGGCCTGTCTTCTCCAGGCAGCGGGAAGCGACTACACTCCCGAAGCTTCGCTGGAGAACCACATGCGCGCAATCCGGGCCCTTTGTTTCGCCGCGCTCGCGCTTTCGGTCGGCGCCTGCGCGACGGTCGATTCCACGCCGGACGCGCCTTCGGTGGCCCAGAGTGACCGCGCCCGCGCCGCGCAATCGCATCCGCAAATCCTGGCGCAATTCGGCGGCGCCGTGGAAGGTCCGCTCGCAACCTATGTCTCAACCGTGGGCGACCGCATCGCCGTCGCGGCGGGTGTTCCCGGTCAGTGCACGTTCTCGGTGGTCAACACCGACGTCGTGAACGCCTTCGCCATACCCGGCTGCTACATTTATGTGACGCGCGGCCTGCTCGCGATCATGAACTCGGAGGACGAACTCGCCTCCGTGCTCGGCCACGAAGTGGGACACGTGGTGGCCGACCACGCCGACCGCCGCCGCAACACAGCGACGCTGACGACGCTCGGCGCTCTCCTGGCCGGGGTCTTGACCGGCTCGGGCGATGTCGCGCAAGCGGTCGGCCAAGCCGGCCAGCTCTACACGCTCTCCTACTCGCGCGATCAGGAGTTCGAGTCGGACGACCTCGGCGGGCGTTATCTGCAGATCGCCGGCTACAACCCATTCGCCGCCGCCGACATGCTGCGCGCACTCGGCGTCAACGATGCGCTGACCACGCGCACCAGCAATCGCGAAGCTTCGCGCGCGATCCCCGCATGGGCGCGCACGCACCCGCTGTCGGAAGAGCGCGTCACCCGCGCCAATGCACGCGCCAGCGCCGCCGGCGCTTCGCGCGATAATCCGCCGGAAAACGTCAACGCCTACCTGAACGCTGTGCGCGGCATGATCTATGGCGACGACCCCGAGCAAGGCTTCGTCAACGGCCGCACTTTTGCTCATCCGACGCTGCGCATCGCTTTCGAGGCGCCACAGGGCTTTACGCTGACCAATACGCCGAGCGCCGTGCAGATTGCCGGTCCGAGCGGTTTGCGCGCGCAATTCTCCGGCGGCGCGCTGCCGCAGGGCGGGCTGGACGCCTACGCGACAGCGGTGCTGCGCCAAATCATCGGCCAGGCGCCGGCGCAAGCCGGGCAAATGCAGCGCCGCACGACGAACGGCCTTGAAACGGTTTCGGCGCCGGCGCGCGCGCAGACCCAATCGGGACAGATCGTCGAAGTCGTTGTCACCGCTTATCGCGTCGGCGATCGCGCCTATCATTTCGCGACGCTCGCGCCAGCCAATGGCAGCGCGCCCTTTTCGCCGATGCTGGGGTCGATGCGCACGCTGTCGGCGCAGGACGCTGCGGCGCTGCGCGCGCGGCAGATCGATCTGGTCACGGCGGGCGCGCGCGATACCGCAGAGAGCCTCTCCCGGCGCATGGCGTTCGATGATTTTCAGCTTGAGCGTTTCCTCGCGCTCAACGGACGCGACGCCGCGCAACCCGTGCGCGCCGGAGAGGTGGTGAAGATCGTCCGCTACGCGCGCTGAGCAGGCGTGAGACAGCGCGAACCTGACTCCTCCCCCTGCAAGGGGGAGGCTGGTAGGGGGTCACATTGACGGGTAGCGTGCACTTATGACTCGTTTTGCGCGAACGCCGAAAAAAACAGCACGAGCGCGCAAGTTACGCCAGGAGATGACGCCGGCCGAAGCGCGTTTGTGGCTCCAGCTACGAAGCGGCAAGCTTGGCGCCTCGTTCAGGCGCCAGCATCCCATCGGTCCGTATTATGTCGACTTCTGCTGCGCCGCGCTGAAGATCGTGATCGAGTTGGATGGGGGTCAGCACGCGAAGCGAACGGCTTACGACGCAGCGCGAACAGCGTTTCTGGAACAGCGAAGTGATGGAAGAACTTGACGGCGTTTGCGAACAAATCGTTTGGGCCGTACGGCGACGGCAGTTCGAGCAGACAGAGTGCAAAGACCCCCTCCCGGCCTCCCCCTTGCAGGGGGAGGAGTAGGGAGAGGCTCTTGGAAACAAAGAAAGTCTGTTCCTCGCAACCTATCCCCGCGCGCGCTGCACGAGGAACACGCCCGCCAGCACCAGCGCCGCGCCGCAGAGCGCAAGCGGGCCCAGCGCTTCGCTGAACAACATCCATGACCAGATCGCCGCCGTCGTCGGCTGCATCCACAGCATCACCGTCGACGCCGCGATGGGCAGCCGCGCCACGCCAAAGGCGATCAACCCCTGTGCGCCGGCTTGCACCACAACGCCGAGCCCCAGCAACACCAGCCAGCCGTTCAGCGTTTGCGGGAGCAGCTGTTCGCCAAGCGCCAGGCTGAGACAGAGCGCGTAGCCTGCGGCGGCGGCCGTCGCGATCAGCATCACCGCGCCAGTGCTCACGCGCCCGCCGAGGTGGCGCACAATCAGCAGATAACCCGCGTAGCCGACTGCCGACGCGAAGCCGAGGGCGTCGCCGTACCAGCCCTGCTCGACGGTTTGCGCCGGTCCCGCGCCCGTGCTTGCGCGGGCGAACGCCAGCGTGACCGCACCGGTCAGCGCGATGGCGCCGCCCCAGAACACGCCCGCGCGCGGGCGTTCCTTGAACACAAACCAGGCGAACGCCGCGGCGAAGATCGGCGTCATGTTGGACAGCAACGTCGCGTTGGCGACGGTGGTGTGGGAGAGCGCCTCGGCCCAGAGCGAGATCTCGAACCCGAACAAGAGCCCAGCCAGCAGCAGCCAACCCGTCTGCCCGGCGGAGGGGGTCCGGCGGCTTGCAAGCGCCCAGACCGCTAGAATCGGCAGCGCAAACAAGAAGCGCCAGAGATTCGTCGCCTGCGGCCCGAGCTCCGACAGCCTGACGCCGATCGGGGACAGCCCCAAGAGCGCCGCCCCGCCAAGGGCCGCCGCGGCCGCCCCGGTCCACCCTTGCCGCTCGTTCATGGTGCTGAAAAGCGCGGATTTTCTGGCCGGCGCAAGTCCGTTCGGGCGCCGCCGGCGCCCCCGGGCCCCAGCCTGCACTTCACAGATTCGTCGCCTCCAGAACGCGCCCAAAGCGGGTTCGCCATTGACCCGGCCTTAACCGGTGGCATCACTATATGTAGCGGTACGTTCTGGCCCTGATCCACAAGGGATCGTGGTTTCGGCCAGAAGCGAGTCTGGTTAACACAGAGCAAACGGGGGCGGAGAACGATGCAGGCAAGAGCGGAGAAAGCGGGAGTCCACCGCATGGGCGACGTCCATCGCGGCAAGCCCAAGCCGCTACGCCCACTGAAGGTCGTGGATCGGGTCGTTACGGATCCGAGCCGCGATAAGCTGCTCACCGAATTCGGCAAGACGACATTGTCGGATCGCTATCTGCTTCCGGGCGAGTCTTATCAGGACATGTTTGCGCGCGTCGCCACGGCGTTCGCCGACGACATCGGCCACGCGCAGCGCATCTACGATTACATCTCCAAGCTCTGGTTCATGCCGGCGACGCCGGTGCTGTCGAACGGCGGCGCCGAACGCGGACTGCCGATCAGCTGCTTCCTGAATGCGGTGGGCGACTCGCTCGACGGCATCATGGATACGTGGAACGAAAATGTGTGGCTGGCCTCGAACGGCGGCGGCATCGGCACCTATTGGGGCGGCGTTCGTTCCATCGGCGAAAAGGTCGGCCAGAACGGACAAACCAGCGGCATCATTCCGTTCATCCGGGTGATGGATTCGCTGACGCTCGCCATTAGCCAAGGTTCGCTGCGGCGCGGCTCGGCGGCGGTGTATCTCGACATCCACCATCCCGAGATCGAGGAATTCCTCGAGATCCGCAAACCCGCCGGCGACTTCAATCGCAAGAGCCTCAACCTCCATCACGGGCTCAACATCACCGACGAGTTCATGATCGCGGTGCGCGACGATCTGCCGTTCGCGCTGCGCTCGCCGAAAAACGGCGAGGTGCTGAAGCACGTCAACGCGCGCAAGCTCTGGCAAAAAGTGCTCGAACTCCGCCTGCAGACCGGCGAGCCCTACATCATCTTCTCCGACACCGTGAACAAGATGATGCCCAAGCATCAGCGCGATCTGGGCCTCAAGGTGCGCCAGTCCAACCTGTGCAGCGAAATCATGCTGCACACCGGCATGGATCACACCGGCCGCGAGCGCACAGCGGTCTGCTGCCTCTCTTCGCTCAACGCCGAGACGTTCCTCGAGTGGGAGCACGAGCCGCACTTCCTGGAGGACGTGTTCCGCTTCCTCGACAACGTGCTCGAAGATTTCATCCAGCGCGCGCCGCCGGAAATGGAGCGCGCCATCTACGCCGCCTACCGGGAGCGCAGCGTCGGCCTCGGGCTGATGGGCTTCCACTCCTTCCTGCAGCGCCAGAGCGTGCCGATGGAATCGGCGATGGCGAAGGTGTGGAACAACCGCATGTTCCGCCACATCCGCCGCGGCGCCGACGCTGCGTCGGTAAAGCTGGCGCAAGAGCGCGGCCCCTGCCCCGACGCCGCCGAGAACAATGTGATGGCCCGCTTCTCACACAAGCTCGCCATCGCCCCGACCGCGTCGATCTCGATCATCTGCGGCGGCACCAGCGCCGGCATCGAGCCGATCCCGGCGAATATCTACACCCACAAGACGCTGTCCGGCTCGTTTGCGGTGAAGAACCCCTATCTCGAGACGCTGCTCGAGGAGAAAGGCAAGAACACCGAGAGCGTGTGGTCTTCGATTCTGAAGAACGAAGGCAGCGTGCAGCATCTCGATTTCCTCAGCGACGACGAGAAATCGATCTTCAAGACCGCGTTCGAAATCGATCAGCGCTGGATCATCGAGCTTGCCGCCGACCGCACGCCGCTGATCTGCCAGGCGCAATCGCTCAACATCTTCCTGCCGGGCGACGTCGATAAGTGGGACCTGCACATGCTGCACTGGATGGCGTGGGAGCGCGGCGTGAAGTCGCTCTACTATTGTCGCTCCAAGAGCGTGCAGCGCGCCGGCTTCGCCGGCGAAGACGCGAAAGAACTCGTCGCCGACGTGCCGACGATGAATGCGGACAAGACCGATTACGAGGAATGCTTGGCGTGCCAGTGAGGGGTTGTCCCATTTGTTGACTGGCAGACGCTTCACGTGACGAACCCACACTAGGCGGCGGCTCTTGCGCCCCCTCTCCCCCGCGAGGGGGAGAGGGCAGGGTGAGGGGGCCGCGCGGAGGTTGTACAAAGTGTAGAGCGGCGCGGCGCTCCCACCTTCTAAGCTTTTCGCTTCCACCCTCCCCAGGGAGAGGGGGCGCTATCCTGCGGTGTTGCGTGCAATCGCGCTTAGTTTCCAGCGCCTACCCGTCGGACGATGCGCACACCCTCTCCCCCGCGAGGGGGAGAGGGCAGGGTGAGGGGGCGGCGCGGATGTTGTACATGTGAAGCGCGGCGCGGCGCCTCGCTCCCACCGTCTAAGCTTGTCGCATCCACCCTCACCCCGCCCTCTCCCTCCACGGGAGGGAGAGGGGGCGCTATCCGGCGGTGCTGCGTGCAATCGCGCTTAGTTTCCAACGCTTACTCGTCGTACGATGCACAACACCCCTCTCCCCCTCGCGGGGGAGAGGGCAGGGTGAGGGGGCGGCGCGGATGTTGTACAACGTGGAGAGCGGTGCGGCGCTCCCACCGTCTAAG
>JAIELK010000025.1 GCA_019753175.1 Hyphomonadaceae bacterium
GCCTTGCAACCGCCGCGGCGGGGCGCTATTCACCCGCCCTTCGCGCCCGTAGCTCAGCTGGATAGAGCACCAGACTACGAATCTGGGGGTCAGGAGTTCGAATCTCTTCGGGCGCGCCATGTTTTCAAGCACTTAGAGAAATGTCACCGGTTGGCTTTCTTGGGAAATGGGCGAATTTCCCAAGAATCGAACCCTTCCCATTCTCGCGCAATCCTGACCATCCAAAATCACACCACAGTGCAGTGGCGTCCTCTGTCGATGTTGCGACCTCGATCTTTCACTTAGCGTGCTGACCAAGCTGAAGCGCTCGCCACCCCACGCGCCGTACAAATCCCAGCAACGTGGCAGCTGCATCAGCAACACCGCACAAGACTGCAAAATGTCCCTTGCACGACGCGCCGCAGGCCGTCGTGCTTTCCGTGAGAGTCCCTCGCCTCGACCCCCACTGAACGACAGTGCGCGCAAGCCGCCGTCAAGGAGCGCGCGTTAGCGCGACATCGCTTGTCCTTGACGGCGGCGAGCACACTGTCTTGCTTTTGGGTTAGGCGTTAGAGCGCCTTCGGGCGCGCCGTGGCGTCTTCCGGGGTTGGCGCCTCTCCGGCCTTACGCGCCATGAAGCGGTCAAACCATTCGAGGTCCACACGCACAGCGCGCTCGGCAATGTAGTCCTTCTCGTTGGTCAGCACGCCAACCTTCTCCGCCGCGGCCGCTGCCAGAAACTGCTCAGGCGTCACGCCGGATTCGCGCGCTAAACGCTCGACAGCGCTTCTAGCGCCCGGGGGAAGATTGATCGCTGCTTCCAGGACCATTTCGTCCTCTGGGTCCGACAATTGCGGCCGCCATAGAAAATGGACGTTCACCTTGGTGAGCAAGCGCGCCAGAACGTCCAAGAACATGCTTGCCTCAGCAGCCGACGCGCCTGCCCCCGCGATGTGCTCTGGGCGCATGACGACCTGCTCCTACTCAAGAAAGAGCGGCGGCGTGACCAGCATCGCGACGCTGCCCGCGCGCACCGCCCGCACGAGGGCGGCGGAATCGCCGTCCGGCGCACGAAACGCCTTCACGATGATGTTCGTATCCAGCACCAGTCTCACAGGGAGAGCTTACCGCGATTCCCGGCCATATTCGCTTGTGGAACCGTGGGTGCGCTTGCCCGCCCATTCGTCGAGAACGCGATCATTGTAGCGCACCAAACGCGGGCCATACTTCACGAAGGGCGGGCCTTCGCCGGTGACGCGCCAGCGGTTCAAAGTGTGCTTCGATATCTTCAAGCGCGATGCGGCTTCTTCTACGGTGAGCAAAATCTCGGCGGACATTGGCTTCTCCTTGTCATGCGCGGCGCCGATTTCGACGCCGCGCATGCGTCAAGGAAAACGCCGCCAAGCCTTGCTGACCAATGGTTTCAGCCTCTGCTTGAAAATCAGAATCGGCGGCAAAGCCCGAGTCCGTTTCCGCTCGTTTCCCAACCTTGACCAAGCTGTCTCACGAAACCCCGCGTTCGCCGCTCTTGGCCCCTATTGTCCCACATTGGCCCATCGCCACAATTCGCGTGTGCGATGAAATCTGGAATCGGCGGGGATTGCTGAATGTCAGCGCTTGGCGCTGCTCTCATCGAGAAAGCGATCGAGATCGGCGGGCTTGTAGGCAACAAGGCGCGCCCCGCGCATCACCCAGTGCGGGCCAACTTTCTTGGCGCGCCAATTCTTCAAAGTGCTGACCGACACGCCCAGATATTGGGCCGCCTCACGCGCGCTCAACACCACGGGTCGCTGTCGCTCCGCGCTCGCCGGTTTCTGCTTGATCGCCTTGGCACCGCTTTTTCGCTCTGACTCAACCGGCGCTGTTTCCAGCACATCGAACAACCTCATCTGGCGCGGATCGATCTTTGTCGCGCGCCTTGTTGCTCGCTTGCGAGGCGATTTCGGTTCTGTTCGCTTGGACATGGCGCTGCCTTTCACAATACCCTTGAGCGGCGACGCAGCAAGCTCAGCGCCAGAGCTCAACGGCCGAGGCCGAGGCTACGAGGGCGGTCGAGCTCTTTGCTCACAATCAGATCGAGCGGGCGTGACGTGCCGCGCTCCAGCGTCCTGACGCCAACCTCCTCGCCGATGCTAAGTTCCAGCTTGGGCTTCACCATCACGGCGGCGACCTCTTGGCCGCGCCCGAGCAGCGCCGTGCGCCCTGCGAACAATTCCTTGACCTCGCGTACACGCCAGATTTGCTCGCCTTGGCCTGGGGGATCGATGCTGAGATCGCGATACTCAAGCCCATGGCGCTTGGCGTGATCGAGCGCGGCGCGGTCAAGCTCGCCAGCCCGCAGAGCGTCGCGCGCGCCGTCACGGAAATAGAACTTGCCGCTCTCGCTCATGAGCCCCAGGCCTTCGCGTTCCAGAAGCTGCGCGCGCCGCGCCAACGCCCGCTCCACACCTTCCAGCCTCGGCAGTTCGCGCGCCTCACCGCGTGCAAGGCGATCCAATTCGCGATCAAGCAAAGTTTCGGCGCGAGCCTGGATCTGACTCTCCAGCGAACGCGCCGAAATGATCTCGATCTCGGCGCCGCGTCCTTGGGGCTTAAGCGCCACGAGCGAGCCCTGCTCCAGCCCCTCGATCTCGCGCATGCCGGTGTTCAGGAGCACACGGCCGGAATCGGGCGTCTCCACAAGCAAGAGCGCGCGGTCATTGTTGTCGCCGCGCGGCCCCAATTCCTTGACCTCGCCAACGACCCGCCCAAGCCTTGGCTCATACAAGCGTCCCCGCGCCAACTCGCGGCGGATGTCGAGCGGCCGAGCCGCCTCCAAACGCTCTAACCAATCCTGATCCAGCTTCAACACATTGCGGCGCACCTCTTGGGCCAAACCCATGCGCTGCAATTCCCGCGCACGGGCGCGCAAAGCATTGGCGAATTCCGGCGTGTGGTCCCGACCCATCTCCTGCATACGCACTTCCCGGGCGGCGTTGACTTCCCTTTCGAGCGCCCGGTCCAGCCGATTGAGGCTGCGGGCCTGGGCTTCGCGCTCCAACTTCAGCCGCTCGTCGGCGACGGAGCGCTGGCCCAGGATGCCCGTGGCCACATCGCGCGCCGCTTCGCGTAGTCCATGCGAAACATAATCGCGCGGCAAGAGCAGCTCGACGCCATCGCGGCGAACCCCTCGCACAATCACGTGCACATGCGGGTTGTCGGTGTTGTGGTGGTCAACGGCGAGCCAATCGAGCTCAACGCCTAAATCGCGCTCCACCCGCGCCATGGTCTCGCGCGTGAAATCTTTCAGGTCGCCGTCCTCGCCAACCATGCGCGCGCCACTCTCCGGCGCCAGCATCAGCCGGAAATGGCGCTTGTCCTCGCTTGCCCAGTTCTGGACCCGCTCGCGCGCATCCTCGGCCAGGTCCTGCTCTCGGTCATAGAATTGACCGCGCTCGCCTTCCCGCGCTGCGCCGTCGCGCTCCAAATACTGGGCATGCGCTGCCAGCTTGCCTCCGCCGCCGCCACCGCCACCGCCGCCAATGGCGCCGCCAAGCCCGTGCTTGTGGAAGCTCACCTTCGCCACCACGCGCTGACGCTGATCGCCGGCCAAGCTGCGTGATCGCCCCGATCGTTCCATCAGCGATCCGCGCACGCGCGCGCCCTTCATCGCTTTGGTCAAACGCGCGCCAATCGTCCCGCTTGAACCACTGCCTGCCTTCGCGCCACCGACACGGCCGCGAAATTCGTCCTCGCGCAGTGGCGTTTCAGTCATGCTTTCGAGCGTGTCCGTCATCGCAAGCGGCTTCTCCGCCAAGTTGGACGCTGCGCACATTCAAGTTTCTCGTCGCATCGCCAACTTGTCGAAACTCTAGCAAAACCCAGCACTTGCGACAACACCAACTTGGCCTTTATCTTGCTGTACAAGTCGTTTTCTGCGATCATCTCAGTATTGAACACTTCAGTACAACACGCGGCAAGAGATGATTAGCTCGAACAACACAAGCCAAGAGCGCTGCGCGTTTGAAAGCGATGAGAAACTTGTTCGCGAGCTTCGGCCAAGTTTGATTTTCGGCTTTGCAGAACCGCTGTCGTGAGCCAAATCGTCACTCAGGCGCGCAACGCGGCGATCGCTTGGGGCGCGCTGACGCTGTTCGCCGGCGTGGTCACGCAATTGCTCGCCGCGATCGTCGGGCGCGACGCGCGCTTCGGCGAGCCGGTCGCTCTTTGGTACGGCCATCCGCTCTACGATCCTTGGCAGTTCCTGCACTGGGCCCTTGAGCTTGCTCCGCGGCATCCTGGGATCGCAATCCTGTGCCTGCTGCTCGCTCTCATCTGTGTGCTGGCGGCGTTTGCGGTGCTGGCCCTGGGCGGACTCATGGCGCCGGGCGACATGCCACAATTCAAATCCCGGCGCGGCTTCTGTTCTTGGGACAAATTGGGCCAACAGGGGCTATTGACGGCCAATGGCTTGGCTCTGGGCGCCGTAAAGCGCTTTGCGTTGTCGAAACCCGTCACCCTCTATGCGCTAACGGGAAGCTCAGCGGGAAAAATCGCCCTTGTCGGCGACCCGCGCTTCACCGATGCCACGCTGATCGCCGCGGCCTCTGCCTGGCCGGGCGCTCTCGTGTTCTTTGATGCGCGCGGCGTCGCACCCGAGCTGAGGCGTCAGAGTATTGTTCGTTTCGCACCCGGGCCCGCAGACAGCGCGAGCCTTAATCCCCTGCTCGCAATCCGCGGCGGTGCTCATGCCTGGGCCGATGCGCGTCTTTTGGCGCGCGCGATGCTCGGCGTTTCCGATGACGCAGCCATCGACGACTTCGCGGTCCTGATCTTGGATCAGCTCATCAACGCGCCTCTCGATCAGCGCAATCTGTCTTCGCTCCGCGCGCGCTTGAGCCTGCCACACGCGGTTCTGACAGAAATAAGCGCCGCCTGGCCGGAAGCGCTCTGCCGAGCGCAAGCGCCCCAATGTGAGATTGCTCGCGCGGTGCGCTTATGGCGCACCCAACCCAATGCCGCGCTCGCGCACCTCGCCGAGATCGATGCTGCGCTCGCTTTCCTGAGCGATGGCGCATTTGCCCGCGTAACAGGCGTCCACCAAGTGCGCTTTGCCGATCTTGTTTCGGCGGAGGGCCCACGCACGCTCACTTTGGAGTTTCCACGCATCAATGCCGAGAGCGCGGCGCCCCTCATGGCGGCTTTGCTGGCGCAGCTTGTCGCGGCATGCGCCATGAACGCCAACACCGATCATCTCGGGCGGCCCAGGAAACGCGACTTGTTAATCGTGTTGGAAGCCCAAGCGCTGAAGCTGCTCGCTAACCAAAGCGCTTTGCCTGTTTTCTTCGCTCACGCTGGCGGCAACGCGTGTCGTCTCTTGGTGCAAGGAGAGACACTCAAAGAGGTTCCGCTAGAGGCGTATGACACGATCGTGGCTATCGGCCCACAGACGGAGCCAAGCGCTGAGACCCTTTCCAAGCGCGGGGGCGAGATCAGCGCGTGGCGTCTCATGAGCCGCGCGGAGCACAGCATTCGCGCTTGGACGCGGCCGACTTGGGCGCGGGTGAAGCGTCCCATCGTGGCGGCCGACGATCTGATTGCAGCCGACGCAGCTCAGGCCATGGTGTTTGTGCAAGACCTGCCGCCCTTTCGCGCGCGCTCGATCTCCATCCACGGACCGCCAGCGACGTTTCTGAGCGGCGCAGACCTTACACCTGTCGCACATGACTGGGACGCGCCGCCTGCGTGCCCGGACGTCTCAGCAGCAAGTTCCCCCTTCCCCACCTCACCACTCAAAGAACGAGCGCCCATCGGCGCCAACATCCGCGCCGCGCTCAGCCGGCGCGCCCCGCCGCGCACTAAGCCGAAAGCAACCGCGCCATGACCACAAAGCGCCAACTCACTTTGCATTTTGACGTGGAAGTTGCGGCCGCGATCGAGGTTGAGGCTACGACGCGCGGGCTCAATCTGTCGCGTGCCGCCAACGATGCCTTGCGGCGCGCGCTCATCGATGAAGCTGGCGAGGCCTTGGCCGACACCGTGAGGGCGCGACTCGACCGCCTCGACAAACGCGACGCCGCCCGCGCTCGCGAACTCGCAATGATCAAGGAAATCGTGCTCCTCTACGTGCGGGTCTGGTTTGAATATTCAGGCTCATTGCCCGATGACGATCCCGACGCCAGCACAAATGCAGATTTGCGGTTTCAGGGCTTTCTGGAGATGCTGGCGGAACAGACAGGATGATGGAGATTGCGTTCGGACGAACGGCACATTTCGAAACTCGCCCAACCAGCGGTCATCATCTGGCCATGGGTCAGGAGCGCCACGGCGGTCACTCAGGGTGATGGCCCGCAGCAGCCATAAGCTGGAGCATTGGATAGGCTTTGCATCCAGGTCACCCAAATGGCGCGCCAAAGCCTATGACGCTCGAAATGTGGCTTCCGTTGGCGCCTCAGCTAGGGCTCACTCGGCGATTCTTGACACCCAGCAAAGCGCAGCGTTGACCTACGTCTCAGCAGCGGCGATGAGGTTCTCTTATCGGGGGCGTTGCATTGGTCTACACAATTCTGCCAGCCATCATGTCGGGGGGGGCGGGCACTCGCTTGTGGCCGGCGTCAACGGAAACCAGGCCAAAACAATTCCTGGCTCTGTGCGGCCCCAACACCTTGTTTGAAAACACTCTTGCGCGTGTTCGCGGTCACGTCGGCGCCTGTGTTTTTGCAGCGCCTCTCATTCTGGGCGCCGCCAAGGATGTTGAACTGATTGAGGCGTCGCTAGCGGCTTCTGGCGTGAACCCTGGCGCGATCGTCTTGGAGCCCATGCCGCGGAACACGGCCGCTGCAGCCGCCGTTGCCGCAGCGCTCGCTGAAGAGCTTGAGCCGGACGCATTGGTGCTGCTGCTGCCGGCTGACCACCTCATATCTGACGTCCCAGCCTTTCACCGAGCGATAGAAACAGCGGCGCCGTTCGCGCGTCATCGCATCGTAACCTTCGGCGTCGCGCCGCACCGCCCCGCGGTCGAGTATGGGTATATTCGCGCTGGAGATGCGTTGGGCGCCGGGGTTCATGCGATTGCGTCATTTCACGAAAAGCCTTCGGCCGAGAAGGCGGCGGAATACCTGGAAGGAGGCGAGTATTCTTGGAACGCAGGCATATTCTTGTTTTCGCCCCAAGTGATGCTGGATGAGTTTCGCAACAGCCGCGACATCGGCGATGGGGCGCTCGCGGCGCTCCGGCACGCCAAACGGGACAACGCACGCTTTGAATTGAGTGCATTGCACTTTGCGCCACTCCCCTCGAAGCCACTCGACACCGCCGTGATGGAAAGCACGGCCCGCGGGGCCGTTCTGCGGTGCGATATGGGCTGGGCTGACGTGGGCTCGCTGGATGAAGTGTGGCGATTGTCACCCCAAGACGACCTTGGCAATGTGTGCACTGGTTCGGTGGTCCTCAACGAGACAAGACGAACGCTTGTCCTCGCAGACGGCGTGACGGCATGTGTTTCTGGGGTTGAGGACCTTATTGTTATTGCAACGCGGGACGCGGTTTTGGTGCTGCCGCGGGAGCGCGCGCAAGATGTGAAGGCGCTCCGGGAGCGCGCGCTCAAAGCCAAAGCCTAGAAGGCCTAGGCCCAGCGCCAACGCCGGGGCGGCCTCTACGCTGTCGCCAAAATTTGCCTTGCTTGGCCGGCATGGCTTGTTCCACACGAAGTCGTTTGAGGGCTCTCCCCGCGCAAGTCGCGCCCGGCAATGACCTTTTGGTCGCCTCAGCAGGATGCGTTTGAGGCTTGGCGCCCCTGACGCGCGCATTCAGTGCTCTAATCGCCAAGATACACTGCTATAATCTTGGCTAACCGACTGGGCGATTGGAGGCTTTGAGGCATGAGCATCGCGGCGTTTCTCACTTACGCCGAGGCCGACGAGCGGACCGTCCAGAAGTTGCGCCAGCGCCTTGCCAGTTACCGGGTCCCCGCCATCACGCGTCGGGAGGCTAAACTTGGTCGCTTCTTTGGCCACGAGGTTGCGCCAGAGAGCGCCCTCTCCAGTGCAAATTTTCTGGTGGTGTGCGCCACCCCATCGACGCCGACCTCAGCGCGCGTCGATGCGGCTATCGAGAGCTTCATCATTGGCAACCGTGGGGCGCGCTTGCTGTTGGTGTTGCTGGATGGAGCCCCAAACACTGCCTTGCCACTGCGCGTGCGTGGTCGCGATCCTCTGGTGGCTGACTTTACAGCCAAAGGCGATGGGGAAGAACTCGGTTTCCTCAAACTCGTAGCAGAACTTGTGGAGGTCAATGTCGGCCTGCTTTGTGATGCGCAGGCGCGGAAACAAAAGTCTAGAGGCGCATGGTTGGGCGCGAGTGTCGCCATTTTGGCGACGGCGTTGGGGGCAAGCACCGTCGCGGGGGGCGCATTTTTTCGCGCCCGCGTTGATGCGCTTGCGCTGACCCAAAATGCCTTGGACCTCGGCGTGGACCTTGCCAATCAAACTAATGACGACGACGTCAAGGCTCAAGCCGAGGAGCGTTTGACGCGCCTTGTCACGGACACACACCCCAGTCACACGCGCACACGCCAACATGCGCGCATTTTGACGCGCTTTGCCGCAGCACATGCCCAGGCTGGAGACGCCGAGGGCGCCCGGGGGCGGGCTTTGGCGGCCGTCCAACTCTATGCCAGCCTGCCTGCGCGCACCCAAGCCACAAGCGACCATGTTCAAGCGCTCATGCTGTTGAGCGAGGCGGCGTCGGAGGCTGATGCAGCTTTGGCGTACGCTCGGCAAGCGGCCGCGGTCGCGCGTCTAACCTCGTCAGCGGGCGCGCGCGCGCATTTGGCGCAGGCGCTCGCCCGCGAGGGAGCGCTGTTGTTGGAGGCCCAAAACCCGGGCGCATCACGCATGCCCTTGACCGAAGCCGTGTCACTTTATGAGGCGATTTATGCGGAAACGCCTGATGACGAGCAGGTCGCCGTCGCCCTCTCCCAGGCGCTTCAGCATTTGGGGCGCGCGCATGCGGCACTGGGCGATCAAACCCAGGCCCAAGGCGCTCTCGAGCGCTGGGTCGCGTTCGCGCGCGCGCGCAACGCCGCTGCCAAACCTGGTGCGCGGCTGATGCTTGCAGAGGCGCTAAATCGCTTGGGGCAAACCTTGTTGCAGGCCAATGACCCGGCGGCGGCGGGGCGAGCTTTGAATGAGAGCCTCTCGCTCTATCGCGCCGAGCGCGCGTCGTCCCCGGGCACGCCAGCGCTGAACTCAGCCCTGGCGCAAACCCTTATCCTCAGCGCCCAAGTCGAAAGCGGTCTGGGCCGCGCCTCGCCGCGTTTGTTGGATGAGGCGATCGCTGTGGGTCGCACCCGCGTCAGCACTGATCCAGTCACCCCACCTATTCTCGGCGATCTCTTGAGCGCACGCGCCGCTCAGTTGCAGGCCGAGAGCGATTGGCGCGCCGCAGAGGCGCACTGGCGCGAGGCGGTCCAGGTGCGGCGGCGCATTCGAGCACGCTCAGGACAAGTGCGAGAGCCGCTCGAGGACCTGAGCCGCGCGCTCGCAGGATGGGCCGCCGCTGCGCGCCAGCTCGGCGACCGTGACGCTTTGCTTGGAGTCCTTTCGGAGGCTGCGAGCGTCCAGCGCGCGCTCGTACGCATCGCTCCCGATGACCGCGGCGCGCGAGCGGGGCTGGGCGAGGCGCTGCAGAAACTTGGCGCGGCGCAACTTCAGGGCGGCGACACGGACCCCGCGCGCGCGTCCTTCGCCGAAGCTGCGCGGGTGCGCGTCGCGCTCGCTGAAGTTGACTTGAGTGATCGGACAGCCGCCCGTCATGCGCTCGAAAGTCTTGAGGCATTGCTGCAAATCCAGGGCGAAACGGAGGATGCAGCCGGCGTTCAGCGCACATTGATGATGACGCAAACCTTGTTGTCTCGTCTTGTTGAAGCCGACCCTGGTCAGACCAGATACCAGGCGGCGCTCAGTGGCGTGCAAGGCCGCTTGGGCGCGCTCGAGGACACGCGCTAGAGAAACCCGCTCTCATTCAAGGCGTTACAAATCTATTAGCCTGATGCGCGCCGTCCAGGGCTTTTAGCTTTGTTTCCAGCCGCAGCAATTCGGAAAACGCCAAATAGAAGTGGTAAGGTATGGAGGCTGGCACAGCGGTCGACAGGGGCGCCCCTGCCGCGCTGAGATGGTCAACCCAGAGGCCGGGCTTCATGCCGGCGATGTAGCGCGAAAACAGAAGATCAAGCGCGCTCTTGATCGGCGCGCGCGGGTCAGCGCCTGTTTCCTCGAACACCGCGAGCCAACCCTTGATGCGCTCGGTGTTTGGCCAAACCCTTGAACTCAAGCGTAGCGGGGCGCCGGCTTCGTCGACGGCGTCGAACACGCATTTGACCTTGGGCGAGACGCCATGGGTCTCAGCGAACTCGACTAACGCTGTCATAGCCTTCTTGACTGAAGTCTCCGGCGCCAAGCGCTTGTAGGCTCCCAATATCCACGCCCATTCAAAATGGTGGCCAGGTTCGAGCGCTTGATCGGGCTCTCTCGACCAATCTTCAAAAAAGCGCTCGCCCAAGGTTTGCCCATTAAAGAGCCGCCGCTCAAACAAGGCGTACACCCCCAGCGTCAAGTCTAGGAACTCTTCCTCGTCTGTGGCCTCGTAGGCGGCGATCGAGGCTTCCATCAGATGCATGATCGGATTCTGCAATCTCCGGCCCGTGTCAGGCAGTTCCGGCGCAAAGCCCTCCCGCACGGACATGTGGAGCCTCAAAAAGCGCACCGTCTCGCGCATGCGCTTCAATAGGCGGCTGTCTTTTGAGCATTTGTAGCGCCAGGCGAGCGCAAACAGGACGAAGGCGTTATCGTAGAGGTCGGCGTTGGGATCCAGAACGTCGCCATTACGCTTGATGCGCCGCACCCAGCCGCCGTCGCTGCGCAGGGCCTTGGCCTCCAAATACTCCAACCCCATTGCCGCCAGATCTTCTCCCGGCCCGAAGCCTTCAAGGCCGGCGTGCGAGAACACGTAGATCTGCCTGCAAAGCGTGCGCACGCGCTTGAAGGAGCAAGCGGTGCCTTCGCCATTGAATGAAACCTCTTCTAAAAACCCTCCGTAGACCCTGTCGACGCCGGCCTCAGCCCAAAATGGCAACAGCGCGCCATACGTCCAGGACCGCACGGCATTGAAGTCGATTGTCTGCCCCGACGCGTCTACCCCAAGCACATTCGACCTCCGCCAAGGTCGCAATGTTTACATCGTTTTTCCCAACATTGTCTCTTATTAGAGGCACGATAACCATTGCAGGGTTCGGTGTTCCTGTTTTTACCCCCGCCCGTTCCAATAGCTCCTTACAATTGGCCTTCCAGCCCCGCCAAGTGCACTTGACCGCCTCAGCGATACCGCAGGATCTCGATGAGCGAGTTTGGGTCTTGTGACGGCAAACAAGCTGTCCTGATGCGCTCGTTCACGCCTATCCCCGCACATTCTTCATCCGGACGTCGCGTTACACTGGCTGCACGGCGCAAAGCGGACGCCGGACGCCAAGGCGCCCATGCGGCCCAAAGCCTCAGGGCCTGCCGACACTGAAATACTTGAAGCCCTTGGCTTCCATTTCCTGCGGGCGATAGATGTTGCGCAGGTCGATCATGATCGGCGACTTCAGCGCATCCTTCACGCGGTCGAGATCGAGGGCGCGGAATTGATCCCATTCGGTGATGATCACCACCGCGTCCGCCCCTTGGACGCAATCGTAAGGGCCAGACGCGAACGTCACGTCCTTCAGCATATGCTTGGCTTCCTTCATGCCTTCTGGATCGAAGGCGCGCACCTTGGCGCCTTCGTCCTGCAGCGTCGGCACGATATCGAGGGCGGGCGCATCGCGCATGTCGTCGGTGTTGGGCTTAAAGGTGAGGCCCAGGATGGCGATGGTCTTGCCTGTGACATTGCCGTCGAGCGCTTCGACAATTTTTTGCGCCATCTTCTGTTTGCGCGCGGAATTGACGCGCACCGTGGTTTCAATGAGTTCGATCGGCGCGCCCGCGTCGCGCGCAGTTTTCATCAGCGCCAACGTGTCCTTGGGAAAACAAGAACCGCCATAGCCGGGGCCGGCGTTCAAGAATTTGCGGCCGATGCGATTGTCGAGGCCGATGCCCTTGGCGACTTCCTGGACATTGGCGCCCACCGCCTCGCAGAGATCGGCGATTTCGTTGATGAACGTGATCTTCATCGCCAGGAACGCGTTGGCCGCGTATTTGGTGAGTTCCGACGTCCGCCGCGAGGTAAACACGATCGGCGTTTCATTGAGAAACAACGGCCGATAGAGATCGGTCATGCGCGCCTTGGCGCGCTCGTCGTCGGTGCCGACGACGACGCGATCCGGGCGCTTGAAATCGTTGATCGCCGCGCCTTCGCGTAGAAATTCAGGGTTCGACACGACTGAGAAATCAGCATCCGGTCGCGTGCGCTTAATGATCGCCTCCACTTCATCGCCGGTGCCGACCGGCACCGTCGATTTGGTGACCACCACCGTGTAGCCCTGCATGAGGCCGGCGATTTCCTCAGCGGCGGCGTAGACGTAGGTGAGATCGGCGTGACCGTCGCCGCGGCGCGAGGGCGTGCCCACGGCGATGAACACGGCGTCGGCGTCGCGGATGGCTTGGTTGGGATCGGTGGTGAAAAACAGCCGCCCCTGGTCGACATTGTCCTTCACGAGGTCGTCGAGGCCGGGCTCGAAGATCGGGATTTCGCCATTCTGCAAGCGCGCGATCTTGCCTTCGTCCTTATCGACGCAGGTGACGGTGTGGCCGAAATCAGCGAAGCACGCGCCGGAGACAAGCCCCACATAGCCGGCGCCAATGATCGTTACGCGCATAGCCCCCTCGCTGGCAACTTTAGCGTCCTGCTAGCGGGCACGGGCCAATTCGCCTTCTTTCAGAAGACTGTCGAAGTAGGCGATGGTCTTTTTAAGCCCCTGTTGGAGTTGCACTTTGGGGACCCAACCCAAAGCCTCGCGCGCTTTATCTATGTTGGGCTGACGTTGCTTGGGGTCGTCACTTGGCAGAGGTCTGAATACGAGCTGCGCTTTTGATCCGGTAAGGTCGATCACAGTCTCAGCCAATTGCCGGATTGTGAACTCTTTAGGGTTTCCGAGATTGATCGGCCCTGTGAGATCCTTGGGCGCGTCCATGAACAAGAGGAAAGCGTCGATCAGGTCATCGACATAACAAAAAGATCTTGTCTGCAATCCGTCGCCGTACAGCGTGATGTCTTCGCCCTTGAGGGCTTGCACAATGAAGTTCGACACAACGCGTCCATCGTTGGGATGCATGCGCGGTCCATAAGTGTTGAAAATCCGTCCGACTTTGATGTCGAGCCCGTGTTGACGGTGATAATCGAAAAACAGGGTTTCGGCGCAACGTTTGCCTTCGTCATAGCAGGAGCGGACGCCTACGGGGTTCACCCTGCCCCAATAATCCTCGGGCTGGGGGTGGATCTCTGGATCGCCGTACACCTCCGAGGTCGAGGCCTGAAAGATGCGCGCCTTGAGGCGCTTGGCGAGCCCCAGCATATTGATAGCGCCATGGACGCTCGTTTTCGTCGTCTGCACAGGGTCATGCTGGTAGTGGATCGGCGACGCCGGGCAAGCGAGGTTATAGATTTGATCGACCTCGACATAGAGCGGAAACGTCACGTCATGACGTTGGAACTCGAAATTCGGCTTTTCCAGCAAATGAGCAATGTTGCGTTTGCGACCGGTAAAAAGGTTGTCGACGCAAACCACGTCGTCCCCGCGCGCCACCAAACGATCACAGAGGTGGGAGCCTAAGAACCCGGCACCGCCGGTGACGAGAATGCGCTTTTCCATCGGCCTCATCTCTCGCAAGCCATCATCGAACGGCGCGGCACTTTGACAGACACCTCGCGCCCCATCATGTGCAGGAGGACGATGACGCGTTCTGACGGCTCGACGGCGCACAACACGCCATAAACTTGATCAAACGCGCCGCCCACCATCCGCACCCGGTCGCCAGGCTTCAGATCGTCTTCAAAGCCGAGCAGGCCATCGGGGCCTGTTCGGGATTTGAAGTGCTCAATCAAGCCTTCGGGCAAGGCGGTCGGCGACTCCCCAAAGCGTACAATGCGAGAGACCCCGTATGTGCCTCCCACTGACCGCCAAAGCGGCGACGAACAGGGCAAACTGACAAAAAGATAGCCTGGAAAAAACGCCGCAATTGCGTCCTTGACGGCGTTGCGCCGCAGCACCGGCTTGGCGAAAAGCGGCAAATAGGTTGGCACTTTTTGCCGCTCGAGATTCTCCCTGGCGAATTGCTCACGGCCGCGGATAGTTTGAACGGCATACCAGCGCGTAGCTTCCGTATCCGCTGGCTTTGCACCCCGCGACGCCACCCCGCTCATGGACTGAGCGCCCAGCGACACCGTCATTGGCGCAGTCAAGGTGATCGGCCCTGTTAACGCACGCCGCGCATCCATGCAGTCCCCCGTCGGTCCCAGCCGCCCGAAGGATACTTACTCACAATTGTTCAACTCGCCAAGTTATTTACAAATTTTGGCCAATTCCCTTGACGCTCCCGCGCGACCCTTGCGGCATTTTACAATCTTTGCCAATTAATCCGAGGGGGGCTCCACGCGAAGACGGCCTCCGGGGACGGCTGATGAGTGTTGCGTTGATCACGGGCGCCACGGGACAAGACGGCGCTTTTCTCGCGCAGCTCTTGCTCAGCAAAGGCTATGAGGTGCATGGGGTCAAACGCCGCTCTTCGTCTTTCAATACTGAGCGTGTCGACCACCTCTATGTGGATCCTCACGAAACCAATGTCCGGTTCTTCCTGCATTATGGCGACATGACCGACGCCACCAACTTGGTACGGATCGTTCAGGAAACCCAGCCCGATGAAATCTATAATCTGGCGGCGCAATCCCATGTTCAGGTGTCGTTTGAAACGCCTGAGTATACGGCCAATGCCGACGCTGTGGGGACGCTTCGGCTATTGGAGGCGATCCGCATCCTAAAAATGGCGGATAGGGTGCGCTTTTATCAGGCGTCGACGTCGGAACTTTACGGCAAGGTTCAGGCCGTGCCGCAAAACGAGGCCACGCCCTTCTATCCCCGGTCCCCCTATGCGGCGGCCAAGCTCTACGCCTATTGGATCACGGTCAATTATCGCGAGGCTTATGGGTTCCATGCCTCAAACGGCATCCTCTTCAATCATGAAGGGCCCACGCGCGGCGAGACCTTTGTCACCCGCAAGATCACGCGGGCCGCGGCGGCGATCAAATTGGGCCTGCAGAAGCGACTTTATGTCGGCAATCTTGACGCCAAGCGCGATTGGGGTCACGCGCGCGACTATGTCGAGGGCATGTGGCGCATCGTCCAGCATGACACGCCCGGCGATTATGTGCTGGCAACAGGGGAGGCCCACTCCGTGCGCGAGTTCATTGAACTTGCCTTCCGCCATGTCGGCATCGAGATCGTCTGGGACGGCGAAGGCGTCAAGGAAGTGGGCCTCGAGAAGAACACGGGCAACATTCTGGTCAGCGTCGATCCACGCTACTTTCGGCCCACTGAGGTTGACCTTTTGCTGGGGGATCCGTCCAAAGCACGCCAAGTGCTCGGCTGGCGCCACAAGATTGCGTTTCAGGATCTCGTCTCGGAAATGGTTGCATCTGATTTGGAGGTCATGAAAGCCGAGAGCGGACGTCGCAACCTGCATGATTGAGAATGGGTCATTTTCATTGGCAGGCCGCCGCGTTTTTGTAGCGGGCGCCCAGGGGATGGTTGGATCGGCCGTCGTGCGCAGGCTGCAAAGAGAGGGCTGCGCTTCGATCCTTGCCCCGCAACGCCGCGAGCTTGATCTTGTCTCACAAAAAGCAGTCGACGATTGGATGAGCGACCACACCCCCGAGGTGGTTATTGTTGCGGCGGCAAAGGTCGGCGGCATCCTTGCCAACAGCACTAAGCCCGCTGATTTTCTCTATGACAATTTGATGATTGCCGCGAACGTCATCCACGCGTCGGCCAGGGCGCGCACGCCGAAACTGCTATACTTGGGGTCCTCTTGCATTTATCCGCGGCTTGCGCCGCAACCCATTCCGGAAGGCGCGTTGTTGAGCGGCCCGCTCGAGCCCACCAATGAATGGTATGCGATCGCCAAGATCGCCGGCATCAAGCTCTGCCAAGCTTACCGACGCCAACACGGGCTTGATTTCATCAGCGCGATGCCCACCAATTTGTACGGTCCGGGCGATAATTACGATCCCGACGGCGGTCATGTGATTCCAGCACTCATCCGCCGCGCGCACGAAGCGAAAGAAACCCACAGCCCCACGCTCACGATATGGGGCACCGGCGCGCCCCGGCGCGAGTTCCTGCATGCCGATGATTGCGCCGACGCCCTGATTTGGATCCTCAAACACTATTCTGAAGACGAGCACATCAATGTGGGCTCGGGCGGCGACATGACCATCGCTGACCTCGCGCATCTTGTTTGTGAGGTCGTGGGCTTCTCTGGTCAGCTTTTTTTTGACGCTTCCAAGCCGGACGGCGCGCCAAGAAAACTAATGGCGGCGGACCGTCTGAGAGGGCTTGGCTGGTCACCCAGCATTCCAATCGAGCGCGGCCTCAATGACGCCTACCAGCATTGGCTGAGCCACGGCGGCTCGGATGACCGGCGAGGGACCACGCATGATTGATCCCCTTAGCGCTCGGAGTTGAAGGCGGCGTTGTCGTCACTGAAACTAGGCCCAACGCGCAGCACTTCACCGACCGCAGCAGGCAACCGCGCGCTATCCATGCCGCTTTCAACCTCCGCGCCGAGCCCAAAATACCAGGCCCCCTCAAAATACGCGAACGAGCGGGCAAATGTCGGCGCTGGAAAGCGAAACAGCGGCGAAAACGCCGTTCGTTCCGTGTTCAGGCGTAGGACCGAGACCTCGAATGTACCGTCTGTCAGGGCTTTATTGCCCAGCGCAAAAAGTTCGCCGTCGCGGGCGACGAGATCATAGATGCTTGCCCCGGAAGACACCAACACCTGTCGAATATCCCAAACAGTTTCAGCCGCGAAAACGCCAAACGGAATCCATTGATGGTCGTTGTTGGGGAATACGCCGAGGTAAAACGTCGTGGCGTCGAGGCGCACGGCGCGTCGCGCATGCGGGGGTGAGACCGGCGGAACAAGCGGCTGCGAAGGGAACAGGTCGACCCCGATGCGCCGGATTTCTCCAGCACCACCCCAGATCAATGCGCCTTCCGGTTTGAGGTCGCCATCGGGCTCAAATGAAAACACCGTCCCAATCATTGGGGTTCGCTCAGCGTCGCCATCAAAGCGCAGAATGGCGTAACCCGTAGCGTACAACACGTCGCCAATCCAGAGCGTCGAGTACAGACGCCCATTGTGGGCCTGTCTGAAGTCGCCCCTTGGGTTTTCGATCGGCATCAAGCGGGGATTACGCACCAGTCTCGCTGCGCGCCAATCATATCCATCACGCGAGACCCAAGCATCGGTGCTCTGTCGCTGAGCGCCGCCCACAGCGACAAGGCGCTCACCGAGATCAGCGATGTCATAGACATGGATGCCATTCGGGATTGTCCGGATTTTGCGCCAGTCCCCAGCGCTGAATTCGTATAAATTTCCGTTGTCCCAGCTCTCACGCGCATCATGACCCGGCACGACGAGATGTCCGCCAATGATGCGAAAGACGTCCACCTGTTCGTCGTCTGTTACGAACACCTGTTCAAAACGGCCATTCGAATATCGGACAATCGGTGCGGGTCCCGCATTCGACGATGGCCCCCCATTCGCGCTGTTGCCGGCGCCGAGGTAAAGCGCTCCTTCGAACACAATCATGTCCCAAATGTTGCGCGCATAAGGATCGTTCGGCCAACGCTCGAGAAAAGGTGCGTCGACCCTCTCGGCTTCGATCCATGTCAAGGCGTCGACCGTTTGGGCGCCGCACGGCGCGCAGAGGAGCGCAAGCCACGCGAAGGCGCTAAGGCCCCCGCGCCACAACTTTGTCATGGCGCAAACTCGCCCCACCGATGAGGAAATGCAACCCTCATGAGAGAGCGCCTTGACCATGAACAGACGCTCGGCCACAACTCGCGCCGCGCTGAGGAGAGCCGGATGGGGTAGATTCACCTCCGGTGCGGTAGCTATGGTCTCGACACTCGCGAGACGCGCGCCGCATCTTCGTCAGCGCTCATCGACCATGAGATTGATTGCGCTCAACCGGTTCTATTGGCCTGATCACAGCGCCTCGGCGCAGATGTTGACCGATCTCGCGCAGCATATGGCCAGACACGGACACGAGGTGACAATCATTACCAGCCGCTTGTGCTATGAGGGCGGCGCGCGCCTGCCTGCGCGCGAAACCAACGAGGGCGTGGCCATCCGAAGGGTGGCGACAACGGCTTTCGGCCGGGCCGGCCTCGTCGGTCGGATTATCGACTATCTCAGTTTCTACCTTGCCGCGAGCTGGGAACTCGTCTTCACGGCGCGGCGCGGCGACGTTGTTCTGGTGAAGACCGACCCTCCCCTCTTGTCCGTTCCGATTGCTATTCTCGGCCTCTTCAAGCCCATAAAACTCGTAAACTGGTGCCAGGATCTCTTTCCTGAAACTGCGGTGGCGCTTGGGATAAAATGGGCGGGAGGGGGCTCAGGCAATGTCCTACGCAAGATCCGAAACTGGTCCTTGAACCGAGCGATCTTGAACGCCGCCCTCAACACGCGCATGGCCGGCGTGCTGCGACGACAGAATGTGGCCGCGCGGCGGATCCAAGTGCTCGAAAACTGGGCCGACGCCGACATCAGGCCGGTTCCTCATCACCGAAATCCGCTTCGGCACGACTGGGAATTGGGCGCGCGATTTGTCATCGCCTATTCGGGAAATCTCGGGCGCGCCCATATCCCCGATGCGGTGGTTGACCTCGTAGAGCGAACCAAGGCGATCGAAGGGCTCGCCTGGCTTTTCATTGGCGGCGGCGCTGGCCTCGATGCTGTTCGCGACGCCGCCAACGGCGCCCCCAACGTCTATTTCAGGCCCTATCAGCCGCGCGATCGTTTGAGCTATTCGCTATCCGCCGCCGACGCCCATCTCATATCTCTGGCGCCTTCCTGCGAAGGTTATATCGCGCCCTCCAAACTATACGGCGCGCTCGCGGCCGGACGCCCAATTCTGTTCCTAGGTCATCGCGAGGGCGCCATTGCGCGCCGTATCGCTGCGGAAGGGTTTGGCGCACTGCTCGATGTCGAAGCGCCTGAGACATGGGTGCAAACGATCACGACTTTTCGTTCCCGCTATTCACTGCTCTCTTCGGACACGGCTGCTGGCTTCACCGCAAACGCCCTCGAGAGCTGGCGTTCGGCCCTGGAGGCGGCGGCGGACGGAGGATCACGCTCGCGCGACATGCACAACGCTCGGGCCCAGGGGCAGAAGCAGGATGCGAAGTGCGACCTTCAACGCCGCGCCGGAGCGAAGGCAGCACAATGAGCCAGTCCTCGCTTGCCTGCGCCACCACCATCCGGCCCAGCCCTCGCGCCAACGCGCTCTCCTTCTCCTCGCACGTCTATAATGTGCGGGATTAACGGCATCTTCTCCTACCACGTCGCCGCAAGCGCCCCGTCTTCGCGCGAGCTTCTTGCAACACGTGATCACATGGCCGCACGCGGCCCTGACGGCGCCGGGGAGTGGTGGAGTGCGGATCGACGAACCGGGCTGGGCCACCGTCGCTTAGCAATTGTCGATCTCACGGCCGCAGGCGCCCAGCCCATGACCAGCGCGTGCGAACGATACGTGGTCATCTTCAACGGCGAAATCTACAATTATCCCGAACTGAGGCGCGAGCTCGAAGCGCGCGGGACACATTTTACAAGCGCTTCCGATACCGAAGTCCTGCTTCACCTCTATGCCGAATGCGGCGCAGACATGCCTGCCAAGCTGCGCGGCATGTTTGCGCTCGCCATATGGGACAATCACGCGCGCAGCTTGTTTCTGGCCCGCGACCCCTATGGAATCAAACCGCTCTACACGGCGAATGATGGCTGGACCTTCCGGTTCGCGAGCCAAGTCAAGGCGCTTATCGCCGGCCGTGCGATCTCGCGCGACCCTGAACCCGCCGGTGCGACCGGTTTTCTGCTCTGGGGCAGCGTGCCTGAGCCCTTCACGCTTTACCGCGACATCCGGGCGCTCCCCGCAGGACATAGTCAGATCATCGACGAAGCGGGGCCGCGGCCCCCACGCGCCTATGCGTCCATTGCTGAGGTCTTCGCCGATGGCGCTGCTCGGCCTGCGCCGCGCGATGATGTTTTCAGCAGGGTTCGCGGCGCGGTGTCGGAAAGCGTCAAGGCCCACCTGGTGGCCGATGTTGAGGTGGGCGTCTTCCTGTCCGCTGGCGTCGATAGCGGCGCCCTGTTGGGGCTGATGCGAGACGCCGGCCAGCGACACGTCAAAGCGATCACGCTCGCCTTTGGCGAGTTCGAGAACACCGTAGAAGACGAGGCGCCGCTGGCGCGGTTGACGGCCCGGCACTACGGCGCCGAGCACGTCGTTCGCACCGTCGGCCGCGCTGAGTTCGAGGCCGAGCTGCCGGCGATCCTTCAGGCCATGGACCAGCCCTCGATCGACGGGGTCAACACCTGGTTCGTGGCGAAGGCGGCGCACGAGGCGGGGCTCAAAGTCGCGCTATCGGGCCTCGGCGGCGATGAGCTCTTGGCCGGGTATCCCAGCTTTCGCGATGTCCCGCGATGGGTGTCGCTGCTTGCTGCCCCCTCGCGTGTGCCCGGCCTTGGCCGGGCCGCACGCATGATGCTGACCGCGCTGGGCGTGGGCCGACAAAATCCCAAGGCCGTATCGCTGCTCGAGTATGGCGGCGCCTATCCTGGCGCCTATCTGCTGCGGCGCGCGCTCTATCTGCCGCATGAACTAGACGCCCTGCTGGATGCGCAGACGGTGCGCGACGGCTTACGCCGGTTGAAGTCGCTGGCTGCGTTGCGCGCTTCGATGACGCCCGCGCCGGCGCGCGCACAATCGCGGGTGGCGCTGCTTGAAAGCGCCAATTATATGCGCAACCAGCTTCTGCGCGACGCCGACTGGGCCGGCATGGCGCACAGCCTCGAAATTCGCACGCCGCTTGTTGATTTCGATCTTCTCAAAGCCTTGAGTCCGGTTACGCCGCGCCTCTCGCCAGGGACGGGAAAGCAGGCGCTCGCCGCCGCGCCGAACCTGCAATTGCCGCGCGCGATTGTCGATCGGCGCAGGACCGGATTTTGCGTTCCCACCGGGCATTGGGCCGCCGCAGCCAACGCCACGACAGCCGCCAGCAAGGGGGCCGGATCGCGCGCCTGGGCGCGCGAGGTGCTGAAACACTTTGGCGTCGCTAACGCCTCTGTCGCCGGCCTTCAAAAGGCCTGCACGGGCGTCGCCGCCGAGTTGGCGAGGTAACGCAGAATGCGCGTGCTCGTATTGGCGACGGATGCTTTTGGCGGCTATGGCGGCATCGCCCAATACAATCGCGATCTCATTCAAGCCATGGCGTCGCAAGCGGCTGTCGACTTTGTCGACGTTGCGGTGCGCGTAGCCCCGCTGTCGCTCGATGACATTCCAAAGAAGGTGCAGCAGGCGCAGGCCACGCGCGGCAGACTACACTACTGCTTTCGCGCCGCAGCCATGGCGGTGCGCGCCCGACCCGACCTGATCGTCAACGCGCACCTCTATCACGGACCTTTGGCCTTGGCTCTCGCCAAAGCAACGGGCGCGCGACTGATCAGTCAGTTGCACGGCACCGAAATCTGGCGCGACGTGTCAGCGAGCCGTCTGGGGCCGCTGCGGAGCTCAGACGCTGTCCTTTGCGTTAGCCGCGACACAAGGCAACGCGTTGTTGAAGCAGCGCCGCAACTCGCCGCTCGCACGCATGTCCTTCCGAACATGGTGCGCCGCCGCTTCCATCCTGGTGATCGCGCTGAGGCGCGCCGCCGCTTCGGGTTCGGCGACGAGAAAATCATTCTCACCGTTGCCCGTCTCGATGGCCGCAAAGGCTATAAGGGTCACGATCGCGTGCTCCACACGATGCCGGACCTGCTGAGGCAGTACGATGGCAAAGTGCGTTATGTCATTGCGGGCGAGGGAGATGATCGCGCCCGGCTTGAGGGACTTGCGCTATCGCTCGGCGTCGCGCACGCCGTGCGCTTCACGGGCCGCGTCTCCGACGAGGCTCTGCCTGATCTTTATCGCGCCAGCGATGTGTTTGCGATGCCCTCAACCGGCGAAGGGTTCGGCATCGTCTATCTTGAGGCTATGGCGTGCGGGACGCCTGCAATCGGGCTAGACGTCGGCGGCGTTCGAGACGCCATGCTTGACGGCCAGCTCGGCGCCTGCGTTCCGGTTGAGCAGTTTCCAGAAGCGCTCAGAGCGGCCCTCGAAACTTCACCCGACGCCGATGACCTATCCCGTCGCGTGCACGCTCATTTCGGGGAGAACG
Source organism: Hyphomonadaceae bacterium (assembly GCA_019753175.1). Lineage (GTDB taxonomy): Bacteria > Pseudomonadota > Alphaproteobacteria > Caulobacterales > Aquidulcibacteraceae > Vitreimonas. Next base: position 22,433 of record JAIELK010000025.1, read on the forward strand.
CCTTTCAGGTCCGCGTAAGTGATATGCTGCACAGCTTCCTCAAAGCTGAGGGAGCGCTGCGCAGCGAACCCCTTTTGAAAGGCAGCGCGTGAGCGCGGAAGCCGACCGCCTGCTCATTCTCGAACCAGGCCGCGCCGAGCGCCATTATTGGCGCGATCTGTGGTCTTATCGGGAACTCTTCGCGATCCTGGCTTGGCGCGACCTCGCGGTGCGCTACAAGCAGACGGTCATTGGCGTCGTCTGGGCGGTGCTGCGGCCGCTGCTCACAATGATGATTTTCACCGTGATCTTTAGCGTCGTCGCGCGCCTGCCGAGCGAGGGCGCCGCGCCCTACCCAATCCTTGTCTATGCTGCGATGCTTCCCTGGTTCTTGTTCTCGACCATCCTGAGCGAAGCCTCGAACAGCCTCGTCTCCAACGCTAATCTCATCAGCAAGGTCTATTTTCCCCGTCTCATCGTGCCGTGCGCGACACTGCTTGTATCGTTGGTCGACTTCCTGGTGAGCTTCGTGCTTCTGCTCGGCCTGATGGCGGTGTTTTCGTTCTGGCCCGATTGGCGCATCCTGCTGCTTCCGCTCTTCATCCTGCTTGCCATCCTCGCCGCTCTTGGCCCTGCCCTGCTGATGACGGCGATGAACGTGAAGTACCGCGATTTCCGCTTCCTGATCCCCTTCGTGGTTCAGTTTGGGCTCTATGTTTCCCCGGTTGGGTTCTCGAGTTCGGTCGTACCGGAGCAATGGCGCCTCCTCTACAGTCTCAACCCGATGGTCGGCGTCATTGACGGCTTCCGCTGGTGTCTGCTGGGCGGCGAAGCGCAGATCTACTGGCCCGGTTTCTGTCTCAGCCTCGCCGTGGTGGCGATCCTGCTCGTGATCGGCGTTCGTTATTTTCGCCACACCGAGCGTACCTTCGCGGACATCGTTTGATTCGAAGTGCGCGGTAATGGACTTTTCGCGCTCGCACATTTCAATGCGCCGGCCGCTCAGCTCTTACTCGAAAGTCCGGGCCGTCTTTTCGCTGTTCCTGCGCCGTTGGCCGTTTCGCAAGCCGTATCCCGGCGGGCCGTTCTATCTCGATATCGGCCCGGGTTCACGCATCGACCCATCGTTCTTCAACGTTGACTACAGTTGGAGCCCTGGCATCGACCATTGCTGCGATATCACAAGGAACTTCGATCCGCCGCAGGACCTAGCCCTCGGGATCTATTCGGAACACTGTTTTGAGCATCTGCCCTTCGAGGCCGCGATCGGCATTTTGACCAAATGCCATCGTGCATTGGTCAAGGGTGGCGTGCTGCGCGTGATAATGCCAGACCTCGGACTCTACTGCCGGCAAGTCGCCGCGACGGACACTGGCGCTGTTGTGGCGCCCATGCCGCACCGGAGCACGAAAGCAGGCATATCTACGCCGGCCGTTGCGCTCAATGATGTGATGCGGTTGCACGGACACCTGTTCCTCTGGGACTACGACACGCTAGCCGCCGCGCTAAAAACAGCGGGGTTCCAAACGGTGTTGCGCCAAGCTTTCCGACAGGGACTCGATCCTCGCCTACTGCGCGACACTCAAGAGCGTGCCTACGAGTCGTTGTATGTCGAGGCCGTTAAGTGACACTAAGCTACTGATGTCAGACGTCGTCATCCGTGCCGAAAACCTCGGTAAGAAGTACATCATCGGACATCAGGCCGAACGCGAGCGCTATGTGGCGCTGCGCGACGTCATTGCACGCAACGTGGGCAATTTCGGCCGCTCACTGCGCGACATTGTGCGCGGCGCCGCCAATGTCGCCGGCGACGAGCTCGAGGAATTCTGGGCGCTCAAGAACGTCAATTTCGAGATCAGTCGCGGCGACGTCGTCGGCATCATCGGCCGCAATGGCGCCGGCAAGTCGACGCTGCTCAAAGTGCTCTCCCGCATCACCGAGCCTAGCGAAGGCCGTGTCGAGATCAAGGGGCGCGTCGCCAGCCTGCTCGAAGTCGGCACTGGCTTTCACCCCGAACTCACAGGGCGGGAGAACATCTATCTCAACGGCGCCATTCTTGGCATGCGGCGAGACGAGATCAAACGGAAGTTCGACGAGATCGTCGCGTTCAGCGAGATTGAGAAATTCCTGGATACCCCGGTCAAAAGGTATTCGAGCGGCATGTATGTGCGCCTTGCCTTTGCGGTTGCGGCGCACCTGGAGCCGGAGATTCTAGTCGTCGACGAGGTCCTCGCCGTCGGCGACGCTGAGTTTCAGAAGAAGTGCCTCGGCAAAATGCAGGACGTCGCCGGACATGGGCGCACCGTGCTATTTGTGAGCCATAATATGGGGGCTGTTCGCGCCTTGTGTAAAACAGCGTTCCTTCTGCGAAACGGCCGGCTTGTCAGCATAGGCGACACAATGGCGATTTCCGCTGAGTACGCCGCGGGCAGCGCGGGCTCCAGTTGGCAAGAAGTCGGCCCCAGCGAAAAGCCGTACGCAATTCGATCCGCTTTTCTTGAACTCCTTCCTCATGATCTTCTCCGCGTCACTTTGGACGTGGCTTCCGCCGCACCCAAGCGGCTCATCGTCAACGCCTTACTGCAAGACGCTGTAGGCGCCCCAGTGGGTATGGCGTCTTTGGGCGGCTATGATCCCGACCAGTTGGTGGACTTGAGCGAAGGCGAGTCCGTCATAGCTTTTGACGTACGCCTGCCAGCATTGGCTAATGGTCGGTATCGCGTGGACGTAAACCTGGAAGAACCATACGGACATTTCTTGGATCACGTTACAGGCGAACTTGAGTTTGCAGTTGATCGAACGCCGCGGAACAACCACGGACGGGTACTTGATGTTCGCTGGGGCGCTGGCTGCATAGAACTTGCCTCAGCGACCCAAATCGCAACGCCTCGCGGCTCTGACAATTCGGCCCTTTCCCAGGCGACGTCGAGTGCTCCTGAAACATGCATCTCGTAGTGAATACGCCAGAGTTCAGCATCACTGACGGGGGTACCGCCGCCTTCTGCTGAACCTGCAACCTACAAAATGAGTTCGGTAGAAGCACGCGCATCGCTGATGCGGCGACGACGACCACGACAGACTGACCGAATGTAATGACTGCGACTGCACGTCATGCCGACATGTCTCCGCTGTGGCTGGACAAGGTAAAATCTTTGACATGAACGTACTGATCCTTACTCCAGAGTACCGCGGCTTCGGCGGTGGCATCATGACTTACTATCGCCACCTAGCGCCGGCCCTCGCTCGGGCGGGATGCTCCGTTCGAGTGATCGAAGGATCGGGCTTCGGGGCGTTCGATAGCGCGCGCCCAGAAGTAATCGAAGACGTCCAAGTCCAGGGTCTTGAAGCATCCCTTGTGCGTCGATGGATTGAACGCTTCCGACACCTTGGGGCAACGCCCATCCTTCGGCGCATGGTGGCCGCAGCGTGGGCAGCATGGGAACAAGCCACCGAAAACTTTACCCCTAATGTCGTTGAAACAACGGACTTTGGGTTGCTATCATTTCCGGCCTTGTTGACCCCCCAGATACCGACGATCCTGCAACATCATGGTAGCTATGGGCAGATACAGTTACATGATCCAGACGTCGGTCTCACAGTCGACGCAGCGCTTGCCCTGGCACTCGAGGGTGCGGCTCTGACCGTTGCCGCAGCGCCTCAAACATGTGCTGACGCCAATGCCGCCTTCTGGATGCGACAGGCTGGCCGAGCCCCGTCTACACTCCTTCCCGCTTGGCAAGGCGAGCCAGAATTGCAGGCGAGCGTCAAAGTTGAGAACCGTATTGCAGTTTTTGGGCGCATTCAAAATTGGAAGGGCCCGCGTGTTCTCTGTGAAGCCCTGAGCATACTGGCAGGCACACCGCCAGTGATTTGGCATGGACGCGACGTTGCTGTGAGTGGCGTCTCCACGAACGAAACGCTTCGAAACGAATACCCGCACGTATGGGGCGAAAGGGTGCAGGCAAATGCATCTGTGTCGCCGACAACCGTCGCAAACCTACAAGCATCAGCCAAACTAAACCTCGTTCCATCGACGTGGGATGTGTTCAACTTCACTGTGATCGAGGCAATGCACTCGGGCCGTCCCGTCGTCTGCTCCAACGGCGCAGGCGCTTCAGAGTTGATAGAGGACGGCACTACCGGATTCGTATATGAAGGAACGTCTTCGTCCGCGCTTGCCAGCACACTTGATCGCGCTCTTAGATGTCCGGAGCCGGCGCTCACTCAAATGGGTCAACGCGCAAGAGAGAGAATTCGCGAGTTACTCAACCCGGATAAGATCGCCCGTCAGCGAATCCTTGAGTACCGCGAAGCCATTGATGCGGCTCTAGGTCGTCCGATTTTTCCGGAATGGATACAGAAAATTGCAAAGCCTTGTGGCTCGTCAATTCCAGACCTCGCGTTTCTAGACCACCAGCCGGCTTCAGCCCTCGCATCGAGTTTATCTAGACGCATAATGAACAAAGGGCGTTTTCGTCTATGACTGCCCCCACCATCGCGCTGCTCGTTCCGGCTTACAACGCTAGCAGATTTCTCCCACGCCTGATTGACTCTGCTCGTAGACAATCCCCCGCGTTCAGCGAAATCTGGATCCACGACGACTGCTCTACAGACAACACAGCGGAAGTGGCCCGAGCGCTTGGCGCGAACGTCGTGACTAGTACGATCAACATAGGCTGCACCGCTGGTAAAGTGCGTCTTCTTGAGAAAACCAGTTGCGACTGGGTGCACTTTCATGATGCTGATGACGAGATCCTAGAAGGATTCACATCCGCAGCCCAGAACACGATACGCGCCAACCCTTTTGTAGACGCTATCATTGTCGGCACCGAAGAACGATCCGACATCGATCAAGCACACCATGCCGTTAACATCCCAAACGCCGCCGAGTTGGCACAATCCCCGTTTCTCTTCTCGATAAAGTACCAAGTGAATGCTATTTGTGGGATTTATCGCAGACCAGCACTCCTTGAGACCAGGGCGCTTAGTGTCTCAGACGAAGAGCGTTACAATGAAGATCAAGCGATCCAACTGAATTTGGTCACCGCCGGCGCCCGGTTCGCCTGCATAGAAAGAGTTCTCGTACGTAGCTATTTGCAGCCGGCATCGATGCACAGAAGCAACAAGCTCAAATGCCTTCAGTCTCAATTCCACGTCATGATGAGAGCGCTGGGCCACGACCCAAGCCAATTTCACCGAACCGAAATCGGCGAAGCTTTTTCCGTGCAGCTTTGGCGCATTGCGGCGGGTGCCGCCAGTTGTGGGGATTTTTTTTTGGCGGATCGCGCCATCGAACTTTCTCGGCGGCTAAGCTTCGTGCCGAGGGAAGCGGGAGGATCACTTTTTCGTGTACTTGCTAGTCTCGCCCCCAAGTTCGCCGTTCGTTGGCGCGAGTGCATGATCCGTACATACAAACCTCACTTACGGGCGACCTAGATGAGAGTTCTCGTAACAGGCGGAGCTGGTTACGTCGGATCCCATGTTGCTCTCGCGTTTTCTGATGCTGGCTATGAGGTCACAATTGTTGACCGAAGCCCTCGTCCCTTAAAACCCACGCTCGGGGAATATCACCAAATAGACCTCTTAGATTATCCCGCGCTGTTTGCAGCACTCAAGGACAGAGAATTCGAGTGCGTGGTGCACTGCGCGGCTCTTACAAGTTTACCCCTATCGTATATGGATCCTGTTGGCTTTTTCACAAACAACATTAGCGGAACGCTGTCGCTGCTGAAGGCCCTCGCAGCTGCAAGTACAAGGCATTTCATTTTCTCGTCGACTGCAGCCGTTTATGCTCCCTCACCCTCCAGAGCGGTAGACGAACAAGGCGAAGTCGGCCCAATGACGCCCTACGGAGAATCCAAGCTTCAGTGCGAGCGAATACTGAGGTTTTGTTCCCAAAATACCGGCCTCAACGTGACCATCCTGCGCTACTTCAATGTGGCTGGCGCCGATAAACAACTGCGTGCGGGGCCGAACACCTCCCAACTGGGGGCGCTCGTCCCGACGATCACACGAGCCATGATCGCTGGCGGACCGTTTACCATCAATGGCGACTGTTACGAAACCGGAGATGGGACCACGGTAAGGGACTATATCCATGTGGCGGATTTGGCCAAAGTTCATCTGCTTTTGAACAAGCACAGACTTTCCGACGCCTCAGGTTTTGAGGTTTTCAACGTCGGCTATGGACTGGGATACTCTGTGGCAGAAGTTGCTAACGCAGCGCAATCGGCGCTGAATGGGGAGTTGACCGTTGTCAAAGGTCCGGCGCGACCGGGTGACCTACCGCACGTCGTCGCTTCGCCAGCAAAGCTGTTTTCGACGATTGGGCCCCTTTGCAGCCAATCTCGGCTCGAAGATATGCTTGTTAGCACGCACCGGTGGATCTTGGGCCACGGGGGCTTGCTTCCTGACACCAGCCTCGGCGTTGCCAGTTAGTTTGTTGGTGAACGTCATGCACATTGACAATACTTGGAAGACGAGCGGTGTTGTCGTCTTCGCAGATGCCTCGAAGGAAGCGACCGATGCTGCCGAGCTAGCCGCTTCCTTGAGTTTGCCTTCAAAGAGCGCCGGTCAACCGTGGTTCCGCATCAGCGCTGCTTTGCACCCCAGTGGTGCTGCGAAACTGCGGGAACATGCGATCCGCATGTTCAAACCGCATCTGCGCCGATCGACTTCTTGAGCACGCTCGTTTCAATCCTCATTCCTTGCTTCAACGCGGCGCCCTGGGTGCGCGCGGCGGTCGAAAGCGCACTGAACCAAACTTACGAAAACCTGGAAGTCGTGGTGGTCGATGACGGCTCTACCGATGATTCTGCAGCAGTCCTGGCGTCTATCAGGGACAGACGGCTTAAGATCATCCGTCAATCCAATCGCGGGCAATGCGCCGCAGCCAACAGGGCATACGCCGAAAGTATCGGAGAACTCATCAAGTTCTTCGATGCCGATGACCTTTTGTCACCAGACCATATCGAACGCCAGATAAACTGCCTGGGAGAGCGGCGTGACGCTGTAGCTTTGGCTGAGTGGGCTCGCTTCTACGGCGACGATCCCACAACAGCAGAATTCGCTCCGTCGGGCATGTACCGCGACGCTCTTCCTGCCGACTGGCTGGCCACAGAGTGGATGAACGCCCGGCCGATGATGCAAAGTGCGCTTTGGTTGATCCCACGGCCTATTCTGGAGCGCAGCGGCCTATGGGACGAACGCCTCTCTTTGATCAACGATTTTGAGTTCTTTGCGCGTGTCCTGCTCTACGCGTCGCAGATACTCTATTGCCCCGGCGCACGTCTCTATTACCGCTCCGGCCTTAGCAGCAGCCTCTCGGGGCGAAAGACGCGAAAAGCTGCCGAGTCCGCGCTCTTGTCCCTCATGCTCGGCACGCAGCATCTGCTCGATGCTGACGCAAGCCCGCGCGCAAAGCGCGCTTGCGCCAATGTTCTTCAAGACTTCGTCTACAGCTTCTATCCCGAGCATGGCGATTTGCGCGCAAAAGCGATAACGCGCGTGAAAGAGCTTGGCGGCGCAGATCTGCAACCAGACGGTCCGCCAGGCTTTCATCGACTCCGAAACGTGCTGGGCTGGAAGGTCGCGCGTCGCGCGCAACGCGCTGCAGAAAGATTGGGCGTCAACGCTGCAAGCCTAAGAGCAAGGCTTAGAGCGTAGAACATGAGGATCGCCCTCACCGCCGACCCCGAATTGCCGGTGCCGCCCAGGCTTTACGGCGGCATCGAGCGGATCGTGGACATGCTGGCCCGCGGCCTGACGGCGCGTGGGCATGACGTCACTCTGTTCGCGCATCCCGATAGCGCCACCGCGGGACGCCTCGTCGCTTGGCCTGGCGGGGAGAGCCGGTCTCTCATTGACACGCTGCGCAACGCCGCGATGCTCGCAACCCGTGTTGCCGCGGAGCGGTTCGATGTGCTGCACAGCTTCTCACGCCTCGCCTATCTGATGCCGACCTTGCCGAGCCGTCTGCCCAAGATCATGAGCTATCAGCGCGAGATCAGCCCGCGCACGACCCGGCTCGCGCACGCCTTGTCACGCGGAACGCTCGAGTTCACCGCCATTAGCCGCTGGATGATGGCAGGCGTATCCGACATCGGCCGCTGGCATCTGGTGCCAAATGGAGTCGAGCTTTCGACCTATACCTTCGCGCCGACGGTCGCGCCCGACGCGCCTCTCGTGTTCCTCGGCCGGATTGAGGAGATCAAAGGCCCGCACCTTGCGATCGAAATCGCACGCCGCGTCGGCCGTCGCCTTGTCATCGCCGGAAATATCCCAACCGATAAGCGCGCATGGGTCGAGGCGAACGTCCTGGCGCATGTGGACGGCACGAATGTGACCTATGCTGGCCCCGTTGATGACACGGCGAAAAACGCATTGCTGGGTTCGGCCTTCGCCTTTTTGATGCCGATTCTCTGGGAAGAGCCGTTCGGCATCGTCATGGCCGAAGCACTGGCCTGCGGCACTCCGGTGATCGGCCTGAGGCGTGGCGCTGTGCCAGAGGTAGTCGTTGACGGTGTGACAGGCTTCGTGCGAGACGACATAGCCGGGCTGGTCGCGGCGCTTTCCAAGGTCCGCAGTCTTTCACGCGCGGCATGCCGCGCCGACGCCGAAGCGCGCTTTTCAGCCGATCCCATCGTCGATGCTTACGAAACGATCTATCACGCCACGACCGCACGTGTTGCGACGCGGAAAGCTTCGTGACCGAGCGGAAACGCATCTGCATTGTTACGACCGGTCATCTCTCAACCAATCCACGCGTCGTGAAGGAAGCCTGTGCACTACAGGAAGCAGGCTGCCGCATCACTATTGTCTGCGGTGACTACATTCCAGGCGCGTCCGCGCTTGATCGAAAAATTGCGCGAGCGGACTGGACTCTGCGGCAGGTTCCGTTTGGCGGCCGTGTCGCGGCTCGTCCCGTTCACATGCGGCAACGCGCGGGCCAGGCTGTCGCCCGGGCGATCGTCAAGGCCGGCCTAACGAATACGAACATCGTTGCCGCCGCGAACCACCCAGCGCTCGCTGACATCAGCGCTGCGACTTGCGAAGCGCCCGCTGACCTCTACATCGCCCACTACGTAGCAGCCCTGCCCGCTGCTGTGAAAGCAGCGCAACTCCACGGCGCTCGCTACGCTTTCGATGCTGAGGACTTCCACCTGGGCGATCTGCCCGATCGTCGAGAACATTCCTTCGACAAGGCGCTCATACGGTCGATTGAAGGACGATGGTTGACAGGGGCAGCCTATGTAACGGCCGCATCCCCGCTTATCGCACGTGCCTACGTCGAGACGTACGGCATATCAGAGCCGACAATTGTCCTGAATGTCTTCCCCCGCACTTACGCTCCGCCCGCACCGACGCCGCGCGGGACCGCGGTCCCTGGACCAAGCCTTTATTGGTTCTCCCAGACGATCGGTCCAGGCCGCGGGCTCGAGACGGCGGTCGAGGCGGTGGGATTGGCTCAAGCGAAGCCGCATCTGCATTTGCGCGGCACGCCGGCCGCGGGTTATCGTGATTGCCTGAGAAAGTTCGCGGCCAGTCAGGGTGTCACCGATCGCCTACACTTCCACGAGCCTCTGCCACCGGCAGAGCTGGAGCGGGCGGGCGCCATGTTCGACGTAGCTTATGTCGGCGAGACTTGCGAAACCACAAACCGCGCAATCTGCCTCACCAACAAGTTGTTCAGCGCGCTGACCAGCGGCCTGCCGATTGTTGCCTCCGCGGTCCCCGCACACAACGAAATCGCGCCGCGTCTTGAGGGCGCCATGTCACTTTTCCAAGTCGGCGATGCACACGGGCTTGCGGCGCAACTCGACGGACTGCTGTGCAATCCAGGTAGGCTTGCTACGGCGCGCGCGCGCGCGTGGTCGCTTGGACAGTCGACCTTTTCATGGGAAACTGAAGCGCCACGCTTTGTCGAACGTGTCCGCGGCGCTCTATTGGCCACACATCGAGAACCCGTCCCTTCAAGATGCACGATATCGCGGCTCGACGAGCCGGCGTCAACCGCGTGAAGATCCTGTCGTTAAGTGCTGTGCTTTGTGGGGCGTGATCGGGTCATGATCACCCACTTCTCTGAACTGCCCGCAGACTTTGACTGCAGCCAGCATCCCATAGTCGTGGGGTCAGGCCCCGTAGGTCTTGTGATTGCCCGTCGCTTCTCTGAGCTCGGCCGAAGAGTAGTTGTCTTCGAAGCGGGCGAAGCCCAACCAACGCCAACCGGTCGCGACTGTCTCAACGTGATCTTTTCCGAACGAAGGCTGCCGGGTACCTCCATCGGCCGTGCACGCCAACTTGGTGGAGGTCTGAACTTGTGGGGTGGTCAGCTTGCGCGTCCGCACCGAACTGAGTTCGCTGACATCTTGCCATTTGCGAACGGAGACTGGCTTGAACGGTATTTCTTAACAGCCGAGAGACTGCTTGGGCAGGAAAAGAGCGTTAGCAGCTCTCCGCGTGAAATCGACCGGCTGGCGACTACACTCACCCACCACGAACTCGATCTTGTACCGACGTCGTGGATACGGACTCCAAAGTGGCCGCATCGGATCTGGGATGCGCTGCAGCGTGATCAAAATGTGATTATCGTTCTGGGCGCGACAATCTCTGGCCTGGCGCTCGACGCAGCACGCCGCCGAGTCACCGCTGTGAACATATCGTCCACAGATGGGCGAAGACGGAGGTTTGCCGCTTCTTCTGTGATTATCGCCGCCGGCACCATTGAGTCTGTCCGCATCCTGCTTCAGCCTGGCGACGAGGGCCTGACCCAGCCATGGCAGGATCTGCCGTGGCTGGGGAGAGGCTTCTGCGAACACCTCGACAGCGCCGTTGCTACTGTCGGGGTAAAGCGACAGCCTTTGATCAATGACCTCTTCGACCCAGTCTACGACCATGGAGTGAAGCGCACATACAAATTGTTCGGCTCGACCACCCTGCAAGACGGCCAAAAGCTTTCCGGGGTATTGATGCTTAGCTTGCCTGGCAACATTCGCAACGCACTTGCTGAAACCCGAATGCTAATCCGCAGTCTCACCCCATCGGCCGCCCTCGCAAAATCCCCAGCAGTTGTAAGAGCCCTGACCAATTCCGCCATCCAGATAGGTCCATTGGCGTGGCGCTATTTGAGGCATAAGCGGCTCGGTACAATTCTGAACGGCTCAGCGACGATCAGAGCTTCGATCGAACAGCCCGTGCGCTGGCCCAACCGAATTCGTCTGGTCGATGATTTCGATCCCTCAGGCCTGCGGCGGGTACAATTGGACTGGCGCACAGGAGAAGAAGAGGGGCACGTTTTCTTGTCGCTGGCCAAGAGAATCTGCGGATGGCTGAATGAACGCGGCTCGGGAGAAGCGCACTTAGAGACAGCTCTCGTCAGTGACGCTACCGCCTTTGCCGCACAAGCAGACGACGGCCTTCACCATTCCGGCGGCGCTAAGATGGGCGCGCACGCCAGCAACAGCGTGGTTTCCCATGAGCTAGAAGTCCATACTACGCGCGGGCTGTATGTCTGCGGCGCAGCCGTCTTTCCGAGACCCGGCTACGCCAATCCGACGTTGACCGCGGCGGCTCTGGGTGTGCGATTGGCTGAGCATCTTGCGACTACGAGGAGTACTTCCTGAGTGATCGACCGATTAATCTTCGGTTGTCACAATCTCACAGGCGGCAGTTCGTTTCTCCGTTCTCGGGCTCTTATACATACAGCCCTCGATCTCGGTATTCGGCGTTTTGACGTAGCGCCATCTTATGGACTTGGCACAGCCGAGAACACATTAGGCCGTCTGCTCGACAAATACTCGGAAAAGGCGAAGATCGAGCTAACTACAAAATTCGGCGTCACTCCACCGCGCCACGGTGCGCTTCTAGCTTGGACACGGGAGCCTTATCGCCTCCTGAGAAACATTATTCCCACTCAAACTCTTCCAAGTCCTCGCGTCTTGACACCCCCCGCTGCTGCGTCAACCGATGCGACGGAGGTGCGCTCATCCGTCTATTTAAGCTGCCAACGGCTGGGCGTAGATTGTGTAGATGCGGTGTTGCTGCATGAACGCGTTTACAACCCCCACGAAGCCGGCGTCCAATTAGCCGCGCTTAAGCGAGAAGGCGTTGTCCGGCGCATCGGCTTGTCGGGCCATCTCGCAAATGTGGCAGAGATGGTCAGCGCGATCCCGACACCTGAAATCCTACAGATTTCCATTTTGCAGCAGCCACCGCCAGCTCTGGGTCAAAGCGAGCTTAGAGTTTTCAATGTGTTTTCGATGCTCGCAGCCCAGTGCGAACCGGCAACCAAAGGAAAACAGGAAACATCGGTAGCGGAAGCGTTGGCGCTCATCAGCGCAGAATTCCTGAGAAATACGCCCAACGCGTCATTGATCTTCAATACATCTTCTGCTCGTCGGCTTATGCTCTTTGTACGCACGCTAAGCACGTTGCCTTCTTGATTGCATGAAACGCGCACTAATTCTGTCGCAGAATTTCCCACCAAGCAGCATTGCAAGCGTCCATCGTTGCCGGCACCTCGCAAAACATCTGCCTCACTTTGGTTGGGAGACCTCCGTCTTAACGATCGACGAGGCGTATCATAAGGAGCCGCCCGATCCCCACTTGCTGACACTGGTGCCCCCAAATGTTCCCATCACAAGGGCGCGCGCCATTCCCGCAGATGCAGGCCGTTTCTTGGGCGTTGGGGACTTGTCTCTTCGCTCATACCCGTTCGTCACAAATGCAATATCGAGTATGTTTGCCCGATCGCATTTCGACGCGGTCTTCATCACTGGGTGGCCATTTTATCATATGCTCATGTCGAGTTGGATACGAAACAAGCTTAATACTCCCGTCATCCTTGATTTCCAGGATCCGTGGCTGTCCGCGGAGGGAAAGCTACGCCCCAGATGGTCGAAAGGCGGGCTTGCGCACCAACTCGCCGTTTGGCTCGAACCCAAGGCGGTTCGACATGCCAACTGGATTACCTCAGTCTCGGAGACGCAGAACGCAGAAATGGCCGCGCGCTATCCGTGGCTCGACCCATCGCGGATGTCGGCGATTCCCATTGGCGGCGATCCTGATGACTTCACGGCGATGCGTGCTTCACCGCCGCCGTGCACTGTGCAACTCGAACAAGGCGCATTCAACATCTGCTATGTCGGCACCTTCCTTCCCCGAGCCGGTTCCGTCGTCTCGGCCGTGTTCAAGGGGGCTGCCCAGTTGCGCAAAACGCATCCAGACCTTGTCAAACGACTCCGCTTCGTCTTCGTCGGCACGAGCAATCAGCCGGACGCGACAGCGCGTTCTAATCACCGCGTCTGGACTTTGGCCGACGCAGCCGGCGTCGGCGATATCACCACCGAACACCCCGGTCGCGTGGGATATTTGCAAGCACTCTCTCTTCTGGCAAACGCGAATGCGTTGCTGCTGCTCGGCTCGGACGAACCGCACTACACCGCATCCAAGATTTATCCCGCGCTGATGGCCCAACGACCTTATCTATCGATCTTTCACCGCTCATCGAGTTCGCACGCGATCTTATCCGACGCCGCCGGCGGCGCCGTATTCGGATTTTCCAATGCAGCGGAACTCGAAGCCCTCGCCCCGAAGGTCGCTGACGCATTAGAGCGACTCATCACAGCACCGACCACATTCGGCACGCCCAATCCCTCCTCTTTCGCGCCCTATACCGCGAACTCAGTGGCCGGACAATTCGCGCGCGTGTTCGACATGTGTTTGTCGTGACGCACGGCGGCGCCCTCCAGGAGACGAGCACATCACCCGTCAACGACGAACAGAACGCTACGGTGATCGCTGTCTCGACATCTCGTGTGGTGTTCGGAAACGAGCGCGCCCTTCGCGACGCCCTTCTCTCGTTGGCGAGAGCCGGGGCTGAGATTGACCTCATCTGTCGGAAGGAACCATGGAATGAACGGGCGAAAGACTATCTTCGACCGGCGGTCAAGCGGATTTACGAGCTGCCATTATGCGAGTTCCCGTTGCGGGGCTGGTACCTAAAAGCCGCCATTGATTTTTTGCCGCGCTACCTAGCTTCAAACATAGCGTTGTGGCGCATCGTGCAGGCGCATCGACGCGCCGGGAGCGCAATAACGCTCTTGTTCGGTGACGCAGACGCCGCCATTACCTTCAACGTCACCCTGAGACTCTTGCGCGTACCCGTCATCTTTCGCTGTGGCGTTTTGCCCGCCACTCACAACGTGCTGCGGCGCTCCCTCTTTTTTGCACTACGGACCGTCGTGCAACACTATGTTGTTGATAGCTCATTCATGGCGCAGCGTCTGACTGCAATCGGAGTAAAACTTGATCGCATAGTGATGATCCGGCCAATGCCCCCGTCCAGAACGCTTTCCTCTGCATGATCCGTTTCCTCTATCTTGGACAAATTCGGCAAAGCAAAGGCGTAGATCATCTGGTCCTTGCCGCAGAGCAATTGATCAAAGAAGGGCATGATCTCGCCGTGAGCCTAGCCGGCCCTGTGTCGGGATGGGGCAGCGATACCTTCGCCCCCGACATACTCGCAAAGGTACAATCAAACACTGTGTTGACATCACACATCGCGTTTCTGGGTCACGTTGAAGACGTCGATACGGTGTTCAGATCACATGATGTTCACATCGCTCCCTCCATTGGAGACGAATCATATGGTCTTGTCGTTGTGGAAGCCAAGAAGAACTCTCGCCCGTCAATCATCTATCCCAGCGGCGGGATGCTTGAACTCGTAGATCACCTCTCCGACGGATGGGTTTGCAAAACAAGAACGGCAGCATCGCTCGTCGAAGGCATGCGCTTTTTCCTGGAGAACCCTAGCCTCGTGAAAGGCATGGGCGTGCAAGCTCTCGATTCGCTCAGCAGGCTTGCAATCACCCCTGAACACTTCGACATGCGTTGGGCCAGCATTCTCAAAACTGCGCTTCATTGAATGGCCTACATCTCCATACCAAGTGTCGGCCGCAAATTTCACCACGGTAAGCAATGCTCCGAACAGCCTTTCGAGCGCTGAACACTGTACTCAAGACCGCCGGCTTGAAGCTTGAACGGGCATCCGCCGACTTCGATGCGCGCCCGGAAGATCGCTTCTCTCGCGGGCTTATGGTCGAAGAGCTGGCGGCTGGCTTTGAGCGATGGATTCGTGCGCAAACCCTTTTCACGCCAGCTCCGATGAGTGCACTGACGGAGCTCGTGGATCGGTTCTACCATGATTGGTTGCAATCACCGTTTCGGAGTCCCACCGGCGGCAGCCGACTCAATAACCTGCTCTGGTTATGCCTGTTGGCGCGCGCATACGAACCCAAAGTCATCATCGATAGCGGCGCCTTCCAAGGCGCAAGCGCATGGGCGCTTGCTCTCGGCGCCCCAGCTGCTCGTGTTTACAGCTTTGACATAGACTTGAGCCAGTTGAAGCGACGAACGAGCGGAGTGCGCTATATTGAAGAGGATTGGATCCGGTTCGACCCGGATTGGCAACCCGGAGATAGGGTGCTCGCCTACTTCGACGACCACGTCGATCAAGCGCGGCGCCTAATTGAGGCAGCGGACCGCGGTGTTGGGCTGCTCATCTTCGACGACGACTATCCGCTGACGTCCTTTCATCAGATGGCGCCTTCGCCAAACGTTCTGCCCAAGATCGAGTTTCTTCTGTCCCCGCATCTCAAAGACCTGCAAACGCTGCAATGGCGCTATGGGGGGAAACTCCACACCTGGACCGCTGAAGGCGCTTTGCTTGAAAACGCTCGCCGCAGAATCAAGGCGACCGAGCGGCTGCCGTTCACCGGCCTAACCACGAATATCATGCAGACGCCGTACCGTTTGGTTGTCCCACAATGACATCGAAGCGCATCGCCGCGGTCATTTCCCACCCGATTCAGTACTATGCTCCAATCTTTCGAGCCCTGGCGAACGCTGGCGACCTACATGTTTTTTACGGGAGACCTTTCGAGCCTCAACATGCTCAAAGCGGCTTCGGTGTCCGGTTCGAATGGGACAGCGACCTGTTTTCGGGGTACGAGCATTCCTATCTGACCGATGGGGATTTTACGTCATTCGAGCGCCAACTGCGTCAGAACGCCTTCGGCGCAGTCTTGATCATGGGCTGGTACCAGCCGGTGCTGCGTCGCGCCATCATGGCGGCGAAGCTTGCAAAGACGCCCGTGATCGTCCGCGGCGACAGCCATCTCGGGATGCCGCGCGGCGCACTGAAGAAGACGCTGCAGGCGGTTGCATATCCCGCACTGATGCGCGTTTTCGACGCCGTGGCTTTCGTTGGCCAACGCTCGAAAGAGTATTTTCTCCATTTCGGCTACCCCGCCGAGCGGCTTTTTTATTCTCCCCATTGCGTAGACACTCAGTGGTTCGCGAGCAAGGCGACCAGCAAGGCTCGTTTTGAACTGAGAGGTAAGCTCGATATTTCCCAGGAGGCGCTGGTCGTTTTGTTCGCTGGCAAACTCGTCCCGTTCAAACGTCCGCTTGATGTCGTCGATGCAGCCGCTGCACTGCGCCAACAAGGCATCGCCGTCGAATTGATAATCGCCGGCGCCGGCGCGCTCGAAGGCCGGATAAGAGAAGAAGCCGCCAGGCATCACCTGCCGATCCACATGCTGGGATTTCAGAACCAATCTCAGATGCCAGCCGCTTATGCAGCCGCCGACGCTCTGGTGTTGCCATCGGATGGACGGGAGACTTGGGGGCTCGTCTGTAATGAAGCCCTTGCGTCAGGCACGCCTATCGTCGTTTCAGACGCCATCGGCTGCGCTCCCGATCTCGCTGCGGACGGGCTTGTGGGCAGGCGTTTCGCCTATGGCAGCAGCGACGCCTGCGCTTCGGCGCTTTCCGCGCTCTTGCGCTCGCCACCCTCGCATCATGCCATCGCTCAGGTGTCCCAGCGCTTCTCGCTGGATGCAGCTGTCAATGGCATCAGCGCAGCTCTGGACTCAGTGACGACCGGATCACCTCGACCAACGCAAGAGACAGCCCATGCGCACAGCACTTAGCATCGCAGTCTCTATTGCCGCCATAACTGCGCTACTCATGGTGAACGCCATTGACCCGCTCCTGATTGCGGCATCCGGCGGCGTTCTCATTCTCGCTATTGTCGTGTTGTGGCGGAGCGATGAAGTTCCGATCCTGCTCTTGCCGTTCGGGCTCCAATGGGTCGCCGTGGTGACAAAGCCCATCCAGGCTACGCTCACGGCGACGCCGCTGGACAGCCTCTCCGAACGCGGCGCGGCTCTGACGCCCGTCGCTTGGTTTGCTCTCGCCGCGCTCGCGCTCCTCGCGCTCGGCATGCGCGCCGGCATCGGTCCCGTCGGGCCTCGCCACGGCGTCCGTCTCACGCGCGAGGTGGTTGTGTTGCCTCAGTCCCTCGTGGTCACCGCCTCTCTCGCGGCCATCGCCGGCGGTCACGCCATTGATCTCGTGGCCTATAGTTTTGGTCCGGCCGTCCAAGCTGCATTAGCGCTGGCGAACATCCGCTTAGCCGGCATCTTCGCTCTCACGCTCTGGTGTGTGCTTACTGGGCGACAGGCAGGACTGCTTGCTGCGGTTATCGGGTTCGAAATCATCTTTGGCATGACTGGCTTCTTTGGGGGATTCAAGAGCGCGCTCCTCGTTTTCTTGATCGCCGTTGTCGCTTCATTCCCGCGCCTCCGGCCCATCAACATGATTTTAGGTGTCGTGGCCTTCTTGCTGCTAATCTTCACCGCTGTGTTCTGGTCGGCGATCAAGCCTGACTATCGGGCATTCCTGAACGATGGCACGGGCGAGCAGATCGCGGTTCAACCAATGTCTGATCGCATTGCCTATCTCAACGGCGCCGCTCAGAACTTTGAGCAGCCCGATTTCGAACGCGGCGTCGAAGCGCTTTTGTCACGGCAAAGCTACATCGATTTCCTTGCACAGACAGTCGCTTATGTGCCAGCCAATCGCGCCCATGAAAACGGGGCTCGCACGATTGAAGCGGTGCGGCACGTTCTCACGCCGCGTGTCCTGTTTCCGGACAAACCCTCCATAGCACATGACACGGATGTGACGTCTCGTTACACTGGCCTCTCGTTCAATTTGGCACAAACCACATCTATTAGCATCGGCTGGCTCGGCGAGCTCTACATCGACTTCTCTTGGGCTGGTGCGCTTCTTGGGGCTTTCATTCTCGGGTGCATTATCGGTTGGATCGCACGCCTCTTCATCAGCTATGAGGGCGCTCCCTTGATAGCCAATTTCGCCATCGCCGTGACTGCGATGCTGCCTTTTGCTATTTTTGAGATCCCGCTCATCAAACTGTTCGGCGCCGCGCTGACCACACTGGGCGTCCTTCTTGTTGTACAGCGATTGATCGTTCCCTGGGTGCTGTCGGTTCTCGGGGTTCGACCCTCAAGCCGAGCCCGTGCTCGCACAACATGATAGGAAACAACAAGCAACCGCCAGCACCGCTCAAGATTGTCCATGCACTTGCATCGATCGACGACCCCGCCGCGGGCCCCTCACAGAGCGTGCCCGCGTTGGCGTCGTCCCTCGCCCTTACTGGCGCCGAGGTGACGGTTCACGCGCTTCAGGGTTGGCGGACGACCGGAAGTGATTCAACGAGTGTCCCAGGCGTGCATGTCGAACGTCATGCGTTGGATCTGGGTCCGTTTGGTCGCTTGTTCGCAGCGTCCGCATCGATGCGCGCGGCGATCCTGCGCGCGGCAGCCTGCTCCGACATTGTCCACACGCACGGTCTTTGGCTTGCGCCTAATTTCTATCCGGCCGCGGCCATCAAACATCAGGCGGCGCGGGCGAAGATGGTTCTGTCTCCACGGGGAATGCTGGGCGTCGAAGCGCTCGCTATATCGAATCGGCGCAAACGGCTCGTCTGGATGCTTGCGCAGAGAGACGCAGCCGTGCGCGCGCATTGTCTCCACGCGACAGCGGAAAGTGAGCTTGCTGAGATCCGAGCTCTTGGGTTGCGCAACCCCGTGGCGGTGATTCCCAACGGCATAGAGCTTCCGCCCCTACGCCCCCAAACAATGCGAGCGGAGCGGGAGCGTGTCGTCCTCTCGCTCGGTCGCCTGCACGCAAAAAAGGGCCTTGATCGATTGATCACGGGATGGGCTCGCATCGAGCGGGACTTTCCTGAGTGGCGACTCAGGATCGTCGGCCGCTCCGAACAAAGCCACGCAGACCAACTAAAGACGCAAGTTAGAAAGCTTAAACTGCAGCGCGTGTCGGTTGAAGGTCCGCTTTACGGCCGCGACAAAGCCAAGGCCTATTGGAGCAGCGACGTGTTTGTGCTGCCGTCGCTCAATGAAAACTTCGCTATGACAGTCGCTGAAGCGCTGGCCCACGGCGTTCCGGTTATCTCCAGCCAAGGCGCGCCTTGGTCTGGACTCGTCCGAGAAGGATGCGGCTGGTGGGTGCACGCCTCACCCGACAGCCTAGCTGAAGCGCTTGCAGGTGCGATGCGCCTCGATGACTCACAACGCCTTATGATGGGTGAACTCGGCCGCGCATGGATGGCGCGCGACTTTTCCTGGGACAGCGTCGCGAAGCGCATGACTGACGTGTATTGCTGGCTCGCACGCGGCGGCGCATGTCCTTCAACAGTCTTCCCATGAACGAACCAGTCTCCCGCGCGAACACCGGCGCCCCGTCGGTCGATGTTCGGGCGAACCGGACCGCACGCAAATGGACACGCGGAGAGAACGTCCGCCGCGCCGTCTGGGAAACTCTGCGGGGACCGCTCTTCGCTTGGACGCCCCGACCGCTTTGGGGTTGGCGTCGCGCAGTGTTGCGTGCGTTTGGGGCGCGTGTCGGTGCTGATGCGCACATCCACCCGACTGCGTGTATCCAGATTCCTTGGAACTTGACGATTGGCGATTTCGCCGCCATCGGCGACGGCGCCATCATCTACAACCTGGGGCGCATCGAAATCGGCGCTGGCGCAACCATCTCGCAATACGCCCATTTGTGCGCCGGCTCTCACGATTTCCGCGATCCGGCTATGCCGCTGTTGAAGCTGCCGATCAGGATTGGCGCAGGCGCATGGATCTGCGCCGACGCCTTCGTGGGGCCCGGCGTCACCATAGGCCCAGGCGCTGTCATTGGCGCACGCGCCGTCGCTGTTCGTGATGTGGACGCCGACGTCGTCGTTGCCGGCAATCCTGCGCGCGATATCGGCAAGCGATGACAGGGCTTCTTCCCGTATCCGTCATCATTCCAGTCAGAAACGAAGAGCGTATGCTGCCGGAATGCCTGGCCCGTCTTCGGCGCTTCCCAGAGGTCATCGTCGTCGATTCTGGAAGTACCGATCGAACTGCCGAGATTGCACGTGGCGCAGGAACGACCGTCCTCGACTTCAAATGGAATGGACTTTTCCCCAAGAAGCGCAATTGGGTTCTGATGAACCACGCCATCTCCAATCCATGGGTTCTGTTTCTCGATGCCGACGAATTGTTGACCGATGAGTTTTGCGACGCGCTTGACGGGGCGATCCGAAGCCAACGTTGCGTCGGATACTGGCTCAATTACACCAACTACTTTCTGGGCCGGCCGCTCCGTCATGGCGTCGCTCAAAGGAAGCTTGCCGTGTTCAAGGTCGGCGCGGGTCTCTACGAGCGCATCGATGAAGACCGTTGGAGCAATCTCGATATGGAGGTGCATGAGCATCCCATAATCGATGGACCTGTCGGCGAGATTAAGGCGCGCATAGATCATCGCGACGACCGCGGCGTTTTGCGTTTCATTGATCGCCATCGCGACTATGCACAATGGGAAGCAAAACGCGTCTTGGCGCTGGAATCGGCACAACCAGGATCGCCGGTGAAATTGACCCCGCGACAGCGCCTAAAATACCGATCTCTCCGACGCTGGTGGTTTCCATGGTTCTACTTTCTTGTTCAGTACATTTTTAAGTTCGGCGTGTTTGACGGTCACGCGGGCCTGCAATACGCCCTCTACAAGTTCTGGTACTTTGCGACGGTTCGTTTACTCCTGCTCGAGAACGACGTACCGGCACGTCGCGCCGGTCGCAGCTGATGGGCAAAAGAGCGACACACTTTGAATCATCCCCTCTGAAGCTCATGCGCGCGCGCGACGACGCCTGCGCGCGGCTTTTGCTGCTGATCGCCAAGGTCTCGATAACGCCCGCGCAGCTCGAGGATGTGCGTCAGCTTGCGGGTCAGATCGCGAATTGGAGCGAGTTCGCCCTGATTGCGGCGGATAAGTTCATCGCCCCTCTGGCGCATCGGCATTTACAAGAGGCTGCATCGGATATCATGCCGCCAAGCGCATTGCAGGCGCTTGCAACGCGCGCCCGACGTTCAGTGTTTGAGACGCTGCGCGTCGTTGCGGCGCACATCGATTTTCATAAGACCTGCATTGCGTCTACCGGCGCGCGCCATGCCTATTTGAAAGGCGTCGCTCTGGCCCAGGTCTATTACCGCGATGTCGGTGAACGGTTCTGCCGCGACATCGACGTTCTCGTCGCGGCGAGCGACATTCCGCGCGTCATTTCGATCGCTCGCGCGGCAGGCTATCGCGTCCTGGTTACCGAACTCGCATCCCCAATCTACGCCGATGAGCTGAAGGACATTGAGTTCCTATGCCGCCACTCGGATGTGATAACTCTTATCAGCAAAGATGGCGTCGCCATTGAAATCCATCGAAAACTGGACAAACTGAGCGTCGGTTTCGATCTGGAGCAGGCGCTGAGGAGCGCCGTCAGCGTCACTATCGCCGACATCACGGTCCGCGTCCTCGCTCCCAGCTATCACTTCGCTTACATTTGCTATCATCATTCGCGCCACTTCTGGTCGCGCCTGCATTGGCTGGCCGATCTCGACGCGATGGTGCGTGCGCCTTCGTTCGATCGGGTCGAAATCCTTGCCTTGGCCGATACGATCGGCATTCGACCTACGCTCGAGGCGGCCCTCGAATTCAATCGCCTCACTGCTCGGCCAGGCCTTTGGGGCGGGGTCGTCCCCGAAGATGCTGCGGGCGGCCAATTTCTGAAGGCCTGCCTCCTCAATCTCGAGGGCGGTTTGGATTTCGAAGAGTCGCTGCGCGGAAGCATGATGTACCAGGATTTCATCTCGCCTTGGCAGGTCGAGAGCGAAAAACGCCTTCACTTTTGGGCCCGTTCATGGGCGCGCCGTTTAAGACCCAGCGTTACGCAGCATTTCGCAAGACGCTACCCGCAGCCACTGCACTGGCTCTACACGCTTGAGAATGCGATGCAACTCGCCAAGAATGGCATCGCCCTCGCTTGGTCGCCATCGGCGAGGCCGGGTTCGCCGCAGCCACCGCACACGACGTCCTAAGAGGACCCATGGCAAGGCCCCATGAAATCCTCTCCGTCTGGCGACGGGTTCTTGCGCTCCTAAGCGCTTCGTGTCCGCGCCTCAGCGCAGCCGTAGCGCTTCTGACCCTGCTCGAAGCAGGAGCAAGCGTCGGCGTGCTCTACCTGATCAAGTTGCTTGTCGATGCAATATCGCTCCAACTCAGCGCGCCGGGCGCCACCGGCGACATCATCACGCCCTTGCTGGTCACCGGCGCTGGCCTCATCGGCGCCGTGCTGCTTCAGAACATCACCAGCTTCCTGCGCATGCGCCAAGGCCTAGCTGTCAGCGATTATGTCGACCAGCAAATCCATGACCGCTCGATCGCGGTCGATCTCGAATTCTACGAGAGCCCACGCTATTTCGATGCGCTTGAGCGCGCGCGCCAGGGCGGCGCGCAACGCCCCGCCCAGATCGTGTCGAGCGCCATCCTCGCCTTCAAGGCGATGATCATTCTGGGCGCCATCGTGGTTCTGATCGCCGGGATAGACCCCTGGCTCTTTCCGATCCTGTTGCTTCCCGTCGCCCTGGCGCTCGCCATCCGGCTCTTTTTCACCCGCAAACTGTTCGACTGGCGCATGGCGCGCGCACAGCTAGAGCGGCGAACGGGCTATCTCGATTGGCTGCTCACCTCCGCCCATCACGCCAAGGAATTACGCCTGAACCAATTGGGCGGACACTTCCGCGATCAGTATCGCGCTTTGAGAGCCGATCTACGCCAAGGTCAAATCGCCATCGAACAGTCGCGTCTGCTCGCCGAGTTCGTCGTCTCTGTCCTGGGCACGATCGTCTTCATCCTCGCCAGCGCCTGGCTGTTGCACGGCGCCCTGAACGAAGGTCGCGCGATCGGCGACGTCGTGCTCTTCGTCCTGTTGCTGCGCCGTGCGGAAGCCGGCGGCACCGAACTTGTCGGCAACGTCTCCAAATTGGTTGACGATCACCTCTATCTGCAACGCTTGTTCGAGTTCCTCTCGATCAAGCCGATCATCACCAGACCCTGTTCGCCATTGGCCATCCCTACCGAGGTGCGCGAGGGCGTACGGCTTGAGAACGTGTCGTTCCGTTATACGCAGGACCAGCCCGAGGTCTTGAACAACGTCTCCCTCCAGATAAAGCCCGGCCAGGTCGTGGCGCTTGTGGGCGAAAACGGATCGGGTAAGACCACGCTGATCAAGATCCTGACCCGCCTCTACGATCCATCGAACGGCGCGGTAACGCTGGACGGCCAGGATATCCGAGCCTTCGACCCCGAAGCATACCGGCGCTTGTTCAGCGTGATCCTCCAAGACTATGCAACCTATGCCGCAACAGTGGCCGATAACATCCGCTTCGCTGACATCCGCCTGAACAGCGCCGGCGCCATCGAAGCGGCGGCGAAGCGCGCTGGGGCTGCCGATTTCATAGAACGCTTGCCAAAGTCGTACCAAACGTCGCTGACGCGGCTCTTCGACGACGGTCACGACCTCAGCATCGGCCAATATCAGCGCCTTGCGCTCGCCCGCGCGTTTTATCCGCAATCAAAATTCATCGTTCTCGATGAACCCACCAGCGCAGTGGATCCCAAGGCGGAGTTCGAATTGTTCGAGAACTTCCGCGAGCGCCTTGCAGGACGGGGCGCATTGATCATCAGCCACAGATTGTCCACTGTGCGCCAAGCGGATTACACTTATGTTCTGGGGGGAGGGCGGATCGTCGAACACGGCTCGCACGCCTCTTTGATCGAGGCTCAGGGCGCTTATGCTGAGTTATTCGAGAAACAGGGACGCCTTTACCGGAAATGATGGGGGTTAAGTTGGACGAGGTCAAACCAGGAACATTCTTTCAGCGCGTGGAACTCCCGTGTAGCCGCATCGACGACGAGATCGTGTTTTTTGACCACAATACCGGAAAATATTACGCCACAGGGCCGGTTGGCGCCGACATCTGGGAGTTTCTTGCTGATCGCCAAACTCTTTCGGCGATATGTGACCATCTAATGATGAATTACGACATCAATCGCTCCACCTGTGAGGCAGAAGTCTATGAATTTCTAAGGGAAATGGTCGATGCAGGCGTTGTTCGCATCATTTGAGAGTGCGCAGGAAAACAACTTTTTAAAAGACTCGCTTGCGATCGACAATATTTCACAATTTTTCCCTTGCCTTCCCGTCGGCTGAGAGATTAACCTCGATGCACTCCAGAGTAAGGGGCAGTCATGGACAGTCAGAAAAAATCTTGGGTGACGCCTAAGTTGGAAATGCTACCGGTTGAAGAGACCATGTCCGGGGCGCTTCCATTCTCAATTGAGACCGTTGCGAAGCAAACTGGCGAACCGGTGCATTACTATCGGTCGTAGACCTATTACTATCGGTCGTAGACTCTAAGGTAAAAAGCGATCGCCGAGTAAATGGCGGTCGCTTTTTATTTCTGTCCAAATCTTGCTGCGATAAGATTCCCGACGTTATCGATTGAGCCAATGTCAGCCTTGCGGGACAGGGTCCAAACCTGAATCGATGTTGCTAAGTTTAACGCGACTTTAGCAATCGACTTCTGATTATCAAAAATCGCCGCGTATTCCGGTCTGTATAAAGCTCCTAGAATAGTGGTATAGGCGACACGGCCTCGAACCGGTTCTAAACTTAACGTATTGCCCCAGTCTAGGCGAACTAGGTGGCGCAATATGGGACTTGCTGGACAAAATCGCTCCGCAGAAATTGCATGAAATTTGTTCGAACGCGTCAGGTCCCGTGTGAGATTTTCACTGCTCCGATTTAGCTTTGTCAGAGCGCTCTGCCAAAGTTTGACGGTGTTCAGGCCAGATGCGAGTGTAAAGGCGTCCCCACCTTCCTGAACGACAGCAACATCATCGCAGATTAGCGGCCAACCGAATTTCTGGTTCATGAACGCTGCAGTCGTGGATTTGCCAGCCTCCGACTCTCCCGTGAAGGCAACACCACCACAAGGTGCGGCGATAGCACTCACATGCAGAGGAACCATGCCACGCTGATGTACAATAGCGCCGAGTGAGGCTCCGTACAAAAAAGTACGAACATCCTCATCGGAGGCGAGAGGATCTTGGTCGAAAACGATCTCAGAGCCATCTCTAACGAGAAAGCGTCCGATTCCCTCGAAGCGCAGCACGCACGTCTTCTCCCTCGCTTCGATCCACCGGGCCCTCGTGACGCTGCCTGCAAGACCAACATCCACATGCCCCCGCGAGATTGTGACTTCGTCGGGCGCTCGTGTGTCTGACGACGGGGTCGCCGCCGGCAATTCAATGTCGGACGCTACATTCAGCCCGTAAATCCGGTATCGATGCAACTCTTTTGCTATCGCCAAGCTGTCCCCTCATTGGTTATCATTAGAACCATAAACTGCGACAGGGATATGATCGGCTCGCCCCTCTCTGCCCACAATTTCGATACCGCTGCTCAGCACCCAGGCGTGAGCATCAAGCGATAACTTTTCTCTTCCTCGACGCACCCCCAAGACTAAGACGTGAGGCAATCGGCGTCGCTCCAACATCGCACGCGCCGATAGGGCCAACATGAGGCACGTAAACATACCTTTGAACCGACGACTCAATATCTGATGCGCCCACACGACATCAGCGACCGGAGCTGCGCTCTGCTCGTCCATAACCATGGCATGCTGTGCAGCGTCCAGAGGCAAAACCTCGCCCATCTGGTAACGCCAGCGACGATAAGGCGTCAGCCGAACGCGCATGAAAGCAATCAATGCAAAAATGAGCGCTTCGCCGACCAACAACAAACGCTTCGCAGTCTTCTTCACCTCCACTACTCCCCAAACCTCCAACGCGACCTCAAACGTTTGTGGATATTAGTTGGCCGATATCTTACCTTCAAGCCTGTACACAAGAGGTTATGACATCGTGAGCGGCATCTTCGGTCGCGTAGAGCTGGATGGTCGCCCAATCGATCCCACCCGCTTTCTCTCAGCCGCCGATTGTGTTCGTCCGTTCGGAGGCGACAATACGAGTACATGGATAGACGGCCCAACCGCTGCGGCTCGCCATTTGCTGGAGATTGGCGCCCAGTCACGTTTCGAGTCGGCGCTCGAAGTCAAAAACGAACTCTTGGTCGTGGCCGACGCGATACTCGACAACCGCGGCGAACTCGCCCGGAGTCTCTGCATCAGCGAAACTGATCTAAAATCCCTGGCCGACACCGAGCTCATTCGCTTGAGCTATGAGCGCTGGGGAGAACGATGCGCTCAACGCCTCGTGGGCGACTTTGCCTTTGCGGTCGTGTCTCCCAGAACTGGTCATATCCGTTTATTTAGGGATCATATTGGGTCTCGCCCGCTTTTTTGGGCGCAAAGGCAACAGACTTTTCTTTTCAGCTCCAGCATAGGCGCGTTGGTCTCAAACAGCGAGTGGCGCTGGCGGATCTCTTCAAGCGTTATTGCTGAGTACCTGCTTTGTCCGTTTGTGCCCGTCTCTCGCCCCTTCTTCGAGGACGTCCATGCGGTGCCGCCGGGCGGCATGGTCGCCATGACGGCAGGTCAGGTGACGAGCGAACTTTGGTGGCGTCCGCATGACATCGCGAGAGCGCCCCCTGTACGAGCGCAACACGTCGTTGAGGCAAGCCGTTGTGCACTCGACCAAGCTGTGGCGGCTCGATGCGACACGCCTTACCCGGTCGCCGCACATTGCAGTGGCGGGCTTGACTCAACCGGCGTAACGGCTGTGGCAGCGAAGCTGCTGCGCGCCGAAGGAAGATCGCTGCAAAAAGCCTACGCTTGGTCACCGCCAATTTCGGATGCGTATCCGACGCGAGGCAACGACGAGCGGGTCCGGCTCGAAACTTTTTCGACGCAGCAGCAAGTAGTAGTGGAGTTTGGGCTTGCCGACGCTCAGCACAACATCGCACTGCTACACCGCCCGATGGAATTTGAGGGAGAGGCTGACCTCAGCGATGAGATTCCAACTCTCGAAGCTGCAGGGAGAGATCGCGTGCGCGTTCTGCTCTCAGGCTGGGGTGGGGATGAGGCATTTTCAGCGCACGGCTTCGGTTACTT
Source organism: Hyphomonadaceae bacterium (assembly GCA_019753175.1). Lineage (GTDB taxonomy): Bacteria > Pseudomonadota > Alphaproteobacteria > Caulobacterales > Aquidulcibacteraceae > Vitreimonas. The sequence continues at coordinate 49,744 of JAIELK010000025.1, forward strand.
GGGTTATACCTTGTTGCGCGGTCGCCTACGAAGCGCTCGCGACTTCGGCCATTCATTCACGCGCTCACTTAAGAACCCAAGGACGCTTATGCGCCTTTTCTGGCATCAAATTCTGCACCCGATGCTTCCAGACCCACTCTATTCGCTACTGAGCCCGCACCGAAACGGCGGCGTTCAAAGCTATATTTCCCCATATTTGTCAGCGTATCCGCTCAACCGCTGGAGCCCCGTCGCCAAATTCGGACTTGACCCGCGCCAAAACGTTGCGACCCACTTGAGCGTCGGTCACCTTGCCATGCGAATGTGTTCGTGGGCGGCCTGGGCCGCACCACACCGATTCCAGTACAGATATCCCCTCACTGACAAGCGATTGCTCGAGTTTCTCTTGTCCTTGCCTGCTGACCAATTACTTCTAGATAATCGCCCGCGGGGGTTAGCGCGGGCAACGCTCGCCGATTGCTTGCCTACTGATGCGTCGAAAAATGACGTGGCCAATGAAGCCTTGCGCATGGCGGTCAGAGACGCTTCGTGGCGCATCCTCGCAGAGCGGGTTCGACAAGGACACTACAGCAAAGAGTGCCCCTGGGTCGACATGAGGGCGTTTCGATCTGCAGCTGCGCACCCTTTGCAGAGCGCGACGCCGTCGTACGTTTCCACCTTTTCTAGCGTATTCGCCGCAGCCAGGGTCTTTCACTTATTCGAGCGCGCCGATCAACATGGCTGGCTCTAGTTCGAAGTTCGACGGGCGTTAGCTTAGGAAGGCGTCCACGAGACCGGCAGCAGCCCATCATACCGAACTCTGCGCTCAGGCCAGATGAGCTGCTGCCGGTCTCGCTAGTACGTCGCCAGCGCGTCGCGCCAAGCGATGACCTGTGACCGCAAGGGCTCATCATCGGGCGTATCACCAGCCAAAAGAAACTCCTGTATGGGCTTCGCTGGATGCACACACCTATAAATTTCCCCGAACTTAAGCCACACCGGAACCCGACGCGAGCGTAGCACGCTAAGGGCTGAAACCGCTTCGGCGCTGCGATAATCGAAAAACGGTCGAACCGGAATGCCGACGACATAAAGCCGCCTCAGGACATTAGTCCTATCAGCTCCCTCTTTAAGCTGAAACAAGATGCCGAGCCGATTGGGGCGATGAATATCTGCAAGTGTGCTAAGTTTCCGCCACAAACAATGGTAGTCACGACAAATATCAAAACGCGACGCGTAGATGCTGCATCCGCTTGTCGAGCAATGCTGGCAAATGACTCCGGCCGGTTTTTTGAATTGCTCGGTGTCGATGGCTAGCAATTCACAGCACGCGGTGCAGTCCCCACATTCCCGATCGGGCACTAACCGCAAGACCTCGGGGTCTGACGCTGGCTGTCGCAATCTAATCCTCGCCACCCACGACCACCAAAGCCTATAAGCAACACTGGTTCCCCGCCCCAGTCAACTCAGTGAGGTCGCTAGGTGCTTTACAAGAAGATATCTAGTCAGAACTACAAGAGACTGGGCGCTCATTGGGAGCATCGCATATGATACGCCATTTGCCTTACATGGTGATCAACGACTTCCTGCCTTTGGATCTGCGCGACCGGCTCTGGCTGCACACGCTCGCCCACGAAGGCGCGTTCGTTGACACAGAGGTCTATGCAGAAGCTGAGGCCAGATCGGCCACGGACATTCGTCGGTCACTTCATTGCCCGGACGGTTTGGGAGCTCTCAAAAAATTGTTCAAATGCTCGATTGAGGCGCGAACCGATGACATACTTTCAGCCTTGGGGATCATGACGTTCTCGCCTAGCAAAATGGAACTACAGTTGTCCGCCCATGGGCACCTCGGGTTCTACCGCCCACATGTCGACACCATCAGGGCGAGCATCCGACAACCAAGCGATCGTATTGTCACAATCGTCTATTATCTGCACAGCCGCCCCAAGCGGTTTACAGGCGGCGAGCTTGCGATCTTTCCTTTAGGGGGTGGTGCGCCCGTAGTGGTCGAGCCAATTGACAACCGGCTTATCGCATTCCCGTCTTTTGCACGCCATGAAGTCAGGACCGTGCAATGCGAAGATCCTTCAGACTTCTCACAGTTTCGGTTCTCCGTGAATTGTTGGATTCACCGCACCCGTTGACCTCTTTCCGGTGATCCGCGGGCCATGCACCCAACGCGGCTTTAAATGGGCATGGAGACATCTCGGAAATCAAGCGGGCTTTCTATCTTGGATAGCCTTTGATGTGCCCCCCGCAATTTAGTCCATTTGGAGCTAGGATCCGGTCCTATTGTGAGCATGACCCCGTTTCTGGACCGCGCTGCGGCGGAAATTTCACAGTCTTTTGGATCAGCGCGGGCCTATCTCCG
>JAIELK010000021.1 GCA_019753175.1 Hyphomonadaceae bacterium
CTTCAACACGGCGATCTCACCCAACGTCGCTGAGGTTGGTGGGCAGAACATCACTCCCGCCCGGCTGGCGCGCGAACTGGATCTTACGCTGCGACAGGAGCGTCAGCAGGGAAACAACGTCTCTCGTCAAGACGCCATCGACGCCGGGCTGCATCTGAGATTGCTCGAGAACGCCATCGGACGGCTTGCTCTGCTATCTTACGCCGAGAAAATCGGCGTCAGCGCCAGCGACGCTCTCGTGGCGGAGCAGATTCGTGAGATTCCGCAGATCAACAACCCGGTAACAGGTGCGTTTGACGAGAGCGCCTATGCCCAGTTCCTCAGTCAATTTGACTACACCCAAACCGAGTTCGAGGAGGAAATCCGCGGCAACATCACTCTTCAGATGCTCCTGAGTTCGCTGACGTCCGGGGTGCGGCCGCCGTCCAGCTTTGGGGCCCTCCAATATGCTTTCGCCGCTGAGACGCGCGTCATCTCAGTCGCCGAAGCACCCGCCTCAGCAGTGGGGACCATCGCAGCGCCGACCGCCGCCGAACTGCAAACATTTTACGAACAAAACGCCGAGCAGCTGCGGATCCCTGAGTTTCGGACTCTGACACTTGTCTACGCACGGCCCCAAGATTTCCTCGCCCGTGTGGACGTGCCCGAACAGCGTCTTACCGAAGAGTTGGAGGCGAGAAGAGCCGCGATGACGCGTCCCGAGCAACGTACATATGTGCGTTTGGCGGCGCAAACGCAGGAGCAAGCCAATGCGGCTGCGGCGAGACTGCAGCGTGGCGAGACCGCCGATGCAGTCGCTGCTGCGCTCAGCCTTCCGCTGACGCGTGGCGAAAACCAGTCACGAGGTGAAGTCCCCGACGCTAATGTCGCCGACGCCGTGTTTTCGACCCCTGCTGGCGCGGCGCCGCGCGTGGTGCAGGCTCGCCTTACCCCCTGGGCGGTTGTGCAGGTCGAGGGCGTGACTCCGGCGGCAGAGCCTGACCTAGCGGTCGTTCGAAACGAGCTGCGCCAAGCCATCGCAGCGGATGAGGCCGCGGATCTCTTGAACGCAGCCATGGGCGTATTCGAGGACACGCGCGCTTCCGGCTCTTCTGTGGCCGACGCTGCAGGCCGGGCGGGACTAACGGTTGTGCAAATTCCGGCAGTCGAGGCGGGCGGCCGGACGCGCGACGGAGAGCCCATCGAGGCGCTTGTCGGCCATGAGGAAGCGCTCGCCGCAGCGTTCGATACCCCTGAGGGAGAGGCCACAGACTTCATTCCTGTCAGCGACGCCGACGTCTTGATCTCAGTGGACCGGGTTATTCCAGAGACCGTGCGCCCTCTCGAGGAGGTGCGCGAGCAATTGGCCGAGGCCTGGGTGGCGCGCGAACGCTCGCGGCGCTTGTCAGAACTCGGCCGAACTTTCGCAGACGCGGTCACCGGCGGACAAAGCTTCGCGGCGGCAGCCCGCGCGAACGGTTTCCGCGTTGTCGGCAGTGGGCTCCCGTTCGACCGTCAACAAGCATCGCAGCGCATTCCAGCCGGCGCCATCGCCAATCAGATTTTCGGTGCGCGTGAGGGCGAGGCGGTAAGCGCGCTGCGCAATGACGGCGACGCGGTCATCGTTGCTCTCGTGGAGACGATCAATCGACCCGATCCGGCGACAGCTCAAACTGAAGTCGAAGCACGGCGCGCGCAGTTCCAGGGCCAGCTGGGTCAAAGCGTCGCGCAGGCGGTTCAGGGTGAAATCCTGGCGAACACGCGCGTGACGCGTAACGAGCGCGTACTCAGCGCTCAGTTCCGCGCCTCGACGGAAACGACTGACGGGCAATGACGCGCGGATTGGAAGTTCAGCCGCGATTCACGGATTTTGCTGCAGACTACGAACGCGGCGGCGCGGTGGTTTGGGCGCGTCTCATCAGCGATCTGGAGACCCCGGTCTCCGCACTGTTGAAGTTGGGCTCAACCGCGCCAGGCTCATTTCTGCTTGAGAGCGTGCAGGGCGGGGACTTCCGCGGACGCTACTCGATTATCGGCCTCGCCCCAGATCTGGTGTGGCGGGTCAAGAACGAGCGGGCAGAGATCAGCGCGGGTGGTTTCGAGGACGCCGCGTTCCATCCTGTCGGGCGCCCGGCTCTAGACAGTCTGCGTATGGTGCTCGCCGAGGCCGCCCTGCAACTGCCCAGCGACCTGCCGCCGATGGCGGCGGGGCTCTTCGGTTACCTGAGCTACGATATGGTGCGCCAAATCGAGCGGCTGCCGGATCATGCGCCAGATCCTCTCGGCACGCCGGATGCACTGCTTGTGCGCCCGACTGTGGTCGCCATTTTCGACAACGTGACCGGCGAACTCACCCTCGTGACTCCCGCTCGCAAGAGCGAGGCAGAAACCACTCAACAAGCCTATGCCTCCGCGGAGGTCCGTCTCTCCGCTGTAGCGGATGCGCTGGAGGCGCCGCTAGCGGCTTTGCAATGGGACGCGCCCGGTGAAAGTGTCGAACCGCGATCCAACACGACACCAGATGAGTACCGCGGTCTAGTCGAGAGATGCAAAGCTTACACGCGCGCGGGCGATGTGTTTCAGGTCGTGCCGAGCCAGCGTTTCTCGGCGCCGTTCAAGCACTCGGCTTTCGCGCTTTATCGATCGCTTCGCAGGTTCAATCCCTCGCCCTTCTTGTACTATCTCAACTTCGGCGACTTCCAAGTCGTGGGCTCAAGCCCGGAAATCCTAGTTCGCAAGCGAGGCGACACCATCACTATCCGCCCTATCGCGGGCACGCGCCCCCGTGGCGCTACGCCGGCCGAAGATCAGCGACTGGAAGCTGAGCTCCTCGCCGATCCGAAGGAGCGCGCCGAACACCTCATGCTGGTCGACTTAGCGCGCAACGATCTCGGGCGCGTTGCCAAGCGTGGCGGCGCCAACGGCAACAATGTCGCCGCGTCGGGCCCTGGCTCCAAGCACGTCCGCGTCACCGAAAGTTTCGTGATCGAGCGCTACAGCCACGTGATGCACATTGTCTCAAATGTGGAAGGCGAGTTGCGCGAGGGACTGACCGCTCTTGATGCGTTGTTGGCCGGCTTTCCGCACGGGACGGTGACGGGCGCGCCCAAGATCCGCGCCATGGAGATCATCAACGAAGTCGAGAAACACAAACGCGGCGTTTATGCCGGTGGGGTCGGTTATTTCGGCGCAGGCGGCGACATGGATACCTGTATCGCGCTGCGAACAGCGATCGTGAAGGACGGCGTGCTCACCGTCCAAGCGGGCGGTGGCGTTGTCATGGACTCGGACGCCGATGCAGAGTTGCTGGAAACCTTGCACAAGTCGCGCGCGCTGTTTCGAGCAGCGGCGGAAGCGTGGCGATATAGCTAAGTCGGGTCCGCGCGCGTGCGAGCGGGAGGCCACCCCAGCTACGCCCGCACGCGCAACCCCTCGTAGATGTATCGAGCAGTCGCGCCCGCGCAGGCGGCGATTGCGAGGCACGAAACCAGCGCCACCAGCACCACCCAGATCGCAAAGAACCCGAACCCCGCTTCGTTGGAAGGCGACATGACGAGCCAAAAACCCGCCCAGCCGAGCGTGACGAGCAACACGCCGCCCACGCTGCGAAGGTAAACGCCGCGTGGACGGAGGAACGAACGGAGCGCCAGAAAACCAAGCGCGCCCAGCAACAGTGCGAGGAACACCCAACCTTGCATGACAGCCTCGTCCAACAGACAAGGTTAGCATGCGCCCCTTAACAAAGGGACTAACAAGCTGGGGTGTACGCGGTGGCGCGTTCCTGCTATCGACGGCGCATGTCCTGGATGGTTTCCGATACACGATGGCGCTGAACGCAGCGTGTTCCGTCTCGCGGGTTTTTCGTCCCAGGGCTGCCCATGATCCTCTTCATCGATAACTACGACAGCTTCGTTTACAACCTGGTCCACTACGTCGAGGATTTCGGCGTGGCGACCGACGTCGTCCGCAACGACGCGCTAACTGTTGACGAAGCACTGAAGAAAGCGCCGGCGGCCGTCATCCTATCACCGGGACCCCGCACGCCAAACGAAGCTGGAATCTGCTTGCCGCTGCTGAAGCAGGCCCCGGAGAGCCTACCCATTCTAGGCGTGTGCTTGGGACATCAAGCGATGGGGCAAGCTTTCGGGGGCGATGTCGTGAGCGCGCAAGCGATCATGCACGGCAAAGTCTCCGACGTGCGCCATAACGGGCGTGGGCTGTTCAAAGGACTGCCCTCCCCGTTTAGGGCCACCCGCTATCACTCGCTTGCGGTCCGGCGTGCAACGCTCCCGCCTGTGTTCAACGTCGACGCCGAAACAAATGACGGCGAAATCATGGGCATGTCACACGCCACCCGGCCGATCTTCGGCGTGCAGTTCCACCCCGAGTCGATCGCGTCCGAACACGGTCATGCGATCATCGCGAACTTCCTGGAAGCAGCGGGGCTCCGATGACAATGGCGGAGGGCGATTTCGCGCGCGTGCTCGACGGCGCCGCCGAACATGCGGAGGTGTTGGACTTTCTCGCCCGCTCGGTGGAGCGCATGGGCGACCCGCAGGCGCTCGCGGCCGGCGCGCGCGCCATGCGCGAGCGGATGATCCGCGTGTGCGCGCCGGAGGGCGCCATCGACGTCTGCGGCACCGGCGGCGACGGCGCACACACGCTCAACATCTCGACGGCGGTCGCATTCGTCGTGGCAGGGGCCGGCGTTCCTGTCGCCAAGCATGGCAATCGCGCGGCAAGTTCCCGCTCAGGCGCAGCGGACGTTCTGGAAGCGCTCGGCGTCAAACTCACTGCCGATGCGGCCACATTGGAACGCTGCCTGCACGAGGCCGGGATTGCGTTCCTGTTCGCGCAAAACCACCATCCCGCGCTCGCGCGCATTGCCGGCGCGCGGCGTGAATTCGGCAAGCGGACGATCTTCAACCTGTTGGGGCCACTCGCCAACCCGGCAAGCGTGAAGCGCCAACTCGTTGGCGTCTTCGCGCCAGATTTCGTGGCGCCAATTGCATCTGCGTTGCGCGAGCTTGGCTGTGAGCGCGCCTGGGTCGTGCACGGCGCGGGGGGCATGGACGAACTCTCCGCCATCGGTAGGGACGCGAACCACGTCGCCTCGCTCGAGGGTGAATCGGTCGACTTGTTCAGGCCCACGCTTGCTTCGAAGATCGATCCGGAACTCGTGGGCGGCGACGCCATGGCCAACGCCGCGGAGCTCACTGCCCTCCTCAAAGGCGCTGGGCGACAGAGCTATCGTAAAGCCGTAGTGCTCAACGCAGCTGCGGCGCTCATGGTCGCGGGCAAGGCCAAGGCTGTTTCCGATGCTGCTCCGCTCGCTATCCACGCCATCGATTCAGGTGCAGCACTCCGTGCTTTGGAAGGACTGAGAACCATCGCCGGGGCTGATGCATGAGCGTGCTCGCGGGGATCCTCACGTACAAGAGAGAAGAGGTCGAGGCGCGGAAGCTGCGGCGGCCTTGGGGCCAGATTGAGCACGATGCGTTTTCTCAGCCCCCGCCCCGCGACTTCATCGGCGCCCTCAAGGCGAAATCAGATCAACCGGCGCTTATTGCGGAGGTCAAGAAAGCTTCTCCCTCCAAGGGCCTCATCCGCGCCGATTTCGAGCCGGGCGCCATTGCGCGGGCCTATGAGGCAGGCGGCGCGGCCTGTCTTTCCGTCCTGACCGATGGACCGAGCTTCCAAGGCGCTGACGATGACCTGCGCACCGCACGCGCCGCGGTGTCGCTGCCTGTGTTGCGCAAGGATTTCGTCGTCGATCCTTGGCAGGTCTTCGAAAGCCGTGCGTTGGGTGCAGATGCGATCCTGATCATCATGGCGGCGCTCGAAGACGAAGCCGCGGCCGACATTCTCGATGCCGCAAACGAATGCGACATGGCCTCCCTGGTGGAGGTCCACGACGACGCCGAATTCGAGCGGGCAGTAACGCTCGACCCGCAGCTGATCGGTGTGAACAATCGTTCGCTGTCTACGTTTGAAACCGACTTAGCCGTCACCGAGCGCCTTGCGGCGCTGCTGCCTGCCGGCAAATTGCTGGTTTCGGAATCCGGCATCACGCAGCCCGCCGACATCGCGCGGCTCTCCCGCGCTGGCGCACGCGCTTTCCTGGTCGGCGAGAGCCTTATGCGTCAGCGCGACGTCACCGCTGCCACCCGCACCCTGCTCGCTCAATGACTTGACGCACGCCCCGGAACACATATAGAACGTTCCCGGTGTTCACTTTTTGGTCTAGGTCATGCTGACAGCGAAACAAAAGGAATTGCTGCTCTACATTCATGAGCGCATCAAAGAGAGCGGCGTTTCGCCATCCTTCGACGAAATGAAGGAGGCGCTCGACCTCGCCTCGAAGTCCGGTATCCACCGACTGATTACCGCGCTTGAGGAGCGTGGCTTCCTCCGCCGCCTGCCGCATCGCGCGCGCGCCCTGGAAGTCTTGAAGCTTCCGGACTCGGCGGCTCCATCGGCGCCACCGAAGGGACGCAACGCATTCCGGCCAAGCATCGTCACGGAAGGCCGCAGCAGCGGCGTTCCCATCCTTGGCCAAATCGCCGCTGGCGTGCCGATTGAAGCGCTCCAACACGAGGTGGGCCGCGTGTCGGCGCCCGAGGACTTGCTGAGCAACGGCGATCACTTCGCGCTTGAGGTCAAAGGCGACTCCATGATCCAAGCCGGTATTCTCGACGGTGACGTGGTCATCATCCGTCGCACAGAGACGGCTGAGAGCGGCGACATCGTGGTGGCCTTGATTGACGGCGAAGAGGCGACACTCAAGCGTCTGCGTAAGCGCGGCAATTCGATCGCACTGGAAGCCGCGAACCCCGCGTACGAGACTCGCATTTTCGGCCCCGACAGAGTGCGTATTCAGGGCAAGCTGGTGGCGATGATCCGGCGTTACGCCTGATCGCCGGCCAGCGCGGTTTGCGGGGTCCACGGGCGAGACATTCCGGCTGGGCGCGCACGTTCGATGCGCAGGCTCGCGCCGCCGAGATAAACGAGTCCGCCACCCTGCGTGGCCAAATCGTGGGCGTCGATCATCACGGCCGGCGCGCACCTGCGTTCTAACGCGGGGGGCGCGGCATCACCCGATATGACGATTGTCCCCTGTGCACATGGTGCTTCCCAGGCCTCCTGCCTTCGCACAAGGATGACCAACCGGTCTCGAAGGGCCAATGTGCAACTGGCTTCATTACATGATGACGGCTCCGCCAGACGCTCGACGTTTCGAGGCGACAATCCCAGCATCGCGCCAAGCCGTTCGCGCGCATAAGCGGAGCGGCGACGGTCCGCGACCAATGACCAATCGTCATGCTCGCGCATAAATACCGCGCGCAGCGCCGCGTCGAAAGCCATGACGGGCGTGGGCGCGGTGGCGTAGAGGTAGATGCTGGCGCTCACGAGCACGGCGCCGCCCCAACGCAGCGCGCCGCGCCAGAGGCAACCCCACAGCAGCGCGGCGACGCACAGCAGAAACGCCGCATCAGGCGGGCGCGGCAGCGCGCGCACGGCTTCCGGCCGCTCTCCAAACGTCGCGCCCACGGCCGCGATCAGATCGAGCGCGCTCGCCATCAATTGCAGGGCGGGATCGGCTAGACCGAACGGCGCCAGAAGCGCCGCTATCACTGCCATCGGTGCGACCAGGAACGACATGATCGGCGCGGCGATGAGGTTGGCCGGCAAGGCATAGAGCGAGAAACGTTGGAAGTGGTAGATAGCGAACGGGTCTGTCGCCAAGCCGGCGACAAGCGAGATCAGCAGCACGCCGCCAATGTTGCGCCAAATTGCTTGCATCCCCCCGATCAGCGGCCCGGGCGTAGGCAAAGCCGGGCCGCTTGCTGCTCCCTTCAGCACTTCAAATAGCGCCACAAGCGCCATCGTGGCCGCGAACGACATCTGGAAACCGGGTTCCAACACAGACTCCGGGAACATCAGCGTCACGAGAACCGCCGCCAGCGCCAAACCGCGCATTGAAATCGCTGGGCGATCCAACAAGATGGCGCCGAATGCGACAAACGCCATTACGAACGCGCGAATTGCCGGGACACTTGCACCCGAGATTACAAGGTACACCGCGAGCGCTGTGAGCGCACCCACCGCCGCGAGCTTCTTGACGGGCCATCGCAGTGCGATCGGCGGCACGACCGACAAACTCCAAAGCAGCAGCGCGAAAACCAAACCGCCGACGACACCCATGTGGATGCCCGAGACCGACAGCAGATGGCCCAATCCCGAGTTTTGCAGCGCCTCATTGGTTTGCTGATCGATGGCGCTGCGGTCTCCGGTCACGAGCGCCGCGGCGATGGCCCCGCCCCGCCCCGGTGCAGCGGCGATGATGGCTGCGGCAAGGTCGGAGCGGACCGCGGCAAGCTGCAGGCGGAGGCGGTCCATCAACGACGCGGGTTGCGCAAGGTCGAGGGGGCGGCATCTGCCGTAGGCAAATCCGGTGGCGCCCATGCGTTCGAAATAGGCGCGGCGCGCGAAGTCATATCCGCCCGGTGCTATCGGCCCCGAGGGCAGCCGCAGCACCGCCCGGCATCGCGCCCCGCGTCCCGGTGTCAGCAGGCCCGCGTCAGAAACCGAGATCCTGACAAAACGCGGCACAGAGGCCGCACCGTCGATCGAATGCACCAAGAGTCGTAGCCGTGGTCCCGCGTCGCCAGCTTCGGTCGCGACAACCCAGCCCTCCACGATTGTCGGCGCCATGGCCGCTGCAAATGCCGGCTGAGCGACTGCAACCGTGCGCACTTGGGCCGCCAGGGCGCCCAGAGCAGCCGCGGCGACCAACGCCCCCGCGCCCATCGCCATACGCCGGCCAAAAGCAAAGAGCGCGCTATCGACGGACCACAAGCTCAACACGAGGAGCAGCGCCAAGGAGGCGGCGAACGCCGCTGCCAGCGGCTCCCATGCCGGGTCGCGTGGCGCTGTGAGCCATGCAGCCGCTCCCGCCACGAGCGCTGGCGGCAGCCATAGAACCCAGCGTTCACGCTGGAGCGCCACAGTATCCTTGATCGACCACCTAGGAGACCACGAGCGAGCCGTGCTAGCACCCGCTCGTCCTTTCCCTCTCGCACTCTCCCCAATGAGCGTCGTCACCCGTTTCGCCCCCTCCCCGACAGGCTATCTGCATATCGGCGGCGCGAGAACCGCGCTGTTCAACTGGCTATTCGCGCGCAAGATGAACGGCCGTTACATGCTCCGGATTGAGGACACCGACCGCGCTCGTTCCACGCCGGAAGCCATCGACGCCATTCTTGACGGCCTCGCCTGGCTCGAACTCCAACATGATGGCGGGGTTGTTTATCAGTTTTCACGCGCGGACCGGCATCGCGACATTGCTGACGCAATGGTCGCGCGCGGCACAGCGTTCCGGTGCTACTGCACCCCTGACGAGATTGAGACCCAACGGCAACAGGCGCACGCCGAGGGGCGGGCGCTACGCTCGCCCTGGCGGGACGGCGGCGGCGCCCCCACGTCTGCGGCGTCATTCGTCATCCGCCTCCGTGCACCGGACGTTGGCGCGATCGTGAATCACGATTTGATCCAAGGCGACGTCCAAATCCAAGCACGCGACATTGACGACCTCGTCTTGCTGCGCGCCGACGCCACGCCCACCTACATGATGTCAGTCGTTGTCGATGACCATGACATGGGCGTGACGCACGTGATCCGCGGCGACGATCATCTGACGAACGCCGCCCGACAAATCCCAATTTACCACGCGATGGGTTGGGACCCGCCGTTGTTCGCGCATCTGCCGCTCATCCACGGCGAAGACGGCAAGAAGCTCTCTAAGCGCCACGGCGCACAGGCTGTCCACGAGTGGCGCGACATGGGCTATCTACCGGAAGCGATGAATTCCTATCTGATGCGCCTTGGCTGGAGCCCCGGTCACGATCACATTCTCACGAAAGAAGAGGCTGTATCCCAGTTCGGTCTCGAACAGATCGGTCGAGCCGCCTCTCGGCTCGACTTCAAGAAGCTGGATTCTGTCAACGCCCACTTCATGGCGGTCGCCGATGACGAGCGGCTTGTTGCAATGGTCGCCGCGCACCTAGACGCCACGAATCAGCCCCTCTCTCAGCCGATGCGGGAGCGGCTGGCGGCAGCGGCGCCGATGCTGAAAAAGCGCGCCAAGACCATTCCCGATCTCCTGGAACAAGCGCGCTTTCTGCTGCTCGCTCGCCCCATTGCACTCGGCGATTCGGCCCGTGCGGCGCTTGGAGGGGAGACGCGGCCCCTCCTGGCGCGGCTGCGGAATCACCTGACTGACCAGGCCACTTGGACGCACGACGCACTGACCACCACACTTAAGGCTTTTGCAGCCAGTGAGGGCGTTGGATTAGGGCAAATCGGCCCCGGTCTGCGCGCGGCGCTCACAGGCGGCGCACCGGCGCCAGATTTGGGGCTCGCGCTTCAGATGCTAGGCCGCGAGGAAGCGCTCGCGCGAATTTCCGACCAGCTGTAAGGAAAGCACATGGACAGCAGACTCTCGAAGAAGGCGCCGGCGACGATCAATCTCGGCGGCAAGGTGCTCGAACTGCCCGTGTTTGGCGGTTCGGTTGGCCCTGATGTTGTCGACATCCGCAAACTCTATGGCGACGCCCGTGTCTTCACCTACGACCCGGGGTTCACCTCGACCGCGTCGTGCGAGAGCCAGATCACCTACATCGACGGCGATGAAGGGGTCTTGCTGTATCGTGGATATCCGATCGACCAGCTTGCCGAGCATTCAACGTTCCTTGAGGTTTGCTACCTGCTCGCCAACGGCGAGTTGCCGAACCAGGCAGAGCTTCAGCGCTTTGTTAAGGACATCACCTACCACACGATGTTGCACGCGCAATTCGACCGCTTCTTCGAAGGATTCCGCCGCGATGCTCATCCAATGGCGATCATGGTAGGTACGGTTGGCGCACTATCGGCGTTCTATCACGACTCCACCGACATCGACGATCCGCAACAGCGCGTCATTGCCAGTCATCGACTTATTGCGAAGATGCCGACGATCGCCGCGCGGGCGTACAAGTACTCGATCGGCCAGCCGTTCGTTTCGCCGCGCAACGAACTCGATTACGCGTCGAACTTCCTGCGCATGTGCTTTGCGGTCCCGGCAGAGGACTACACTGTCAACCCCGTCATGGCGCGCGCCATGGATGTGTTCATGATCTTGCACGCCGATCACGAGCAAAACGCATCCACTTCGACGGTAAGGCTTGCAGGTTCGTCCGGTGCAAATCCGTTTGCGTGCATCGCCTCCGGCATCGCGTGCCTCTGGGGCCCAGCGCACGGCGGCGCCAACGAGGCGGCGCTGCAAATGCTTCAGCGCATTGGCAAAGTTGAGAACATCCCTGATTTCTTAGCCAAGGTGAAGGACCCCAACTCCGATGTTCGGCTGATGGGCTTCGGCCATCGCGTCTACAAGAACTACGATCCGCGCGCGAAGGCGATGCAGAAGCTCTGTCACCAGGTGTTGAAGGAAGTCGGCGCCGAAGACAATCCGCTGCTGAAGGTGGCGATAGAGCTGGAGAAGATTGCGCTCAATGACGAATACTTCGTCCAACGCAAACTCTATCCCAACATCGATTTCTATTCGGGCATCACGCTGCGCGCGATGGGCTTCTCAACATCGATGTTTACTGTGCTGTTCGCAGTCGCCCGCACCGTTGGCTGGATCGCCCAGTGGACCGAGATGATGGAGGACGCCTCGCAAAAGATCGGCCGCCCGCGTCAAGTCTACACCGGCGCGCCGAAGCGCGACTATGTCCCGGTTGGGTCTCGCGGCTGATCGCATCCGACCACGTCCAGGATCGCCTGCGCCGCGATCTCTGCAGCGGGCCTGCCGCCGCGGCCCATCAAAGCGAGGGCATGGTTCTGGCGTGCGATCTGCGCCGCGCGCGCCGCCGGGTCGTCCAACAAGGGCGCCGCGGCCGCGACGAGATTGGCGACTGTAAAGCGCGTTTGAAGACGTTCCGGGGCGACCTCTTCGTCTGCAGCGACGTTCATCAGCGTCGCGAACTTGGCGCGAAAGAGGAATGCGCGCGCAATCGCCCAAGTAATCCAGCCTAGCTTGTAGCCGATCACAAGCGGCGCACCCTGCAAGGCCACCTCTGTCGTTACCGTGCCGGAGGCGGCGAGCGCCAAGCTGGCGGCGGCGAAAGCGTCTTCCTTGTGATCCTCGTCGATAGCGATAACGTCCGCTGGCGCCTGCGACAACGCCGCCTCACGCACGGCGCGCGCCGCCACGGTCATTAGCCGCACATCCGGCCGCGTCCGTCGGAGTTCTTCCGCTGCGCGCCACAATGTCGGCCCAACGCGTCTGATTTCGCTGTGTCGGCTTCCTGGCAGAACCAGCACAAGGCGCTGATTGGCGCTAATGCCCAGGCGCGCGCGTAAGGCGGCGGCGTCACCTGGCGCAAAGCGGCCTAACGCCGGATGCCCGCAGACGGTGCACCGGAGTCCGTAGGGTTCATAAAACGGAGGTTCGAAATCGTGGATGCAAATCAGATGATCCACGGTCGCTGCGAGCGTGCGCGCCCGGCCGGGGCGCGTCGCCCAAACCTGCGGCCCGATGTATTTCACGAGCTTGATATGAGGCGCAGCCGCGCGGACGCCCTGGGCCACGCGGAGTGTAAATCCCCACGAGTCGATCAGAACGACTGCGTCTGGCTTTGACTGTTGGATCGCAGCCACGGTCGCGGCCACTGCCCGCTTCACGCGATCGTACGCCTTGAGGCCGTCAACGAAACCCAGCACCGCCAAGCCCGATGTGTCCGCCTGGCTGGCGATACCCTGCCGGGCCATCAACTCACCGCCAACGCCGGAAAGTTCAATCGCCGGGACTCGGCGCTTCAGTTCTTTGACAAGATCGGCGCCAAGCGCATCGCCAGACGCTTCGGCGGCAACAAGGAAGACGCGCTTGCTCACGCGCTGTCAGTCTCGTGAGCGCAGAAGCCGTAAAGGAAGAGCCCGGAGCGATCCGCCGCCGCGACGATGTCCCTGTTACGCACCGCAAGCGCCCTTCCCGCTTCCACCGCAATGCCTGCCAAACCAGCCGCCGCAGCACCCTCAACAGTTCGCACCCCGATAGTCGGCAAATCCACGCGCAGCTCCTGTTTCGGCTTGGCGCGCTTCACCAGCACCCCTCGCCGTGTGGCCGCCGTTCCCCGTATCGCTACCGGCAGTTCGGCAACCCGCCGCAGCATGGCGTCGGTTCCCTCCTGCGCCTCCACAGCGAGGACCACCCCGGCGCACACGACGGCGCCTTGACCAATGTCCAGCGCCCCGATTGCTGCGGCGACGCGCGCCGCTTGCGCGATGTCGTCTCGATCCGCAGCCGTGGGTGCGTGTGCGCCCCACACACCGTCAACAGCGAGAAGCTCGCCCATGGCGACTTCCGCGCCCACAATCTGAAACCCCGCCTTCTCATGTTCGGCCAATACAGCGCGCAGCAAAGCGTCGTCGCCCTTGGGCGCGGCCGCAAGCAAGGCGGGGACCATCGCCAAACCGATTTCATCGAGCTCGAGTGTACGCGGGTCCTGGCGCGGCACCTGGCCGACAAGCACCAGCGCATCGCATCCCGCGTCGCGCAGTGCACGCATGCGTGCACCCATCGCGCCTAGTCCATGCGTCGTGCCGGGATGGGCGTTCAGCCGCGCGTCGGCATAGGGTGCAATGCGCGCCACGAAGTACGCCGCGCCGGTGTCGGCGCAATGCTCAGCCAAGGCCACTGGAAGCTCGCCGCCGCCGGCGATGATCCCGAGCTTGCGCCAGGCGCCCACGCTCAATCCCGCGGCATGCAGAGCGGGCGGGCTGCGTCCGCCCGAACGAATTCGACGATTTCCATTACATGCGGATTACTGGCGTAGATTTCCGCGCAATCGTCAACCCGTTCCTGAAAGGTGCCTTCTTCCGCGAACAACAAGCGGTAGGCAGCGCGCAAATCGTGGATCTGCTCACGGGTGAAACCGCGGCGCTTCAAGCCGACAACATTGAGGCCACCAAGATGCGCGTGGTTGCCGATGGCGGATCCAAATGGAATGAGGTCGGTGGTCATCAGCGCCGACGCGCCCACGAAGGCATGCCTGCCAACCCGCCCGTGTTGGTGCACGCCCGACAGCCCGCCGAGAAAGGCGTTATCACCGACCTGAACATGCCCGCCGATCGTCGCGGTCTGAGCCATGATGACATGATTGCCGACGATACAGTCATGGGCGACATGGCAATTGCCCATGATCAGACAATTGTCGCCGATGGTCGTGACGGCACGGCCCCTGACGGTGCCGCGGTGCAAGGTGGCGTGCTCACGAATGACGTTGTTGTCGCCAATGACCAGCTTGGTCGGCTCACCACGGTAGGACAGGTCCTGCGGCGTGCCGCCGAGTCCGGCAAACGGAAACACCGTGTTGTCGTTGCCGATCTCGGTGTGACTTTCGATGAACACGTGGGCGATCAGACGTGTCCGATCCCCTAACCTGACATGCGGTCCGATCACGCAACCCGGGCCGACCTCTACGTGTTCGCCGAACTCGGTGCTCGGATCGACGACGGCGGTGGAATGAATTCTTGCGCTCATGGACGGTCCGCTTTCATCGCCGCGAATGCGCAGTCCGTTGCGAGTTCGCCGTTCACTTCGACGCGCCCGCGGAACTTGAAAATGTTGCGGCGTGCAAACACCACTTCCACCGGCATCTCCATGACATCGCCGGGCATCACTGGCCGCTTGAAGCGCGCGTTCTCGACCGACATGAACAGAATCAGATGTTTGGTGATGTCGGCGTCCAACGTCTTCGACATCAACAACGCCCCGGTTTGCGCCAAGGCTTCAATCTGCAGCACACCCGGCATGACAGGAGCTCCCGGGAAGTGGCCCGGGAAAAAGGGTTCATTGATCGTGACATTCTTGATGCCGCGGATTGAGACGTTCGGTCGATAATCCACCGCGCGATCGACGAGCAGGAACGGATAGCGATGCGGCAAACGCCGCAGCACCTCGCCGATTTCGATCACATCGTCGGTCGTCTTTTGTTGTTCAGTCAGGTCGCTGGCCTTCATCACGCACCCGAGGCTCTTCGGCTCAACCAAGCCGTCTCACGCAGCCATTTGCGAAGTGGCTTGGCCGGGTATCCGCTCCAGACCTCCCCCGCAGGCACGTCTTGGAACACCGCAGCGCCGCCGGCAAGGGTTGCGCCCGCTCCGATCTTGCGGTGGTCGGCAATGCCCACTCGACCGCCCATCGTGACTCGATCCCCGACGATCGTAGAGCCGGAAATCCCCGCAAAGGCCGCGATGACCACCCCTCGGCCCAGGGTGCAGTTGTGGGCGACGTGGCAGAGATTGTCGATCTTAGCGTCCTCTCCGAGCACGGTGTCGCCAAAGACACCTCTATCGATGGTCGAATTGGCGCCGACAGTGACACGGTCTTGGATGATCACACGGCCTAGGTGCGGCACGTCCACTAGCCCCGCGGCGTCACCGGCGACGCCAAAGCCCTGTTCGCCAATGACAGCACCGGCGAGGATACTCACTTCATCGCCAATCAGACTGAACCCAATGGAAGCCCGTGGGCCGATCTGGCATCGCCTGCCAATTACGACGCCGGGTCCGATGACGGCATTGGCGCCAATCACCGTGTCTGCACCAATCACCGCGCCAGGGCCGATCACCGCGCCTGGCGCTAGCCGTACGCCCTCTTCCAGCCGAGCACTTGCATCCACGACAGACGTCCCGGCTTCTTGCATCGAGCGAGCCCGGAAGAGCCTGGGCGCGATGCGTGCGAACTGGGTACGGGGCCGGTCCGTCAAGATAAGCGCCGCCGCATCGGGCGCCAGATGCGCGAGCGCAGGCGCTATGAGACAGGCGCCGGGAGAAGACTTGAGCGCGGTACCCGCCTTCCCCTCATAGTAGCAGAGGTCTTGAGGGCCAGCTTCGTCAGCGGGTGCGACGCTTGCGATTTGCTGGTCTGCCTCCCCGCCGATGTCTAATGACCCGGCTAGCGCCCGGACCGCGAACGGCCCGAGCGCCTGGTAAAAACGCGCGTCAATCATGGGTCTTTCTTACGCCCAACGCACGTGATGTCACCGGGATTTACTGAGCCGCGGCCGCAGGCTGGGCCTGGCACTCCGCAACCGGACGACGCGCGACGTTGGCGGTGCGTGTCGCCTGGTTTTGATCCAGCTGCTGAATAACGGCGTTGGTGATGTCGAATTCCGGGGCCACAAAGTTCACCTCACTGGCGTTCAAGACGACGCCAGCGCCGCGCGACTGCGCCGTGCTGCGGATGATCGGCGAAACAATGCGATCAAAGTCGCGCAGCGAAATCAGACGGGTGCACTCCATATCGCCTTGAAGCGATTGGGTGCGCGCTTGGTATTGTTGCAGCCGCTGCGCGAGCGCTTGATACTGCGGGCCAAAGGTGGCGTGGTTGCGTACCTGATCAGGATTTAGGTTCCGGGTCGCCGTCGCCAAGCGCTGGCGCTCCTGCTCGATGCTTTGGCCTTCGGGTTGAAGCCCCTGCGCCTCGGTTCCGATCTGCTGGCCGACTTGCTGCAGCTTCACCGTCATGTCGCGACCTAGGGCCGTTTCCTCGAGAATGCGCTGATAATTTACGGCAACCGCTGTCGTAGACTGACCGCGATTTCTTTGCGCGGACGCGTCGGGCGCGACCGCAAACGCGACAGCCATAACGGCGGCCACGGAAACAATACTCAACAGACGCATAGAGCGCGCTCCTTAGAAACTGGTCCGGGTGGAGAACCGGAACTCTTCCCGTCGGTCGTAGTCCTCGTATTCGAGCGGCTGCGCGAAATCGAACTGCACCGGACCAAATGGCGAATCCCAGAACACCGACACCCCTGCAGCCACCCTCAGGCTAGAGGAGTCGTCGACCACTAGGCTTGTATTCGGATCCAAGGCGATACTTTGACGGCTTGCTGAATCTACGACCCCCAGCGTGCCGAAATCGACGAATAACGCGCCGCCGATCCCAAACGACTCAGGCAACGGCACGGGAATATCCAGCTGCGCGGAACCGATCGCGAACGCATTGCCGCCGATGGCGTCTCCAACGGTCAGGATTTCACCCGTGGTATCGTTGACGATCAATTGCCGGGGGCCGATGCCGGCGACGTCAAAACCCCGGAAAGAAGCGCCGCCTTTGAAGAAGCGATCATTGATCCGGACATCGTCGCCGCCCCAGCCCGCAATGTAGCCGGCGCTGCCGCGTAGCGTGGCGCGGAACCCGCCCCACAGCCCATAATAAACGCCAGCCTCGAGTTCGGTTCGGATGTAATTCACTTCCCCGCCCAAACCGGCAATGTCCTGGCTGAACTGGAGGTCAAACCCTCGCGTCGCGCGAACCGGTTGATTCCGGCCATCCCAATTGAAGGTGTAACCCACCAACGAGGTGAGGAAGGTCCCTTCCTGGTCGCAGAGCAGCGGCCGAGAAATGTTCTGGGTGTCGCACTGGTCGATGACAGGTGTCAGGGCGTTGTTGTCGTGGTCGACAAAGATGTCCGCTATCGAGGTGTCGTCCTGCACCAGCGAATAGGTGAGGCCGAGATTGGTGCGTTCCGACGTCGGAAATCCAACCCGCAACCCCAACCCGGTGGACTGATTCTCAAACGACGATTGATCCAGGAAGTCCGTGCGCAACGAGTAGAGGTCGAATCCCGCCGCGATCTCGCGCCCCATGAACCGGGGCTCCGTAAAGCGTAGATCGAGTTGCTGGCGCTGCTGGCTGGAGGATGCGCGCAAGCGAAGGAACTGCCCCCGGCCGCGCAAGTTGCGTTCGGTGATGGATACGTCGAAGAGGAAGCTCTCGTAGGAAGAATAACCCGCCGCGAAGGCCAATTCGCCGGTCGATTGCTCCTCGACAGTGACCGTCACCACAGACCGGTCTGGCTGCGATCCGTCAGACTCCTCGACAGTTACATCCTCAAAGAAGCCAAGCGCCCGGATGCGCTGACGAGACCGGTCCAGAAGAACGCGGTTGAAGGCATCACCTTCGTTCACACGCATCTCACGGCGGATGACGCGGTCGATCGTGCGCGTGTTACCGACGATGTCGATGCGCTCAATGAAGACACGCGGGCCTTCATTCACTTCAAACGTAATGTTTACGACGCGGTTATCTCGGTCGCGCTCGATAATCGGCGTAATGTCAACATTGGCGTAGCCGACCGTGCCCGCCAAATATGTCATAGCGTCGATCGCATCCTCGATCAATTCGCCGCGAAAAACCGCGCCTTCTTGGATCGGAATCGTAGCCAGCAACAAATCTTCAGGCAGACGGTTCAGCTCGGTTTGGACGCTGATCTCGCCAAACTCGTAGCGAACGCCTTCGTCGACGGTGAACGTGATGAAGAAGTCCCTTTGGTCCGGCGTCAGCTCGGCCACCGCCGACACGACGCGGAAGTCCGCATAACCTCGATTATTGTAGTACTGTCGCAGCTGCTCGCGATCGTATTCAAGCCGATCTGGATCGTAGTTGTCGTTGCTCTGGAAGAAGTTCCACCAGCTTGACTCGGTCGTGACGATAACGTCCCGCAACCGCCGGTCGGAAAACACATCGTTGCCGATGAAGTTGACATCGCGAACACCGGTTACCGGGCCTTCGTCAACTTCGAAAATGAGATCGACGCGGTTCTGGTCCAGCTCGCGCACCTGAGGCGTCACCTGCGCCGCGAACCGACCCGCTCGTCGATAGACCTCAATGATCCGTTGCACGTCCGCCTGCGCGCGTGCAGGGGTGAACACCGAGCGCGGCCGCGCCTGTACTTCTTCTTCCAGATCTTCTTCGTCGAGCGTACGCATGCCCTCAAAGATCACGCGGTTGATGATGGGGTTCTCGATCACCGAGACGACAAGATCGGCGCCTTGCTGTTCGATCTGCACATCGGCGAACAAACCAGTGGCGAACAAGGTCTTCAGCGAAAGGTCGATACGCTCAGGATCGAACGTAGAGCCGGGACGCACCAGGAGGTACGAGGTGATCGTGGCGGCTTCGATGCGCTGGTTGCCCTGAACGACGATCCGGCGAATGGCTTGTTCGGATTGTGCGGTCGGCGGCTGTGTGCGCTGTCTCTCCTGCGCCAACGCGTCGCCCGACGTCGCAACGAGCGCCCCGGCGCCCGTCCCGACCGTGACGGCGCCATACACCGCGCCGAGAACAACATCCCGAAGAACCCGCTTCATTAAGCCCTCGACGCTTCGGCGCTCCCCAGCGCCGCGTTTTTTTAAGACCCTATTCCGGCGCGAAAGACAAGGACGCGGCGCCGTTAGTGAGCACCCGGAAACAGCCTCGTTATGTCGTTCCAGGTTGCGAACAGAAACAGGCTCGCCATTACGGCGAGTCCAGCTCGATAAGCCCATTCCTGGGCCGCTGCAGGCAACGGCCGACCGCCCCTAACCGCCTCAATGGCGTAGAACAGAAGATGGCCGCCATCGAGGATCGGAATGGGCAACAAGTTGACGATGCCCACAGCAACAGAAAGCACTGCGGCCCAAAGCGCAAGCGCACGCAGCAGGCTGGCTGCTTTGGCGAGGAGATCATCTTCGACCCCGTCCAGCGCCATTGTTGCGATCTGACCCGATTGCGTGAAGATCCCGATCGGTCCGGCAATGTCACGGCCAGAATTATGCCCGGTGAAGATGCCGGCGACGTAGCTCGCTGTACTTGACACGATTGCCCACGTGTTCCGCGCGCCAACGCCGAGCGCCTCTATTGGCCCCACCGCTTCGACCGTGCGATCGCTGTCCAGCACGCCCAGACTCACACCGATGACGCCCACGCGCTCCACGCCCGACGGCGACGGCCGCTCGACCAAGCGGGGAGTCACCGTCACCGATCGCCTCTCGCCCGCATTCTCGACAGTGAGACTCAGGGCCTCATTCGGACTTGAAGACACGGTCGTGTGGAACGCACCCCAAGTAGCCACGCTTTGCTCATCGACGCGCAGGATGAGATCACCACTGCGCAATCCAGCTTCGCTGGCGGCCGAGTCTGTCTGTACGCCGCCGATGCGCGGCGACAAGCTCGCGTAGTCGGTCGTGTCACGACCCACGATGAATGCGATGAGCGCGAACGTGGCGATGGCGAAAACAAAGTTGGTGAGTGGCCCAGCCGCGACCGTAACCGCCCTTTTCCACAGCGGTTGCGCGCGGAAATGCCCTCGCTGACGCGCTTCTTCGTCGCTCAGCTCCCGGTGCTCCTCAGACGCCGGCAATGTGCTGGAACCGTCGGTGTCATCGACCCAGGACACGAAGCCGCCAAGCGGAAGCCTTGAGATCTTCCAACGCGTGCCGTGCTTGTCCGTCCAACCGATCCACTCTGAGCCGAGGCCGATCGAGAAACTCTTGACCCGGATGCCGCACCAACGGCCAACGCGGAAGTGGCCGTATTCATGGACAAAGACAACAACGCTGAGGACAAGGACAAAAGCGACAGCGGCTATCAGCAAATCCTGGATCGTACCCGCCATCGACGCTTCCTTCCCCGGCGCTTTTGGGTGATTTCTGCGCGCGCCAGCCTTAGGCTGCCGCCAAGCTTCCTGCAATCCGTCGCGCGACGACCCTCGCGGCCTGATCCACCAGCGCCACCTCATCGAAGGATGTGGGCGATTTTGCGATTCGGCCGCCCTTATCCAGTTCGCCCAGGCTCGCCTCCACGGTCCGGCAGATGTCGAGAAACCCGAGTTGGCCATCCAGAAACGCTTGAACCGCCACTTCATTCGCAGCGGACAGAGCGGTGGTTGCAGCGGATCCACGGCTCAGGGCATCCCGGCACAAAGCCAGCGCTGGGAACCGCTCGGCGTCCGGTGTTTCGAACGTCAGAGCACCCAATCGGGCGAGGTCTAGACGCTGTGTTGCGACTTGGGCTCGATCTGGCCACGTCAAGGCGTAGGCGATCGGAATCCGCATGTCGGGCGCGCCCAGCTGCGCCAGGACGGAACCGTCGACATAATGGACAAAGCTGTGAACCACGCTCTCGGGATGCACGACAACGTCGATGCGCTCCCGGCTCAGTCCAAAAAGATATGCCGCTTCAATAACTTCCAGGCCCTTGTTCATCATTGTCGCGCTGTCGACCGAGATCTTGCGGCCCATATTCCAGCGTGGGTGCGCGCAGGCTTGTTCGGGGGTTGCTGAAGCCATCACCTCGGGTGCGGCGGTTCGAAAGGGGCCGCCTGACGCAGTCAAAGTCACCTTCTCTACCCGCTCCGGGTGTGTGAGCACCTGGAAAATGGCGTTGTGCTCGGAATCCACCGGCAACAGCTTGGCCCCGTGGCGCTCCGCCGCCTCCGTGAATAGCGGCCCGGCGCACACGAGGCACTCCTTGTTCGCCAGCGCCACGACTGCGCCGCGCCGCACCGCCGCCATGGTCGGCGCGAGGCCCGCGGCGCCCACGATCGCGGACATGACCCAATCGGCATTGGCCGCGGCCGCGCCTTCGAGCGCGGCCGCGCCCGCGCCAAGCTCAACACCCGTTCCAACGAGCGCAGATTTCGCGGCGCTGTAGAGCTTCGGGTCCGCGATTGCCGCCAGTCGCGGTCGAAGACGCAAACATGCATCCAGTAGAGCCGGGATGTTGGCGCCGGCCGTGACCGCCTCGACCTCGATGTCCGCGCCGCCGCTGCGGAGATCTTCGATGACCTGTATCGTCGACTGGCCGACCGAGCCAGTGACCCCGAGAATGGACACCCGGCGCTTCACAAACCACTCCTGAACAACCAGGCGGTCGCAGCCGGCGCGAAGGCAAACGCCGCGCCCGCCAGCAATGTGGCGGCCATGAGGCTATCAATGCGATCCAGCACGCCGCCGTGGCCGGGGATGAGGCGGCTTGCATCCTTGACGCCAAAGCGGCGCTTCAGCAGAGACTCGAACAAATCGCCCATCAGACCCGTGAACCCGACGACAGCGCCGACACCGAACCATGCCATGGCGAGGTCGCCCGCGGGGTCGATCAAAGTGCCGCACACGCCGCCCGCCAGCGCGCCGGCTAAGGTGCCGGACACAATTCCCGACCAAGTCTTGTTCGGTGAGAGTTGACGCGAAATCCGCGCGCCCCCCACCAGCTTTCCGCCAAAATAGGCGAAGATGTCTGCGGCCCAGATGATGGCGAACAGGGCGAGGATCGTCCCTAGCCCTTCGGGCCCTCGATCCCGCAACCAGAGAAAGACCGCCGCCGGCAGTCCTATGTACAGCGCGCCGGCGACCGTCTCGAACGCGTCGCGGGCGTTCCCCCGGCGCACACCAGAGGCCGCTGCACAAACGGCGAGCCAAGCGACACCGTAGCCGAGGTTGTCCCAGCTGCTGAAGAGCACGGCGCCCAGAGCGCCAGCCAGCGTGAACCCGAAGGCAGGCATCAGCGCAGCGGGTTCGCTCATCCGCGCCCACTCATAACTCATGGCGACCACAGCGGCGCCGCAAGCTGCCGCGAGCGCCGGCCCGCCGAACCAAGCGGCCGTGACGCCAATCAAGGCGAGCGCGAGGCCCGACGCCGTCCGCGCGCCTAGCTCCGACCAGTCGCCGCGTTCCTCGGCGCCGGCGAGAGGATTAGGTTCGTTGCGGATCTGCTCCCCCGAAGCGGCGCTCGCGCGTCTTGTACACTTCGATCGCTGCTTCAAGGTCGTCCTTGTCGAAGTCGGGCCACAGCACGTCGGTGAAGACAAGTTCGGCATAGGCGGACTGCCACAGCATGAAGTTGGAGAGACGATTTTCCCCGGACGTTCGAATCAGCATGTCCGGCGGCGGCAGCTCCGCCGTATCGAGGTAGGATTCAAACCGTTCTATGGTCACATCTTCCGGCATCAGCTTACCAGCGGCGATGTCTTCTGCTACGCGCCGCGCCGCGCGGGCGATCTCGTCTTGACCGCCATAATTGAATGCGATCGTGAGGTTGGACCGGGTGTTGTGGCGTGTTCTCGATTCTGCAGTGGTTATGATGTCGGCAATGTCGCTTTGAAGCCCTTTGCGCTCGCCGATGATCCGCACCCGCACGCCTTCGTCCACCAGCCGGTCGAGGTCGCGCGCCACATAGCGCCGCAACAAATCAAACAAAGCGTTCACTTCCTCCACCGGCCGGCGCCAATTTTCGGTCGAAAAACCGAAAACCGTCAAATACTCGACACCCAGCTCTCCGACTGCCTCCACGGTGCGCCGCAGCGCCTCCACACCCTCAGCATGTCCGAACGTACGCGGCCGTGAACGCTGCCGCGCCCAGCGTCCGTTGCCATCCATGATAATGGCGATGTGGCGCGGCGGCGCGCCAGACACAGGAGGCAAGGGGTCAGCCATTAGCTCAGCGGCGCTCAAACCTGGGTGATTTCTTCTTCCTTGTGCCGTAGCGTGTCGTCGATCTTGCGGATGTGCTCGTCCGTAGTCTTCTGAACGTCGCCGCCGAGCCTTTTGTGCTCGTCTTCAGAAATAGCGTGCTCTTTCTCCAGCTTCTTGAGGTGGTCCATTGCGTCGCGGCGGACGTTGCGTACGGCGACACGCGCTTGCTCAGCGTATTTCGCCGCGATCTTTGCCAGTTCTTGTCGGCGTTCCCCCGTCAACGGTGGGATCGGAATGCGGAGAGTTTGACCATCTACGATGGGGTTAAGGCCCAGATTGGCCGCGCGGATCGCCTTGTCGACGGCCGAAACAACGGTCTTGTCCCACACCTGCACCGAGATCATCCTCGGCTCAGGAACGGTCACAGTCGCCACCTGGTTAAGTGGCGAGACTGTGCCATAGGCCTCGACGGTGATAGGGTCGAGCAGCGTGGGCGACGCGCGGCCCGTGCGGAGACCGCCAAATTCGTGCTGCAGCGCCGTCAAGGCCCCGTCCATACGGCGCTTGTAATCATCGATCTTGAATGGAGCAGGCTGAGCCATGGCTTCGTTCCTAGTCGCTTATGGTTGTGCATACCCCGCGCCCCGCCAGCACATCGGCGAGGCCGCCGCGCGTGTGAATGGAAAACACGACGATGGGAATCCCGTTATCGCGCATCAGACTGATGGCGGAGGCGTCCATCACTTTGAGGTCGCGCGCCAGCACCTCATGGTAACTGAGCCTGTCATAACGCGTTGCCTTGGGATCGCTCTTGGGGTCAGCGCTGTAGACGCCGTCCACCTGCGTGCCCTTGAGCAACGCATCGCAGCCCATCTCCGCGGCGCGCAAGGCCGCCGCTGTGTCTGTCGTGAAGAATGGATTGCCGGTGCCCGCGGCGAAGATGACGATGCGCCGCTTTTCCATGTGCCGGATTGCGCGCCGACGGATGTAGGGCTCGCAAACCGTGACCATGGGTATCGCCGACAGCACACGCGCGTGACCGCCTATGGCCTCGATGGCGTTCTGCATCGCGAGCGCGTTCATCACCGTTGCCAGCATGCCCATGTAATCGGCGCTAGCGCGTTCCATGCCCTTGGCGGCGCCCTGCATGCCGCGGAAGATGTTGCCGCCACCGATGACGAGACACATTTCCGTCCCGTTTTTCACCGCGTCGAGCACTTCTTGTGCGATCCGCTCGCACACCGTCTGGTCGATGCCGTATTGGCCATCCCCCATGAGCGCTTCGCCCGAAATCTTGAGCAGCACCCGCTTATAGACGAGTTTGGCGGGATCCGGGCGGTGTTCGGCGAGGCTCATAGCCGAACCTATAGACTAGGCCTGCGCTGCAAGTCACCGCTGCGCCTAAGAAAAGGGCGCGGAACCCAGCGGCTCCGCGCCCAAACCACGAGCGAGGACGGTTCTCAGTCCGTCTTGGTCATCGCCGCCACTTCGGCGGCAAAGTTGTCAGCCTTCTTTTCCACACCCTCGCCGACCGCAAAGCGGACGAAACCCTTGATCGTGATCGATGCGCCAGCTGCCTTTGCGGCTTCGGCGACCGCCGCCTCCACCGACTGGTCCGGATTAAGTACAAATGCTTGCTTCAGCAGGACTGACTCCTCGAAGAATTTCCGCATCCGGCCTTCGATCATCTTGTCGAGCACTTGCTGGGGCTTGCCCTGGGCCTTGGGGTCTTCCTTCAGCTGCTCCAGCAAGACCGTCTTCTCGCGCTCAACCCGTTCGGGGGGGATCTCAGACTCATTCAGCGCCAACGGATTGGCGGATGCGATATGCATGGCCACCTTCTTGCCGAAGCTCTCGATAGCGGCTTTGTCCCCTTTGGACTCAAGCGCCACCAGCACAGCGATGCGGCCAAGGTGATCGGCGCCATCGACCTTGGAGTGCACGTAGGCGGCAATAGCGCCTTCCTGCACCGCCAGCTTCGCCGAACGACGCAGCGTGATGTTTTCGCCTATCGTCGCGATCAGCTGCGTAACAGCATCCGACACCTTCTGGCCTTGGTGGGCGGCGTTGAGCAACGCATCGTGACCGTCGGCGGCCATCGCGATTTTCGCAAAATCGCCTGCCGCCTTCTGGAAGTCCGCGTTGCGCGCCACAAAGTCGGTCTCCGAGTTCAGCTCGATGACCGCACCGTGGTCGACCCCGAGCGCGATAGCGACAATGCCTTCCGCGGCCGCGCGGTCCGCCTTCTTGGCGGCTTTCGACAGCCCCTTCGCCCGCAACCAGTCAACCGCAGCCTCCAGATCGCCTTTGGTCTCTTCAAGCGCCTTCTTGCAATCCATCATGCCGACGCCAGTCTTCTCGCGCAGGTCCTTGACCAGCGCAGCGGTGATTTCCGCCATTTTCACACTCCTTCGCGTATTTGTTCGCGTCAGTAATTCGCGCCCGTCGGCCCATCGATCGGGCTTTCGACCGGCGTTGGCGCTGGCGCCTCGCGCACGACCGGCTCAGCCGGGGGGCGCGCCGATGCGCCGATGTCCACACCGCCCCGGATTTGGCTCTCAGTCAGGCCATCCAGCACAGCGTCGGCAATCAGGTCGCAATACAGCTGGATCGCGCGCGCTGCGTCATCGTTCCCGGGGATCGGGTAGGTGACTTCGTCCGGATCGCAGTTGGAATCGACCACGGCCACGACCGGGATTCCGAGCTTCCTCGCCTCCTTGATCGCGATCGCTTCCTTGTTGGTGTCGATCACAAACATCAGGTCCGGCGTGCCGCCCATCGCCGCAATCCCACCCAATGAGCGGTCGAGCTTGTCGCGCTCACGGGTGAGGTTCAGCACTTCCTTTTTGGTCAAGCCGACCGCGCCGCCATTGGCGATCGCGTCCAACTCGCGCAGGCGCTGAATCGACTTCGACACCGTCTGCCAATTGGTCAGCGTGCCGCCCAACCACCGCGAGTTGACGAAATACTGAGCGCAGCGCTGCGCCGCCGCCTTCACATGCTCGGCCGCCTGACGCTTGGTGCCCACAAACAAGATGCGACCGCCACCCGCGGCGACTTCGCGCACTTTCAGCAGAGCTTGGTGCAGTAGCGGCACCGTCTGCGACAGATCGAGGATATGGATATTGGACTTCGAGCCGAAGATGTATCGATCCATCTTCGGGTTCCAACGGTGGGTCTGGTGACCGAAATGCGCGCCAGCTTCCAAGAGCTGACGCATGCTGAACTCAGGCAGCGCCATGTTATCTTCCTTCTCCGGTTTGCCGCCGCGGAAGAACCCAGGATCACCTGGACCGGATGGTGGAGACAGCCGCTTTTGGACCGCTCCGCCGCTCCCGCGTGCGAAATGAGCGCGCGATATAGGCGGCGGACACCCGCCGCGCAAGCCTAGACCGCCCGCGAGTGCCTGGCTGCACCCACGCTACGGTAGGCGTCGAAGGCCTGCGCCACGAGGCGGGCAAGGGGACGAGCCTCGTGAGGGATCGTCAGGACGTTTCCCTCAATCTCGACCAGTCCGGCGCTCGCCAATGGCGAGAGTTCGAGGAGTTGGGGTTTGAATGCTTCGAGGCCCCCGAACGGTCCTAAATCCAAGCGGAAGTCGCACAGCAGCCGCATGATCAGCTCACGACGGCGACGATCTTCGGCCGTGAGGGCGAACCCGCGCTTCGTGGCGAAGCCACCCGAGGTCACGGCGCCGCGCCACGCACCCACTTCGGGTTCATTCTGCGCGTAGCCCTGAGGCAGCGTAGAGACAGCCGACGGTCCCAAGCCCACCAACGCGTCGCACTGCTCCTCAACAAAACCCTGGAAGTTGCGCGTCAGCGCGCCGGTCTTGGCCGCGACCGCGATCGGATCGGTCGGGAGCGCGAAGTGATCGTAGCCGATTGCGACATAACCGGCTTCAAAGAGGGTCTCACGGATCGTGTCGGCGAGGTCATACCGTGCCGCCGTACCGGGCAGTTCAGCTTCGTTCATCAGCCTCTGACGGGCCTTGAACCACGGCACGTGAGCGTAGCCGAACACCGATAGGCGCGCTGGCCTGAGCGACGCCGCGCGCTCTGCCGTGCGCCTCACGGTTTCGCGCGTCTGCTGCGGTAGACCATACATCAGATCGAAGGAGAGGTCCTCGATCCCCGCCGCGCGCAGAATCGCCGCCGCGTCGGCGACCACCTCAAAGGGCTGAACCCGGCCGATACTCGCTTGAACGCCCGGATCAAGGTCCTGCACCCCGAGCGACGCTCGATTCACACCTACGTCCGCAAAGACCTCGGCATGCGCCGCCGTCATCAAGCGCGGATCGATCTCGACTGCATGGCGCTGCAATGAGGTCAGGTCGAAGCGCTCGCCAAGCCTCCTGATGATCGCGCAAAAGCGCGCGGGCGAGAGGATGTTGGGGGTGCCGCCTCCCCAGTGAATCTCTCCGATACGCCGCGCTGGCGTGGCGCCTCCGACCAGGTCTATCTCGCAAAGCAGCGTGTCGACAAACTCGGCAAGCGGCCCATCGCGCTTCGCGGCGAGGGCGTGGCAGCCGCAGTACCAACACATCTGCTTGCAATAGGGCGTGTGCAAATAGACCGAAAGCAACGCGTCCGACGCAAGCTCGCCGAGCCAGGCTCTGAAAGTCGCGCTGTTGACAGACGGGTTAAAATGCGGGGCCGTCGGATAACTCGTGTATCGAGGCGTGCTCTGTTCCGCGAATTCGAGCCAAGACGGTCGCATGATCGCTGGCGTGCACGACTAACCGCGCGGAACATTGATCGACCTCAAGCCGCCACCCCATTCCAGGGCGGCCCGCCCCTAGTTTAGCCTCTTGGGCGGCGTCGCCGGCGCGAGCTCTGGCGGCAAAGGCGAAGCCGGTATTCCCTCTTCGGCGAGTTCTCGCGCCTCCTCCGGGGTCGCTTCGCCCCAGATGGCGCGCTCATCGCTTTCGCCAGAGTGCATCCTCCGCGCCTCGTCAGCGAACCTGTCGCCGACATAATCGAAATTGTCCTTGATGTGCTCGCGCACCTTTGCCGCCATTGCCATCGCCACAGCCCGCTCAGCGCGTGCATCCTTCGCCCGACCGGTCACCACGGCCGGCGCCATCGGCGCTTTCTCAATGTGCGTTGAGCCGCAATGCGGACACTCGACCAACCCAGCCTCGGCCTGCTTGTCGTAGTCGGCAATGGATCCGAACCAAGCCTCAAACTGATCGCCGTTAGCACACCGAAGTTCGTAACGGATCATGGGCCCACGAACTCCCGGCCGCCCGCCCAAGCGGGAATCTTGGCGCGCGCCTCGGCAACCTGATCCAGATCCAGATCAGCCACCAGTACGCCCGGCATGTCGTGATCGAGCTTTGCCCTCACGCGTCCCCATGGGTCGACAATCGTCGAATGGCCCCAGGTCGCGCGTCCGTCCTCGTGCAAACCTCCTTGCGCCGGAGCGATAACGAAAGCGCCGGTCTCGATGGCTCGAGCGCGCAACAGTGTCTCCCAGTGCGCCTGCCCCGTTGGCACTGTGAAAGCCGCTGGTGTGACGATGATGTCCGCGCCCGCCTTTGCGTAGGCTGCATAAAGCGCCGCGAACCTCAGATCGTAGCAAATGGTCAACCCGATCTTTGCGTTCATCGGGCCTGCAACCATCACGGCTTCCGTACCCGGCTCTACCGCTTCGCTTTCGCGATAGGTTTCGCCGCCACCCAACGTGACGTCGAACATGTTGATCTTGTCGTAACGCGCCGCCACGTTGCCGTCTGGCGTGTAGAGAAACGAACGGTTGAACACCGTGCCGCGCCCGGTGGCAATCGCCGCGGAGCCAAGCAGCAGCCACACGCCACACTCCTGCGCGATGCGCGCCCAAGCCGCGAGTTCTGCGTCACCCTTTTCCGGCCCAGCCGCGGCCAAAGAGCGTTCACGGTTGCGATCGAGCCGGTAGGTGTTCTCCGGCGTTGCGATGAAACGCGCACCGGCTGTCGCAGCCTCTCGGATAAAGGGCAAAGCGTGCTCACGGTTCGCTGCAGGATCGATCCCGCACCGCAATTGGACAGCCGCGACCCGCAGCATTCGCATCACGCGCTTCTCAACAGGGGGTCGAGGGCGCCGCGCGCGTCGAGGTCATGCAGATCGTCGCATCCTCCAACGTGAGTGTCGCCGATGAAGATCTGCGGGAACGTTCGCCGGCCAGAACGCGTGATCATCTCTTCTCTCTTGCCCTGATCAAAGGTGGCGTCAATTTCGTGTACCGTCGCCCCCTTGCGCTTAAGGAGCGTAAGCGCGCGGGAGCAATAAGGGCAAAGCGCCCGCGTATAAACCGTGACTGCGGCCATCCGACTCAACCTCGTGTCACGCCAGAATATCGGTAGGCCGCACGACGCGCGCCAGGGTCAGTCCATGCACTTCTGCAACGCCAGCCTTCCGAAGCGCGCGCGCGCAAGCCTCCAAGGTGGCCCCAGTAGTCAGAACGTCATCCACCACGACAACAATCTTGCCGTCGAAACGACCCGCCGCCTTGATCGCCCCGCCCACGTTCCGCCTCCGTTCGGACGCCGACAACCCCTCTTGGCTGCGTCTGCGTTTCACGCGCCGCAAGGCCGCTGGTTTCCATGGCACACCAGAAGCGCGGCTGAGCGCTTGCGCAAGCCACGCTGCCTGATTGAACGAGCGCGCCGCGAGCCGGGTCCAGTGCATGGGGGCGGGTGTGAGGAAGTCGGCACGTCCCAAGGCATCCCGCCCCGCCGCCGCCATCCACTCTGCAAAGACCGGCAAGCCGTCCCGCCGTCCGCCGCGTTTAAGGTCGAGGATGAGTTTTCTGGCGTGGTCGTCATAGCTCAGCGCCGCACGCGCCGTGTCGTAGGCGGGTTCGCGCCCCGCACACGCGCCGCAAACCGCCTCGGGGCCCTCGTCCCGCGGCAACGGAAACCCGCATCGCACGCACCAGGGAGCGCCCAAAAAGCCCAGTTCGCCCCAGAGCTCTGGCTCAATGACACCGGGCCGCTCGACGCTCGCCTCGGACAGCAGTGAGCGCGGCGGCCAAATGACGTCCGCCACCCGCGAAAGCGTGCTGCGTTTTCCAAACCGGCGGATTGCGCGATAGGATTGGCTCATGGCGCCAGCGGCTCCCCACCCATTCGAGCCACGGCTCGTGCGCATGCGCAAGCGCCGCGCCGCGCGCACGTTTCACGACGCGGCCTTTCTGCATCACCGCGCCGCCGCCGATCTTGCCGATCGGCTCGAAGCCATCCCGCGTCCATTCAAGCGCGCGCTTGCTATCGGCGGCAGTGGCGTTTTTTTGACCGAACTCGCTCTCCGGCCAGGGTTGAAGGCGCGCATTGAGAGCGTCGTGAACGCCGACCTGCACACGGGCGATGTCCTTATCGACTTGGACCGACTGCCGTTTCAGGACGGATCGTTCGATCTCATCGTTTCTCCGCTGTTGCTGCATTGGGTCAACGACCTTCCCGGTGTGCTCATCCAGCTGCGCCGTGCACTCAAGCCAGATGGCCTCTTGTTGGCGTCGCTCTTCGGGGGGCAAACACTGCATGAGCTCCGTACGTCGTTGATTGAAGCCGAAGCCGAACTGACCGGCGGCGCTGGCCTGAGGGTTGCGCCGTTCGCGCACTTGCAAGATGTCGCCCATCTCCTGCAGCGCGCGGGCTTTGCCCTGCCCGCCGCCGATCGCGACCTCATCACCGTTCGCTATGCGGAGCCGATGCGTCTGCTGGCGGATCTACGTTCCATGGGTGAGACCGCCGCGTTTGCTCAACGCAGCTCCAGAGGACTTAGTCGCCGCGTCCTGGCGCGGACATCCGATATTTACCGCGAACGTTTCTCCGACACCGACGGCCGGGTTCGCGCAACGTTTGAGGTTCTGACGGCGACTGGCTGGTCACCGCACGAAAGCCAACAGCAGCCTTTGAAGCCTGGCAGCGCCGAGGCGCGACTTGCGGACGCACTCGGCGTCCGAGAACACAAGACTGGCGACAAGGCGGGCGCATGAGCGCCCGCCTCACCTTCAAAGCAAAGCTTTGGCGTCATTCGGGCGATGGCGCTTGGTATTTCGTGACCCTGCCCGTGTCCACCGCGCAAGACCTCCGCGCACTGACCCGGGGTCTTCGCAACGCCTTTGGCTCGCTGCGCGTCATCGCCACGATCGGCGCCACCACGTGGCGTACCGCTCTGTTCGCCGACAGCAAGGCAGCCTCTTTTCTCCTGCCGGTCAAAGCGGAGGTGCGACGCCGCGAACGCATCGGTCATGACGATGTTGTCGACGCGAACCTGGAGATCGATCTTTAGATCTTCTCTGAAATGCGAATGGCGGCCCGGCAGCCGATGCGTATCAGAGTCGAAAGGACAGCGTAGCCAGGAGCGCTGCGAGCCCCTTGCTCGACGGCTGTATCCTTGTGCGCGATCTCGTCCTCGCGGAAGCGATCAATCACGGCCTTCAATTCGCCATCCAGGTCCGCCAGTTCGCGGCTCTGGGCGCCGTAGTGCTCTTCGATCACCTCTTCGACCGCTTCAGTGCAGGCATGAGCCGCGCGCTCGCCCATTAACGCGGTGAACGCACCGAGCCCAAACCCGGCGACGCGCCAAACAGGCGCCATCGCGGTTGGGCGCACCCCGTGCTCGGCGATCAGGCGATCAAACGTTTTGAGGTGCTCCTGCTCGCCCGCCTCCATATCGCCGATAATGCGCGCAGCGTGCGCCTTTCCGGCAATGCGATCGAACACGGCGCGCTGGCCGCGGTAGATCTGAACGGCGCCATACTCCCCGGCGTGATCGACGCGAATCATTTCAGCGAGCCGTCGCTGCCTTACGCCTTCGCCCGGAAAGGGGCGCGATTGCGCGCTCACGCTTTGCGCTCCGGCCAAACCGCGACCGCCAAAGTAGCGATCGCTAACGCCACAGAGATCAGCGCGTTGTAACCCGCCATCGAGACGCCAAACATCTGCCAGGCGATTTCGTCACACGCTGGCGCGCTGACCGGGCCGTCGAAGTCGAGAGGGCGGATGTCGTCCCAGTTAATTCGCGTATCGCACTGCGCCACCACCCAATGCTGCTCCACCGCAACATGATAGGCGGCTTGAGCGAAACTGCCGAACAGCACCAGCCCGATCACAAGCAAAGCCCAGCGGGCCAAACCCGGCTTGAAATGAAGCAGGACCACAGCCGCCGCTGAAAGCCCCGCGGCTCCCCAATGCCAATTGCGTTGGTCAAGGCAAAGCGGGCACGGCTGAAGCCCGCCGAAATACTGGAAAGCATGCGCGCCGGCGAGCAGCGCAGTCGAGCCCAGCAGCGTTATCAGAGGCCATCGCTGGCGCAGCGTCGGCATCGACATCATGGCGAGAGCCTAGTCGAGGGGACGGCGATAGGCACTATCCTTGGCGCCGCACTCATCGCCCGAACCAATCCAACACCCAGGGCGCGCGCTCTGAAACAAGTTGCACTGCAAAGCCCGCGCCCAGAAATAGCCCGCCCACGAGCACGGTAAGCAGCCCCACCCATGCGGCGGCCACCGCAGCGCCCAAAGCGGCGAACACACCATCCCGCTGGATCAATCCGATCGACATGATTGTCAGCGCCACGGAAGGAATTGTGTTCGTGATGGGCAGCATGACTGTCACCGCAGCCAAGGCCATGAACAGCGCCACAAAGCGTTCACCAAGGCCGCTGGCGAGGAACGTCAAACGCGGTCGCGCCAAGCGCTCGGTCCAACTGAGCCGCTTGTCGGCAAATCCGGCAATCGCCGTGATCCAGCTCTTATTCACCTGCCTACGCATGAACCAGCCCGGCAACCAGGGTTCGCGGCGGCCGATCAGAACCTGCAGGGCTAGAAGCGCGATCGGGATAGCGATGATCTGTGCCCCAGGCAGCCCCGGCACCAAACATGGGATGGCCAGCACCAGGATCAGCAATCCGAAGGCGCGTTCGTCCAGGCGGTCGACAATGGCCGCGACCGAGAGCCCCTCCTGCCCCGCAACCTCATCAATTTGGCGAAGGACACCCACAAAACTCTGGCTTGGTTCGTCGCGGACGTCTTGAGCGGCGGTCATGGAAGTTCCGGAAACAGTGCGCGGCGATCACTAGCCGGCCGGGAGGCCCCACGCCAGGGGCGCACGCCGTTTGACAGGGCAGGTTCTGCCTCTTAACCCTCCTGCCCCGCGCCGTTGGAACAGCGTGCCCCAGTGGCGGAATCGGTAGACGCAGCAGACTCAAAAGCTAAATCTAATCCGATTTCTTGACAAAAAACGCTTATTTTTGCTATACTTAAGAGGTGATGTTCAGAGAAGGTCTCTGGACACACAGTGGACACACTGGACACACTTTTAAGGGCGCAGAACGCGCGCGACAGTAATGAGCACGCAAACACACGAGATCATGGGCGGCAAAGTCCTCGTCTATCGGCGAGAGCGAAGCCAATACTGGCAATGCTACTCACGCTTTGACGGACGCAAGTGGCGCGTATCGACGAAAACCGACAGTCTCTCGCACGCCAAGGATTTCGCAGAGGATTGGTATCTTGAACTTCGCGGCAAAGCGAAGGCCGGAATCCTCAAAGGCGGCAAGCGCTTCAAGGATGCCGCCGAGAAATTCCTGATCGAGTATCCCATCATCACGGAAGGGCAGCGCTCGGAAAGCTGGATCAAGCAGTACGAGACCAAGCTGAACGCAATCATTCTGCCCTATCTGGGCAACAAGTACCTCGCCGACATCGACGAGCAGACCATCCAAGAATATCGCATCCACCGCGCCAAAACCTGCAAGACAGGCAAACCGCCGTCGCGCAGCACTCTCCACCAAGAGATTGTCGCCATTCGGCAGGTGCTCAAAACCGCCAAGCGGAACGGTTGGATTCAGCACTTGCCCGATCTGTCCATGCCGTACAAAGCGGCGGGCAAGATCAGCCGCCGCGCATGGTTCTCGCCCGAAGAATATAAGACGCTGTATGAGGCGACGCGAGATCGCATCGAGAACCCACGGCACAATCGAGGCCGATGGGTCAAGGAAGCCGAAGACCTGCACGACTACGTGCTGTTCATGGCCAACACCGGCTTGCGCCCCGACGAAGCGGCGAACTTAGAACTCCGCGATATAACTGTCGTGGGCAGCGGCAAGAACAGCATCTTGGAAATCGACGTGCGCGGGAAGCGCGGCGTGGGCTACTGCAAGAGCACTCACAACGCCGTTTTTCCCTTCCAGCGAACCGTCAAGCGCAAGGGGCTGACGAACCCGACTGACAAGGTGTTCGGCAAGCCGCAGCGCGAACTCCTGAACACCATCCTTGAAGAAACCAACCTGAAATTCGACCGCGACGGTCAGCGCCGCACGGCCTACAGCCTGCGGCACACCTACATCTGCCTTCGCCTGATCGAAGGCGCTGACATCTATTCGGTCGCCAAGAACTGCCGCACCAGCGTGGAAATGATCCAAAAATTCTACGCCAACCACATCAAGGACATGATCGACGCAGAGCGT
This sequence comes from Hyphomonadaceae bacterium, assembly GCA_019753175.1. Classification (GTDB taxonomy): domain Bacteria; phylum Pseudomonadota; class Alphaproteobacteria; order Caulobacterales; family Aquidulcibacteraceae; genus Vitreimonas. The sequence goes on from JAIELK010000021.1 coordinate 34,713, forward strand.
CTCAACGTCCGCAAGCCGAAGGCCAAAGCCAAAAAACCTGCCAAAAGAAAGACTTAAATACTGTTGAAGAAACAACCGCTTGTGCGCTAAGATGCATACCTTGCCCCTGTGGTGGAACTGGTAGACGCGCCGGATTCAAAATCCGGTACCGCAAGGTGTGTCGGTTCGATTCCGACCGGGGGCACCACCTCTAAAATCTCGTTTTCTTGAGTCGGCAGAACTGCCCGACGGCGAACGGCGTAAGAGAGTTGAACAACTCGGTCCGTGAGCCCGCGAAGTGAAGCTTGAACAGGCTGAACGGTGGCCGAAGGCGAACCGAACGGTGAGCGGCCATCGCAAACGGAAAAGCTATTCCTTCGATTCTTTGAGAATCCAACCGAACACAACGGCAGCGACAAGCGCGCCGACCAGTTGCGCGCCGATGAAAGTTGGCGCGGACGCGGGCGCTATGCCCGCAAAGGTGTTTGAGAAACTTCTAGCAATAGTCACAGCAGGATTTGCGAATGACGTTGAGGCCGTGAACCAGTATGCGGCGGTGATGTAGAGACCGACGCCCACGGCCACAAAATCCGGCTTGAAACGTACAGTCCCCAAAATCGTCGCGACGAGTCCGAAGGTCGCGACGAATTCGGAGAAGGCTTGCGCGGGACCATCCCGCAGCTTCTCCGAGACCTGCATCAGAGGTTCTGCGAACATCGCGTGCGCGGCGATCACGCCGACAAGTGCGCCCGCGATCTGCACGACCATGTAGAAAAACGCGTCGAGGAAAGGCAACTCGCGCCGCAGCGTTGCCACCAGCGTCACAGCAGGGTTGAAGTGCGCCCCCGAGATCGGGCCGAATATCGTGATGAGCACGACGAGCGCCGCACCCGTCGCCAGCGTGTTGCCAAGCAAGGCGAGCGCGACGTTTCCGCCGGAAAGACGCTCGCCCATGATCCCGGAACCAATGACGACAGCCAGCAGAAGCGCGGTTCCGAGCGCTTCGCTGACCAGTCGCCTTGTGATGGAGAAACGCGCCACGCCTACGGCGTCGGGCCGCTATTTGGCGCGTCAGGTTTGCGCCCGATTTTGTCCATTTCCTGCTTCACCGCCAAGCGGTCGAGCGAGGCAATCGGGAGGGCGCACAAGACTTTGATGCGGTTCGCCATCATCCGGTAGGTGTCGGCGAACGCGAGCGCGATTTCAGAATCCGTGCCTGTGACCGCCGCAGGATCGGGCAAGCCCCAATGCGCGGCGACGGGTTTACCCGGCCACACAGGGCACGTTTCGTTGGCGGCGTTGTCGCAAACGGTGATGATGAAATCGAAATGCACGGCGTCCGCGCCAGCGAACACGTCCCACGATTTCGAGCTGAATTGCGTCGTGTCATAGCCCATGCTGTCCAGCAGCTTGAGCGTCTGCGGATGCACTTCGCCCTTGGGCATCGAGCCCGCAGAATAGGCTTTGAATTTGCCGTTACCCATACGGTTCATAAGCGCTTCCGCGATAACCGAACGCGCGGAATTGCCCGTACAGAGAAATAGTACATTGAAGGGTTTGTCAGGTGTACCCTTGCCTTTGAAGTCATCTTTCATGGGAGCCCCACTAATGTTGTTTTTGTTGTCAACAGCATGCGGCTGCTTTCGTTTTTGTGGTTTCCGTGCCGCAGCACGCCCCTGAAGATTGTTTTTCCTCTGACGCGTCCTCGCCGTAAGTCGTCGCTTCGCCGTGGGTGAAGAAGGTTTCCCAACGCAAGCCCGACGGATCGGAAACCCACGACTTGTCGGACTTCGCATAGCAGCAGTTTGTCGCCTCCTGATCGAACGTGTGTTCGCCAGCGGCCTTGAGGCGGTCGGACAGCACGGCCAGTTCGGCGCGGTCATCGACCTGTATGCCGATATGATCGACGCCGGGGGTGACGCCGCGCGCCGAGATCGCGAAGTTCACGCGGGGGTCTTCAAGCATCCACTTGGCGTAGTCGTCCTTCACGACGGAAGGCTCGACGCCGAACAGGGTGGAATAAAAGCCAATCGACTTCGAGAGATCATCGACCGCGACGTGGACGTGCATACGTTTCATGCGGACACCTTTTTGCGAGTTGGAGCTTTGACCTTCACAGGCGGGCAGCAAGCCGCAGCGCTGGAGACCACGCCCGCTAGCGGCGCGCACACTTCCGGCGCGCCGTTGCAGCAATCGGCCATGAGGAAGTTGAGCAACGTACTCATGGCGGCAAAGTCGGCAGTGTAGATGATCGAGCGGCCTTCGCGGCGCGAGGCGACGAGGCCCGCGTTGGCGAGGACGTTCAGATTTGCCGACAGAGAGTTCGGCAACACGTCCAAGCGGCGGGCGATCTTCCCTGCGGGCAGGCCGTCAGGTCCGGCCTTCACGAGAAGGCGGAATACGGCCAGTCGGCCTTCTTGGCCGAGCGCGGAGAGACAGACAATGGCATCTGCGGATTTCATACTTCGATATTCGTGGAAATATCGATTCGTTGCAAGGGCTATTGTTTTCCAGAAGAAACCCGCGCCAGATTGCTCCGGCGCGGGCGAACAGCCTAGCGGGGCTGGAAGCCCGGCTTCGGGTAGCGTCGCAGGAAACGGGCAATCGCTTCGTCGATGATGCGCAAACTGATTGCGATATGCGGACACTCTTCAAGTGTCAGGCCGCTGCTGACGAGATCGCTCAGGATCGCGTAACGCTTTGCGCGCAACTGTTGCTCGGTCAAACCTTCGAGTTCGGATGCTGTGATGATGTAGGACATTGTTCTTCTCCTTGTCTTGAGCCGCGACCATCGCGGCCTTCATGCGCAGAAAAGGAGCAGCGCGTTCGCCCAGCCGCACCCGGCGCAACGAAGTGGAGAAGCCTTCACGGCTTGCGGCGTAGTGGGCGAATCCGATGCGAGGATGCTCATTAGAAGGCCGAGTGAGTCAGGCTCGGAGGAGAAGAAATCCACGCCCCCATCACGTCCGATACGCGAGTGACCGTCGCGCAAAAGTTGAGTCCGCTTCACGCGGTCGCACCGCGCGTTAGCCTTCGACAATCCGGCTCTCAAGGCAGGGCCGCCATGCGGGGGCCTCGCCATGTCGCAATGGGAGTTGCTTGTCACCGAGGGACACGTGCGCGCCGCACGATGGCGCAACGCTGTTCCTTTCGTGCTTTCGGCAGCGGTGATCGCCGTCGCCATTGGCGTCGCCGTCACCGCGTTCTTGCCGCAAGCGCCACCATCCACCCGCGTCGCCGATGCTCAAAATGCGCTTGTCGCGCAGCATCGCGCCGCCATAGTCGCCTTCTTGCAGGACAAGGGGGTGATGCAAAACACCCCCGCCAATGCGGAACGCGCGCTCACCCGCGAAAGCGCGCCAACGAGCGTGGCCGCGCTTCTACAGGCGCTCAACACCACGGGGCGCTTGCCGGACTCCGTGGTGACGCAGAACGCCGAAGAGTTCTGGCAAGGCGCTTGGCAGAGCGGCGCGATTCACGCCGTGCAGGAAGGCCGCACGGTGCTGGTCGGCTACTACGTTGACGCCGCCATGCGCTATCCGGGCTATCGCCCGCAACCGATGTTGCAGCGCGCTTATGGCGTCTTGCGGCGCGGCGCTGAAAGGCAATGGGCTTTCTATTGTCTTCAGATCGCGGGCGCGCAGCCCTGCGATCAGCAAGCCGTCGATCCATCAACGATCCCAGCGACGATGCGCGATTTCGTGCCAGCGTCCGCCTTTGCCACGGAGAGACAATCGTGACCGTGCAAATGCTCATGGCCTTCGTGCCATTCGCCATCGGCGCAGCCGTGCTGATTGCGCTGCTGCTGATACCCTTCACACGCAGCATCATCGTGGGTTTGATCAGCATCGTTCCCGCGTTCGCGCTGTTCGTGATCGGCCTTGTGGCGAGCGTCCTTTGGACGCCGACAATGTGGCTGGTCGCGCGCGTTCCTCTTCTTGGCCGCGTCGGCGATTTGTTCGCCGCCTCTATCGAGCGATTGGGCAAGCGCAAGGTTGGCGTCGCCGCTGGAGACCGCCCTGCCATCGCGCAAGAGATGTGGCCGGAAACGCGCTTCCCTTTTCTCTACAAGGAAGTTCCTGACGACATTCGCCGCCCTCTGTGGGAGGACGGCAAACTCGTCGGCGGTCGAGAAATTCCTTGGATGGCCGACCGCCATTTCAGCGCGGGCATGACCAAGGCCGCTGGCCAGTTGGGTCTCGTGGCCGCGCTGATCGCGCTCATCGTGCAGCCGCTCATCGTCGTCGGCATGATGATGTTTGCGGGGCAAGCGGGCGACGCGCCGCAAGTGCTCCTTGAGCAATTCCCCGGCGAAGAGCCGGTGTACGTTTCGGGATGGGATGTCTGGCAAACCGTCGCCGCCAGCGCTTTCGGGGCGCTGTGGCATGGCGCTCTAACCCTTGTCGGCTTGATCGCGGCGTGGCTGCTCATCGCCATAGGCATCGGCTTCATGGTCGCCACCGCTGCGGTCGAGCATTGGCGCAAGGAAGCTGCCACGCCTTACGAAGCCATTTCCAAGGACAGCCATGTGCGCTGGCCTTATCGCGCAGAAGCCCGCGCGCTCGCCCATACCGGCTATGTGCGCCAAGTGGCGCACGCCAACGGCTACTTGCAGGGTTCGCCGCTGTTCAAGATCGGCGATGGTACGGGCACGATGCGGTTGCGCGGCGATCTCGCCGCGCCGACCAAAGGGCAGAGCATCGCGCTCGATCGCGAGTCACTGTTCCAGCATGTGCTGGTGTTCGGCGGCACAGGCGACGGCAAGACCACCGCCATCTTGAAACCGCTGATGAACCAAGTGCTCGCGCAGCCGCAGTTCGGCGCATACGTCACCGACGCCAAGGGCGTCTTGTGGCGTGACGCCGAGAAGATTGCCGCCAGCGTCGGCCGCACCAAGGACGTGCTGCGTATCGGCACGGGTACGGGCGAATTGGGCGTGAACATCACCGCGAAGCTCACGCCCAACCAGATCGCCGCCGCCGTGCGGTCGGTTCTCACGCAAATGGGCGGCGGCAGAGGCGATAGCTTTTGGCCCGACATGGCCGCAAACGTGATGCGGCACATGCTGACCATCGGGCGCGCCTATGCGGCGACGCCCGAAGGCCAGGCCGAAGCTAAAACGCTCAACCCCTATAGCCTCTGGTGGGCCTATCAGGCCGTGCTCGACGAGAAGCGGCTTGCGCCCGCGCTCGACGCCATAGGCAAGGAGACGACCGGCCAACTTGTGCGGATGGAGACGGCGCGCGCGGCGGGCGACCGTGACGGCTTCACTCGCCACGAGGAACGCACCCGCCAACTGGCGGGCGCCGATGTCGTCGCCAGCCACGCTTATCTGACCCAAGCATGGGCAGAGATGGCGAAGGACACCAAGACCGGCATCGTCGCCAACATCTCGCAGTTGATGGACGGCTTTGCGGGTGCGCCGATCTTGCGCGAACGCTTCGTGAGCGGGTTGGACGCCAACACCGCGAACCTTGATGCCCCGCTCAACGGCAAGATCGCGCTTATCACCCTCAACACGATGGACGACGGCCTTCAGGCTCGCCTTGTGGCGATCCTCTTGAAGACCGTCCTCTATCGGGAAGCGCGGCTGCGGGAAGCCGACATGAAAAAGTCGGGCGGCAACCCGCAGGACAATCCCTGCCTTGTCGTCATGGACGAGGTGCAGGAATTGGCCACGGTCGATCCGACGACCGGCTTGTCCGACGCGACGTTCTGGAACGTCGCCCGCTCGACCGGCCTTGCGGGTGTGTTCGCCACCCAGACGGTCGCGGCGCTCACCCAAGCGATGGGCAAGGACGCCGCCGAAAACTTCATGCAACAGGCACGGAGCAAGGTGTTCCTCCGCTCGGAAGATCAGGCGACGGTTTCCTACGCCTGTTGGGTGGCGGGCGAGTTCGAGCGCAACCGCGTTTTCGGGGACGGCCAATGGGAAAGCATCGACCAGCGGAAGCTCATTAGCGGCTGGTCGCCATTCGAGCCGGTGGACGATTTCGCTCCACCGACAGATGCGGGCGGGCCGCAATTTTATTTCAAGGCGGCGCGCGGCTTCCTTGGGCGGGCATCCATCGGGGCGGCGTCAGCCAAGCCCACCTACGAGACAGACACTCGGTTCATCCCCGAAGGCGGCGATCAGGCGGCGCAACTCGCAGCCATAAGCGCCCAGCAGCAAGCGGCATGGCGGCAGGAGGATCAGGACCGCCGCTATCGCACCGAAGGCAACACGACAGCCCCAGCGATGACCCCTGCGGACTTCATCGCAATGGGACGGTGGCACGCCTACGCCCACGTTCAGAGGGCGGGATTGGCGCGGCAAGACGTGATCGAGTTGGCGCACAGCTTTTGAGCAGCCACCTCGTTTGCGGCGAAGCAGCAAGGATGAAGCAAACCTTAACGCCCACACGGAAAGTTAAGAAATTCCTGCTATGATGGGGCTATTCGGGAATCTGCAAGCCATGTGCGGTCACACCGCACGCCGCCAATCGTTAACGATTGGCTGGCTTGGCAAGGGGGCTACTGCGTCCCCCGTTGCATCCCCGAGCGCAGGGGCTTCGCCCCATGCACCCGACCAAAGAGCGTATCCTGCCCTTTGGAAACCTGAGCGGGAGGTTCGTTCCCGCTTCCGACCGAAAGGGCGTTCCTGCCCTTTGGAAACCAGACCGGGGGTGTTCGACCCCGGCGACGATCAAAGGGCTTTCGCGCCCCTTGAGACCACGACCAAAGCGGCCTTCGCGCCCTTTGGAAACCCGACCAAGGTTTCGGCCTTGGATACGACCAAAGGGCTGTACCCCCTTTGGAAACCCCGCGCGGCTGGGATGCCGCGCCGCCGCCCACGACGCCCTTGGCTTTTCGCGCAACGCGCGACGAAGAAGGGATAGCACATGGCGAGCGGCAGCGAGCTACGACGACGAACAGCCACCTTCACGGTGCGCGTTACACCCGAAGAGCGGGACGCCATCGACGCGCTCGCCATGCAAAAGGGCCTCACGGTCGGCGCGTTCTTGCGCGCCGCAGCATTGGGCGACAAAGGCCCGCGCGCCAAAACCCGCATCCCCGTGGACGAGGCATTGCTCCGCCGTCTCCTCGGCCAGACCGGCAAGATCGGCGGCAACCTCAACCAGATCGCCAAGCAGCTCAACAAGGGCGGCGCGGTGGCAACGCCCGACGTGCTGGCCGCCGTCGCGGAATACCGGCAGTTGCGCCAAGCCATTCTGGCCGCCTTGAGGACACCGACGCGGTGATTATCAAGGGCAAGAGCCGAGGCGGACCAAAACAGCTTGAGACCCACCTTCAGCGGGTGGACACCAACGAGCGCGTCGAAGTCCTCGAAAAGCCCGCCACCGCCGCCACCATCGGCGACGCCTTCGGCGAGTGGCAGACCATCGCCGAAGGCACACGCGGGCGGTACGGCCTCTACCACGCCAATATCGACCCCGACGCCAGCTATTCCATGACCGCTGCCCAATGGACGCGCGCGGTCGATCTGCTTGAGCGCGAATTGGGGCTCGACGGCCAGCCGCGCGTCGTCGTGCTGCACGAGAAGAACGACCGCCAGCACATCCATGTCGTGTGGCAGCGCACCGACATCGACACCATGACGCTGCTTTCGGACAGCAACAATTACGACGCCCACAAGCGCGTCGCCCGCGCTCTCGAAAAGGAGTTCGGCCACGAAGCCGTGGTGACAAAGCCCGCCGAGGAGCGCGCACCCATCAGCCATGCTGAATGGCAACAAGCCGAGCGCAGCGGGCATGACCCGCGCGCCTTCAAAGATCAGGTGACGGCGCTCTTTCACGCCAGCGAAAACGGCGCGGCGCTCCAAAAGACGCTCGACGACCACGGCCTGATCGTCGCCCAAGGCGACCGGCGCGACTTCGTGATCGTCGATCAGGCGGGCGAGGTCTATAGCTTGGCCCGCCAGATCAAAGGCATGACCGCCAAGGATCTGCGGGGCTTCATGGCCGACGTGGACGCCGACGCGCTGCCCACCGTTGCGGAGGCGAAGGCGCTGCAAGAGCTGCGACCCGCGCTTGAACCGAAACCGCTCTCGGAAGCGCCCACCGCAACCCCGCCCGCCGAGGACGGCAAGAGCGGCGCAAAACTCGATGAGGCGCTACGCGCATGGCACGCCGAAGATATGCAGCGGCTCGCCGACTTCCACGCGGCAGAGCGCGACCGCATTGGCGCGATGCTCGATCAGGAGATCGCTGCGAAGGTCGCTCAATCGGACGCCACGCGCACGGCGGCGCTGGAGCGATACGACGAACAGGCAGAACGCAAAGGCTTCGCCCGCGTCGTCGATGCGGTGATCGGGTTCGTCTCGCCCGCGTGGGCTAGTCGCCGCCAAGCCGAGCGCGACGAGGCGCGCAACACCGTCGTAAAAGCACTCGACCGCGAGCACGCAGAAGAAGCAGCGCGGCTTGAGGCGGGTAAAAAGGTCGAATTGGACGATCTCGCCGAGCGCCAAGCGCAACAGGCGCGTGACCGCGAATTGGTCTTTGGAGAAGACCTCGCGCGCCGTACCCGCGACTATGAAGAAGCGCAACGCTTCGCCGCCCAACTGGCCGAGCAGCAGCGTCAGCGCGAGCAAGCGGCGCATGAGCAGCAGACGCAAACGGCGGGGCCGGAGCCGCCGACGAGCGCACGCTGACCGGCTCGCGCTTTTTGCAACCAACGCCGAGCCGATTTGCCCACAAGGTTGCGCGAACCACTCGCCCCTCTCGGTTCGTGGCGCGGCTGTTGTCGGTTTTTCAATTGCGTAGCGTGTTCGGCGCGGTCGCCCGCAAGCCGCCAAAGTCGCCGTCGCCGCCGTCTTCCCGCTTACGGAAAGACCCCGCCAAGGGCATTGGAACGAAGAACGAACCGCGCTAATCTCGTTTCTGGCTCGAATCGTCTCCTTTGGAGTGTTGGATTCGGGCGTTTCTGGAAACGGGCGGCTGGGGCAGATACGGCATCACGGTGACATGGCCCGACCCCTATAGGCGGGAAGGGAAAGTGGTTTGGTGGTGCGTAAATGAACCCCGTAGAAATCGAGCAAGCCGTCTCCGCGCTGGCGGAACAGCCGTTTGATCCGGCGGAGTTTCCGTACGCCTTCCTTGAGGCGTTCGGCAACAAGGAAACCACCATCAAGAAATTGCGCGCGGGCGCGTCGAACTCTTCCGATGTCGGTGGCGTCCTGCAACGCAACCATATCCACATCGCCGTTGCGGCCTCTGGTGAGGTCACGAAAACGCTTACCGCACTTCGCGCCAGTCCGGCCACCGCCAAGGCAAAGGCGCGGTTCATTCTCGCCACCGACGGCGCGGATTTCGAGGCCGAGCATCTCGATACAGGCGAGACTATCGCTTGTGCCTACATCGACTTCTCCAATCATTTTGGCTTCTTCTTGCCATTGGCTGGCCTCTCCTACACCACGGAAATAAAGGAGATTGAGCTGGATATGAGAGCGGCGCGCCGCCTCAACCAGCTCTACGTGAAACTGCTAGAGGAGAACCCCGATTGGGCGACGGCCGAACGCCGCCCTGACATGAACCACTTTATGGCGCGGTTGATCTTTTGCTTCTTCGCAGAAGACACCGACATTTTCGGTGAGAATGCAAACTTCACAGCCAAAGTGGAAGAAATGAGTGCCCGCGACTCGTCTGACACGCACGAGATTATTGGCGAGATTTTTCGGGCGATGAATACGCCGACCAAGCATGAAGGACGGCCCGATGATCGCTACCGTCGCGCTGCCGGCATTAAGAAGTGGGCCGACACGTTCCCTTATGTGAACGGTGGGCTGTTCTCTGGCAAGATGGACGTGCCGCGATTTAGCAAGATCGCCCGCTCATACTTTCTACACATCGGCAGTCTCGACTGGCGAAAGATCAATCCAGATATTTTTGGCTCGATGATACAGGCAGTCGCCGATGATGAAGAGCGCGGCGCGCTTGGAATGCACTACACCAGCGTTCCCAACATCTTAAAGGTGTTAAACCCGCTTTTCCTCGACGACCTACGAACACGGTTGGAGGAGGCAAGCGACAATGGGCGCAAGCTGCTCAACCTTCGCAACCGCATGTCAAGAATCAGAGTTTTCGACCCAGCGTGCGGTAGCGGCAATTTCCTCGTCATCGCCTACAAGGAAATGCGAGCGATAGAAGCTGAAATAAACCGTCGCCGAGATGAAGCCGACCGTACTTCTGAAATTCCTCTCACAAACTTCCGTGGCATCGAGCTACGCGACTTTCCCGCCGAGATCGCGCGTCTAGCGCTCATTATCGCGGAATATCAATGTGACGTTCTATATCGCGGACAACAGCTTGCGTTGGCTGAGTTTCTGCCACTCGACGCTGAGAACTGGATCACCTATGGCAACGCCCTGAGATTGGATTGGCTCTCCATCTGTCCGCCAAACGGCACAGGTGTGAAGCTCGTTGCAGATGATCTTCTCGAAACGCCGCTCGACCAAGCGCAAATAGACTTCGAGAACGAGGGCGGCGAGACCTACATCTGTGGGAACCCGCCGTACTCAGGAAAAGGGAAAAAGGAAGATCAGCACTTAGACGACATGAGCTTCGTCTTTGAGGGGCTTACCGACAAGTTCGGCTACGTGGACTATGTGGGTTGCTGGTTCGTCCGAGCGGCTGATTATTGCCGCAAGACAAAGGCGGTTGCCGCCTTGGTTGCCACGAACTCCGTTTGCCAAGGGCGGCAACTGCCGCAGCTCTGGCCTCATGTGCTGGGAAAAGACATCGAGATCGTTTTTGCCCACTTGTCCTTCAAGTGGGCTAACAGCGCCGCAAGAAACGCTGGGGTCACTTGTGTGATCGTCGCCATCGCCGAGAAGAGCCGCCAAACTAAAAAGTTCATATACGGGAGTGACTTTTCACGAGCGGTCTCAAACATCAACGCATACCTCATCGACGGTGCCGATCTGTTTGTCGAAAGTCACCCGACGCCTCATTCCGTTTCCCTCCCGCAGATGCAGACAGGGAGCGTCCCAAACGACGGAGGCAATCTAATTCTCGACACCGAGGAAGTGCGGTCTCTGAGTGCTGCGTTTCCCGAGGCGACGCAGTTCATCCATCCGTTTTTTGGTTCGCAAGATTATTTGCAGGGACAGACGCGCGCATGTCTCGTCATTCCCGATCAGCAACTAGCGCTCGCCCGTAGTATTCTTCCCATCTCAGAACGTCTCGACCGCGTGGCCAGCCTTAGAGCGGAGAGCAAAAAGAAAGAGACGCGCGAGCAATTATCCAAAGTGCCCCACCGCTTTCAGCACCGAGGCGAGATTCCGACGCAGAGAGTAATCATCATCCCATCTGTGAGCTCCGAGCGCCGTGAGTGGTTTCCAGTTGGGCTTCTGCCAGCCGAAACGGTGGTGTCGAACCTTGCGTTCATGGTGAGTGACGCGCCCCTTTGGAATATGGCACTGCTTGCGTCGCGGTTACACCTCGTTTGGGTTGCGACCGTCTGCGGCAAACTGAAGACGGACTACCGATATTCCAACACGCTCGGCTGGAACACTTTTCCCGTTCCAACGCTGACCGACAAGAATAAGGCCGACCTAACGCGCTGCGCGGAAGATATTTTACTTACGCGCGAGGTGCATTTCCCTGCGACGGTCGCCGACCTCTACGATCCAGATGAAATGCCGCGCGATCTGCGCGAGGCGCATGAGCGCAACGACGAGATTCTGGAGCGCATCTATGTTGGCCGACGATTTAGGAACGACACGGAACGGCTGGAAAAACTCTTCGACCTATACACCAAGATGACCGCCGCAAACGCCACAAAGAACGGCGCGAGAAAGAAAAAAGCGGGGGCAAACACATGACCGAAGACAAGAAATCTATCCCATCCATCTCCGTCACCTACGCGGGCAATGGCGCTTCAACCAAGTCGAACGCGCTTGGTATGCGCGCTATGCAGGAACGCGCATATGAGAAGCGCGGCGAGCAGTATCTCCTCATCAAGTCGCCGCCCGCATCGGGCAAGAGCCGCGCGCTCATGTTCATTGCGCTCGATAAGCTCGCCAATCAGGGTATCAAGCAAGCCATCGTTGTCGTGCCAGAAAAGAGCATCGGCGCGAGTTTCAATGACGAACCGCTGTCCAAGTACGGCTTTTGGGCAGACTGGCGCGTAGAGCCTAAGTGGAATCTCTGCAACGCGCCCGGCTCGGACAACGGCGGCAAGGTCAATTCCGTCGAGGTGTTTCTGGCAAGCCAAGACAAGGTGCTGATTTGCACCCACGCTACATTCCGCTTTGCGATGGACAAGTTTGGCGTGGCGGCGTTCGACGACCGCCTGATCGCCATTGACGAGTTCCACCACGTATCGGCAGACCCCGAGAGCAAGCTCGGCCAGCACCTCGGCCAGCTTATCGCCCGCGACAAGGCGCATATCGTGGCGATGACGGGTTCGTATTTCCGTGGCGACGCCGTGCCGGTGCTCGCGCCGCAGGATGAGGCGAAGTTCGATTCCGTCACCTACACCTACTATGAACAGCTCAACGGCTACGAATATCTAAAGCAACTCGACATCGGCTACTTCTTCTATTCGGGTTCGTATCTCCGCAAGGATGGCGCGACCGACAAGACGATTCTTGATGTTCTCGATGCGAACGAGAAAACCATCGTTCACATTCCCAACGTCAACGCGCGCGAGAGCACGAAGGACAAGATCAAGGAAGTTGAAGAAATCATCGGCGGCCTCGGCACTTGGGAAGGCATCGACCCCGCCACAGGTTTTCAACTGGTCAAAACACCTGCGGGCAAAACGCTTCGCATCGCCGATCTGGTCGATGACGACCCCAACAAGCGCGACCGCGTTTCGCAAGCCCTGAAGGACGGCGCGCAGAAGAACAACCGCGATCATGTTGACATCATCATCGCGCTTGGCATGGCCAAGGAAGGCTTCGACTGGATTTGGTGCGAGCACGCCCTGACAGTCGGCTATCGTTCCAGTCTCACCGAGATCGTGCAGATTATCGGGCGCGCGACCCGCGACGCACCGAACAAAGTCCGCGCGCGCTTTACCAACCTGATCGCCGAGCCAGACGCTTCCGCCGAGGCCGTGACCGAGGCAGTCAACGACACGTTGAAGGCCATCGCCGCCAGCTTGCTCATGGAGCAAGTTCTTGCACCGCGCTTCGAGTTCAAACTCAAAACGCCGCAAAGCGGGCCGACAGCCGGTTTCGACTACGGCGAAGGAGGATATGATCCCTCGAAGTCCAATGTCGGCTTCAATCAACAGACAGGACAGTTCGAGATCGAGATTAAGGGGCTTGTGACGCCCTCCAGCAAAGAGGCGACGCGCATCTGTCAGGAAGACTTGAACGAAGTGATCGCCGCCTTCGTGCAGGAAAAGGCCGTGTTGGAACGCGGCCTGTTCGATCAAGAGCTTGTGCCCGAAGAACTCACGCAGGTTCGTATGGGCAAGATCATCAAGGATAAGTACCCCGAATTGAGCGAAGACGATCAAGAGGCTGTGCGTCAACACGCCATCGCCGCGCTCACTCTGACTCAGGAAGCCAAGAAACGCGCCCTCGGCGGCGAGAACGAGCCAACGTCCAATACCGCCTTTGTCGATGGCGTGCGTCGGTTCGTGAATGTCCGCGATCTGGACATCGACCTCATCGACCGCATCAACCCGTTCGGCGAAGCCTATGCCATCCTCGCCAAGACGATGAGTGAGGAAAGCCTCAAACAGGTGCAGGCGGCGATCTCCGCGAAGAACACCGCGCTGACGCCCGACGAAGCGAAAGAATACGCCAAGCGCGCCGTGCAGTTCAAACGCGACAGAGGCCGCGTTCCGTCAGCAACCGCCGCCGACGCATGGGAACGCAAGCTGGCTGAGGGTGCAGCCGCTTTCATGCGCTTCAAGAAAGAGGGTCGCTATGGCGAATGACCTCGATCTTGATGAACTTGCGGCCGAGCTGTCGGACTTCGCGCCGCCGGAAGAAAGTGGCGGGCGCTCGCCGCGCGAGGAGCGCATCATCGCGGGCTTTGAAGAAATCCAGCGGTTCGTCGATCAGCATGGGCGCAATCCGCAACATGGAGAGGAACGCGACATATTCGAGCGGCTTTATGCAACACGCCTCGACCGTATGCGCGCGCTTGAAGAATGCCGAACCATTCTGTCGCCGCTCGACCGTCAGGGCCTTTTGGCCGGAGCCGAAAACGCCCCCGTCACTCCTGTGGAGACGATGGAAGACGACGAGCTTATGGCCGAGTTGGACGGCTTGGGCGGTGGAGAGGATATTACCGAGCTTCGCCATGTCCGCGCCGCCGCTGACAAGCGCGCCGCCGAGGAGATTGCCAATCGCACGCCTTGCGCGGACTTTGAGACCTTCCAGCCATTATTCGAGAAGGTGCAGCGAGAGCTTGCGTCCGGCGTCCGTCAAACGCGACGCTTTGAGCGTAAGTCAGAAATCGAGGCGGGCCGCTTCTATATCGTCGGCGGACAAAAAGCCTATGTGGCCGCGATGGAAGAGCCCAAATCGAATGAACATGGCACGCTTGATGCGCGTCTGCGCGTGATCTTCGACAATGGAACGGAGAGCAACTTGCTCATGCGTTCATTGCAGAAGGCGTTGCAACAAGATGAGACGGGACGCAGGATTCTTGAGACGTCCGCTGGGCCTCTGTTTGCGGACGAAGCCGATGATGACGATTTGGCCAGCGGCTTTATCTACGTTCTCCGCAGCAAGTCAGACCTTCCCGCTGTTGCCGCGCACCGCGACGTACTGCACAAAATCGGCGTGACGGGCGGCGACGTAAAGAAACGTCTGGCGAACGCCAAGCTCGACCCGACTTTCCTCATGGCAGACGTTGAGGTGATTGCCACCTACGAGCTTTTCAACATCAACCGCACCAAGCTGGAAAACATCATTCACCGCGTGTTCGATCCCGCGCGGCTCGACATTGAAATCAAAGACCGCTTCGGCAATCCCATCGTGCCGCGTGAGTGGTTTTTGGTGCCTATCTTCGTCGTCGATGAAGCCGTCGAGCGCATCAAGGACGGTTCGATCACGAATTACGTCTATGATCCTGCCAGCGCGCGCCTCGTTCCGACTCGTTGAACGCCATCGGGAATCGATGGCTTCTGTGCGTGCCCACGGCTCTTCGTTGGGTATGACGCCGTTTCCGCTAGCTTCATGTTTTTTCTACATAATACCGGCGCGGGGGTATTTTCACCGTGCGTTAAGGCCTGATGTCGTCTAGAATAAAAGACGAACAAGAGCGGAGCTATGCCCACAGCCGACCAGATCAAAGCCTTGCTCTCATCCCACGCAGAGGGTGATGAGGCGCAGTTTTTCTCCATCGCAATGCAGATTGCGGCGGCGGAGGCGCGTCAAGGCCACGGCAAGTTCGCGCAGGAACTTCGCGCCATCATCGACAAGAGTAAGAGCCGGTCGAGCGTCGCGGCGATCACGCCCATACCACTCGCAAAACCGCGCGGCGAACTCGCCGACGTTCTGTCGGCTTCGTACCCAAAGACTAAGCTTGCCGATATGGTGCTGGGCAAGGCGCTGGAAGAGCGGCTGCTGCGCGTCATCCGTGAGCACAAGGCTGTTCGCACCATTCGTAGCCGAGGGCTTGCGCCTCGGCGCAAGTTGCTCCTCGTCGGCAAACCCGGCACAGGCAAGACGCTGACCGCTTCAGCGTTGGCGGGTGAACTCGGGCTTCCGCTCTTCGTTGTCCGCCTCGACGGTCTCATCACAAAATACATGGGCGAGACCTCCGCCAAGCTGCGCTTGGTGTTCGACGCGCTCAATCAATCGCGCGGTGTTTATTTCTTTGACGAGTTTGACAGCATCGGCGCGGAACGCGGCCTCGGGAATGATGTCGGCGAAATCCGCCGCGTCGTGAACAGCTTCCTCCAGATGGTCGAACAGGACGGTTCGGACAGTCTCGTGATCGCAGCAACCAATCACGTTGGCTTGCTTGATCGCGCCATGTTCAGGCGCTTCGACGACATCATCGAGTTCGATCTTCCCGACGAGCCGCAAATCAAGCTCTTGTTGCGCGCCAAGCTCTCCGGTTTCAGCACGCCGAAGATGCGCTGGGCGGACGCGGCCAAAACCGCCGTCGGCCTGAGTTACGCTGACATCGTTCGGGCGACCGAAGATGCGATCAAGACGGCGCTGATCGAAGAGCGTGAGGTTATCAAGATCGGCGACCTGACGGCCTGCATTCGTGAACGCAAGGCCACCATCACCGGCGGAAGTGGCTCTCCCTAAT
>JAIELK010000009.1 GCA_019753175.1 Hyphomonadaceae bacterium
GGTGAGCCTGAACAAGCTTGGCGACGTGCTTGTGAAGGGCGGCGATCTTGAGGGTGCGAAGGCGCGCTTCGAAGCCTGCAACGCGATCCTGGAAAAGCTTGCGGCTCAGAACCCCGGCAGCGCGGAAGCGCAGCGTGACGTGTCGGTGAGCCTGAACAAGCTTGGCGACGTGCTTGTCTTGGGCGGCGATCTTGAGGGTGCGAAGGCGCGCTTCGAAGCCTCTTTGGTGATCGCGGACCGGCTCGCCCGAGAGAATGAGTCCAGCGCGGAAGCGCAGCGTGACGTGTCGGTGAGCCTGAACAAGCTTGGCGACGTGCTTGTGAAGGGCGGCGATCTTGAGGGTGCGAAGGCGCGCTTCGAAGCCTCTTTGGGTGTAAGAGAAAAGCTTGCGGCTCAGAACCCCGGCAGCGCGGAAGCGCAGCGTGACGTGTGGACCTCGATGTGGCGGCTGGCGAAGATGGAGGGCAGCGGCGTGACGTGGAGCGAGGTGCTTGTCCGCATGGAGGCTATGAAAGCGCGCGGCGTGCTGTTTCCGCCGGACGAGCCGTTCTTGGAAGAGGCGCGAAAATTGGCGGCGCAGGCGTGAGGCCGGGATACGCCGCCTTTCTATCCACGCGCGTGCAGCGCCCCGCGCTGAATCTCCAAGACCCTGCAAAAAATCGATCCGACCGGTTTCATGCAATCGTATGATGCGCCCATCTCCTGCACGGGAGGCTCCGGTACCAAGGCCGACAGCGCAGCAGATGCGGTTTGAACGTGATGCGATGGAAGCCCGCGAGGAGGAACATCGCTGCTCCGTGAGCAAAAGGAAGCGGAGGTCCGGGACCGAGGGATTTGGCTCTCGCCCGCACGTCAGCCGGGAACGGCACGCAAGGCGCCAAGGTGCGCCGGATACCCAGCGTCGTGGGTGATCGGTTTGTGAAGAGCAACAGCGGGAGAAGGTCCGCGCCGATCCTCGTTTCAACGCGCAAGCGCTGAGAGCCCATCTGTCCGCAAACGCATGGCCACCCGGCGCATCGCCAACGCCTCACGCTGCCGCCGGCTGCCCCAACAGACCGCGCAGGGCGCGCTTCGGCACAACCCCGCAACACTTGTTTTTTGAAGCTTCAGTCGAAGCGCGCCCCGCTCTCCCGCCTCTACGCCGCCGCGCGCGCGCGTGCGCGCCGCGCGTGTGGCTAGCGCCGCGCCGTCACCGTGACGCCGGCGAAGCTGTCGTCCTGGCTCACATTGCGGTTGCCGACGCGCACCGATTCGGAGCGCTCGACATAAGCGAGCGAGGTCTGCACACCGTTGCGCTCGAAGGTGACGCCGGCGGAGAGATCGCCGACCTCGACCCGGTCCTGCAGCGCCAGCGCCGCGCCCTGGCCGCCGAACGCGCTGCGCGATCCCGGCTGGTAGGTCAGCGCCTGGTTTTCCGAAGCGACGAACACGTAGGTGGAGGAGCGGCGGTCGGCGTCGCGCTCGCCGACCAGGCCGCGCCCGATGCGGACGATGGCGCTTGAGCCTTCATGCATGACATCCCCGTTGGCGTCGGGGGTGAGCGTCGTCTGCTGGGCGATGGCGACGTCCAAGGGCGAGTCGCCGCCGCCCGCACTGAGTTCGAGCTGCAGTCGGCGCTCGCCGTCCTCGCGCGCGTCGAAGGGCAGGAAGGGGGCTTGGCCGTCGTTGGTTACGGAGAACTCGACGGCGGCGCGGCCGGCAAGCAAACCGTCCTCCGGGGCGGCAAGCTCCACACCCATGATGGCTTGGGGCTCCGCCGTGGCGGCGCCGGCCAGAGCGGCCGCGATGGCGCCGCCGCAGAGCGTGATCCAGAGCGCTCGATGTCTCGTCATGTCACGGCCTTTTCGACCCTACACGCCGGTCAATGCACAATCGCTGCCATATGTTCCGGCGGAAGTTAAGCCACAAAAGCGAGTTCCCCCGCACAATCGGCGTTACCCGCCGCTTACCCTAATGCCGCATTGTCCAGGTGACGCCGGTGAAGCTCTCTTCGTGGCGATGCGTTCTTGAGCCGCTGCGAATGCTGTACTCGCGTTCGACATAGGCCAATGACGCCTGCCAGCCATCGCGCTCATAGCTGACGCCGGCTTGCAGATCGCCGATGTCGACTCGCTCCTCGACGCCGAACGAAGGGCTGACGCCGCCGAAATCGTTGCGCGCGCCTGGCCGCCAAGTCAGCGCTTCATCCTCGGACGCGGCGAACAGATACCAGGTCGGTTCAGAAGAGCGCTCGTTGTCGCGATTGGACAGCACGCGGCCCAAGCGCAATTCCGCGCCGCTGCTCCGGCCCGAGATGTCGCCGTCGCGGTCGACCGTCAGCCCCGCGCGCGGCGCGAAGGTGAGGCCGAGATCGTCGGACGCACGCGCGATCACGGACAGCTCGTAGCGATACTGACCGGCCTCGTCGCGTCCCCGCACGGGGCCGTCGAAGCCGGCGAATCGCGTGGAGCGCGCGGGGTCCACGCGCCATTCGAACCGCTCCTGCTCGAACATGCTGTTGGGATCGACAAGGTCAACGCCGTCTACGGCGCTGTATGCCGGAGCGCCTGCTTCTTCGGCAGTGGCGATACTCGCAGCGAAACCAAATAACCCGACCAAACCAACGACCACGAGCTTGGGTAAGCGCATCGCGATCTCCTCCCGATTGGTGAGCATGATGTAAGCATGGTTAATCAACCGTTGCCATCGGGGACGCGAAAACGGCTGCGCTAGGCGGTTCTGCTGTGGTGGTTAGATCACGGCGCGGGGTGTGGGCGGGGAATGCTGCGCTGCATGATGACGACGTCGAGCGATTTGCCGAACTTCACGCCCACG
The DNA here is from genome assembly GCA_019753175.1 of Hyphomonadaceae bacterium. Taxonomy (GTDB): domain Bacteria; phylum Pseudomonadota; class Alphaproteobacteria; order Caulobacterales; family Aquidulcibacteraceae; genus Vitreimonas. The sequence continues at coordinate 2,815 of JAIELK010000009.1, forward strand.
TCCTTGAGCGTGCCGACATGCCTGAAGCCCAATTTCGCGTGTAAGGCGATTGATGCGGCGTTGGCGCTGTCGCCGATGAAGGCGAGCGCCGAGCGGGCGCCGTCGCGTTGCAGCGTGAGGAGCAGGTCCCGCAGCAAAGCCGCGCCAATACCGCGGCGGAGCGAGGTCGGCGCCGTGTACACGGAAACCTCGAAAGCGCCGTCATAAGCGGGGCGATCGCGGTATTGCTGGGCGTAGGCGAAGCCGACGATGCGGCTCATGTCCGCGGCCGGGCAAGCCACCACGAACGGCCAGTCGCGTTGCACCACGCGTGACCAGCGCGCGGTCATCTCCTCGAGCGAGGGCGGTTCGGTCTCGAACGAGCCTGTCCCCGTAAGCACGTGGTGGCCATAGATCAGCTGCACCAGTTCCAGGTCCTGCTGGAAGCAGGGCCGGACAATGGTCTCGGGGCGGGCGTCGGTCACGGACAAGCCGGTGGCGCGGTCAGGGCGCGCTCGTCAAGGCGAACCTTTCGCCGTTCACCGGTTACCAACCCGATTGAGATAGGATCGCTATCGGAATGGTGGGTTGTACTGTGATCAGGCAGCGCCTTCGGGCGCTGGGCGCAGCCTTTGTCTGCGCGGCGGTCGCGGCTTGCGCTGCAACGCCTGCCCCTGTCATTGGGGTGGCGGCCGGCCCCGCCGCGCCGCCGGCTTGGTCCTCGGACTTTCCGTTCAGCCCAGAAGCGCCGCCGCGTATCCTCGACAGCGGCTCCAGACTGCAGTGCGTCCCCTATGCGCGGCGTGTTTCCGGCGTCGAGATCTATGGCAACGCCAACACCTGGTGGGTGCAGGCGGCTGGCCGCTATCCCCGCTCCAGCCTGCCCGCGCCCGGTGCGGTGATGGTTACCAAGGGTTACCGGGACGCCAGCCGCGGCCATGTCGCCGTGGTCACGGAGGTGGTCACCAGCCGCATCGTGCGAGTCGACCATGCCAACTGGCTCAACCAGGGGGAGATCTCGGTCGGCGTTCCGGTGATGGATGTCTCGCCCACCAACGATTGGAGCCAGGTACGGGTCTGGCACGTTCCAGGCGGCCACTGGGGCGGGCGAGTTTACGAAGTCGAAGGCTTCATACACGCCTTCGCCGCGCCAACTTCGAGCAGTTGAGGGCCCTCAGCCCCCAGACCTCCGAAGCTTAGCGTGCGGATCACGCACAAGATCTAGTCTTCCCTTTGCTTCGTTTACCATACGAACTGGTTCGTGTCGGTAAGTTCATCAGGCGATTAGGCTTTTCTTAAGCTGCGTCACGCGTTCTTGTGTCCCAGTTTGGGGCATGAAGCCTCGTCCGGACCAGAACCCGTATGCTGGATACCCGTGCTATTCTGCTCGCTGCTGCGACCGTTACCGGATTGACCGCGCCCGTTGAGGCTGAGGCTTTGACCCCATATCCGGTCAGCCTCGCTCTCGATCCTGACCTTCTGCTGCAGCTGCCAAGCGAGCACCTAACACCAGCGCCGCAGGCTGAGCCCGTATTCGAGCCGCGCGCCCGCGTCACCAATCGCCGCGCCAACCTGCAGTGCGTGCCGTTCGCGCGCCGCGAGTCCGGCGTCGAACTCTATGGCGATGCCAGCACTTGGTGGCAGCAGGCCAGTGGGCGTTATCAGACGGCCAACACGCCCAGCGAGGGGGCTGTGCTGGTCATGCATGGCTATGCGAACGATAATCGTGGCCACGTCGCTGTGATCAAAGACCTGATTTCGCCCCGCATCATGGTCGTCGATCATGCCAACTGGCTGAACGGGGGCGAGATTACCCGGGACGTACCCATCATGGACGTTTCCGAGGCCGGCGATTGGAGCGAAGTCCGAGTGTGGAATGTCCCGGGCCGGCATTGGGGCGGGCGCACCTATCGCGTGCAGGGCTTCATCCTGAGCGCTCGGGTTGAGGCCGATGACGCGGAAGGTTCCGCGCGTTTGGCGCAACAGCAGGCGACGGACAATTCGCCCACGGGCTGACGACGGGTTTTCACCACCGCCCAACTCCCATTAGTCTCCCCTGGCGTCCGGGACAGGCGACGAGGGGGTGGGGATGACTGGTGCATCAGTGGCGCAGAAGCCCAAGGCGCGGGCCGCGGCAAAACGATCGCGCGGGGGCATACCGCTCTTCCGCGCGCTGACGCGCAACTGGGTGTGGGATACCTTTATCCTGCTCTGCATTGTCGCGAACGCCGCCATTCTTGGATACGACGCACACTTCGGCGAAGCGAACCCGCACCACGCGTTGATCGATCGCTGGAACATGTATTTCCTGTTCATATTCACAGGGGAGCTGGTGCTGGAGTTCTTCGCCCAGGGCCCGCGCGCCTACCTCCGCAACGGCTGGAACATCTTTGATCTCATCGTTGTCGGCTTGAGCTACATCGCGGTCAATCCGGCGATCTCGGCGTTGCGGACGTTGCGTGTCGTGCGCGTCTTCCGCTTGGTCAGTGCGGTGCCGCAAATGCGGCGTGTGGTTGAGGCGCTGTTCAGCGCGCTACCTGGCATTTTGGCGTCCTTCGCAATCCTTGCGATCGTTTTCTACATCGGCGCAGTCATGGCGACGACGCTGTTCCATGACCAAGTTGGCTTCCGCAACTTGGGCGAAAGCGCGCTCAGCCTTTTCGCACTCACCCAGTTCGACGGCTGGGGCGATACCGTGACGCGGCTCGATGAAGCCCATCCGTTCGCATGGGTCTTTATTCTCAGTTTCACCATTGTCGCTGCGTTCGCCGTGCTCAATCTTTTCGTCGGCGTCATTGTCGAAGCGGTGCAGCAGGCGCCGCAGGAAGAGATCAAGGAAGAGCTGGAAGAAGTGCAGGAAGGGGTCGATGAAATCCATGAAGCGCAGGATGACGCCGCCAGGATGCAGGGGCGCATCCTCGAGGAATTGCGCGCGTTGCGCGCTGAGGTGGCGACGCTCAAAAACGCGCCGCCGCCGCCAAGCTGATCAATTTGGCTTTGCTATGCGTATCGGCTAAGCCAGGATGCCTTCGATGTCGGTTTGGTCACGTATAGTCGAGCTTGCCGCGCGCGCATTCGATCCCGAGGCAGAAGCCCCGGAGCATGGCGAGGAGTGCGCGCCACATTCCAACGATGTTGGCTTTACCGCGGCCGTGATCGGCCTGGCGGCCAAGATGGCCAAGGCCGATGGGATCACGACCGAGGTTGAGATGGCGGCTGCTGCGCGTGTGTTTCGGCCGCCGCCGGGCGAAGAAGAAAACTTTCAGCGCGCCTTCATGCTGGCGCAGCAAACCGTGCTGGGCTTCGATTCCTATGCCAAGCAAATTGGCCGGCGCTACCGCGCGCGACCTTGTCTCTTGGAGGACGTGCTCGACGGCTTGTTCCACATTGCCGGCGCTGACGGCGCGATCAGCGATAGAGAGGTGGCCTACCTTGACGCTGTCGCTGGCCATTTCGGGTTCACCGACCTGGAGTTCCGACGCATCAAGGCGACCAATCTCGGTCCCGACGCCGGCGATCCGTACGCGATACTCGGGCTGTTGCCTGGAGCGGATATGGAGGAAGTGCGGCGAGCCTGGCGCAGACTCGCCGCCGAGAACCACCCTGACCGCATGGTCCAACGTGGCGCGCCGCCGGAATTTGTCGATATCGCGCGCGACAAGACCGCCGCCATCAATGCCGCCTACGCGCGTATTCGCCAGGAACTCAGCACCCCTGTCGCGTGAGCGGCGTCGCCTCAAGCACGCCGTATTGATAGCACAGCGTTGAACTCCATATTGCCGAGGAGGAGTTTGGTAAATGACAGCCAACGCAGCCGATCTCGGGTCCACGGCGTTCGCAGCGGTTCTCCGCGCGCTTGGGTTGGCGGCGCTCGCGCTGGGCGCGGTTCTGGCGCTCGTGTTTGCATTTGCCGCGGCGTTGATCGTGAGTGTGATGGTTGCTGGCGCCGCGCTCGCGATGCGGCTGTGGCCGAGGCGGCGGACGGCGTCCGAGCGCGTCCTCGACGCCCGTCGCACGCCCTCCGGCTGGGTGGTGGAAAGCGGACGCAAAGTCTGATCGCCAGCGGCAGATGCGGCGCTATAGTGCTGCGCCGTGATGAAGTTGATCGACCGTCTTTCTCCCAATTTCGAGGCGCGCGAAGGCGCGATCGATCTGGTCGTGCTGCACTACACCGGTATGCAGGACGCCGATGCGGCACTCAACCGGCTTACCGATCCCGCGCCGGTGGCGGGCCGATATCCTGGACCTTGGCAACCGAAAGACGTGCCTGCCGATGCACCGCTTGGCCGCGTCAGCGCTCATTATGTCGTTGACGAAGGCGGACAGATTTATCGTCTCGTCAGCGAGGAACACCGCGCCTGGCATGCCGGTCGCTCTCATTGGCAGGGGCGCACAGACACCAACGACCGCTCGATCGGCATTGAGATCGTCAACGGCGGTCACGACTTCGGACTGCCTGAGTTCCCGCAAGCGCAGATCGACGCCGTGATCGCGCTGGTCCGGGACGTGCTCGCGCGCCGGTCGCTCGCGCCGTCGCGCGTCGTTGGCCATAGCGACGTGGCGCCGGGACGAAAGCTCGATCCCGGTGAAAAATTTCCATGGTACCGGTTGGCGAAGGCGGGTGTTTCGATTTGGCCGGCGGAGGGCGGCGGCGCCAAGGTCGCGCGGCCGCACGACGTCGCAAGCATCCAGAGCCAGCTCCAAGCTTTCGGCTATGGACTCGCTTTGACAGCAAAGCTCGACGATCCGACACGTTTCGCGCTGATCAGCTTCCAGCGCCGGTTTCGGCCAGGCCGCATCGACGGCAAGCCCGACGAGGAAACCTTGGCGCTGCTTGCCGCATTGGTCGAGCGCTGAACGGAACGAGAGAAAGCTGTGCCCACGCCGTTGGCATTCCGTTATAAGCGTGCCGGGCAGAGGCGCGCATGACCACCGAGACGGGTGCGGAGAGCAGCGAGAGAAACGGCGAGAAGGCAGCGGGCTTGCCGAAGCTGCTGCTGCCTTATCTGACCATTACTGCGTACTACGGCGCTGTCGCGCTTGCGCTGGCCGGCGCTTTGACGCTGTGGCCCCGGTTGGTGGAGTTGCTGCCGATCGGCGGGGCGGCTCAATTCGGCGCGGTGGGGCAGAGCGCTCTGGAGCCTGTGCAACCGGTTCAGCAGGCCGCGTCGACACTGGCGGAAGGCGTGCGGCTCGCCTTGGCGATTATCGGCTCGTTCGTTCTGATGCTGCCGGTTACCTGGATTTGCATGGGCGCGCGGCGCCGGAAAGACGTGAGCCAGTCTTTCATTCAGACCATCCTGGTGCTGCCGATGGTGATCACGGGGATTGTGCACGTCGTGCACAACTCGTTGGCGCTGGCATTCAGCCTCGCCGGAATCGTCGCGGGCGTGCGTTTCCGACACACGCTGAAGGACAGCGCCGAAACGACCTACCTCTTCACGGCGATCGCGGTCGGCGTTGCCGGCGGCATCAACGCGGTGGAAGTAGCCGCGATCATCTCGATCTTCTTCAATTACACCGTGCTCGGCCTATGGGCCACCGAGTATGGAGCGGAAACCACCGGCAAGCAGATGTTCTCGCGCCAGTGGATGGCGAAAGAGGAAGGCCGCAAGCGCGACGAGCCAAAACCCAGTCGCGACGACGATGATGATGACGATTGAACGCATGAGACGCGTCGGCGTCGTGTTGCTTTTGATCGCCGCCGGCTGCGGCCCGGCCCCTGCGCAGGTCGGCGCACGCGGCGAGGCGGCAGCGGCCTCGGCATTCGCCAGTGCGCCGAGTGGTCAGTGGCGCATGCCTGCGCGCTTGCGCGAACTCTCAGGCTTCGCAGTCACTGTGGACGGCCGCCTGTTTGGACACGACGACGAACGCGCGGTGCTCTACGAGATTGACACCGCAACCGGCGCCTTGGTGAAGGCCTTCGCGCTTGGCGATCCGCCCGAGGCGGGCGATTTCGAAGGCTTGGCCATCGGGGCTGACGGTGTTTTTTGGCTGACCACGAGCCAAGGCGTGATCCATCGCTTCAGGGAAGGCGGCGACGGCGAGCATGTCGTGTTCGAGCGCTTCGAAACCGGTCTCGCCGGTGTCTGCGATGTCGAGGGGCTGGCGCTGCTTGCATCCGAACAGAGCCTCATTCTTGCCTGCAAGGAACTCTACGATCGGGACATGCGCGGCGACGTAGCGCTGTACAGGTGGCCGTTAGCCGGAACGGCCGAGCCATGGCGGCGATGGCCCAACCAGAGCTTCGCCGAAGCGGCTGGCGTGCGGCGGTTCAGGCCATCTTCGCTCGACTATGACGCCGTGCGCGGCCGATTGGTGATGTTGTCGGCTTTCGACGCTGCCTTGGCCGAGCTTGGTGATGATGGAAGCGTGCTCTCGGTGCGAGCGTTGGGTTCAGCGCACATTCAACCTGAGGCGGTCGCGGTGCTGCCCGACGGCTCACTCGTCGTTGGCGATGAGGGAAGGCGTGCAGGAGCGACGCTCACGCGCTATCCTCCCCGGCGATGAATCGCTTCCTTCGCTTCCTCGCGGCGCTCGTTGTTGCCTTTGCGTGCTTCGCGGCGCCAGCGTTCGCTCGCTCCGAGTGGGACGGAGTTGAGCGCATCGTCGTGATCGGAGACCTCGAGGGCGACTACGAGAAGTTTTCCGACATGCTGCGCACCGCGGCGTTGATCGACCCTGCTGGCGACTGGATCGGCGGTGAAGCGCATCTGGTGCAGCTCGGCGACATCCCGGATCGCGGACCGAACAGCCGTGCGATCATCGACCACCTGATGCGGTTGCAGCCACAAGCGCGACGCGCTGGAGGATTTGTTCACGCGCTGATCGGCAACCACGAAGCCATGAATGTCGAGGGCGATCTGCGCTACGTGCATCCTGGCGAATACGCGGCGTTCGCGGACCGCCGTTCGCAGCGACGTCGCAGCAGCTACTTTCGCGCCGTACAGCGTCATCTGCGTCAGAATCCGCCGCCGGAAGGTGTTCCTGTCTTCGACGAGGCCTTTCGTGTGCAGTGGGAAGCAGAGCACCCGCTTGGCTTTGTAGAGCACCGCATTGGTTGGGCGGCGAGCGGCGCCTACGGCGGCTGGGTCGCCCGCAACAACGCGGTCATCCGTATCAATGACACGCTCTTCGTACATGGCGGCATTGGTCCGGCGTATGTCGCGGTTGATCGCGACGACATGAACGAGGCCGTGCGCGCGGCGCTGCGGGGTGCGCCTCACCCGCGATACCCGTTGATTTTGACCGACGAGGACGGCCCGCTCTGGTATCGCGGCCTGTCGATGAATGCGGAAGACGCAGAACGGACTCATCTTGAAACGCTGCTCTCGGCGCACGGCGTCCGGCGCGTTGTGGTCGGCCACACCAAGCGCGCGCCGCTGGTGCTGCCGCGCTTTGGCGGCCGTGTCCTGATCACGGATATTGCAACGCCGGCGGGGCACACCGATCCGCACGCGTTTCTGTTGATCGAGGGCGAAGCTACAATCGCAGTTCATCGTGGCCAGCGCGTGCCGATCCTGGCGAGCACGCCTGAGCAGGTCTGCGCCTATCTGGCCCAGATCGCCGCTCTCGATCCCGCGGAGTCACCGGCGGCGCGCCTGGCGCGCAATTGTGCCTCGGTCTCAGCCGCCGTCGCCGCCTCCGCGCCGTGACCGCCCCCTGCAGCTCTCGGTCAGCTCGCGATTGAAGCGGCCTGGATCGCTGATGATGTCAAAAAATCTCTCGATGTAGCGGCGTGCTTCGTTGCGGCTGTTTGCGTTGAGCCTTTGCTCCCCGTCAATCAGAGCCAACAAGGCGCTCCGGCGCGAGCGGAAGTGATCGGCGGCGGCGCGCGCCTGATCATTGTGCATGCAATATCCGCGGTAATAACGCTGCCGAACATTGTTGACGGGAAGGCCCACTGGGGGCGCCGCGTACGGCGTGTCGACGAACCCGGACGAGTCGAAATCGTAAGGTACTGGAATGATGCCGCTGCTCGCGGTTTCGGAGGCGGCGATCAGGTTGCTGTTGTGGCAGCATTCCTCGTTGCCGCGACCGCTCACCATGTCCCAATCCAGATTGCCGATCATGAACTGAAAGAGCGCATAGCGCGCAGTCGCAGCGGGATCGAGTTGGGCGGCGCTGATCTGGTCAGGCTGTACTTCGAGTTCGACCCAGCGACCGTTGCGACGCGCCAGGTCGTCGGTATCTTCGATGAGGAAGTTGAGTTGCGTGTTCTCGCGCCCGCGCTGACTTGTGTCGCGGTACGTTATGCGCACAGGGCGGACTCCATAGCTTACCGGCGTGATCTCGTTATAGAGCCTGTAGGCGAGATATTCGAGCACGACGAATTGCTCGTAGCTTGCCCCGGGCCTGCAACGTGTCACCAGCTTCAGGCGGTTCTGCCCGCGCATGAGCGTTCCGGAGACGGCATCGCCGTCGAAATTCAACCGAAGAGGCGGAAAGGTGCAGATGCCGAGCGTCCGCCGCGAGATGCCGCGCGCCTGAATGGCGATTTCGAACCTTCGCTGTGCGCCGCCATCGGTCAGAATGAAGGCGCCGGGGTGAGGATCGGTGCTGCGGCGCGCTGAACGAACGATCGTGGAGATCGGCCCCTCTATCACAGCCTCGATTTCTGAGTTCTCCGTGAAAAGCGGGGTCTGAGCTGAGGCGCCGGGGCTCATTGCAGCGCTCCAGACCGCCATCCCCATACATGCGCCCGCCAATGCCCGCCTCATCGCCGCCTCCCGTAAGTCGGGCGCCAGCCTAAGCCAGATTACAGCGCTTGAAAGCCCAGTGCGGCCAAGGTGATCGGCAGAACGAGCGAGGCGCCGATGCAGAGCGCGAAAGCGGCCGTCATTTGTGCGCGATGGCAAACTGAGCGGGCGATCGTGGTCACGCGGGTCATTGTCCTTGCTCCTGCGGGCCCCAGTTGCTTCATCCGGCGGCCACGAACACACCCTAACGAAGACCCGGTCCGGCTGATGTGACCTCGGTTACGGGCTGGTTCTACTTCAAGAGATGCCGCGCGCGGGCTATATGGATGCGGTCAGTCGGCCGGACGGCCGCGGGCGCACGTTCGAAAGGACGCGTTCGAGGAAAGTCCGGGCTCCACGCGGATACGGCGGCGGGTAACGCCCGCCGGGAGCGATCCCAAAGATCGCTTTTAGGGATAGCGCCACAGAGAATAGACCGCCGATGACCCGGCGAAAGCCGGGAACAGGCAAGGCTGAAACGGTGGGGTAAGAGCCCACCGCGCCAACCGTAAGGAAGGCGGCACGGCAAGCCCCGCCGGGAGCAAGACCGAATAGGAACACGCGCCGCGCAAGCGGCAGGCCCGTCCGTGGGTTGTGTTCGGGTTGGTCGCGAGAACCGTGCGGCGACGCACGGTCCAGAGGAATGGTCGTCGCCTCGGCAACGAGGACACAGAACCCGGCTTATAGGCCGACTGGCGTTTTTCTTTGGGGTGTTCGGGGGAGGGGGCCGGCGGAAACGGCCCTGGTCGACAAGCGGTTTCGTCTCCGCTATACGCCCCGCTTCTCGCGTGGGAGGGGCTCGCCGCCCGAACCACGCACCCACTCAGGCTGGGCGGTTTAGCGATCGTCCGGCGTTAAGCGAGAGGCCAACATGGCGAAGAAGATCATGGGGCAGATTAAGCTCCAGGTGCCGGCTGGCGCGGCGAATCCGTCGCCCCCGATCGGACCCGCGCTCGGTCAGCGTGGCTTGAACATCATGGAATTCTGCAAGGGCTTCAACGCCCGCACCCAGGACATGACCAAGGGCGACCCGTGCCCGGTCGTGATCACCTATTATCAGGACAAGAGCTTCACCTTCGAGATCAAGACGCCGCCGGCGTCGTTCCTGATCAAGAAGGCGGCCAAGCTGCCGACGGCGAAGAAGCCGGGCTCGGGCTCGAAGAAGCCCGGCGTCGATGTGGTCGGCAAGATCACGATGGCGCAGTGCAAAGAGATCGCGCAGGCCAAGCAGAAAGATCTGAACGCCGCCGACCTCGATCAAGCCGCGAAGATGATCGCCGGCACAGCGCGCTCGATGGGCGTGCAGGTGGTGGAGTAAGCGCCATGGCACAAGCAACCAAGAAAACGCCGGGCGTTACCAAGCGCATGGCCAAGAGCCACGCCGGCATCGATCCGCGCAAACTGCACACGCTCGATGAGGCGGTGAAGTTGATCAAGGAACGCGCCAGCGCCAAGTTCGACGAGACCGTCGAAGTCTCGATGAACCTGGGCGTCGATCCAAAATATCCCGATCAGCAAGTCCGTGGTGTCGTTTCGTTGCCCAACGGCACGGGGCGCAGTGCACGCGTCGCCGTGTTTGCGCGCGGGCCGAAGGCGGAGGAGGCCAAGGCCGCCGGCGCCGACATCGTCGGCGCGGAAGATCTGTTCGAAACCGTCAATGGCGGCAAGATCGACTTCGACCGCCTGATCGCCACGCCCGACATGATGGCGCTGGTGGGCCGGCTGGGCAAAGTGCTGGGCCCGCGCGGCCTGATGCCCAACCCGAAGGTCGGCACCGTCACCATGGACGTGAAGAAGGCTGTCGCCGACGCTAAGGGCGGCGCTGTCGAGTTTCGCGTCGAGAAGGCGGGTATCGTCCACGCCGGCGTCGGCAAGGCGAGCTTCTCGGAAGCGCAGATCCGCGAAAACGTGAAAGCGTTCATCGATGCGGTGGCGAAATCGAAGCCCGCGGGCGCGAAGGGCACGTTCGTGAAGAAGGTGGCCCTCTCCACGACGATGGGGCCGGGCGTACGCATCGATCCGTCGAACGCGACCGCCTAATTCCCGAACCCAATGACAAGCAGAGAGCGCCCTGGCCCCGCCGGGGCGCTCTTCTTGCTTAGGGCGAAAGCGGTTAGGCTGGTTGCGTAGGACGGGTGGGATCGGGATGCGACGCGTCTTCAGAGCAATGGCGGTTTGCGCGGTCCTGTTTGGCGCGGCGGCGGCGGAGCCAACCGCGCCAGAAGCCCAACCGGCCCCCTTCGTTCATCGCTTCGCGGAATCCGACTTAGGCCCCCGCTGGGGCGTCTCCGAGCACACAGGCACCGGCGAGTGGTCCTCCGTCATCTGGCGGCGCTCGCAAGTCAGCCTCAGCGAAGAGGGGGCGGTGTTCACACTGGCGGCGAATCCGGAGGGCGTCCCGCCGAACCCGGAGGGTGTCCCAAAGCCGTACATTTCCGGCGAAATCCATGGCGACACGCTCTATCGCTACGGTTACTTCGAGACGCGGATGCGGATTGCGCGCGGCGCCGGGACGGTGTCGGCGTTCTTCACCTTCGCGCGCCCCGCAGGCCGGGAGACCTGGAACGAAATCGACATGGAGTTCACCGGCCGCGATCCGCGCCGGATTGAGCTTGTCTACCATGTCGCCGGCGACGCCGCGTTGCAGGTCTTGGAGCTGCCGTTCGATGCATCAGCCGGTTTTCACACCTACGCGTTCGAGTGGCTGCCAAATGAAATCCGCTGGTACATCGACAACAGGCTGGTTCACATTTCGCGTGGCGGGCGCGTAGCTGAACTTGTCCAGCCCCAGCGCATCTTCTTTAGCTTGTGGAACAGCGAACGGATGCCGCGCTGGCTAGGACCCATCAATCCGGATGAAGCGCCGTGGACAATGACTGTCGCGTGTGCGGCGTACGCGCCAACGTACGAGGGCCGCTCGCTCTGTGCTCGATGAGATCGTCAGTGCGGTGCGTAAAGGCTGGGCGTGGCGCCGCTCCTGCTCTAGAGCTGATGGTGTTGAGTGACGCTTTGACGTTCATCGTGAATCATCGCGCCGGTAGCGGCTCATGAGGCGCCTCCTGGCAGCGCTTGCGATCCTGGCCGCAGCAGCGATGCTCGCGGGCGCGCTCTACTGGTTCTTCACGCGCGGAACCAAAGCCTACGACGAGAAAGCGCTGTTTGCGCCGTTGCCGGAAAGCGTGGTCTTCATCGACCGGTTTCGCACGCTCGATGAGACCCGATGGTCGGTCTCTGACGGCTGGAGCAATGGCGACTTCATGGACAATGACTGGCGCCGCGAGGCGATCAGTCTCACGCCGACCGGACTCGCCATCACCATGCGGCGTAACCTGCCCGAGCTGGGCCGGGACAAGCCCTACATGTCGGGTGAGCTGCAATCGCGCGAAGCGTTCCAATACGGCTACTACGAAGCCAGTATGCGCCTGCCTCCGGGGGATGGCGTGCTCTCGGCGTTTTTTACCTTCACCAGACCTGAAGGCGCATCGACCTGGGAGGAGATCGACATTGAGTTCGTAGGCACGCGACCGCGCTACATGGAAGCTGTGTATCACTTGCACGGGCGGTCGGTGGGTAAGCGTATCCATCTTGGCTTTGACCCTAGTCAGGCATTCCATACCTACGGCTTCGAATGGACGCCCGACGCGTTGCGCTGGTACGTGGATAATCGGCTTGTGCACGAGGTGCGCGATCCCCGCTTGGCGCGGATGACGCGTCCCCAACAATTGATCGTGTTCTTGGCAAGCGCGAGTGGGCTCGCCGCTTGGCTGGGTGAGCTCGACCGCTCCAAGGAGCCGTGGGTGCTGCACGTTTCATGCGTCGCGCATGCGCGACAGTATGATGGCGTGTCGCTCTGCGCCCGTCCGCATGGCGCGGGCTAGGGCTGCATTTGCCAGCCAATCCCGACTAAGGCGCGTCCGTTCGGTCACGCAGAGTCGCGCCTACTTGCCAGATTCAAAAAAGTATGCATGCGCCACTTGCGGCGCTGCAACAAACCGTGCATATCCCCGCGTTCGGCGGCGTTAACCCGTCGAAAACCTGTCCGAGACTGCAGGCGCCACGTGCATGGATCGCCCTTTGGGCTTTGTGCGCGCGGCTTAATCGTTGAAAGCCTTGTGCTTTCTTGACCTGCAATAGACAGAGCTGACGTTTTTCGGGGCCGGCTGTCAAGCCGTTCCCGCAGGCCCGGCCTCTGGGACAGGCAGCGCGTGGATCGCGCGCCGCGACCGGAGGTATTCCGCCGGCCGGCTGTTCCACGCGCGCTGAAGGGCGCGCCGGATTGGCCGGCGGCCCAACTGAGGAGACCGCAATGGATCGTGCTCAGAAGGCCGAAACGGTGGAAGCGCTGAAGGGCGTGTTCGCCGCGGCCGGGGTAGTGGTCGTCGGCCGCTATTCCGGACTGACCGTTGCGGACATGACGGTGCTGCGCACCCGCCTCCGCAAGGAAGGCGGCGCGCTCAAAGTGGTAAAGAACCGGCTGGTGAAACTGGCGATCGACGGCACGGCCAAGGCTGACGCCGCTCCCTTGTTCACCGGCCCAACGGCCATCGCCTACTCCACGGACCCGATCGCGGCCGCCAAGGTCGCCGTCGCGTACGCCAAGGAAAAGGAACAGTTTGCCATTCTCGGCGGCCTGTTCGGCGATCAGGTGCTCAATAAGGACGGCGTGACCGCGCTCGCGACCCTGCCGTCCCTGGACGAGCTCCGTGGCAAGCTCCTGGGCCTCATTCAGGCGCCTGCGACGAAAATCGCCGGCGTCCTCGCAGCGCCCGGCGGCCAGCTGGCCCGCGTGCTCAACGCCTACGCCACAAAGGACGCCGCTTAACCCCGTCGTTTCCGCAATCTCGTTTCAAACCGTTCAATGTCAGGAACCACTCAAATGGCAGACCTCAATAAGATCGTCGAAGACCTGTCGAAGCTCACCGTGCTCGAAGCCTCTGAGCTGTCGAAGATGCTGGAAGAGAAGTGGGGCGTTTCCGCCGCCGCGCCGGTGGCTGTCGCCGCCGCGCCGGCTGCTGGCGCCGCCGCCGCGCCCGCGGAAGAGAAGACCGAATTTACGGTCATGCTCGCCTCGGCTGGCGACAAGAAGATCGAAGTCATCAAGGAAGTGCGCGTCATTACCGGCCTGGGCCTCAAGGAAGCCAAGGATCTGGTCGAGGGCGCGCCTAAGCCGGTGAAGGAGGGCGTGAACAAGGCCGATGCCGAAAAGTTCAAGGCTCAACTTGAAAAGGCCGGCGCCAAAGTCGATCTGAAGTAATTCGCACACACCAGAACGGGCGCTGGGGCTGTCTTGGACAGCGCCGGCGTTCGTTGCTTCGCGCTGCAAGGCGCGGCGAAGCGGGTCCCGTCCCGAGCGCTTCGTAATCGGCCTGACGCCGCGCAAGCGGCTAACGGCGGGACGGAACAGGCGGCTCATGTGCCGCGCTGGCGGACCTTATGGCCGGAGGTTCGCTTTGAGCGCGGCGCGCATGGGGAGAGCAGATGGCTCTGTCTTATACTGGTAAAAAGCGTATCCGTAGGTCGTTCGGCAAGATCCCCGAGGCGGGGCGCATGCCGAACCTGATCGAGGTGCAGAGGAGCTCCTACGATCAATTCCTGCAGAAGGACCAGCGTTCCTATGAGCGCATCGATGAGGGTCTGCAGGCGGTTTTCAAGTCTGTGTTCCCGATCCGCGACTTCTCCGATCGCGCGGTCCTGGAATACGTGAGTTATGAGTTCGAAGAGCCGAAGTTCGACGTCGAGGAGTGCCAGCAGCGCGACATGACCTATGCCGCGCCGCTGAAGGTGAAGCTGCGCCTGATCGTGTTCGAAACCGATGAGGAAACCGGCGCGAAGTCGGTCAAAGACATCAAGGAACAGGACGTCTATCTCGGCGACATCCCGCTGATGACTGACAAGGGCACGTTCGTGGTGAACGGCACCGAGCGCGTCATCGTCAGCCAGATGCACCGCAGCCCCGGCGTGTTCTTCGACCACGATAAGGGCAAAACCCACGCGTCGGGCAAGCTGCTGTTCGCCGCGCGCGTCATTCCGTACCGCGGCTCTTGGCTCGACTTCGAGTTCGACGCCAAAGACATCATGTTCGTGCGCATCGACCGCAAGCGGAAGCTGCCTGCCACGACGCTGCTTTACGCGCTCGGCATGTCGAGCGAGCAGATTCTCGCGACCTTCTATCAGTCGTCGGTTTACAAGCGCACGCGTTCTGGCTGGACCGCGCGGTATCGCGCCGAGCGCTGGCGCGGGGTCAAGCCGAGCTACGATCTGGTCGACGCCAAGACCGGCAAGGTCGTGGCCGAAGCCGGCAAGAAGATTTCCGCACGCACGGCCAACAAGCTGGTGGAAGACGGCGTCGTCGATATCATGGTGCCGTCGGAAGATTTGTTCGATCGCTACATCGCCGAGGACATCGTCAACCCGGAAACCGGCGAGATTTATGTCGAAGCCGGCGACGCACTCAGCGAGGCCGTGCTGGCCACGTTGATTGAGGCCGGCATCGACGAGTTGCCGATCCTCGACATCGACCCGGCCACAGTAGGCCCGTACATTCGCAACACGCTCAAGCTCGACAAGAACGAGACGCGTGAACAAGCGCTGTTCGACATCTACCGCGTCATGCGGCCGGGCGAACCGCCGACTATCGAAACGGCGGAAACGCTGTTCCAGGGCTTGTTCTCCGATTCCGAGCGCTACGACCTGTCCGCTGTCGGCCGCGTGAAGATGAACATGCGCCTGGGGCTCGATACCGATGACTCAGTGCGCATTCTGCGCCTGGACGACATCATCGAAGTGCTGCGCACGCTGACCGATCTTCGCGACGGCCGCGGCGAAGTCGACGACATCGACAATCTGGGCAACCGTCGGGTGCGCTCGGTCGGCGAGCTCATGGAGAACCAGTACCGCATCGGCCTGTTGCGCATGGAGCGCGCGATCAAGGAGCGGATGAGTTCGGTCGATATCGAGACCGTGATGCCGCACGACCTGATCAACGCGAAGCCGGCTGCGGCGGCGGTGCGCGAGTTCTTCGGATCCTCGCAGCTGTCGCAGTTCATGGACCAGACCAACCCGCTTTCCGAGATCACGCACAAGCGGCGGCTCTCGGCGCTGGGCCCAGGCGGTCTCACGCGCGAGCGCGCCGGCTTCGAGGTGCGCGACGTGCACCCGACGCACTATGGCCGCATCTGCCCGATCGAGACGCCGGAAGGTCCGAACATCGGCCTGATCAACTCGTTGGCGACGCATGCGCGCGTCAACAAGTACGGCTTCATTGAAAGCCCGTACCGCAAGGTTGTCAGCGGCAAGCCGCAGAGCGAGATCGTCTATCTCTCGGCGATGGAAGAGGCCAAACACAAGATTGCGCAGGCCAATGCCGAGATCGACGCCAAGGGCGCGCTGTCGGAGGATCTCGTGCAGGCGCGCGAGAACGGCGAAGCCACGCTGATCCCGCGTGATGAAATCGACTTGATGGACGTTTCGCCGAAACAAGTGGTTTCGGTGGCTGCCGCGCTCATCCCGTTCCTCGAGAACGACGACGCCAACCGTGCGCTGATGGGGTCGAACATGCAGCGTCAGGCGGTGCCGCTGTTGCGCGCCGACGCGCCGATCGTGGGCACCGGGATGGAAGGAACGGTGGCGCGCGATTCCGGCGCGGCGATCACCGCGCGCCGCACAGGCGTCGTGGAGCAGGTCGACAGCCAGCGGATCGTCATTCGGGCGACCGAGGAAAAGGACCCAACCAAACCGGGCGTCGACATCTATCGGCTGCTGAAATTCCAGCGCTCGAACCAGAACACCTGCATCACCCAGCGTCCGATCGTGAAGGTCGGCGATCTGGTGCGCGCCGACGACATCATCGCCGACGGTCCGTCGACCGATCTCGGCGAACTCGCGCTCGGCCGCAACGTGCTGGTCGCGTTCATGCCGTGGAACGGCTACAACTTCGAGGACTCGATCCTGATTAGCGAACGCATCGTCAAGGACGACGTGTTCACATCGATCCACATCGAGGAGTTCGAAGTCGCCGCCCGCGACACCAAGCTCGGCCCGGAAGAAATCACCCGCGACATCCCGAACGTTGGCGAGGAAGCGCTGCGCAACCTCGACGAAGCCGGAATCGTCGCCATCGGGGCAGAACTTGAGCCGGGCGACATTCTGGTCGGCAAGGTGACGCCAAAGGGCGAAAGCCCGATGACGCCGGAAGAAAAACTTCTGCGCGCCATCTTTGGCGAGAAAGCCTCCGATGTGCGCGACACGTCTCTGCGCCTGCCGCCGGGCGTCTCAGGCACGGTTGTCGAGGTCCGCGTGTTCAATCGCCATGGCGTCGACAAAGATCAGCGCGCGCTGCAGATCGAAAAGGAAGAGATCGAGCGCCTAGCCAAGGACCGCGACGACGAACTCGCGATCCTGGAGCGCAACATCTTCGGCCGCTTCCAGGAAATTCTGGTCGGCAAGAGCGCTGCGTCAGGTCCGAAGGGCTTCAAGAAGGGCGTCGTAACACAAGACGCGCTCGGCGAGCTTTCGCGCGGTCAGTGGTGGCAAATCGGCCTCGAGGACGAAGCCGCCATGGCTGAAATCGAGGCGCTGAAGAAGCAGTATGACGACGCAAAAAAGCGTCTCGACGCGCGCTTCAGCGACAAGGTCGACAAGCTCACCCGCGGCGACGAGCTGCCGCCGGGGGTCATGAAGGTGGTGAAGGTGTTCGTCGCGGTGAAGCGCAAGCTGCAACCGGGCGACAAGATGGCCGGCCGTCACGGCAACAAGGGTGTGATCTCCAAGATCGTGCCGGTGCAGGACATGCCGTTCCTCGACGACGGCACCAGCGTTGACATCGTGCTCAACCCGCTCGGCGTGCCGAGCCGCATGAACGTCGGTCAGATCCTGGAGACCCACCTTGGTTGGGCTTGCGCGGGCATCGGCCGGCAGGTGCGCGAAACGCTCGAAGCGTTCGAACGCGACGGCGACAAGCGCCCTCTGGAGAAGAAGCTGCGTGAGGTTTACGGCGAGAAGGAAACCTTGCCGAAGAGCATCGACGAGTTGCGCGAACTGGCGCGCAACATCGAAAAGGGCTTGCCGGTGGCGACGCCCGTGTTCGACGGCGCCAAGGACAGTGACATTCGCGAGCTGCTGCGCGCGGCCGGTTTCTCTGAAACCGGACAGGTGTGGCTGCGCGATGGACAGACCGGCGAAACCTTCAAGCGCGCGGTCACGGTTGGCTACATCTACATGCTGAAGCTGCACCACCTGGTCGACGATAAGATCCATGCCCGTTCGATCGGGCCGTATTCGCTCGTCACCCAGCAGCCGCTGGGCGGCAAGGCCCAGTTCGGCGGCCAACGCTTCGGCGAAATGGAAGTGTGGGCGCTCGAAGCCTACGGCGCAGCCTATACGTTGCAGGAAATGCTGACGGTGAAGTCGGACGACGTCGCCGGCCGCACCAAGGTCTACGAGGCTATCACGCGCGGTCACGACACCTTCGAAGCCGGCATCCCCGAAAGCTTCAATGTGCTCGTGAAGGAAATGCGTTCGCTCGGCCTCAATGTGGAACTGGTGGACGGCGCGCGCGCCAAGGCAGCGGAATGAGAACTCACCCTCTCCCCCTCACGGGGGAGGGGGCAGGGTGAGGAGAGCGGTGAAGGCGCAGCGAGCGCCCTGAACTCCGCCCCCTCATCCGGCCCTTCGGGCCACTTTCTCCTCTTCGCAGGGGAGAAGGGTGAAGCGAAAACAAAGGGAGAATTCCCAGTATGAACGCCATGAACCAAGACCTGATCAACAACACGTTCGGCAACCAGCCGCCGGCGCCGGTGTTCGATCAGATCCGCATCTCGATCGCGAGTCCCGAGCAGATCAAGTCGTGGAGCTTCGGCGAGATCAAGAAGCCGGAAACCATCAATTACCGCACGTTCAAGCCCGAGCGTGACGGTCTTTTCTGCGCGCGCATCTTCGGCCCGATCAAGGATTACGAGTGCCTGTGCGGCAAGTACAAGCGGATGAAGTACAAGGACATCATCTGCGAAAAGTGCGGCGTGCAAGTGACGTTGCAACGTGTGCGGCGCGAACGGATGGGCCATATCGATCTGGCTGCGCCGGTTGCGCACATCTGGTTCTTGAAGTCTTTGCCGTCGCGTATCGCGTTGATGCTCGACATGGCGCTGAAGGACATCGAGAAGGTTCTCTACTTCGAGCAGTACATCGTGATCGAGCCAGGCATCACGACGCTCGAAGCCAAGCAGCTGCTGACCGAAGAGGACTATCTGCGGGCTCAGGACGAGCATGGCGAAGACAGCTTCACCGCCATGATCGGCGCCGAAGCCATCCGCGAACTCCTGATGGCGCTCAACCTCGAAAAGGAGGCGGAGCAACTGCGCAAGGAAATCGCGGAATCCACATCCGAGTTGAAGCCGAAGAAGCTGGCCAAGCGCCTCAAGCTGGTGGAAGCGTTCATCCGCTCCGGCAACAAGCCGGAATGGATGATCCTGACGGTGGTGCCGGTGATCCCTCCGGAGCTGCGTCCGCTGGTGCCGCTCGACGGCGGCCGCTTCGCCACCTCGGATTTGAACGATCTCTATCGCCGCGTCATCAATCGCAACAATCGTTTGAAGCGCTTGATGGAGCTGCGCGCGCCCGACATCATCATTCGCAACGAAAAGCGCATGCTGCAGGAAGCGGTGGACGCGCTGTTCGACAACGGCCGCCGCGGCCGCGTCATCACCGGCGCCAACAAGCGGCCGCTGAAATCGCTGGCTGACATGCTGAAAGGCAAGCAAGGTCGCTTCCGCCAGAACTTGCTTGGCAAGCGCGTCGATTATTCGGGCCGCTCGGTGATCGTGGTCGGCCCCGATCTGAAGCTGCACCAGTGCGGTTTGCCGAAGAAGATGGCGCTCGAACTGTTCAAGCCGTTCATTTATGCGCGGCTTGACGTGAAGGGCCTGTCCGGCACCGTCAAGCAATCGCGGCGCATGGTGGAGAAAGAGCGTCCCGAAGTCTGGGACGTGCTTGAAGAGGTCATCCGCGAGCACCCGGTGCTCCTGAACCGTGCGCCGACGCTGCACCGTTTGGGCATCCAGGCGTTCGAACCGAAGCTGATCGAAGGCAAGGCGATCCAGCTTCATCCGCTCGTCTGCGCCGCGTTCAACGCCGACTTCGACGGCGACCAGATGGCTGTGCACGTGCCGCTGTCGTTGGAAGCGCAGCTGGAAGCGCGCGTGCTGATGATGAGCACGAACAACATACTCAGCCCCGCCAACGGCAAGCCGATCATTGTGCCGTCGCAGGATATCGTGCTCGGGCTCTACTACCTTTCGCTGATGAAAGAAGGCGAGCCCGGCGAGGGCAAGCTGTTCGCCAGCGTCGGTGAAGTCGAAGCAGCACTCGAGGCGGGTGTCGTGACGCTGCACACCAAGGTCAAGGCGCGCTTTGAGACGGTTGACGAGAACAACAAGAAGGTTCGCAAGACCATCGAAACAACGCCTGGCCGGATGAAGCTGGCCGAGCTGCTGCCGAGGCACGCGAAGATCAGCCACACGCTCGTCGATCTGACGCTGACCAAAAAGGAAATCGGTAACCTGATCGACGCCGTCTACCGACACTGCGGCCAGAAGGCGACGGTGATCTTCGCCGACCGCATCATGCAACTCGGTTTCCGTGAAGCGGCCAAGGCGGGCATCAGCTTCGGCATGGCCGACATGGTCGTGCCGAAGGCGAAGGAGCAGCTGGTCGAAAGCACGCGCAAGCAGGTGAAGGAGTACGAGAAGCAGTACGCGGACGGCCTCATCACCAAGGGCGAGAAGTACAACAAAGTCGTCGACGCATGGTCGAAGTGCACCGACAAGGTTGCTGACGCGATGATGGACGAAGCGTCCAAGCCGGCGAAGTTGAAGGACGGCCGCACCGGCGAACTCAATTCGGTCTTCATGATGGCGCACTCCGGCGCGCGCGGTTCGAAGGCGCAGATGAAGCAGCTCGCCGGCATGCGCGGCCTGATGGCCAAGCCTTCCGGTGAAATCATCGAGACGCCGATCATCTCAAACTTCAAGGAAGGCCTGTCTGTGCTCGAGTACTTCAACTCGACCCACGGCGCTCGTAAGGGCCTCGCCGATACGGCGCTCAAGACCGCGAACTCGGGGTACCTGACGCGCCGTCTGGTCGATGTCGCGCAGGATTGCATCATTACCGAAGAGGATTGCGGAACCCGCGACGGTATCGCCATGACGGCGGTGATCGACGGCGCCGACATCGTCGTGTCGCTTGGCCAACGCATTCTCGGCCGTACGGCTGCGGTGGAGGTGGTCGATCCGGGCAATGGAAAGGTTGTTGTCAAGGCCGGAACCTTCCTTGACGAAGATACCGTCGTGCTGATCGAGAAGGCCGCCGTGCAAGCGGTCAAGGTGCGCAGTGTGCTGACCTGCGAAACCCGCACTGGCGTCTGCGGCGCTTGCTACGGCCGCGACCTGGCGCGCGGAACGCGCGTCAATATCGGCGAAGCTGTCGGGGTCATCGCGGCGCAATCGATCGGCGAACCGGGCACGCAGCTGACCATGCGCACCTTCCACATCGGCGGCGCAGCCCAGGTGGCGGAGCAGTCGGTGATGGAGTCAGCGCACGATGGCGGTGTGCGTCTCATCAACCGCAACACTGTGAAAAACACACATGGCGAGCTCATCGTCATGAGCCGCAGCATGCAGGTTGTGGTCGTCGACGAGGACGGCAAGGAGCGCCAGAGCTTCAAGCTTCCATTCGGCGCGCGCCTGAAGGTCGATGAGAAGTCCAAGATCAAGCGCGGCGATCGTATCGCCGAGTGGGATCCTTACGCGACGCCGATCCTCACCGAAGTTGGCGGCAGGGCCAAGTTCGAAGACATCGTCGAAGGCATTTCCGCGCGCGATGAAACTGACGAAGCCACCGGCATCTCGTCGAAGCACATCATCGACTGGCGCGCGACGTCGAAGGGCGCCGATCTGCGGCCGAGCGTCACCGTGCTCGACGGCAAGGGAAAGCCGTTGAAGCTCTCCAACGGTGCGGAAGCGCGTTACACGCTTCCTGTCGGCGCCATCCTATCGGTAGCGGACGGCGACGACGTTACCCCCGGTCAGGATTTGGCGCGGATGCCGACCGGCGGCGCAAAGACACGCGACATCACCGGCGGTCTGCCGCGGGTGGCGGAGCTGTTCGAAGCGCGCCGGCCGAAGGATCACGCGATTATTTCCGAAAGCGATGGCCGCGTGGAATTCGGCAAGGACTACAAGAACAAGCGCCGTCTGCGCGTCGTCGCGCAGGACGACGAAGCCGCCGAGCCGATCGAGTACATGATCCCGAAGGGCAAGCACATTCCTGTGCAGGAAGGCGATTTCGTAAAGAAGGGCGATTACCTGCTCGACGGCAATCCCGCGCCGCAGGATATCCTTTCGATCATGGGCGTCGAAGCCTTGGCGAACTATCTGGTTGAGGAAATCCAGAAGGTCTATCGTCTGCAAGGCGTGCCGATCAACGACAAGCACATCGAGGTGATCGTTCGCCAGATGCTGCAGAAGGTCGAGATCACCGAAGCCGGCGACACCGAGTTCTTGAAAGGCGAGGCGGTGGAAGCGCTCGACCTCGAGGACGAGAACCGCCGCGTGAAGGAACTCGGCCTGAAGCCGGCGACGGCGCAGCCGATGCTGCTCGGCATCACCAAGGCCTCACTGCAAACGCGTTCGTTCATCTCGGCGGCGTCGTTCCAGGAGACCACGCGCGTGCTGACCGAGGCTGCATCCTACGGCAAGTCGGACATGCTCGAAGGCCTCAAGGAAAACGTCATCGTCGGCAGGCTGATTCCGGCTGGCACCGGCGGGCAGCTGCGTCGCTACCAGAAGCTCGCGGCCGATCGCGACGCCGAACTTGCGCTGGAGCGCGCCGAGGACGAACGGTTGGCGCGCCCAGAGGCTGCGGAATAAGTCAGGGAAGGAAACGCTCGCAAGAAGCGCGACGGCCCGGGAGCAATCCCGGGCCGTTTTCTTTTGGGCGTCACTGCATCGGGATCGGCGGCCCGCTCGGCGACTGCTCCTGCGGCGGGCGCTGCGGGCCAGCGCCGAATTGGTAGGTGAGGGCGAGGCGGATACGCGTGCCTGCGCCGCGGAACTCGGTGCGTTCGAAGTAATCGTCGGTGGTGGTTTCGGTGACTTGGTCCGTGCTGTCGAGCAAATCGTGGATCATCAGCACGCCCTGCAGACGAGGCGCCAACCGACGCCGCCAGGTGAAATTCGCCATGACGAATTCGTCGGTGATGCTCTGAAGGCCGTGTCTCGGACCCTGGAAACGCAGTTCGAACTGAAGCTGATTGGCGCCGACCGCGTCCTGGCGGGGGTCGCGATAGTCGAGCTGAGCGACGCCGTCATATTCGAATTCGGTGCGGCGTTCGATAACGCCGCCGCTTAAGAAATCGAACTCTCGGCTGAGCGCGTTGGCGCTGAGCGAATAGCGCCAGCGATCGCTGAGTGGGCCGCGCAGCAGGGCCTGCAGGCCGCGTTGCTCGCTCGTACCGGCATTTACTGGCGTAGTCAGGATAATCCCGCCGGCGGTGACTTCGGTGAATTGCGAAACGGTGTTTTCGCTTACGCGGTCGAAGAGCGTGACGCTGAAGCTTCTGCCGCGGCGCTGATAGGCGAAATTGGCCTCATAGGCGTCGGTGGTCGTGGGATCGAGAGCCGGATTGCCGGCCGTGGCCCGATTGACGTCGACGAACCGCAGCGCCGGATCGAGCTGCTGAAAGCCTGGCCGCTGGATGCGGCTGGTGTAGCTGAGGTCGATGTCGATGTTTTCCGTCACGGCGCGCCGGATGTGGATGCTGGGAAACAGACGCGGATCTTCTGTGTCGGTTTCCAATCCGCCCGAGACCACTTCGCGCCGGTAGTGCTCAGCGCGAACCCCCGGCTGCCACGTCCAGTCGCCGGTCTCGAATTGATAGGTGACGTAGCCAGCCAGCGTCTGCGCAATGCCGTCGAGTTCGGCGTCAAAAGCCGGCGGACTGGCGCCTGCGATCAGGTCCAGCGCGTTCGCGATGGCCTGATCGGATTGCTCGAACGCCGCGCCGAACGTGAGGAATCGCTCGCCTGGCCGTGGCTGTTCGATATCGAGCTTGATGTTGATCCCGGCCGTGTTCTGCTCGGAGAGCGTTGCATATTGGCTGAGCGGGCCGCCGCCGGCCGGCGCCGTCGAAAACGCCGTCTCGGAAGAGTTTTCAAACCGGCTAAATGCGGCGTTGAACCGGATCAACTCACGCGGCGCGTCGCCATTTTGCTGGACGTCAAAGGTGAGCTGCCGGTTCTCGTTCGAACTGGCTGTGACCGAGTTTCGTGTCGCGATCGGTCCGCCAGAATTGGCGAGTTCGGAGGCCTGCTCCTGATCGACATTGAATGCACCACCGTCCAGCGAGACGCTTAGCCGCCGCCGCTCGTCAGGCCGATAGGCAACCTGCATACGGCTTGCGTACCAACCGTCGAACGCGAAATTGCGCTGGCCCAGCTCCGTCGTGAGCGGACCCGCCGGCAAGTCCTCGCGCTCGCGTGTCAGTTCGCTGTCGCGCGAGCCGCTGTGGACGCCAACCTGGCCGCTCAAAGCCCACGGCCCCCGCGACCAGCTCGGCGCGACCCCAAGATGGTATCCGCCGACATCGTCGGCGCTCGCCTGCAGCGTGCCGCTGAAGCCGGATTCGAAGCGGTTGCGGGTGATGATGTTGATGATGCCGCCGGAGGCCTGGGCCGAGTATTGCGCCGACGGATTGGTGATGACTTCGATGCGTTCGACATCGCTTCCGGGCAGGCCGCGCAGCACCTGTTCGAGATTTGCGCCCGGGACGGGCTGACCGTTGATTTGAATGGTGACGTTCGAGGCGCCGAGCAGCGTGACAGCGCCGGACGGTGCAACGCTGACGGATGGAATGCGCCCCAGGACGTCGAACATGTTAGTGCTCTGCGCGGCGGGATCGTCGCGGAGCGTGTATGTGCGGCGGTCGATGCGGATCTGATCGCCAGGCGCCAGGACCACAATCGGATCCTCCTCATCGACGTCAGCTTCGCTTGTGGCGCTCGCCGGGGGCGTGGCGCTGCGATCGGGCGCTTGAGGGGAGGGCGGCGGCGCCCGCTGGGCGTGGGCCGCGGCGGCGGTCGCCGCAAGCACCGTGGCGGCCAGCAACACCACTCTCATGAGGTCTCTCCGTTCATTGCCGGGGCGATCAGCCGCTCGCAATCCGCAAAGGACATGCGTCGAATCAAGCAAAAGCGCGATAAGCGCAGGAAACTATGTCGTTGCCTCTTTTTGTCTTGTCAAAGTGTGACGGACGCGATTGGAAGACGCAGTTCTTGTCCGCCCTGTGGTTCTTTCGCGCCGGCAAGCCAGGAGTGAACCTTGAAGATGGTATCGTCGGCTTTGCGCCGCGTGAAGCCGCCAGCGACGATCGCAATGAGCGCGCGTGCACGCGCGCTCAAAGCGGCCGGCCGTGACTGCATTGCGCTCTCAGCTGGGGAACCCGACTTCGACACGCCCGACAACATCAAGGAGGCGGCTGTTCGCGCCATTCGCGCGGGCAAAACCAAGTACACCGATGTCGACGGCATTCCGGAGTTGAAGGACGCGATCGTTGCGAAGTTCAAGCGCGAGAATGGACTCGACTACAATCGATCTCAGATCAACGTCTCGCCGGGCGGCAAGCCGGTGATCTTCAACGCCTTCATGGCGACGCTCGATCCGGGAGACGAGGTCGTCATCCCCGCGCCGTATTGGGTCAGCTATCCGGACATGGCGCAGCTTTGCGGGGCCACGCCGGTCCTGGTGGAAACCCGCCTCGAAGAGGGCTTCAAGGTGCGCCCGGAAGCGCTCGCCAAGGCGATCACGCCGCACACCAAATGGGTGTTGCTCAACTCGCCTTCGAATCCGACTGGGGCGGCCTATACGGCCGGCGAACTCAAAGCGCTCGCCGCGGTATTGCTCGACTTTCCGCACGTGCTGGTGCTGACCGACGACATTTACGAGCACCTGATCTACGGCGACTTCAGCTTCCACACCATCGCGCAGGTCGAGCCGCGCTTGTATGAGCGCACGCTGACGATGAACGGCGTCTCGAAGGCGTATGCGATGACAGGCTGGCGCATCGGTTACGCCGGGGGCCCGGAGTGGCTGATCAAAGCGATGGCCGGGGTAATGGCGCAAACCACATCGAACCCGTCCTCGATCGCGCAATGGGCGGCGGTCGAGGCCCTGGACGGTCCGCAGGACTTCATCCCTTCAAACAAGGCGCTGTTTCAAGAGCGGCGGGACTTGGTCGTATCGATGTTGAATCAAGCGCGAGGGTTGCAGTGCCCGACGCCGGAGGGGGCGTTCTACGTTTACCCGTCCTGCGCCGCCCTGATGGGCCGCCGAACCCCGACCGGGAAGCTGATCGATAGCGATGAGGCGTTTGCAATCGAGTTATTGGACGCCGAGTGCGTGGCTGTGGTGCATGGCACGGCGTTCGGCCTCGGGCCGGCGTTTCGCATCTCGTACGCGACCTCCAATGCCGAGCTGGAAGAGGCGTGCGCGCGGATTCAGCGATTTTGCGCGAGCCTTCGCTGAGCCGGTAACCTTCCATTTACCACAAATCACCGACCTTCCGCGCGCACACTTGCGGATGCGATCCGTTCTCGACGGGAGGCATGTGCATGCGAAAGTACAGGGCGTTGCAACATCACCTCGAACGTCGCCGGGGCCGTCCGGAAATGCTCACGTTCGAGGACATAGAGGCTATCATCGGCAAGCAATTGCCGAAGAGCGCGATTGTTCATCGCTCTTTTTGGGCCAACGACAACGAGGGCTACCACTCGCACGCGCGCGCGTGGATGGGGGCCGGCTATCGCGTCGCTTATGTCGACCGCGAGCAGAAAGTCGTTCGCTTCGAGCGCACGCGCTAAGCGGCATTGGCTGCTCTCGACAGTCCAGGGCGGTGGTTGTGATTGGGCGCTGTCTTGCTACGCTCGCCGTGGCAGTGTTCGCTTTGAGCGGGTGCGCAACCCTCATGGAGAGCGCCTACGACGAGCAGGCGCGCGCCGAATGCGAACAACGTCGTCCGGCCGAACGCAGCGGCTGTCTCGATGACGTGGACCAGCACAGGCGCGAACGCGGCCAGTGATCAGAGAGCAAGCGCGCGGATGACGTGCGCAAGCGTCTCGCGCCGCCACTGCACTTCGCGGCCGACGCCATTCAGATAGGGCCGGTTCTCGCGCATGCGTTTGACGGCGCCGTCGCTGACGTCGTGCGCTTCGCGCGGCAGCCCCTCCTTGCGCGGGCCTTGACCGCGCAACTTCATGATCCAGTTGTCGCGGTCCGAGTTCCGGAGCGGGCCTTCGTGCGGGCGCGCATTCGCCGCCGCCCGCGCCAGATGTCCCTTGGCGTCGTCGAACACGAGGCCGGCGCGCTCTGCGCCCTCGGCGATCCAGAGCAAGGCGGCGTCGGACAGTTGCCGGTGCAGGCCGCCGCCGCCGACCGAGCCGTGGTCGCCCGGAAACCAGACCTGTTCGATGCGCCGCTCACCGTGCAGAGCATTGATTGCGGCCACGCTCTCTTCTGTCCAGGGCGCGGGAGCAAACACCGTTCGCGTTTCGTCAATAGCGAGCGCGTGCCGCGCGCGCACAACAGCTTTAGACAAGTTTGCGTCGTGAAATCGGAAGTCGCGGTTGATCACCGACGAGAAGGGGATGCGTTCGGGCACGCCCAGTGCGCCAACCGTGTCCCACACGCCAAGATAAGCGACGCGCAGCATGCGCGGCTGCTCATGGACCGCAGGCGCCTGCTTGGTGATGAGAGCTTCGTCGACGAAAGCTGCAGCGTACTTGTCGCGAAACTCCTTGGCGGCGGACGAGTCCGGCGTGGCGTCGCGGAGTCGGTAGATCGCCATCGCTTCGTCCATGCGTCCGCAATGCTCGCGCTTCAGCACGCCGCATTTTCGGATAAGCCCGCATAAGCTTCGCGCGGTGTAAGCGCCGCGGCTGAAGCCGAACAAATAGATTTCGTCTCCTGGTTCGTAGTGGGTGCTCAAAGCGTCATACGCTTCGAGCACTTTCTCATTTAGGCCGCGTCCCCAGACCCCGCCGGTGAGCTTGTTCTCCTCGACGCCTACGCCGCTCAGATAACGAGCATGCTGGGTGACGTCCGCCGCCTGCTTGGCGATGCTCTCGTACAGCCAATAGACGTTGGTGGGATTCGGGTCGTTGGGGTCGTTCCAGGTCCCATCGCAGAAGATCGCAATGCGTTTCATGAGTTTGCCTGCCTTCGCGCCGGTAGCGCATCCATCTGCGCTGCGCTAGCATTGTAACGCCAGCTTCAAGGGCGCGGATGAGACGCGTCTTGTAGGAGGGATAGATGATGCGCGCGGCGATGTTCTCGACTTTGCTTTTGCTCGCGGCTTGCGAGGGCGCCGATGCGCCAGCGGGGGACGAAGCCCGCCAGGCGGCTCCTCCGGGCGGCTACACCATGGAAATCCGGGCCGGGGAGGCTGAGCAGACCTATCTCGTGATTGCTCCTGACGGGCGCACCGTCGGCGCGCGCTCGGCCGAAGGCGTCTCGGCCCTGATGGATGGAGAGCGTGCTCGTTCGCTCGCCGCGTCGACGCCGCCGCAGGGGGAGGAAACGCCGGACGTGATGTCGCTGCGCTTGCCCGGCTTCGAGATGAGTGTTGGCGGCAGCGAGAGCGGCGCCAATGGCGAAAATGGGCGCGTCAACATCGCGATTGGCGGCGGCGATGGACAACGCATCGAGGTGAGGGCCGATGAAGGCGGCCCTGGAGACGCCGACGATCGCGCTTACGTCCGCATTACGGGAGCGGATGAAACGGCGGTGCGCGAGTTTATCGCCGAGGCCGACAAGCTGTCGCCAAGTGTGCAAGCTCAGATGCTCGCGGAGCTGGGGATCTCAGAATCGGCGGCGCAATAGTTACTTCAGCCCGCCAAGCTTTCGGATGTGCTTCCACTCGTCGCTGGTGACGGGTTGCACGGAGAGCCGTGAGTTCTTCACCAGCACCATGTTGGCGAGGGCCTTGTCCGCTTTGATCGCCGCGAGCGCGACCGGCGCCTTGAGCGGCTCGACGGCCTTTAGATCAACGCAGACGAACGCGCCGCTTGCGTCCGTGGGGTCGGCGTAGGCTTCTCGCACGATCTCGCTGACGCCGATAATCTCTTTGCCTTCGCCCGAATGGTAGAAGAAGGCGCGATCGCCTTTCTTCATCGCCTTCAGGTGCGCTTTGGCCTGGTGATTGCGCACGCCTGTCCAGGCGTCAGCGCCCTTCTTGACGTGTTGATCCCAGGACCAGGTTCCAGGTTCGCTCTTGACAAGCCAGTACGCCATTGTCGTCTCACGCGCGCGCTTCGAACACCAGATTGAACGGCGTCTCCGCAGCGCGGCGGAACTTACTGAAGCCTGCTTGTTTGACAACCTTCTTGAGCCGGGCTTCGCCGGCCTGTGCGCCCAGTCCCATGCCGACCTCCTGGCTGAGCGAAGCCGGCGTGCAGATCATCGTCGACGCGGCGTAATACACGCGGCCGATCGGATTCAGATTGTCCTTCAAATCGTCATTCGCGTACGGCTCGACAATCATCCAGGCGCCGCCGTCGGCAAGGCTCTTACGCACGTGCTCGCCAGCGCCGACCGGATCGCCCATGTCGTGCAGGCAGTCGAAGAACGCCACCAAGTCATAACCCAGTGCGGGATATTCCTTTGCGCTCGCTTGCTCGAACTTGATGCGCTTGCTGACGCCTGCGTCCTTCGCGAGTTGCTTGGCGCGAGCGATCGAAGGGCCATGATAGTCGTAGCCATAGAAAGACGACTTTGGAAACGCGAGCGCCATGAGGATGGTGGACGCGCCGTGCCCACAGCCAACGTCGGCGACTTTCGCGCCTCTCTCGAGCTTGTCCTTCACGCCCTTTAGAGCCGGAATCCATTGGGTCACGAGATGTGCGTTGTAACCGGGACGAAAGAACCGCTCCGTGCCGCGAAAAAGGCACGTCGAGTGCTCATGCCAACCGACGCCCTTTCCTGACTTGAACGCCTCGGCAATCTTCGGCTCATCGAGCCACATCGCCTGCGCCACCTCGAAGGCGCCAGCGAAGAAGCCTTGGCCGCCCTCGTCCGCGAACGCCGCCTTTTGTTCGCGCGAGAGCTTAAATTTTCTGCTCTTTGGATTGTATTCGACATAGCCTGCCGCCGCCTGCGCTGACAGCCATTCGCGCAGATAGCGCTCGTTGAGACCGGTCTTGTCGGCGAGGTCTTGCGGCGTCACCGCCTTGCCGTCGGCCATGGCCTTGTAGATGCCGAGCCGGTCGCCGAGCAGCACCAGCGCCGCGCTCGCGGCTGCGCCGAGATCGCCAACCAGTTTGCCCAGCAGGGCGTTCATCTTGTCGGGATCGGCTGTCTTCATCGCTACCCCCTCGCGTGCCCGAGCTAACGCCTCCCTTTTGAGCTTCGCAAGCGCAGGCGGAGTAAACTTTTGTTCGCATTGCGCGCCGCGCCCCCTTCGCCAACGAGACGAAAAAGCGATCACTGGCGACAGCTCGTCGCCGGTTGCAGCTGTTGCCGGGGTCTTTGCTTGATCTTGGGCGTCATCGCCCTAACGTTGCCGATGATGGGCCCGGCGCTGGTAGCAGATGGTTTGGTGAAGCGCTTCGGCGCCCGCGCGGCTGTGAAAGACATTTCTTTTCAAGTGCCGAAGGGGTCCATTTACGGGGTGCTCGGACCCAACGGCGCGGGCAAGTCCACCACTCTGCGCATGATCGTGGGGGTACTGAGGCCCACGCAGGGGCGCATCGAACTCTTGGGCGGGCCCATCTCGCGCGAAACGCTGCGGCGCGTCGGCTACCTGCCAGAAGAGCGCGGCCTCTATCGCTCCATGAGCGCGCGCGGCGCAATCGCCTATCTGGCCCGGCTCAAGGGCACGCGCGCGGGGCAAGCGTTCAAGCGCGCCGACCAGCTCTTGAAGGATCACGGCCTCGGGAAAGTGCGCGGCAAGCGGATCAAGACGCTGTCGAAGGGCATGGCGCAGAAGGTGCAGGTGTTGGGCGCGATTGCGCATGCGCCTGACTTCATCATTTTCGATGAACCGTTTTCGGGTCTCGATCCCGTCAACCAGCGCGCGCTCGAAGAAACCATTCGTGCGCAAGCCGCTGCGGGCGCCACCGTCTTGTTCTCGACGCACGTGATGGAGCATGCCGAGCGCTTATGCGACCGCATCCTCTTGATCGCCCAAGGTGCACGTGCATTTGAAGGCACCGTCTCCGAAGCTCTGGCGCTCGCACCGAGCGCCGCACTCTTAGAGACGGAAGGCGGCTTCGACTTGGCGGCGGCGCTCACGCCGAAAGGCTTCAATGTCAGTTATGAGGGCGAAGAGCACGGCAACAAACGCTGGCGCGCGCGCTTGGAAAACGGAAAAGGCTCGCGCCAGCTCTTGCAAGCTTGTGTGGAAGCTGGTGCGCCGCTGTCCTTGTTCGAGCCGACCCGGGCCAGCCTACATGAAGCCTTCGTCGCCGTGGTCGGCGACAAGATGATGCCGAGCACGACGACCTAATGAGCGCGATCTATCTTATCGCAAGGCGCGAATACCTCGCTTATGTCGGCGCCTGGGGCTTCTGGGTGTCGCTGATCACTGCGCCGCTATTGCTTGCGGGACTGATCTTCGCCCCAGTGCTGCTGGCGCGCGCTGAGCCGCCGCGTGTTCTCGCGGTGCTCGCCGATCGCAGCGGCGATGCCGCCGACGTTACCGAGGCATTCGAACGGCAAGGGCGTGAAAGCGCGCGCAACGAGGTTCAAACCTACGTCGAGGCGGCGGCGCCCGAGCTGGCAAGCGAGGCGATTGCCGCGTTCGACGCAGCCGGCGATCGCGATGACGCCGTGGCCGCGGCGCGCGCGTTCATTGCCGAGAAGGCGCCGCGGGCGCTGGCGGCGTTTCCTTCGCCGTCGCCGCGCTATTTGATCGCGGCGACGCCATCGCCTTCCATCGAGGGCTTGAAGCCGTATCTGAATGGTGCGCGTTCGCTGCCGGATGGGCGCACGCTCTATGGCGCACTGCACATTCGCCGTGACGACGATGGCGCGCCTCTGATCGATTATTGGAGCACCAATCTTCAGCACCTCGAGCCCACCGCCATTGCAACGCGAGCAATGCGCTTGGTGATGCAGCGTGAGACGCTCGCGCAGCAGGGGCTTCCGCCCGAGGAGGCGGACCGGCTCAATGCTTTGGAGCCGGCGGTGGCGCAGTTCGATCCCCGCCCGGGAGCGGCCACCGGCGCGGTCACGCTGCGCGAGAGAGCGCCGTTCTACGCCGCCGTGGCGCTCTCGTTCGTGCTTTGGAGCGTCGTCTTCTCGGTGGCCAATATGCTGCTCTCTGGCGTCATCGAAGAGAAGTCGAACAAAATTCTCGACACGCTTTTGACCAGCGTGTCTCCGCTGGAGCTTTTGCTCGGTAAGCTGTTCGGGGTTGCCGCGGTTAGCGCCACGCTGTTCCTGTTCTGGGGCGCGCTCGGCGGCGCGTTGTTCACGCAGGCGGCCGCCACCATGAGCGACTCTCTTGTCGGACAGATCGCGGCCGGCTTTGTCGAGCCGCATCTGTTGACTGCGTTCGGTGTCGGTTTTGTCGCTGGTTATTTGATGTATGGCGCGATCTTCCTGGCGCTCGGCTCGCTCTGCGATTCGGCGCAGGAGGCGCAAACTCTGGTGGGGCCGGTTGCGATCGTCCTGTCGATGCCGATGTTGCTGATTGGGCCTGCGCTGGACAATCCCAACTCGCCGATCATCGAGACCGCGTCGTGGGTGCCTCTGTTCACGCCGTTCTTGCTATTGATCCGCGCGCCCTCGGGATTGACCTGGACAGAGATCGCGGCGCAAGGGGCGCTCATGCTGGCGACCGTCGTTATTCTATTGCTGTTGGCGGCGCGCGTGTTTCGTGCGGGCGTCGTCCATCAAGTCAGCCTGACGCAATTGTTCGGCCGCAAGGCCGCCTCGCGGGACTGATCAGACTTGAATCCAGCCCAGCAAGGCTAGGCCGTGACCCTCCGGGTCCTTGAACGCGCGCAGCACGAGTTCTCGCCCCGGCGCACGCTGTAGCGCGACACGCGGATGCAGGAATTGCGCGCCCGCCGCTTCCACGGTGCTCTCCGCGACGGCCCAAATGGTCGGTTCGAAATAGAGTACGATGTCGCCGCCGATCTTCTCTTCTGGCGGCTTGGCGCCGATCATCAGGCGCACGCCGCCGCCGTCGAGAAACACCATGCCGTTGGTCTCGAACAACTTCGTGAGGCCGAGCGCGCGGTTATAGAAATCCGCTAGCCGTGCCGGGTCGCGACTGCCCAGCGCGATCTGGCGGACGCCGGTGACGATGGGCTCTGGGGGCGCGTTCATGGACGACCTCATGCGAACGATGATCGCCCAGCATAGCGCCCGGCGCGGCGTTTAGAAGCCGCTGAACTGCGCCGCTTGCGAGCGCCTCGCATACTTCTCCGCGTACATCGCCTCATCCGCTCGGGCGATGGCCGTCTCGGGATCTTCGCTTACGGCGATCGTATGCACGCCGAAGGAGGCGCGCGCCCGATGGATGACGCCCGCGTGTAGAATCGGGCTGGCGTTGATCTTTTCGTTCAACGAGGCGGCCTTGGCGCGCGCTTCCTCTGCGCCGGCGCGATTGAGGATAACGCCAAACTCGTCGCCGCCCAGGCGGCCGACGACATCGGACTCGCGCACCGAATCCAGCAGCAGGCGGCCGACATGGGCCAGCACGGCGTCCCCTGCAGCGTGTCCGTAACCGTCGTTCAGCGCCTTGAAGCCGTCGAGGTCGATGTAGAGCACCGCGGCTGGCGTCTTGTAGCGCTCGACCTCGGACATGGTGCGGTGCAGCTCACGAAGGAACGCGCGGCGGTTGAGCACCGGCGCGAGTGCATCGCGGTCGGCGAGGGCGCGCGCCTCGATGAGCCGTTGTTCCAGCGCGTCGCGTTCGGCCGAAAGCTGGCGCAGCGCCCTGAGCCCCGCGGCGGAGACATCGCCCTTGCGGAGCCCCAACGATCGCAGCAGCTCAGTCGCCGCATGATCGGGTTTGGCCGAGCGGAACAGCATCGGTCCAGTCATCCGCCACAAGGGTAAAGACCGGCTTAACCAGCGAGAGGGCTGGACGCGCGGTGCGGCTTCCATTATCGGCCCGTTTTTTAGGAGCAGCCGAAACATGGCTACCCCCGCCCCGCCGGTGGGCCTGATCATGGGCTCAAAATCGGACTGGGAAACGATGAAGGCCGCCGCAGAGTGCCTGGATGCGCTTGGGCTGGCCTACGAAGCGAAAATCGTGTCCGCCCACCGGACCCCCCGGCGACTCTATGAGTACGCCACGAGCGCTCGCGGGCGCGGCGTGAAGGTGATCATTGCGGGCGCGGGCGGCGCGGCCCATCTGCCGGGGATGACGGCTTCGCTGACGCCGCTGCCGGTGCTCGGCGTGCCGGTGAAGAGCAAGGAGCTCAGGGGCGTCGATAGCCTTCTGTCGATCGTGCAGATGCCGAAGGGGGTGCCGGTGGGGACGCTGGCGATCGGGGAGGCGGGCGCGACCAATGCGGCGATCCTCGCGGCCTCCATTCTGGCGCTCAACGACGAGACGCTGGCGGCCCGGCTCGACGCCTATCGCGCGGCGCAGACCGAAGCGGTGGCCGAAACGCCGACATGAACCCGCTTTCCCCCGGCAGCACGATCGGCATCCTTGGCGGCGGCCAGCTTGGCCGCATGCTGTCGATGGCCGCCGCGCAGCTCGGGTTCGATGTTTGCATTTTCACCGACGAACCCGACAGTCCGGCGAGCCGGGTGTCAGCGAAGACCTTCGTCGCCAGCTATCAGGACGTCGCCGCGCTCACCGACTTCGCCCGCCGCGTGCAGCGGGTCACCACCGAGTTCGAGAACGTTCCGGCCGAAACCGCCGAGGCGTTGATCGCCGCCGGCGTGCGTGTCGCGCCCAATCCGCATGCGCTTGCGATCGCGCAGGATCGCTTCGACGAAAAAAGCTTCTTTCGATCGCTCGGCATCGCGACGCCGCCGTTCGCCGCGGTGTCGTCGCAGGCTGAGCTCAACGCGGCGCTGGCCGAGATCGGCGCGCCGGCGATCCTGAAGACGCGTCGCCTCGGCTATGACGGGCGCGGCCAAATTCGCATCAAGGCGGCGGACGACACGCGCGGCGCCTACGACAAGCTCGGCGCGCCCGGCATCCTTGAGGGTTATTGCGCGTTTGAGCGTGAAATCTCCATCATTGCGGCTCGCGGCGCCGACGGCGGTCTCGCGTTCTACGATCCGTGCGAGAACGAACACGCCGGCGGCATCCTCAACCGCACGACTCTGCCGGCCCATATTTCAACTGGTGTCGCCGGGAAGGCGCGCGACGCTGCGCGCCGCGTGCTCGACGCGGTCGACTATGTCGGCGTGCTGACGCTCGAATTCTTCGTCATGGCCGATGGAGCGCTCATCGCCAATGAGATGGCGCCGCGCGTGCACAATTCCGGCCACTGGACCATCGAAGGCGCTGTCACCTCGCAGTTCGAACAGCACATCCGCGCAGTTGCGGGCTGGCCGCTGGGCGATACCGCGCGGCGCGGCGACATCGAGATGCTCAACTTGATCGGTGATGACGCCCACGATTGGCGGCGCATAGCCTCAGAGCCTGGCGCCCATCTGCATCTCTACGGCAAGCGCGACGCGCGCACCGGCCGCAAGATGGGGCACGTGACGCGGCTCCTCCTGTAGCGAAGATACCGCCTTGATTGCTGACGGCTGGCACTTGGCAAGTGTGGTCGTTGCGATAAAGATCGCGCACAACCGGAGGGTGGCGAATGCACGCGCGTTTGTTAGCGGCCTTAGTTTTCGTTCTCGCTGTCGCTCTCGCCCACCCATCCTACGCCCAGGACGGCCGGTGGTGGCGGGTGGAGACGCAAAACTTCATAGTGTACGGCGATGTCAACGAACGGCAGGCGCGCGACGCCGCGCAGTCGCTGGAAGATTTCGATTTGGTTCTGCGCGCGCTGACCCGGCTTGAAACGCGGACCGTCGAGACAAAGCTGGAAGTGTTTTTGGTTCGCGGAATCCAGGGGCTTAGGCAGGTGAGCCCCAACCTCGGAGACAACGTCGCGGGCTTTTACGTTTCAGGCGGCGACTTGATCGCCGCGTTCTCCCGCTATGACCGCGACATTCGCGACCTCCGCAAGGCGATCTTGTTTCACGAGTACGCGCATCATTTCATGCTGCACTATTTCCCGAATGCCTACCCGCGCTGGTACATAGAGGGATGGGCCGAGTACCTGTCGACCGTGGAGATCCAAAACAGACGGGCCACGATCGGACGTCCATCCACCATGCAATCGAACTGGCTCATTCACTCAGACGACTTCCCCATCCTGGACTTGCTCGCCCCGGAGCGCCTGGATCGACACGGCAACGACTTTGTGGCGCGTTTTTACGCCAACGCGTGGTTCGCCGCGAACTACATCTCCAACAACACAGAGCGTTTGCGCGGCCTTGAGCGCTATGTGGCGATGCTCGGCGAAGGCGGCGACCCCATCGACTCGTTCGAGCCTGCGTTCGGGATCACGCCAGAGCAGTTCAACGCGGAACTCAACGCATTTCGTGACGGACGGGCGCGCTTACTTCATGTTCAATTGCCCGAAGAACCCGCAAACATGACGGTCACGCGTTTGCCGCGCACGGCTGATGACTTGCTGCTGCCGCTGGCGCAGCTACGGGTGCGCTCCGGCCAAGTCAGCGAGGCCGATGCGGCAGCCATGACCCGCGCCGCCGAACCGCATCTGCATGAGCCCATGGCGCGGCTTGTCATGGCGCGGCTCGCCGTGCGTCAGAACAACTTTGCAGCCGCGCGTTCGCACATCGAGGCTTTGTTCGCCACTGATGAGAACCACGCTGAGGCGCGTTACCTGCTGGCTAGCATCATTCTGGAAGAGAGCGAGACCTTGCCCGACGCACAGGCGCGGGCCGGATTGGCCGAGGCGCGCCGCCACCTGGTCCGTTCATTTCGGCGCGATCCAAACTATTTCCCCACGCTCTACCTCTATGCTTCGACATACGCGCGCGAGCCGGGGCCGATGCAGGAGGAACATCTGAACATTCTCTCGCGCGCGCTCGAACTGGCGCCGCAGTCTTACGGCATACGACTGCTTTATGCGGGCGAGTTGATCGGCGCTGAGCACTACGAAGAAGCGCAAGCCATACTCCGTCCCATCCTCTATGCGCCACACGGGGGGGAGCAGTCAGATTATGCGCGCTGGTTGTTCCAAGCGGCGCGATTGCGGCAACAGCCGATCGGCGACTGGCGCGGGAGCAGCGACGCCGCAAGCGCCGACGAACCCTGAGGCTGACCTAGCGCGGAAAGGCTTCGTCGCGCGCGGTGAATAGCCAGAACCCGGCGATATACAGAACCGGTGTGAAGAACATCAACGCGTTCACGATCGCTTGGGGCACCCGCCGGAATTGCTCCATGAGCAGCGGACCGTCTTCGAAACCGCCGCCAATCGTGCTCACCACGGGAGTCGCGAGAACGATAAGCGCGATCAGGGAAATCCAGAACGCCACCGCGGTCGCGACAATGGGGCTGGTGCGCTCGACATAATCGTCAGCGGGATGGTCTTCGAGGTGCCTCAGGCTCATCCAAATCGTCAGCGGCCAGAGCGCCGCATTGATAAACCGCAGCGGAGCAGCGCGCATGGGCAGCCTCCTAGCTGTAAGCAATACAACAAGCTTTAGCGCAGCATCGGTCCTGACGAAGCTAAAGAAACGTACAGCCTGCGCGAACTCTGAGAGGCTGCTGGAAGATTAGCTGGCGACCTGCAGTTCCTTGAGCTTGGTAATCAGGCTAGGAATGTGGCGGTGGCACTCGGCTCGAAACGTATCTACGTCACCGTGATTGTAGCATGCAAACATCAGGACGATTTCCTCGACCTTGGTCGGAGTAAAACGATAAAGATGTGATCTGCCATTGAGCAGCTTATCTTCATCATACGGGTTGACGCGATAGCTTTTTCGTTCGAGCGCGATGGTTTGCTTGATATTCGCAAAGTCCAGTTGTCGATTTGGGTCGCGGTACTTTGATGATGCGCGCTCAACGTCTACGCCTGACACATTGTCTGCAAAGTCAAGGACCGCGATATAGTCGACTTCATTGCCCTCTTTGACAATATCGTCCATCAACTCATGCAGCTCCTGCATGACCGCTCTCAGAGACTTTGTCATTCCACGCCGCTCCCGATTTGAGCCACCGCAGCCATTTTTTCTCCAAGCAGCGATCTCGCGCCGCCACGGGCGGGCGGAGGTTCGTCCGTGATAATGATCTCGAGCATTCGCGGAAACTTCTCGGCCTTCGCCCAGCCTTGGAGGGTTCGAGGGCTGATGCCAATCCATTCACAGAAACGCTGCTGGGTCAGTTTCCTTTCCTCCAGGTAATCCCAAATATCCTTTGAACAGACGCGTTTCGCTCTTTTGGCCAGAGGTCTGAGGGCTCTTCCGCGAGGGGTCATAGCGCCCATCCGTGCACAAAAAAAATGAAGCCTAGGCTCAACAACAACTTGGCCAACTTGGAACCTAACTCGCGAAGCGCACCCGATGCTATCTCACGAGCGCCGCGCCATACCTCGAGAAGCCAGGTCGGTGATTTCAATCCGCGACGCTTGCGCTCGATTACTTCGTCAAGTCGCTCTTGGCGCTTAATTGTGTCCCAAGGGATCATAAGCGATCCTCCGACCACCTCCCCCGCCGCGTCCTTATTGATATCACAGTTACTATGCGATTGCGCTTCGGCTATTCAATTTTCTTACGAAAAAAATGCGCATTGCGCATTTCTCGCGTGTGAATTTCTCACCGCCCGTAGCGGAGGCGCGCGGCGATGCCCACGGCGGTCTGCGCGGCTTCGCCGACGGGTTTGAACCGTGCCTTGAATTTCTCGAACTGCATCACGTTCTCGATGCGATCGTTGAGGAACGCCCAGGTGGCTTCGTGACCCTCGCTCCCGTCGCTGAACCAGAAGGCGTAGGTCGAGCCGAGCACGCCGGAGAGGATGGCGCGTTTGGAATAGTAATTGCCGTCGGTCGAGGTGTCGCCCAGGGCGCGCCAGATGTGGTCGGCAGTTCGCCACAGCAGCCTTGCAGCCTCTGGCGCGCGCAGCGGGTTGGCGAGGGCGCGGGTCATGGCGCGGGCGGCCTGCTTGTAGGGCGCCTGTGCTTCCAGCCGGACCTGAACCGCGGCCCGAACCCGATCGCGGTAGCGCATGGCGGCCAAATCGAGGTCTGCTAGGCCCGCCAGCATGGCTCGGTCGGCGCGCTCGGCGAATGCGTCGAACAGGTCAAACGCGCCCTTGGGGCAGGCGAGCTGAGCTTCGCCCTCGGTCAGACCTGCGTCGGCGATGGCGGCGCGGAAGGCGGCATTGGTCCAGCCCTTCTCGGCTGCTTGCGGCGTGAAAGCGTCCAAGAGGCGGGCGCGGAAACGGGTGGAGGGCGCTTCGCTCATGGACCCCAAGGTAGGCGTGCATGATGGCGGCGTCGACCCATCCAGCATGGACAGAGCCGCGGCCTTTTGCTATGGGCCACGCCTTCTTGGATAGCGGATCGCGCGGGCGCCAATGGCGCTCTGCTCGGACGCGCGATCGACCTAAGCTTTGGGAGAAGGGTCCTGGTACAGATTTTCGTTCGCGATAACAACGTCGACCAGGCGTTGAAGGCGCTCAAAAAGAAGATGCAGCGGGAAGGCACTTTCCGCGAAATGAAGCGCCGCAATCACTACGAAAAACCGTCCGAGAAGCGCGCACGTGAAGCGGCCGAAGCCGTGCGCCGCGCCCGCAAGCTGGCCCGCAAGCGCGCGCAGCGCGAAGGCTTGCTGCCGCGCCCCGCGCCGAAGCCGCGCTAGGACGTTTCGCAATCCGGAAGGGCGGCGCCCCTATCTGCTGGGGTGGCGCTCAGAGTCGCCAGCTGAGCGCTAGTGCGCCGAAGTCTTGGCCACTGGGCTGTGTCTCGAACTCTTCGGTCCGCCACACATAGGTGTAGGCGAGGCGCCAATCGCCAGCACTGATGGCGAAGCCGGCCTGATAGTCGGCGACAAACGGATTGCGCTCGACCGAAGCGCTGTCCTCGAAGGTGTTGCCGTCCAGGAACAGGTTGCGGGCCACTGCGCGTCCTTGCACGCCGGCAAACACGGACCAAGAGAGCGGACCGCCATTGAAGTGCTCGACGCCCGAGAGCGATGGGCGCACGCGCGGCGGGCCGTAGTCGTTGTCAA
This sequence comes from Hyphomonadaceae bacterium, assembly GCA_019753175.1. Lineage (GTDB taxonomy): Bacteria > Pseudomonadota > Alphaproteobacteria > Caulobacterales > Aquidulcibacteraceae > Vitreimonas. The sequence goes on from JAIELK010000009.1 coordinate 42,804, forward strand.
TGCGCTGCCCGATGCGCGCGATAGCGCCGGCGCGCGCTTCGGTTCGCAACGTGCCGAGCGTGACGCCGGCGTTGGGCGTGAGGTCCGCCTCCAGCCCGCCGAGGAAATCGCCGAACAGCCGGGCGGCGCGCCAGCGCCTATCGTAGGAGACGGCGAATGCGACTTCATCGTGCAGCTGGCTGTCCCAGCCCTGCGGGTCGGGCGCATTCAGCAATTGGTGGATGCCGCGCTGGGCTTCTTCGCCGAGCGCCGAGGGGCCGACAATGCCCAGTTCAAGCTCGTAGGTATCGAGAAAGCGCGGTCGTCGCCCGCCCTCGCGGTCTTCCTCCACACCAACCAAGAGCTGAAGATAGAGCCAACCGGCGTAGGGATGCTGATCGGCGGGCGCGGGCACGGCGGCGATGTCTTCCGGCGTGAAGATCGAGTGCCCGACGGCGATGCCCCAGAAGTCGGGGCTCGACCCGGAAATCGGGCGGGTGAAGCTGCCTGCGCCTTCCAGCCAGTCGGGTACGCCCGCGCTTGGCGATACGTAGGCGAGCTTGATCCCCGAGGTGTAATTGTCGTCGTCGCCCGAGGAGAGGCTGTCGTTCTCCACCGCCAAGGACAGCACGCCCTTTTCCTCGGGGAGCCGTTCGGCAAAGGCCGTGCTCGGCAGCGCCGCGGCCAGCGCCGCCACCGCGGCGCCCCACGCCGTCAGGCGATGATGTCGGGCGTCAGCCTGTCTTCGATCCATTGGATTTGGTCCCTCAACACCAATTTCCGCTTTTTCAACCGCGCAAGCTGCAGCGCGTCCCCAAACGCCTGCTGGCCCATGGCCTGGATGGCGCCGTCGAGCGCCCGGTGTTCCTCGCGCAGCTCAATTAGGCGCGCCTTGAGCGCGCGCTTTTCGGGCGTATCGCTGATGTCGAAATCGAACTCGTCGCCGCCCATACGACCGATCCGCCAGGCGGTCGCCGCGCCCCGCCGCAGTCGCAAGCTAAGCCATGCGTCGCCGCCACTGTAAAGCCGCCCTGGGGAGCGGGCGCTTTTGCCTCCTGCATGGCCGCCTGTGGCTGTGGATAACAAAGTGAAAACTGAATTGATGATGTGAGGAGACAACAGGTCATTTTGGCGCCATTCTCTCCCCGCCTAGCTTCTAAGGAGGCGCCTTCAATGGCTATTGAGCAGCGGCTGCGCGAACTCGACGCGCGTCATCGGGACTTGGACCTCATTATCGAAAACGAATCCAAGAGTCCTTCGGTGGATACCACCAGGCTCAGCGCGATGAAGAAGCAGAAGCTCAGGCTCAAGGAAGAAATCGAGACCATCCGACAGGCGCTTTCCCAGCACCATTGAGGCGCCGGCGCCGGTCAGCTGAGCGATCGCGCGGCGGGTCCCGTCGCGCGGTGACCGCTTAGCTTTCCTCGCGCTCGTATGTTTCTGGCGGCGCCGTTTCTTGCGCGGCGCGCAACGTCTTCGCTTCGGCTTTGGCAGCCCGCGCTTCGGCACGCGCGCGCGCCACGGCGGCTTCCGAAACAACCGCGTCAAGTTCAATCTGTGAACACAAGCCGATCGTCACCGGATCCACCGGCTTAATCTGGCTGGAATTCCAGTGGGTGCGATTGCGAACCTGTTCGATCGTGGCCTTAGTGGTGCCGATCAGCTTCACGATCTTGGAGTCGGGCACTTCCGGGTGGTTCTTCAGGAACCATTGGATTGCGTCGGGGCGATCTTGGCGGCGCGCAATCGGGGTGTAGCGCGCGCCGCGCTTCTTCACCTGTGGCAGGTCGATGCGCTTCTGCTCCAGCGGTTTCAGCGTGTGGGTCTCGTCTGCTTCACCGCGCGCGATCTCTTCCCGCGAAAGAAATCCGCCCGCGATCGGATCGACGCCGCGGATGCCTTTGGCGACGTCCTCATTGGCAATGCCCTGAACTTCAAGCGGGTGCAGACCACAGAAGTCGGCGATCTGTTTGAACGCGAGGGACGTGTTTTCGATCAGCCACACCGCCGTGGCCTTGGGCATCAACACATTTGCGGTCATCGCGGGCGCCTCCAGAAAAGCAAAGCGCCTGGCGTCGTCGCCAGGCGGGGGCCATCGGGAGCAACGGGCTGACCAGGCGCGCCAGTCAGTTGGCGCGGGTATAGCTAAGCGGCGTTCTTGAGGGAAGAGTAGCAGCCCGGAAAAAGAAGAGGCCCGGCATTGCCGCCGGGCCTCCAAAGTCAATGCATCCGCCCAGACTCTAGCGGAACAGGATCGTCACCGCGGTGCGGCGGTTCAGCGGCTCGCGCACGCCGTCGCGGGTCGCACGCGCCAGATCGGTTTCGCCGCGCGCTTGCGTGGTCATGCCTTGAGCCGACATGCCGCGCGCTACGAGCGCATCGCGGACGACGCTGGCGCGGCGTTCCGAGAGGCCCTGGTTGTAAGCCGTCGAGCCCGACGTGTCGGTGTGGCCGACGATCGTGACCGAGCTGATGTTGCACTGACGCGCGCGCGTCACGGCTTGGTCGATGGTGTCCATCGCCGCCTGGTTGAGGTTCGAGCGATCCCACTCGAAGTACACGACGAACTCAGACGTCGGGCACGCGACCGGCGGTGGCGGCGGCGGCGGGGACACTGGTTGTTGCGGCGGCGGAGGCGGCGGCGGCGCCGGGGGCGCCGCGAACTGGTACCGCAAGCCCACGGTTACGGCTTGGTGCGTGTACTCTGCGTCGACGGTACGGAAGCCGCCATCGACTTCGAGTTCGGGCACCGTGAAGTAGCGATAGCCGAGGTCGAAGGTCAGTTGCGAATTGATGGGAAAGCCAAGACCGGCCAGGCCCTGCCACGCCCAATTGCTTTCGTCTTCATCGCCAGCTTCAACCTGGGCATAGCCGACGCCAGCGCCGACATAGGGGCGCACCTTGCCTTCGCGGTTGAAATCATAGAGCAGGTTGAGCAGCGCCGAGGTGGCCGTGACCTCCTCGTCGACGTCCTCGACGTCGTTGCTCCGGTAGGCGAGTTCCGCTTCAGCGCGGAAGCCATTGCCCCAGCCGTATCCGAGGCCGACATCGCCCATCCAGCCGTTTTCGAGTCCGAAGCTGGTGCTGCTGTTGTGTTGCTGGGGCGAGATCTCTTCCTCGATGTAATAGTCTTCCACTTCGAGTTCGCCGTCGAAGCCGTAACCGGCGTCGACGCGGCCGTACCAGCCGTCTTGTGCCTGTGCACTGGTGGCGGCGCCCGCCATCAGAGCTGCAAGCGCTATTGTCGCGAGCAATTTGCGCATGAGTGTCCCCTGGGATGGACGCGGCCGTTGCGGCGGCGCCTCAGCGCTGTGATACGCCTACGACACCGCGGTTCAATCGCGCGTTCGCGACAGGGGAATTATGACACGTCTCGAGCGGCTCCCCGCCTTGACGCACACCAACGGCGCGACGGGGACCTTTGGCGTGCGGCCTATGGTTGGCCGAGTATTAAAAAGCCGCGAGAATCTTCACCGAACCCGCCGCCGAAAGCGGAGGGCGCCAAATCGGACCTGAGCCGAGAGAGGGTCCCAAGGCCGAAGTGCACCGAGAGCGTTCCAAAGCGTCGGTCCGTGGACGAGGAGGACGTGGTTGCAGAGCTACAACCTTTACGGTAAGCCGCTTTCCTCACAGGGGAGGCAGGCATGAGATTTAGTTTTTCCGTAGTATGCGTTGTGCTCGCATTTGCGACAGCAGGCTGCGCGACAAAACGCTACCCGATTGCGACGCCTCTCACTTCCACCGAGGCGAGCTTGATGGATTGCCGTCAGCTTGCGATTGAGGCCGAGCGCGTGGAGGCGACGCGCACTCAAATTATCAATACTGCGCAAACCGACTGGCGCTCCGTAGCTGGGTTCCTGGGCGATTACGGCATCGGAAACGCGATGGCTCGGTCTGAAGCAGAGGCCGCATTGCAGAATCGAGCGGACATGGTGCGACAGGCGCAGACTGCGCGCGGCTGCGTCGGCGTGAACGAACCTGCTGCGACACCTACGCCTTGATCTCACGAAACGCCGCCCCTCGTGGGCGGCGTTTTTTCGTCTCAATCGACGGTTAGCACGATCTTTCCGGCGTGCTCGCCTGATTGCAGCCGCGCGTGCGCGGCTTCGGCCTCGGCGAGCGGGAAGGTGGAATCGATCACGGGTTTGACTTGGCCCGATGCGATCCAGGGCCAGACCACGCGTTCGACCTCGCGCGCGATGCGCGCCTTCTCCTCGATGGCGCGCGAGCGCAGCGTCGAGCCGGTGAGCGTCAGCCGCTTCAGCATCAGCCGCATCAGGTTCACTTCGCTGTGCGGTCCTTGCAGGAAGGCGATCATCACGCAGCGGCCGAGGTCGTTCAGGACATTCAAATTCTTCTGCAGGTACGGGCCGCCGACCATGTCGAGCACGACATCGGCGCCGCCGAGGTCGCGGACGGCGGACTCAAAATCTGCTGTACGATAATTGATGGCGGCATCGGCGCCGAGTTTGCGGCAGAGCGCGCACTTCTCGTCAGATCCCGCCGTCGCGATAACGCGGGCGCCATGCGCCTTGGCCATTTGAATCGCTGTGGTGCCGATCCCGGACGCGCCTCCGTGCACAAGCAGCGTTTCGCCGCGTTTCAGCGCCCCGGCTTCGAATACATTCGCCCACACAGTGAACACCGTCTCGGGCAGCGCCGCCGCCTCGATCAGCGAGGCGCTGTACGGGATCGGCAGCGCCGAACCCTCATGCGCCACGGCGTATTCGGCGTAACCGCCGCCGGCGAGCAGCGCGGTCACCTTGTCGCCGACGTGCCAGCGGGTGACGCCCGCGCCGGTTTCAACCACTTCCCCGGCGACTTCGAGGCCCAGCGTGGTCGGCGCGCCGGGCGGCGGCGGGTAGAGGCCGGACCGCTGCATCACGTCGGGCCGGTTGATGCCGGCCGCCGCGACGCGGATCAGCAGCTCCTGCGGTCCCGGTGTCGGCGTCGGCCCCTCCACCAATCTGAGCGGACGATCCGGCGCATGATCGATCTTCCGCATTGTTTGGGTTTTGAGCACGCCGCCTCTCCCTTAATCTCTGTCTATTGTAGAGCTACAATGCACTGTGGAGGTCAAACTATGATCGACGACGATCCGTTCGCGCCGCCAGTCAAAAAGCCGGCAACGCTGGAGGCCGAACTCGAGTTAGCATCCGTGGGCGAGCTAGAGGCGCGCATCGAGCGTTTGCGCCGCGAGATCGCGCTCTGCGAGCAGTTCATCTCCAAGAAGCACGCCCAACGCGAGGCGGCGGATTCCGTGTTCGGCGGGCGGCCGTCCTGACGATGGCGTCATCCGGCCCGCCCCTTGCGACATCGGTCAGGCTATGACCGATACGAACCAATCTTCGCCTCCAAGACGACGCATGGACGCCAAGCGCGCCGCGGAATTCGCGCGTTCGGAGATGTTCGAGCGCACCTTCAAGGAGGGAATGGGGCTGGTCGAAGAGACCGCCGCCTATCTCGATGGCCCGGGCCGGGCGGCATCCAAGCGTCTGTCGCGCGCCGCCGCTTTGGCCTATGCGGGCGAGAGCATGCGCTTAACCACGAAACTGATGCAGGTGGCGTCCTGGCTCTTGGTGCAGCGCGCCGTCCGCGATGGCGAGATCGCCTTGGATGAGGCTTCGAGCGATAAGTACCGGCTGATTGCGCGCGACGCGCCGCACGGCCAGTCGTTTGCCGCAAGCGAGGAATTGCCGGAGACGCTGCAGGGGCTGATTGAGCGCGGCGCGGCCATCTATGAGCGCGTCAAGCGGCTCGACGAAACCATGTATGAAGGCGGTGACGAGCCCGGCGCCAATCCGGTCTCCGATCAGCAGGCGCTCTTGGAACAAGCGTTCAAGCGCGCGCCTACTTCTTCTTCATGAAGCCGCCGAACTTGTCGTTGAAGCGCGAGACGCGGCCGCCGCGGTCGAGCAGCGTCTGGTTGCCGCCGGTCCAGGCCGGGTGCGACTTGGGGTCGATTTCCAGCGCCAGCGTTGCGCCGTCCTCGCCATAGGTCGAGCGCGTCTTGAACGTCGTGCCGTCGGTCATTTGGACCGTGATAAAGTGGTAGTCGGGGTGGCCTTCGGCTTTCATGGCGCGGGTCCTGGAGGAATTGAAGCGGGGCTGATAGCGGAAACGGGCTGCGCCTGCAATACTGGGGGCCGCAGGCGGTTCCGCGCTATTGGATGGTTGTTTTGGCTGCGACGCTCTGGACCGGGGGCCTTCGGCCCTCCAATCCCCGCCCAGCTACGTCGCCATGTCTTGCACCTGCGCCCGCGCCGCGTTGAGCGCCTGCTCCAAGTCCGGCGCGAGCGCGAGGTCGGGCTCCTTCAAGAGCGTGTAGCGAACGGTGTTGCTCGGCATGTCGCCCGATAGCGCGGTGACCAGATCCAGCAGCACGTTGTAGGCGCCGCGCGTCTTGCCCGAGCCCGCCGTCTGCGGCTCGCTTGAGCGCACCGCCGCGAAGGTCTGACAGCTCACGATCTCGCCGGCCGGATTGAGATAGACTGAGCCGTTGATCACCTGACAGCCTTCGGACCAATTGTTGACGTCGCCGGCCATGCCGCGTCCGCCCCAATGCACATTGATAGTGGCGTTGGGTTGCAGCTCCTTGCCGAGATCGGCCTCGGTGAGTTGGCGATCGGCGCCGGCGCGGATCACCAGCACGCCCGGTCCAAGCGGACGCAAAGCGAGATACGAGCGTTGGTGCCAGCCGAAATGGTATTTGTGCTGACCGGGCACGAGATAAGGCGGGCCTTCGGGATGGCTGCTCGCGCCGGGTTCGGTCGAACCCTGGAACTTGAACACTAGCCCTTTCATCAGCAGCACGAAGATGTCGTCGAACTTGTTGCTGAACTGCGTGCGGCGCACGCCGATGAGATGAATGTTGCCGGGTCCGGTGACGTCCCAATCGGCGGGCTTCAGCGTGTCGCTCGCGCCGGTGAAGGCATTGACCTTCTGCGTCAGCGGCCCAGGCTCGGCGACGTAGTTCTGTTTCACGCGCTCCAGCAGGCCGAGCCACGCATCGTACTCGCCTGGTATCTGTCGCCAGTCCGGTCGCTGACCCGAACTCAGCCAACGCTGCAGATGCGCGCCGGTGCGCGGACCGAACTTGCCGTCCGGCACAATGTCTTGTCGCTCCATCGTGCGCAGATATTCCTGGAACAAGCGGATCGCCGACAGCGTGCGATAACCGCAGATGCCGTCGACCTTGCCGCCTGGGAAGAAGCCGAGCGCCGCCAGCCCTTGCTGCACTTGCGCGATCGTCATCGCGCCTGCGGGCGCTGGCGGCAGCCGCTTGGTGACCACTTTGTCGGTCGTGTCGCGAATGTCGGCTAAGCGCACGCGCGTCGTGCGCTCGACTTCGCTTAAGAACGCCGCGCACTTTTGATCGTCGACTTCGGCGTCGACGCAGCCAAGCTCGATCGTCGCCACCGGCGCGGACGGCGACGGCGATGGCGTCGGCTCGACTGGCGGCGGCGGTGGCGCCGGTAGCGGCTCAGCTGGCGGCGGCGGAGGAGGCGCGGGCGGCTCCGCCGGCGCG
>JAIELK010000024.1 GCA_019753175.1 Hyphomonadaceae bacterium
AACCGCATCTCCTGCGCTTTCGGCTTTGGATCCCGGAGCCTCCCGTGCTGGAGATGCGAACATCATACGACGGCTTTTGAGGTGTGGGATTGATGGCGGCGCGAGCGTTGAAACGACGCGAGAAACGGCGGCGAAACCTGTTGTACAAACCCACCCCCTCCCCTTGAGGGGAGGGGGCAGGGGGCGGGGTGACGCGGCGGCGTTGGCCTCAACAGCACAAACATCTGAACGAGCATCGTCCGTGAGCGAGAAGCACGGATCGCGCCGCACGCTCGGTGCTTGACGTTGAGCCTCACCCCACCCCTACCCCCTCCCCTCGAAGGGGAGGGGAGCGTTCGCTCTGTGGGCCGAGCGTCACTTGTACAACACTCACGCCGCCCCCTCACCCTACCCTCTCCCCCTCGCGGGGGAGAGGGTATGCGCACCGTTGTCCACGGTTCCGCTCTTCGCCGGGAACGGACATCAAACGGGCGCGACGACACGCGCGTCGGCCTGAGGCCGTCGCAGAATAAATATGGTGAGAAAAACAATCGCGAAGACGTGAGAGAAAACAGACGCCAATAGCGCACCTGGGGTCCCGATGGCGGAGCTTCTGTTCGCGAACGCTCCCGCAAAGTCGAACTGGAGAAGCAATTGCGCCCCAGTGACCGACACTACGACTTGCAGCACGATCAGCGCGAACGCGGCGATTCTGGACTGCGTAAAGAAGAGCCATAGCATACCGATCAGGAGCGCGGCAGCGTGTAGGTTCAACCCCATCATAGCGCCTGACCAAAACAGGCTGAGCGCAGCCACGTAAGCCAGACTGCCACCTAAGACTGCCAGTGCAGGCACGGAAGCTTGTTTGCTCTGTGGAAAGCACGCGCGGAAAACGAAGTAAGCAACGGCCCACCACAGAGGAAAAACAAGCACCCCGTTTCTGCTCAAGGCCAACAGGACCGGCGATAACAAAAGCAACAACATCAATGTTGCAGCTACGCGCATACCAGGTTTCATAGTCGCCCCCGCATCCCCCAACTCTAGCTCAACCTCAACGAAAGCGAGAGTCCGGATCGGGCCAGCGGCAGACCTCACGCCAACACTGTCGCCACCGCATCCCTTACCCTTGCGTCCCCCCACGCCAGTACGCGCCCGCCGGCGCTGGCGTCGCCGCCGTCCCATGCGCACACGCCGCCGCCGGCGCCGGTGAGGATCGGGATCAGCGCGGCGATGTCGAACGGTTTCAGCCCGCTCTCGATCACGCAATCGATGTGGCCCGCCGCCAGCATGCAATAGGCGTAGCAATCGTAGCCGTAGCGCGTGAGCTTCGCGCGCTCACGCACGCGCGAAAAGGCCAGCGCTTCCTCGCCATGAAATAGGTACGGATCGGTGGTCGAGAGGACGGCGTCGCTCAAGGCTGCGCACGCGCGGGTGCGCAGCGGGCGGGTTTCGCCGCGGCTTGTACAGGTTGCGCCGACATCGTCGCCGTTCATCCAGCCGCGATAGCGCTCGTCGAGATAAGGCTGATCCATCACCCCGATGAGCGGGCGGCCATCGTGATAAAGCCCGATCAGCACGCCCCAGGTCGGCAGCCCGGCGATGAAGGCGCGGGTGCCGTCGATCGGGTCGATGATCCACTGATAACCTTCGCTCGCCAGCACGCCGCCGAACTCTTCGCCCAACACCGAGTGATCGGGATGCTCGCGCTCGATCAGCGCGCGCATCGCGCGCTCGGCAGCCTCGTCGGCGTCGGTGACCGGATCGAAGCGCGCGCCGCCTTTGTGGTTCACGTTATGGTCGGCGCGGAAGTAGGGCAGGATCGCCGCGCGTGCGGCGTCGGCCAGCGTGTCGGCGAAGGCGAGCAGACGGGGCAGGTCGTGAGCAGGCATTGGCCATCTATAGCGCGTCGGCGGCGGGGGAGATGTTACTTTTGTTCCCAAAGCCATGAGCGCAGTGTCCCGCGTCCAGGTCTCGGGGAGGGGTCACATGCGCCACTTAACTTTGGCTGCGCTGGCGGCGATCGCGGCGGCCTGCAGTCCGCCTTCGGGTGCGACTGGCGAGGCGGCGGCGCAGAATGCCGGCGGCGGCGAAGCCGCTTACATCGCGGGCTGCGTATCGGAGCTGACGGCGCAGAATCCGCAGGCGCGGCAGTGGGCGCCGGATGAGTGCAGGCAGCGATGGCAGCTGATCGTTGCCGCGGGCCCCTTGGCAGAGGCGATCCTCGCATCCGCGGCGGGAACACCGCCTTCCGGCAATCGGCTGGGCGCAGACATCAGCGTGCAGAGTGATCGCGCCGCGCGCACCGTGATGTTCTCCTGGCAAGCGACCGGGGCGTTGATTCCCTACGACGCCGCCGGCGCACTGCGCCAACGCGGCGCCGACGTCGCCATGATCGGCTGTTCGCAGCTGGGCGTTGGCGAGTTCAGCAAAGCGTATCAGGTGACGCCACGAACAGGCGCACCGTTCCAGATCTCCGTTTATGATCGCTCTGCGCCGATCGCCAATTCGGAGTCGTTCTACAATGTCACGGTCAGCCTGAATGGCCAGGTGCAAACGCTCGCGCAACTTCGCACCGATGGCATGGAGTGGGCGGAGACGTGTCCATACTGAGCACACATGAAAACGGGCCCGCCATCGCAGGCGAGCCCGTTTCCTTCCCCCAAGCACCGACCACGTACGTTGCGTGGGATTACGCCGCGTCGGTGGATTCGTCTTGCAGCGCCTTGGCGAGGTCCAACAGGCGGCGGCGCGGGCGCTCACCGAGCTTGTAATAAGCACGGATCAGCTCCAGCGTTTCCTTCTGGCTGAGCACGTCGGCGGCGATCAGATCGCGATCGTTGGCCGGCGCGCCGGGCGCGGCAGGCGTCATCGTCTGCTGCAGGCCCTCAAAGAAATAGTTGACCGGCACGTTGAGCGCGACCGCGAGTTCGTAGAGACGACTGGCGGTGACGCGATTTGCGCCGCATTCGTATTTCTGAATTTGCTGGAAGCGGATGCCAATGGACTCGGCCAATTGTTGCTGGGTGAGGCCCAGGAGCCGGCGGCGACGGCGAAGCCGCTTGCCGACATGGAGATCAGTGGCGTTAGCCATGTGAAGCGCCCTTGTTCGCGGCGGCTCCCCCGTGGGCCCGCCTCATGTTGCGAAAGGGGAAGAGCACGTCGCGTGCCACGCGCCGTGCGTGCGAAACGCTACAGAGACGGCCGCTTTCAAGCGCCGAGACGGTGGCAGAGGCGCAATTTGCACCGAAATGGCACGCTCAATCGCGCCCCCAGCCAGATTATGCTTTACGCGCCGCGGTTCGCCGGCGTTGCGGTTGCCGCTCATGCCGTGTAAGCGCGAGAGGGGAGGCTTCTCATGCGCGCATGCATCGCATTGTTGGTCGTCATGCTGGCATGGGCGGCGCCCGTTCGCGCCGACGTCGCTGAGCGCGAACCGCGATACTTAATCCTCGTCACCATAGACGGTTTCCGTTGGGAGGAGCTGTTCCGCGGCGCCGACCCCGATCTGGTCGCCGACGATCGCTATCGCGCGCGCTATGTGGATGTTGCGGACCGCGCCGCCGCTTTGACGCCGTTCTTGCGTTCGTTTGAGCAAGCAGGCGTTCTTATCGGTAACCGCGATCAGGGATCGTGTGCGCGCGTTAGCAATGATTATTGGTTCTCCTATCCGGGCTACGCCGAAATGCTCGCGGGGAGGCCCAACCCGCGCGTGCGCTACAACGCTGCCGTGCCAAACGACGACATCACAGTGCTGGAGCGTCTGCAGCGGCACGGGCTGTCGGTTGGAGTGTTCGCCGAGTGGGACGTGATGGGCGCGATCCTTAACGTCAAGCGCAGCGCCATTTCGGTTGTCGTTCCGCCGGACCCAGACGCTCCGCACGATCCGCAGGTGATCGAAGCAACGCGTTCCGTGCTCAACGACCCGCCGCGCGTGCTCTACCTGGCGCTGGGCGATACCGACAATCGCGCGCACGAAGGCCAATATGAGGCCTATCTTGCGGCTGCAAGCGAAGCGGATACGTTCCTACGCGAGGTGTGGGACGCCTATCAGACCAATCCACGCACTGCTGGACGCACCACGATGATCGTCACCAGTGATCACGGTCGCGGCGCTGCCGAAGACAACCGCTGGACCGGCCATGGCAGCGGCCGCTGGCGGCGCATTATCGTCCCGGGGTTACGCCATGAGGGCTCGGATGCGATCTTCATCGCCGCGCGCGGACCCGATATTGTCGGAACCGCGAGCCACACGATGGAGACTTGCGCGACCTTGGCGCAAGTCGCGGCGACGATGTTGCGGAGCGTGCACCTGCACGATGAACTCGCGCAGCCTGACATGGCGCCGGCGCTCAACGTGTTTGCGGAAGAGTGATTCCTTGCGACCACCCATCGCCGGATTTGCCGAAGGCGAATTCCGGGGTCCATAAGCGCAGCCTTCGTGTTTATGGGCCCCCGGGCCCGTCGCTTCGCGCCGTCCCAGGGGATAGGTGAAGTCCCCCCGTTTCGCTTCACGCATCGTCGCGCGGACTAAGCGATCTCGCGCGCTTTCGCGGCGCGTTTGCGCTCGTTCGGATCGAGATATTGTTTGCGGATGCGGATCGCGGCGGGTGTGACCTCGACCAGTTCATCGTCTTGAATCCACGCCATTGCTTGTTCGAGCGTCATGCGACGCGGCGGTGTCAGACGGATGGTTTCATCCTTGCCCGAGGCGCGCACATTGGTGAGCTTCTTGCCCTTCAGCGGATTGACGTCGAGATCTTCGCCGCGGCTGTTTTCGCCGATGATCATCCCTGCATAGACGTCTTCGCCATCGGCGATGAACATCTGGCCGCGCTCTTCCAAATTCCACAACGCATAGGCGGTCGACTGGCCGTTGTCGTTTGAGATCAGCGCGCCGTTGCGGCGTCCCGGAATGTCGCCCTTCCAGGGGGCCCAAGAATGGAACAGGCGGTTCATGACGCCCGAACCCCGCGTGTCGGTGAGAAACTCGCCATGATAGCCGACCATGCCGCGTGCAGGCGCGTGCATAACCAGCCGCGTTTTGCCGCCGCCGGACGGGCGCATGTCCTGCAGCTCAGCCTTGCGGATGCTCATCTTCTCGATGACGACGCCGGTGTACTCGTCATCGACGTCAATGACGACTTCCTCGATGGGTTCCAGCGTCTGGCCGTTTTCGTGGCGGGTCAGCACTTTCGGACGCGAGATCGACACTTCGAAGCCTTCGCGGCGCATTGTCTCGACCAGCACGCCCAATTGCAATTCGCCGCGGCCGGCGACTTCAAACGCGTCCTTGTTTTCGGTTTCGGTGACGCGGATGGCGACGTTCGACTCCGACTCCGCCAGCAAACGCGCGCGGATGACGCGGCTCTGCACCTTGTCGCCGGCGCGGCCGGCGAGCGGGCTATCGTTGATCGAGATGGTGATGGCCAGCGTCGGCGGGTCGATCGGCGGCGCCGGCAGCGGCGCGGCAAGATCGATGGCGCCGATGGTGTCGGCGACAGTGGTTTCGACTAGGCCGGCGATGGCGATGATGTCGCCGGCTTCGGCGCTTTCGACCGGCACCCGCTTCAATCCGCGAAACGAGAGCAGTTTGGTGAGGCGACCGCGCTCGATCTCCTTCCCGTCGCGCGTCAGCGACTTCACGGTGTCGCCCACCCGCACGCGTCCGGCTTCGACGCGCCCGGTCAACACGCGACCCAGGAAGGAATCCGAGTCGAGCATCGTGACGATCAGTGCGAACGGCTCGTCCTTGTGCGCGATCGGTTTTGGGTCGGGCACGTGGCGGACGATCAGTTCGAACAGGGGTGTGAGGTCTTTGCTCTCGTGGCCCAAGTCGGTCTTGGCCCAGCCTTCTTTGCCGGAGGCGTACAAGATCGGGAAATCCGCCTGTTCGTCGCTGGCGCCAAGCGCGAGAAAGAGTTCGAAGATTTCGTTGAGCGCCTTGTCAGGTTCGGCGCTGGGACGATCGACCTTGTTGAGCACAACCATCGGCCGAAGGCCGCGCGCGAGCGCCTTCGAGAGCACGAACTTGGTTTGCGGCATCACGCCTTCGGACGCGTCAACCAGCAACACGCAGCCATCGACCATGCCCAAAATGCGTTCGACCTCGCCGCCGAAATCGGCGTGGCCGGGCGTGTCGACGATATTGAGCCGGTATTCCTCGCCGTCCTTGGTCCAGACGATGGAGGTGCACTTGGCGAGGATGGTGATGCCGCGCTCGCGCTCCTGGTCGTTGGAATCCATGGCGCGCTCCTGGCGCGCCTCGTTGGCGCGAAACGCGCCGCCTTGGGCCAGCATTTGATCGACAAGAGTGGTCTTGCCGTGGTCGACGTGGGCGATGATCGCCAAGTTGCGGAGGCGCTGGGCCATGTGGAAAACGTCCGAGGGAGGAGGGGCGGCTGGGTAATGCCTGCACGCGTGCGTGTGCACAACCGCACACGCTCAGAAAACCCGTTCCGCAGCCATGCCGGCCGGGATGTGAGCATACGCAATATTACATGGGGCGCAGGAAATATCTCAATAATACAACAGTGTAGCGACACATTCACAAACCTGACGGCAGATTCACCTTGCCTAATGCTGCGCTGCAAACTAAATTTCAATCGTTGCGGCGTTTCGCGACGCCGCACCCGCCCTATCGGGCGTTTCCTCCCTAATGACCTTCGCCGCGGGGCCCCAAGCCCCGCGGCTTTTTCTTGCCGCAGTTCGGCCCTGCGAACTGGTGTAAGCCGTAGGCATGCAGCGTTTGGCGCAGGCGTACATCACGGGCGTTGGGGCATTTCTACCAGGCGCGCCCGTAACGAATGACCGTATCGAGGATCATCTGGGCCGCATCGCCGGCCGGGATTCTCTGTTCGGCAAGAAGGCGCTGCGCTGGAACGGCGTCGAAAGCCGGCACTATTCAATGGCCCCGGACGGTGGTGTCTCCCACACCAACGCACAGATGTGCGCGCTGGCGCTGAGCCAAGCGCTCGAACGAGCTGGGCTCGGCGTTGGCGATCTCGGTATGCTCGCGGCCGCGACCACGCAGGGCGACTATTTCGTTCCAGGACACGCCGCCGCTGTGCACGCCGAGCTTCGCGCGCCGCCCTTGGAGATCGCGAGCTTTCAGTCGGTGTGCGGTTCGTCGCTGATGGCGGCGAAAGCCGCGTGGAACAGCGTACGCACCGGCGAGCATCGCGTCGCCGCCGCGTGCGCTGGCGAGTTCTCGTCGCGTTTCTTTAGACCATCCTTCTATGAGGGCACGACGCTGGTGGACGAGAAGGGACGCTTGCGGCCTGAAGCCGATTTCCTGCGGTTTACCCTGTCGGACGGCGCCGGCGCCATCGCGATCGAGGACAAACCGCGCCCGGGCGCGCTGAAAATCGACTTCATCGACATCGTATCGCTCGCCAACCGCTTCGATCCATGCATGTGGGCGGGTGCGGCGATCGAAACCCGCGCCGACATGATGACGAGCTGGGCGCATGTCGGCCCGCGGGCCGCGCATCACGCGGGCGCCATCGCGTTGCTGCAGGACTTCGAATTGCTGAAACGCGTTATCCGCGCCTGGATCGGCGTCTACCTGCAGAAGGTCGACGAAGGCCGCATCGTGCCGTCCGAAATCGATCATTGCCTGGTGCATTACTCGGCAAAGTCGTTGCGCGCCGAAATCGTGTCGCTGCTTGAGGACACCGCCGGCATGGTGCCGGAAGCGAAGTGGTTTTCGGTGCTGCGCGAGAAGGGTAATGTCGGCTCGGCCTCGATCTGGCTGATGCTGGAGGGTTTGGTGCAAAGCGGGCGCATCAAGAGCGGCGAAAAACTGCTTTGCGTGGTGCCCGAAAGCGGACGCGCGCTGGTCGGCTTCATGGTGCTGGAGGCGGTATGAGCGAAGCGGTTGCCGACGTGCTGCGCAAACTCACGGTGGTGTTCACTGAGTTCGAGGGCCGCCTCGAGCAGACGCCGTTGATCCGCAAGCTCACGCGCGGGCGTTTTGAACTTGCGGACTACCAAGCGTTCTTGGTGCAATTGCGCCAGCAGGTGAAGGATGGCGCGTTATGGATGTCGCGCGCGGCGTCGAACATCGACGAAGCGCACATGGAGTTGCGTTCGACGCTGATGCGTCACGCCGTCACCGAGCATCGCGACTTTCGCTTGCTTGAAGCCGATTACGTCGCAACCGGCGGCGATGTGAACCTCATCCGCTCGGGGGAGAAGAACATTGGATCGGAAGCGCTGTCGGCATGGATGTTCCATGAGGCGAGCGGACCCAATCCGTTCGGGCTTTTAGGCGCGATGTGGATCATCGAAGGATTGGGCTCGATCAAGGCGCAGGAATGGGGCCGCAAGGTCAAGGAGACGTTGGCGTTGCCGGACGAGGCGGTGCGCTTCTTGCTGTATCACGGCGAAAACGACGCCGAACACATCGAAGAGTTCAAGGCCATGCTGGCGATGGTGCTGCCGGACGAATCCGTGGCGCGGCGCATCGTCAAGACCGCGCAGGTGACGGCGCGGCTCTATGCGCTGCAGATCGAGGAGATCGTGGCGTGACGCTCACGTCGCTCGATCCGGCGCGGTATGATCCGAAGGATCCTGATCCGTGGCTGGCGCTCGCGCTTGATCAGAGCTTGCCGATCGACCCCGAGGCAAAAGCGGCCTTATTGCGCGGGTCAGCCTCGTGGTCGCGACGCTGGATGTTCAACATCATCCGCCCGTTCGTGTTCGTGTGGTTCGTGCTGGTGAAGATCCTGCGCGGGATTTCGCCGCGCTTTCCCAACCTCAATGGCCTGTTGCACCGGACTATTCATTGGGGTTTGCGCAGCTTTGGATCGCCCGATGCGAATTTCCTGATCCTGCGCCACTTCCACATCGGCACGGAATTACTGGCGTTCATGAAGGCCAATGCCGGGCCAGTGACGATCGAGACCGTGCCGCTGCGCCCGCGCACGCTCAAAGATTTGGAAGATAATGTCTTCCTGCAGCACGACCTCAACATCTTCAACTTCATCATTCAGCTCAACACCAGTCTGCGCGAGCAGGGGCGCGACCTGATGCCGGTGGAACGGCCGGACTTCTCGATGATCACCGATGGGCCGTTCGACATCCCGCCAACCAAGAAGGGATGGCTCAATTTCATCGATGTGCAGACCGCGGTGGAGGTTTACACGCCGCTCTACGCCCTGCTGCTGCCGCGATCGGATTTCATTCGCGCGTCGAACTCGCTGCAATTGGACGAACCGGTGGCGATATACATCGGGAAAATCCTCGGCACCGATTATCATCTCTCCTTTATCAAGAACGGACATCCGCTGGTGCCGCTCTCGACCTTGCAGGCGGGCTTCCGGCTGATGATGCACGGGCTCGATTGCGAGGCGCTGCACGGCTGGCTGCGGGTGCTGAAGCGCCGCCAAGCGCAAGGCCTGCCGCTCGATCCGCGCAACCCCACCGCCAGCGCCGCCTAAGCTTTTTTGCGCTTGGCGCCGCGCGCGCGTGCGCTAGCTTGGTGTCCGGGCTGAGTTCGGAGCCGCGACATGCACGATCTGGTTATCCGCAACGGCACGGTCGTGGACGGTTCAGGCGCGCCGCGCTTTGTCGCCGATGTCGCGATCGACGGCGGCCTGATCAGCGCGGTTGGACCTGACCTCGCGGCAGGCAAGCAGGAGATCGACGCGGCAGGGAAAATCGTCGCCCCTGGCTGGGTCGACATCCATACTCACTATGACGGCCAAGCGACCTGGGATCGGGAAATGGCGCCATCGTCTTGGCATGGCGTCACGACGGTGGTGATGGGCAATTGCGGCGTCGGCTTTGCACCGGCCAAGCCCGATCGACACGACTGGCTGATCGGGCTGATGGAGGGCGTCGAAGACATTCCAGGCACCGCGCTCGCCGAAGGCATGAGCTGGAATTGGGAGACGTTCCCGCAATATCTCGACGAACTGGAACGATTGCCGCGCACGGTCGACGTCGGCACGCACGTGCCGCACGGCGCGGTGCGCGCGTATGTGATGGACGAGCGCGGCGCGCGCAACGACACGCCGACCGAACATGAGATCGCACGCATGTCGGCGATCGTGGAGGAGGGTCTGCGCGCCGGGGCGCTGGGCTTCTCTACCTCGCGCACCATCCTGCACAAGTCGGTCGACGGCGAACTGGTGCCGGGCACAACGGCCACGAAAGAAGAACTCATCGGCATCGGCCGCGCCATGGGCCGCGTCGGCCACGGCGTGTTCGAGATGGCGTCGGACCTCAAACGCGACTGGAACGAATTCGAATGGATGGGCGAGCTGTCGCGCGAAACCGGCTTGCCAGTGACGTTTGCGGCGCTGCAATCGATCGCCAAGGAGCTGCCGCTTGCCGAGCAGATCAGCGAGATGCGCGCGCAAAACGCAAAAGGCGCCAACATCGTCGCGCAGATCGCGTTGCGCGGCAACGGCATCGTTATGGCTTGGCAAGGCACGGTGCATCCCTTCCGCTTCAAGCCGGCCTGGACCGAGATCATGGGCCTGCCGTGGAGCGAGCAACTCAAGCGGCTGAAGCATCCGGCCTTCAAGAGCCGCATGATCGAGGAAGACAGCGTCTTTCCTCAAAGCGATCTCGTCGGGCTGATGATGATCGTCGCCGGCGGCTGGACGCTGCAATATGAGATGGGCGAGCGCTTCAATTACGAACCGACACAAGCCGAGAGCATCGCCGCGCGCGCCGCGGCGGCCGGCAAGACGCCCGCAGACTACGCCTACGACCTGTTGATGCAGGATGAGGGCAGGGGCTTCATCTACTTCCCGGTGCTCAACTACGCCGACGGCGATCTCAATTTTCTCGAACCGCTGCAGCGCGCCGATGACACGGTCAACTCGCTTTCCGACGGCGGCGCGCATTGCGGCACCATCTGCGACGCAGCCTCGCCCACCTTCATGGTGCAGCACTGGGTGCGCGATCGCGCCGGCGTGCGCATTCCGCTTGAGCACGCGGTTAAGCGCCAGTCGCGCGACACGGCCGCACTCTACGGATTGCATGATCGTGGCGTCATCGCGCCAGGCTATCTCGCTGACATCAATGTGATCGATCTCGAGTCACTGAAGCTGGGCAAGCCGTGGCTTGCCTTCGATCTGCCGGCGGGCGGCAAGCGTCTGCTGCAAAAGGCCGAGGGCTATGTCGCGACGATCAAGTCCGGCCAGATCACGTTCCGCAACGGCGCGTATCTCGGCGTACACCCTGGCAGATTGATCCGCGGACCTCAGCATATGTCGTCGCGCATGGCGGCGGAGTAGCCATTAGCGCCAATTGCAGCACGCCCCGCAGGAAAATAGCTCGCCGCGCGCGGCGGCAAACCGAGCCAGCGGTCCCTTCGGTCCGCACCAGGCCGGTCGCCAACCACGCCAGGCGCGCGCCAAGCCTTGCGCCATCAGCAACTCCCCGAGATCGACGCCGTCGACGAAGACGTACGCGACGACACGGCCAAACCTGTCGCGCCGGCGAGTACGCCGCACCGACACGCGGCTGGCGCTGCGAATGGCGTTGACGGCCGCCCACTTGGCGCGCTCGCCGGCGCGGCGCTCGTGGAAGCACCTGGCGAATTCGCCGGTTTCCGGCGCATCGATATTGGCCAGACGATAAACGCGTCCGTCGGCTCGATCTTCAAGCGTGTCGCCGTCGCGCACCCAAGGCTTGATCAGCAGTTCAGGCTCGGCGACGCCAAAGCGATCGCCCATCGCGCGCAACGCGCGCATGCACGAGCGGCGAGCGCGGCGATTGGCGAGCGCGAACAGGGTCAGGAGTCCGATCCCAACCGCGAGCGCAATCTGCACCTGCGCCGGGAACTGCTCGATGAACACGAGCGCCGCGCTCGCCCCCAGCACCACCATGAACGTCACTGCGGCGAGGCAGGCGTCCCAGCGCGCGTCGCGCGATACGCCATGGTCGCCGGGCAAGAGCCTTGGTGGTTGCATGCTATGGCTCGGAGTCTTCTTGCGCACCCCTTAGCTCTGCGGCCAATGAAGGAAGAGATAACCCAGCATTTCGAAAGTAAGCGGCGGCTTCCGGATATTGTAGCGACGCTTGCGCGATGTCGGCTTCGCCCGCTTGTATCTGGTTCAAGCGCTGGCGGGCGAGACCACGCCCGTGGAGTGCCAGCGCCAGGTTGCTGTTGTGCGAAATCAGGTGTTCGACTTCATTCCACTCTGCTTCGCCCAGGTCGATTGCGCGCAAGTCAAGAGGCGCTTGCGCTCGTTGTACGACAGCGTCGAAGTCGGCGAACGCCGCCGGAAAATCACTGCCGCGTAGCGCAGCCATGCCGCGGTGAATGCGGGAGCGGAGATCGTTCGGTACGAACTCCATCGCGCCGCTGCACAGCAAGCGCGTGGCCTCCGAGTTCGCGGACTGATATGCGCCGCGAGCGCACCAGTGAAGAAGCTCTTCATCCGCGTGGGTCCAGTGCTGAGCTGCCCGCCGGTATTGGCGTGCTGCGCCGCGTGCGTCACCGGCGGCGAGCAACGAAATGGAGCGCCAGAGTCGCAAACTCGCTTCGGTGTGGGGATGAAGCAGAGTTGCGTTGAACGGCGTGAAGGGGCGGTTTGCTTCGATGTCTCGATCTCGTTGGGTTTGCATTTGAGCGTCGAGGCGCGCGAGGTTCTCCACAATCCAGGCGAATTGGGCGTCGGCGTCGGCATAGCGCCCTTCGTGAAACAACAACATGCCGCGCACCTTCAGCACCAAGTAGCTTTCAGGGGCGCGCGCCGTCGCCCTCGCGAGCGAGACGGCTGCCTGTTCTGTATCGCCAAGCGCCAACAGGGCGATGGCTAACCGAGCGTTCGCGCTCGGGTGGGACTGGTCCAGCTCCAGCGCTCGCATGTAGTCGTTGACCGCTGCTGAAGGATCATCGAGATCCATGTGCGCATTGCCTCTATTGAGGTACGCCGTTGCGCGGTCGGCTGAGCTTTCGGCTTCGTCCTGGGCGCGGGCCAAACAGGCCACGGCTTTCGCTTGCGGGTCTACGCCGTCGACGCACATCTCCCATTCGCGCTGGCGCGCGACGCTGGGAAACAACTCAAGTCCATGTTCGGCGAATGCGTCGACGGCGCCGCGTCCGAGTCCCGCGCCAAGTGCGAGCGCGCCGCCAATCGCGACGGCAATTGCTCCGCCTACAAGGTGTTTGGCGAGCATGCGCCATTGGGTGGGTGATTCTTCGTGCGGCTGCATGCCGTCATGCTACCGCAACGCGCTTAACGCACCCGCCACGTTACACGGTTAAGTTGCTGCTACGCCAAGCTCTTATGCAACGCCGCCGCGGCCAACGCTTCCGCTAATCGCCCCATGTCTGTGCGCACGCGCCCGTAGCCGTTGCTGCGCTCAAGCGTGCGTTCGTCGACATAAAGCGCACGGTTGATTTCGATCTGCAGCGCATGCACGCCGGAGAAGGGCCGGCCATAGGTTTGCGTGGTGTGCCCGCCTGCGAACGGGGTGTTGCGGGCCACCTTGTAGCCCATGCGCCGGAGCGTCGCCTCGGCCAGCGCCGTCACCGAGGGATGGCATGAAGCGCCGAAGCGATCGCCCAGCACGATGTCCGGGGAGTGCTGGCCGCGCGCGCCCGACGGCATGGAATGGCAATCCACCAGCACGGTGCAGCCAAACGTCTCTTTGGTCTCCGCCACCAGATTGGCGAGCATGGCGTGGTAGGGGCGGTGCACGGCGACCATGCGCCGCTCGGCTTCGTGGAGCGAAAGCTTGCGCCGATAAATGGTCTGGCCGTCGCCGCTGACGCGGGGAATGGCGCCGAGGCCCGCCTGAATGCGCGCCGAACCAGCATGATGCGACCGCGGCGGGCGCTCGTCGAACATCTCAGGGTCCAGTTCCTCCGGGTCGCGATTGAGGTCGACATAGGCGCGAGCCACGGTTGCCGACAGCACCGGGGAGCCGTGAGCGGCGGCGCCCGCAAACAACTCGTCGACATAGGCGTCCTCGGAGCGCCGCAGGCTGATCAAGGCGACGCGCGCGTCCGCCAGCAGTTCCGGCGGATACCGTCTGCCACTGTGAGGTGAGGCGAAAATCAGGGGTGTCGTGCGGTGTAGCGGTTCAATCAGCACGTAGGGCGCCTCGGGCGCTTGGGCGCTCACCTGGCTTTCGCTGAGGGCGCAAGCGGCGCCGGCGGTGGAATCCCCAAGGTCCATACCAACCAATGTTCTCCGGCTGCATCCCGCCGTCAACATTTACGCCTGTTTACAGTTTGGCGGCGAGACTAAAGCCGGCCTTTACCGAAGCTGTGCTAGCAGCTACCGCTGTAGGGGGCCGGAAGTTCCGGAGCAGCGCATGGCGCGGATTCTGTTGGCTGAGGACGATGACTCGCTCAGGGCGTTCCTGACGACGAACCTGTCGCGCGCCGGGCACGATGTCGCCGCCTTCGGCGATGGCGATTCGGCCTGGGAAGCGCTGACCCACGGCAGCTTTGATCTGCTCTTGACCGACATTGTCATGCCCGGTCTCGACGGCATCGAGCTTGCGCGCCGCGCCGCCGAGCAGGACCCGGCCATGAAGATCGTCTTCATCACCGGCTTCGCGGCGGTTGCGCTTTCCGCCCAGAGCCAGGCGCCCAAGGACGCCAAAGTCCTGTCGAAGCCCTTCCACCTGCGCGACCTGGTGGTCGAGATCGAACGCGTGATCGCGGCGGCGTGAAATCCGGATTTCTGGGCTCG
Organism: Hyphomonadaceae bacterium; assembly: GCA_019753175.1. Taxonomy (GTDB): domain Bacteria; phylum Pseudomonadota; class Alphaproteobacteria; order Caulobacterales; family Aquidulcibacteraceae; genus Vitreimonas. The sequence continues at coordinate 14,646 of JAIELK010000024.1, forward strand.
ATCCCCAGTCCCAAACCGAACCCGACCCGCGACCTTGCGGCTTCGCCCCCGTCCGGTCTATACCGCGCCACCCCAATCGGTTCAGGGCGCGTAGCTCAGCGGGAGAGCACTACGTTGACATCGTAGGGGTCACAGGTTCGATCCCTGTCGCGCCCACCATCTCTCTCATGGCTGAGTGTTTGGTTGGAACGGGCCCGCACAAGCGGGCCGAGGCGCAACTTACGTGCAGATCAGCATGGATAGGCGAACGAAGCTTCGCTCGCAGTCGCCCCAGGTCGAGATATTTTTTCTTAATCGGGATTCTCGGTTTCCAATCGTTAACCATCGCCGTGACAAACCGGCCTCTGTGATTCCGGCAGCGAGTGCGCGTCTCCGGGTCGCAAGGGGCGGAATCGATGCGCGATCATAGTGGCACAAACACCGGCGACGGGCTCCTGCGGGCGCCCGCCGATGTAAAGCGTGAAGCCACTCGAACAGTGACCGCGCCTGGTGCGGCGCTGCTGGCGCTCACCGCGGCGGCCTCTGGCGCCGCTGCGGCGGCGGAGCCACATGCGCCAGCAGCCGACGGCGGGCTTCAGCTCGGCGCGCACGCTTTCTTCGACTGGAGCGGCGCCGACCTGAGCACCGGCTCGACGCCTGAGGATCGCGAGATCACGCTGATGCGGCTGGACATGTCGCAGCGGACCGATTGGGGCGCCATCATCGGCGAAGTCGATCTCGCAAACCAGGAATTCACCGTCACCGACGCCTTCGCCGAGGTGAAGCTCGACGATCATCTCAGTCTGCGCATCGGCCAGTTCAAGGAGCCCAACGGCCTCGAACAGATCGCATCGAACTACGGCAAGGTGTTCACCTCGAGCGCCGGCGTTTCCTACGTCAACGGACTCGGCCGCCGGCTCGGCGTCGGCTTGCGCGCCTACGCCGACGAATGGACCCTCGAGGGCGGCGTCTTCGCCAGCAACATCAACGAAGAGGACGCAAGCAACGGCTGGTCGACGTCAGCGCGCGCGGTGTGGTCCGCGCCGATCAGCGAAGGTGGTCCCGTTGCACACCTGGGCGGTTCGCTGCGCTATCGCGAGTCCGAGGATGATCCCTTTGCCTATGGCCAGGGCATCTATTCCTTCGCCTACGGCAAGAGTGTGAAGACCAGCGCCATCGCCGAGTCCGATCTGTTCGTCGGACTCGAAGGCGCGTTTGTGGCCGGCTCGTTCCAGGTGACTGCCGAAGCTTCGCGCGCCTCGGTCGAGTGCGGCGCGCTGTGCGCGAGCGATCCGCAGTTCGACGCTGCCTATGTTGATGTCAGCTACGTTTTCGGCGGTCATCGCCAGTATTCGAGCCACGGCGGCAAGTTTGGGCGCTACGTCATCGACCATCCGCTCGGGGAGGAAGGCGGCCACGGCGCCTGGGAGCTGGCGGCGCGCTACGACTATGTCGATCTCGAAGATGCAGGCGTGCTTGGCGGCAATCAGACGACGGGGATTGTCGGCCTGACCTATCACGCGAACGCCAATGCACGGCTGCAGTTCAACTACGCGCACAGCGACTACGACGCGCCGCTGAGCGGCGTCTCGCGCGAAGCCGACGCCGTCACCGTGCGGCTGCAGCTGGATTTCTCATACCGCCAATAACTCGAAGGCTCCTGCGCGGCGATCGCCGCCACCGCAAGAAGGAAGACGAATATGATGCGCTGGTACAGCAAGGACGCTCCGGTTTCTACGAAAGTGCAGGTCGGCTTTGGCGCGCTGGTCGCGCTGATCTCCGCCGGTGCAGGCTACGCAACCTGGACGGCGCAGCAGACCAACGCGCAGGTCACCGATTATCGCGCGGCGACCAAGGCGAATATCGCCGCGGAAGAAGCGGTGGGTGAATTCGCAAACATGCGGGTGCTCGCGCGTGACTATCGCACTTCGGTGGAAGCAGGTGCTTCGGCTCGCGCGGCCCAACAGCTCGAAGAAATTCGTCAGATTCGCGATGGCGTGATCGAAGAACTCGAGATCATCGCAACGGAAATTAGCGACACCTCGATGCTCAGTCAGCTGGAGTCGTTCCGCGAACATGTGAGCGAGTATGAGACGTTGGTTCCGTCCGATACCCCGGAAGCGACGGCGCGCCGGAATGAGCTGGCGGGGGTCTTGACGAACGAGCTCAACGAATTGGCCGATACGCTGACCGCGCGCCGCAACGAGATCGGCCCGGAAATGCAGGCCAAGCTTGACCTCATGGCGATGGTCGCGCTTGGGCTGATCCTGATGACACTGGTTATCGGCGGCGCCTTTGCGGTCACGCTGGGCAAGCTGATCGGTGGGCCGCTCAAGAAGATCGTCGACCTGACCACGACCCTCGCGACTGGCGACACCAAGGTCGTCGTCCAAGGCGAAGATCGCAAGGACGAAGTTGGCGCGCTGGCGAAGGCGATGACGGCGTTCCGCGATGGCTTGATTGAGCGGGCGGCAGAACAACTGAAGCGCGATGAGGAGGCCGAAACCGGCCCGATCGCGGTTTTCAACGCGGTGCTCCGCGAGCAGGCGATGATCGAGTTCAAGCCTGACGGCACGATCGTGACGGTCAACGAAAACTTCGAAAAGGCGATGGGGTATAGCCTCTCGGAGATCGTCGGCAAGCATCACTCGATGTTCGTCGATCCGGATTATGCACGCGGCGGCGATTATCGCGCATTCTGGGACAAACTCGGTCGCGGCCAGTTCGATTCCGGCAAGTATCGCCGTTTCGCCAGGGGCGGGCGGGAGATTTGGCTGCAGGCGTCGTACAATCCAATTGTCGATAGAGCCGGCAAGGTGGTGAAGGTGGTGAATCTCGCCACCGACGTGACCGAGCAGGAAAAGGTTGCGCAGGAAGCGTTAGCGAAGAGCGCCGCGTTCGCCGGCTCAGCGGCGGCGATGATGATGATCGATCGCGACTTTAAGGTCACGTACATCAACGAATCGACGATGAAACTCATGCGCGAGAACGCCGACGCGTTCCGCAAACTGTGGCCGAGCTTCAATCCCGAGGCCATCGTCGGCACCTGCATCGATATGTTCCATAAGAACCCCGCGCACCAGCGGCAATTGTTGTCCGATCCGTCGCGGCTGCCGTACCGGACCGACATCACCATCGGCGAGTTGAAGATCCAACTCAATGTCAGCGGCATTTTCGACGCCCAGCGCAAATATGTCGGCAACGTGCTCGAATGGGCGGACGTGACCGCGGAGCGCTCCAACGCCGGCGTGTTGGCGGCGCTCGATCGCGGCAAGGCGATGATCGAATTTTCCATGGACGGCAAGGTCATCACCGCCAACCAGAATTTCTGCCAGGCCCTCGGCTACTCGCTGGACGAAATCCGCGGGCAGCACCATTCCATGTTTGCCGATCCGGCATACCGCCAAAGCCCGGAGTACAAGGCTTTCTGGGAAAGACTCAATCGCGGCGAGTTCGACGCCGGCAAATACAAGCGCGTCGGCAAGGGCGGTCGCGAAGTGTGGATCGATGCGTCCTACAATCCGATCCTCGACGGCAACGGCAAACCCTTCAAGGTGGTCAAACTCGCCGACGACATCACTCAGATCGAAATCGATCGCCGCGCCGCCGAAGCCGAGCGCGCCCAGCGGGCAAGCGAGCAGGCGCAAGTCGTGCGCGGCTTGGCGCAGGGCTTGAGTCAACTCGCGGCCGGCAATCTCACGACGCGCATCGAAGATGTGTTCCCGGGCGAGTACGAGACGCTGCGTTCGGACTTCAACAACGCGATGGCCGGATTGCAAGAAGCGATGGGCGCTATTGTCGGCAGCGCCGGCGGCATACGCTCCGGCGCGGGGGAAATCACACAGGCAGCCGACGACCTGTCGCGCCGCACGGAACAACAAGCCGCGAGCCTAGAAGAAACCGCGGCCGCGCTCGACGAGATCACCGCCACGGTGCGCAAGTCGGCCGAAAGCGCCAAGCAGGCCAACAGCGTCGTCACCGGCGCGCGCGCCGATGCTGAGGCAAGCGGCCAGGTCGTCAGCGGCACGGTCACCGCGATGGCGGAGATCGAGAAGTCCGCCAAGCAGATCGTGCAGATCATCGGCGTGATCGATGAGATCGCGTTCCAGACCAACCTTTTGGCTCTCAACGCGGGCGTCGAGGCGGCGCGCGCGGGCGAGGCGGGCAGAGGCTTCGCGGTGGTGGCGTCCGAAGTGCGCGCGCTTGCGCAACGCTCGTCGGAAGCGGCCAAGGAAATCAAGGCGCTCATCTCAGCGAGCTCGCAGCAAGTTGAGGCTGGCGTCGAACTCGTCGGCGAAGCCGGCGATGCGTTGAAGAAGATCATCGGCAAGGTCACCGACATCGCGAGCTTGATGAGCGAGATCACAGCGTCCGCCCAGGAGCAGTCGACTGCGCTGGCGGAAGTCAACGCCGCCATCAACAGCATGGATCAGACGACGCAACAAAATGCGGCGATGGTCGAAGAATCGACCGCGGCGAGCCACTCGCTCACCAAGGAGGCCGAAGAGCTGATGGGCCTTGTCGGCCGGTTCAAGATTGGCGCTGGAAGCAACACGGCAGCGCGCGCCAAGCCGCACGGTCAACCGGTCGCGCAGCAGAAAGAGCGTGTCGCTCGCTTCGCGAGCGAGGGCAATGCGGCGGTCAAGAACGGCGACGGCTGGACCGAATTCTAGAGGGAGCGCGCGATGAAGTTGGCGCCGACTCTTGACTTGGCTGCAGCAGCGCCGTTGCGGCAGGCTTTGCTCGCCGCGCGGGGGCAACCGCTCCGCATCGATGCTTCCGATGTTGAACGGCTGGGTGCGCTGTGTCTGCAGGTGTTGCTCTCCGCCAAGTTGACGTGGGCGCAGGACGGTTGCGCGTTCAGCATCGCCGAGCCGTCTGGGGCCTTCATGGAGGCTGCACGGCTGATGATAGGCGACAGCCCGTTGGCGGAAAACGGAGCTTCAGCGTGAGCAAGTTTGAAGCAGCGGTTTAGGGGGCGGTGGTGGATTCATTCGAGGCCATCAAGCAAACCTACTTCCAGGAATGCGACGAATTGCTCGCGGACCTGGAGCAGAACTTGCTTATGCTCGAAGCGGGCGAGGGCGACGGCGACACGATCAACGCCGTGTTCCGCGCCGTGCATTCGGTCAAGGGCGGCGCCGGCGCGTTCGGTTTTGAAGCGCTTGTTGCGTTCGCGCACATCTTCGAAACCACGCTTGACGACATGCGCTCGGGTAAGCTCGATCCTGAGCAGGACGTGATCAAGATTATGCTGCGGGCATCGGACGTGCTGGTCGACCACCTGCAGGCCGCCAAAGGCCAAGGCGTCGTCGACGAGGAACGCGCGGCAACGATGAGCAGGGAGCTTGAGGCGCTCGTCGGCGGCGGGAGCAACGAGGAAACAGCGCCGTTAAGCGGTGAGAGCGGCGGCGACGAATGGGGATTCAAGCCGCTCATGTTCGAGGTCGACGCGCCTGCGCCGGCCGCCGGGTTAACGCTGGTGATGCGCCCGACCGCCACCATGTACGCCAAGGGCCACGACGCGGTGCTCTTCCTACGCGAATTGGAGCGCATTGCACACGCCGAGATCGAACTCGACGCCTCGGCCTTGCCGTCGCTCGACGCGCTCGATCCGGAGGCGTCGTACCTTACGTGGACGGTGCGTTGGCCCGCCGATGTGGACGAGAAGGCGATCCGGGATGTCTTTGATTTTGTCGGCGATGATTGCCCGATCGAGCTCAAGCGCGATGCGCCCGCGCCGCCTCATCAGCCGGCCGTCGATGTCGCCGCTATGCTCGCCAACATCCGCGATGCCGCCGGGCCGCCGGTCGTGACCGAGGAAGAGCACGAGGAGAAGGTCGCTTCTCCCGCAGCGCCTGGCGGCAAGATTGAGTCCAAGAGCGGCGCGGCCGCAGCGACCATTCGTGTCGACCTTGAGCGCGTCGACCGCATGATCGATCTCGTGGGCGAGCTGGTGATCAACCAAGCCATGCTGGCGCAGCGTGTTGCCGAAAGCGAAACCGGACGCTCGTCGTCGATCGCCATGGGCCTCGACGAGCTCGAGCAGCTGACACGCGAAATCCAAGACAGCGTGATGGCGATTCGCGCGCAGCCGGTGAAATCGGTGTTCCAGCGCATGCCCCGATTGGTTCGCGAAATCGCGGGCGCGACCGGCAAACAAGTGCGGTTGGTGACGGAAGGCGAGAATACGGAAGTCGACAAGACCGTGATCGAGCGCTTGTCTGATCCGATCACCCATATGCTGCGCAACGCCATCGATCACGGACTGGAAACGCCGGAAGAACGCAGCGCCTCCGGCAAGTCGCCGGAGGGTGTTGTGCGGCTGGCGGCTTTGCATCGCTCTGGCCGCATTGTCATCGAGGTGAGCGACGACGGTAAGGGCATCAACCGGCCGCGTGTTCGCGAGATCGCCGTCAACAAGGGCCTCATTCAGCCGGACGCCAATCTATCCGACGATGAGATCGACAACCTGATCTTTCTCCCGGGGTTCTCGACGGCTTCCGCGGTATCCAACATTTCCGGGCGCGGCGTCGGCATGGACGTCGTCAAGCGCTCCATTCAGGGCTTGGGCGGGCGCATCTCCATCGCCTCGGTTCCGGGCAAGGGCTCAACGTTTACGCTGTCGCTGCCCCTCACGCTTGCCGTGCTTGACGGCATGGTGATCAGCGCGGGGGAGCAAACGCTCGTGGCGCCATTGACGGCAATTGTCGAAACGCTGCGCCCGAAGCCGCAGGATATTCGACCGATCGGGCCGAACGCCGCATTGTTGGCGGTGCGCGGAGCGCACGTGCCGCTGATTGACGTCGGCGTGGCGCTTGGCTTGCGGGATACGCCGATCGACGCAACGGCGGGCGTCGTGCTTTTGGTCGAAGGCGAGGGCGGGGCGCGCGCGGGGGTCGTCGCTGACGAGATTCAAGGTCAACGCCAAGTCGTGATCAAGAGCCTCGAGGCGAATTATCAGCGTGTCGGCGGCATCGCCGCGGCGACGATACTCGGAGACGGGCGCGTGGCGCTTATCCTCGATGTCGACGCGATCATTGCCTCGCAACGTGATCGCACGGAAGCGAAACCAATAGCCTTAGCGAGTTGAGCGATGGATGCGACGATCTCCCACACCGAACTTCTGGAGCTGATCTCGTTTCGAATCGGCGAACAGGATTTCTGTCTCGACATCATGGCTGTACGCGAAGTCCGTGGCTGGACTGTAGCGACGCCGCTGCCGCATTCGCCGCCCTACGTGCGTGGGGTGATAAACCTGCGCGGCGCAGTGCTGCCGATCATCGATCTCAAAGCGCGACTTGGCCTTGGCGAAACCGTGCCGACGCAACGGAGCGTCATCATCGTTGTGCACATTGGCGACCGCCTTGTCGGCCTGCTTGTCGATGAGGTGTCGGAAGTGCTCGAAGTGGATAAGGCCACGATCCAAGCGACACCCAGCGTCGGTTGCGACACTGTCGAGCAATTCGTACGCGGCATCATACCGCTCGAGGGGCGCATGCTGTCATGGATCGAACTGGATGAGATCCTGCCTGTTAGGATCGACGAAGCGGCATGAGCGTACTCGCCGCACAACGCGAGGCGCACGAAGACCTTGGTGAGGGCGAATATCCCTTCACCAGGCGCAACTTCGACGACATCGCCAAGCGTCTCTACGAACTCTCGGGCATCCACTTGAACGAGAGCAAGACGACGCTCGTCTATTCGCGGCTCGCCAAGCGGCTGCGGAAGCTTGGGCTGAGCGATTTCGACGAATATTGTGCGCTGATCAACTCCAAGGCGGGCGAGGGCGAACTCGCCGACCTCGTCAATGCGCTCACCACCAATCTCACCCGCTTTTTCCGGGAGCCGCATCACTTCGAGCACCTCAGCAAGTCGGTGATGCCGCGGCTCGCCGAAGCTGCGCGCCGCGGCGACCGGGTACGACTCTGGTCGGCGGCGTGCTCGAGCGGGGAAGAGGCGTATTCGATGGCGCTCTGCGTGTTCGATGCGCTTCCCAACGCCAACCTCTACGACGTGCGCCTGCTGGCGACTGACATCGATCAGAACATGGTCGCGACGGCGCGCGCCGGCCGCTACCGCGACGAAGCGACAACACCGATTCCCGCGCATTTGCGAGAGCGCTGGATGGTGCGCGGCGACGGCGACAAGCCTTGGCGCGTCAAAGACGACGTAGCCTCGATCATGGTCTTTAATGAGCTGAATCTGATCGGACCATGGCCGATGCGCGGGAAGTTCGACGTCATCTTCTGCCGCAACGTGGTTATCTATTTCGATGACAAGACCCAGACCGATCTTTGGAAGCGCTTCCGTCAGGCGCTTGCGCCCGATGGTCGATTTTACATTGGCCATTCCGAGCGCGTCGACGACCCCGCACTCACAAGCGACGGATTGACGATCTACAAACTCTCCGGAGCTGCGCGATGAACCGCATTCGAGTCCTGATCGTCGATGATTCCGTCACCATACGAAAGGTGCTGCGTACGACATTGAGTCAGCACGATGACATCGAAGTCGTAGGCGAAGCTGCCGACCCGTACGAAGCGAGGGAGGCGATCAAGGCGCTCAATCCCGATGTGCTCACGCTCGATGTCGAGATGCCGAAAATGAACGGCATTGAATTCCTGGAAAAGATTATGCGGCTGCGTCCGATGCCGGTGATCATGGTCTCGACGTTGACGCAGGCGGGCGCCGCCACGTCGCTCGAGGCGCTTGAGCTGGGGGCGTTCGATTGCGTCGGCAAACCTGACTTCGACGGCGTCGTCGAAAAAGTGCGCATAGCGGTGCATGCGAAAGTGCGCCCGTTGCGCGACCGCGCGCACGACTCGGCGCCGGTCTCGTCCTATCAATGTGGCGATAGCGTCCTGGCAATAGGCTCGTCGACTGGGGGCGTCGAGGCGCTGGTCTCGATCATCCAGCGCTTTCCCGCGAATTGCCCGCCGACTCTAATCACGCAACACATGCCGCCAACGTTCACGACAAGCTTCGCGGCTCGGCTCGACCGGTTGTGTGCGGCGCACGTCGCCGAAGCGACAGATAGCGCGCCGGTCAAGCCGGGCCACGTGTACGTGGCGCCGGGCGGCGACCGTCACCTGGAGATTCAGGGTAGCGGCGCGCACTTGCGCTGCAAACTTGTCGAGGGACCAACCGTCAGCGGGCATCGGCCTTCGGTCGACGTGTTGTTCAACTCCATGGCGCGTATCGTCGGTGCGCGCGGCGTTGGAGTGATTTTAACCGGTATGGGCCGAGATGGCGCCGACGGCCTGCTGCAAATGCGCAAGGCAGGCGCGCGCACGCTCGGGCAAGATCAAGCGAGCTGTGTCGTGTACGGTATGCCGAAAGTGGCCTTTGAAAGAGGCGCGGTCGAACGGCAAGTCTCGCTGTCGCGCATGCCTTCGTCCATTCTGGATCTGTGTGCACACCAAGTTAGAGGAGCTGTCTGATGCCTGCTGCAGCCGCGATCAAAGTGCTTGTGGTCGATGACCAGCTGACCATGCGCGCTCTTATCCGTTCCGCTTTGCAAGAGATCGGCATTCGCGACATCAGCGATGCGCCGGATGGCGAAGAGGGCTTTAAGACGCTTCTGGCGGCCCCGGCCCATCTGGTCATTTCGGACTACAATATGCCGAAACTGGATGGCCTGTCGTTCCTGCGTGCGGTACGCGCGCATGAGCCCACGCGCAAGATCGCGTTCATCATGTTGACTGGGCGCGCTGACAAGGAATTGGTGCAGCGCGCGATGCAGTTCGGCGTCAACAATTACGTGACCAAGCCCTTCTCGCCCGCGGCGTTGCGCGCCAAGATCGAGGAAGTTTTCGGCCCGTTGACCTGAGCGCGTCGCTCTTACGAAGCCTGATCGCCGCCGAAGCCCGCAGCGACCGCACCCTGTGCCCGGCGATGTCCGCTAGCGGCATCGCAACTGTTTCTTTCCGACATCGTTAAGGTGCGCTCCCGTCCACGCGGCGGTGGCGAGGTCCTGTCCGTTTGTCGCCGAATCCCGGGCGATCGTGCGCGCCGATCAAAAAATTCGTTGCGAAACCTTAACCGGCACTGTGCATAATTGCTACTACACAAGAGGAGAGACCGCCGATGTCGGGCGGCGCTGAAGCTCGAATAAACCTATCGAAGGCGAGCATCCTGCTGCTCGAAACGAGCCAGCATGCGCTGGAAACGCTCGACCAGATCTGCAAGGGCTTCGGCGTTCGCGAGATTCATCGCTGCTTAACCATCGCCGAGGCCGAGACGGTCATGCGCACGCGCGACGTTCATCTGGTCTTAATCGATCCGGCGGTCGAGGCCGACGCGGGGCATGGCTTCATTCGCGATTTGCGCAAGTCAAAGGTGGAACAGCAGGCCCGGATTCCGATCGTGGCGCTTTGTGGCCACCCAACGCTGGAGGAGGTTGGCTGTTGCCGCGATTGTGGCGCCAACTTTGTCGTGGCCAAGCCGATCACGCCCGGCGCATTGCTGCAGCGCCTGCAATGGGTGGCCAAGGACCAGCGCGACTTTGTTTTCACCCAGGCGTATGTCGGGCCGGATCGACGTTTTAAGTTCGAAGGGCCGCCGCCGGCAACGGCGGGCCGGCGAGAGGGCGACAAGCTATTGCCCCTTGGCGATGCGCTGGAGCCAAACCTCTCGCAGACGGACATCGACATGCTGATCAAACCCCAGAAAGTCGCGCTATGAGACGCGCGCGGAAAGTCGATGACAGGCTGGCCAAACTGATGGCAGAGCCGGGCGGCCTTCGTGTCGCCGATGCGCTAAGGCGGGCCGACGAAAGGCTGGTGACGGTTCGCAAGGCGTGCATCACGGTCGTGGACTCGCAGATCGCGACGCTCGACGCGTTCGTCCACGCGCGCGACGGAGAAACGGCGCCCTCTGCTTATCATGCGGCACGGGAGGTCTTTGCCTTGGCGGGGACACATGGGCTCACAGAGCTGAGCGCGGCGGCGCTTTCCTTGTGTGATGTGCTCGCCAAGGACAGGTCGGCCGCCGACCCGCGTTTCTGGGAGCGCGTACGCGTTCATGTCGACGCAATGCGCAAGCTTCGGCACCCAGCCATCGAGAGCGATGCCGCAGCGCGCGCCACAATCCTCGAGGGGTTGCGCAAGGTGGCCGCGCAGGCGCGAGATGCAGAGTGACTCGGAACGCCATTCGCTAACGAATTCTTAGCCACGAAGCCGCTAGGTCCGCGTATGCGCAGACGTGCATTCGTGTTGGCTGTGGCAACAATGCTGATGCCGGCCTCCCTGGCATTGGCCGCAGGCTCGTCGCAAGAGGAGCAGGCGCCCGCCAGCCGGCAGGAGCGGCTTACCTCGGCAGAATCCTACCTGCCCTTGCCGACTCTATCGGCCGGCGTGCTGCAGCGCTTTTCTACGCGTGGCACCATTGTCGTGGATGCAGGGCTCGACATCCCCGACGCGGCACTGCGCCGTCGGGCCCAGCTCAACGGCCCTCGGCTGCGCGATGCGCTGCGCACCGCGCTCGCGACCTATGCGCAGACTTATTATCGCGACCGTACACCGCCCAATCTCGATCAGCTGACGCGAATGATGCAGCTTGCCGTTGACGGTACTCTCGGCGCGGCGGGCGCGCGCGTGCTGCTCGCCAATGTCATCTACCAGCGTCGTGCAAGCTAAGAACCGCGGCAGGCGATTGGCATGATGATCGGCGTAATGCTGCCGCTGACCGGCGTGCGATAAATCTGCCGTGGCTCATCTCGCGCGATCACGGTCTCGCCTGCGCCCATGATGTGCCGCTCGACGACCATGAATTGTTGCGTCTGGCAGTTGAAGCGGTAGTGCAGCCGCTCGAGATCGTAGCGCACGGTCGACACCGTGGTTTCAGTTTCCACCCGGTAGAGCTGCGGCACGCCGTGGCGCACTTGGATCCAGATGTCGGCGGTGCCGTCGGCGCGGCGCGTGATCGAGCGCTGGTTGAACATCACTTCGCGGCGCGGGCAGTCTTCGTCGGGCGCGCATGAGCGTTGGCGCGCCACCAGCAGCCAATCGGGCAATCCCTCGCCCACGCCAAGCACGACCTCGCCCGGGTCGGCAGCCTGTTCGGGATTTGCGGTGTTCCCGGGCGAAACGGGATTGCCGCAGGCGGCGAGCAGGAAGAGGGCGGTCGCGGCGAGGGCGTGCTTCATCGTCTTCATTTTGGCGGCCTGTCGAGCGGTGACAAGTCACATCGCTGAGATGCCGCCATCGACCTTGATTTCCGCGCCGGTGACGAAGCGGCTCTCGTCCGACACCAGATAGAGCGCCGCCATCGCCACATCCTCCGGCTTGCCGATACGTCCCAGCGGCACTTGCCGTGCGAGCTTAGCCTCGGCCTCGTCCTTGCCGACCGCCGCGCGCAGGGGATCGAGGATCGGCGTGTCGATGAAGGTCGGGTGGATCGAATTGGAGCGGATATCCAGGCCCTTCTTGGCGCAATAGAGCGCGATGTTCTTGGACAAGAGCCAGACCGCCGCCTTCGAGGCGTTGTAGGCGGGCGTGTTCCAGCTGGCGATCAGCCCGGCGATCGAGGAGATGTTGACGATCGACCCGGGCTGGTTCTGCGCCAGGTACTTGATCGCGTATTTCGCGCCCAGGAACACGGAGTCGACATTGACGCTCATGATGCGTTTGAAGTGCGCAAACTCGAGCGCTTCGACGCCGCCCTTGTCGCCGGCGATGCCGGCGTTGTTGACCAGCGCCGAGAGGCCGCCCATGGCCGCGTTCGCGGCGTCAAGCGCAGTGATCCACTGACCTTCGTCGGTGACGTCGAGTTCGTATGCGAATGCGGCTTCCGCGCCATGCTGCGCATTGAGTTCGGTTGCGAGCTTTTGAGCGCCAGCGAAGTTGATGTCCGCGAGCGCCACCTTGGCGCCTTCGGCGGCGAGCGCCCTGGCGATCGCCGCGCCCAAGCCTTGGGCCGCGCCGGTGATGAAGGCTTTCTTTCCTGTTACGCGACCGGCCATGCAAGCCTCACTCACTCTCTGAAGTGCTCAGCGGTTTGATCCATGAAGTGCGCGAGCGCTACGTCTTTTTCGCTGACGCCGCCGACATCATGCGTAGCGAGCGTGACTTCGACGCGATTGTAGACGTTGAACCACTCGGGATGATGATCGTGACGCTCGGCGTAAAGCGCCACCCGGCTCATGAAGCCGAACGCGGCGTTGAAATCCTTGAAACGGAATTGCTTGGCGATGGCGTCGCGGCCGTCGGCTGCGCGCCAGCCTTCGAGGCGGGCAAGGGCGGCGTCGGCGCCGATCTTTGCGGTAGGCATGGGAGGCTCCTGTGCGCCGCTACTATGCACCGGTCAACGGCGAAACAACACCGCCGGCCTAAGGGCCGGCGGTGAAGCTCGTGCGGCTTTGCCGGTTACTGGTTCGGCTGCGTCGGGTTGGGTTGTTCGTGCCCGCGCACGACGACGCCCTTCGCCAGCTTGGAGTTCCACATGCCGTAGGCGAAGTAGAGCAGGAAGCCGCCGGCCAGGTAGTACAGGAAGAACGTGCGCGTCTGCACATGGCCCATCAGCGACATCAGCAGGAACAGGCACATCAGCGCGCCCAGAATGGGCACCGCGGGGAACAACGGCGTGCGGAACGGCCGCTTTATCTCCGGCCGCGCATAGCGCAGATAGACGACCGTGATGCAGACGATGCCGAATGCCGCCAGCGTGCCGACATTGGTGAGGTTCGCCAGCGCATCGAGGCTCATGAAGCCCGCGAAATACATTGCGATCGCGCCGACGATCAGCGTGTTGATCCACGGCGTCTTCAATTTCGGATGCACGTTCGCGAACACCGGCGGGATGAGACCGTCGCGCGACATCGTGTAGAAGATGCGCGTTTGGCCATAGAGCAGAACCAGCATCACCGACGATAGACCGGCGATGGCGCCGATCTTCACCAGCATCGCGAACCATTCGAGGCCGATGGCGTCGACCGCGAGCGCGATCGGCGCTGGGTTGTTCAGTTGCTGATAGGGCACGATGCCGACCAGCACCGCACAGGTGAGGATGTAGAGAATGGTGCAGATGACCAGCGAGCCGAGAATGCCGATCGGCATGTCCTTGGCCGGATTCTTCGACTCGGCGCCGGCGGTGGAAACCGCCTCAAAGCCGATATAAGCGAAGAAGATGATCGCTGCGGCGGTAATGAGGCCGCCGACGCCATAGGCCGGGGCGTCTTCGCGTGCGGTGAGCACGTCCATGATGGCGCGCCACAATTGCGCGCCGAAGCTCATGTCGGTGCCAGGCGGGGGCGCGGGCACCGGATCGGGGATCAGCGGAACCCAATTCTCGGGGTTCACGTAGGGAGCGCCGATGACAATGAACGCGACAACGACACCGACTTTGATGAACACCATGATGTTGTTGACCAGCGTCGATTCCGAAATGCCGATGGTGAGCAGGCAGGTCACCGCCGCGATCGCCAGCACCGCCGGCAGGTTCACCATGCCGGTGCCGAGCACGGCGCCGGTGACGTGGTCAACCACTTCAACGCCGGGCGCGGCCTGGTAAGCAGCGGGAAGGGTGATCCCGAAGTCGTGGAGGAAGCTCACCACATAACCCGACCACCCGACGGCTACCGTCGACGCGGCGAGCCCATATTCAAGCACAAGCAGCAGGCCCATCACCCAGGCGACAATCTCGCCCATGGACGCGTAGGAGTAGGAGTACGCCGATCCCGACACCGGAATGGCTGCGGCCAGCTCCGCGTAGGACAACGCCACCAGCGCGCAGAGCGTGCCCGTGATCACGAACGAGATCATGATTCCCGGACCGGCGAACTCGGCGGCGGCGCGGCCGGTGAGCACGAAGATGCCAGTGCCGATGATGCAACCAATGCCGAGCAGCACGAGATTTAGTGCGCCGAGCGATTTCTTCAGTTCGCCTTGCTCGTGCTCGGCGTGCATCTGCTCGACCGACTTGCGGATGAAGAGCCGGCCCAAGCCGCTCGGCTTTGTATTGCCTACATTTGTGTTCGCCACGTGATCCCCTCCCTGGGACAATTTGGCGGCGAAGCTAAACGAGCGGTTAGGGAGCCACAAGCGCCGTGGGTCGCTTTTAGCCGCCTGCGAGCATATCCGGCGCGGTCCACCCCCGCCGCGCGCAGGCGGCGAGCACGGTGTTGCGTAACAGGCACGCGATGGTCATCGGACCAACCCCCCCAGGCACCGGGGTGATGGCGGCGGCTGTAGTGAGCGCCTCGGCGTAGGCGACATCGCCAACGAGTTTGGTCTTGGCTGTTTCCTTCTCCGGCGCGGGCACGCGATTGATGCCGACATCGATGACGATAGCGCCAGGGCGAA
Organism: Hyphomonadaceae bacterium; assembly: GCA_019753175.1. Lineage (GTDB taxonomy): Bacteria > Pseudomonadota > Alphaproteobacteria > Caulobacterales > Aquidulcibacteraceae > Vitreimonas. Next base: position 29,927 of record JAIELK010000024.1, read on the forward strand.
TCCAGTCTCCCTTGATCATTTCCGGCCGCCCCACCGCCGCAACCAGAATGTCGGCGCCGCGACAGAGCATGCGCAGATCGCGGGTCTTCGAGTGCGCGATCGTCACCGTCGCATTTTGTTCCAGAAACAAGAGCGCCGCCGGTTTGCCGACCAGGATCGAGCGACCGATGACCGCGACGTTTGCGCCGGCGAGGTCTGGCCGTTCGCTCTTGGCCAGAATCACGCAGCCCGTGGGAGTGCAAGGCCGTAGGCCCGGCTTGCCGAGCATCAGCTTGCCGGCGCTCGCTTCGGTCAGGCCGTCGACATCTTTTGAGGGATCGAGCGCGGCGAGCACGCGCGCTTCGTCGATATGTTTCGGCAGGGGCAGTTGCACGAGGATGCCGTCGATCTCCGGATCGGCGGATAGCGTCGCGACGCGCGCGATCAGTTCTGACTCTTCGGTCTCCGCTGCAAGGCGGATCTCGACGGAGCGCATGCCGGCTTCAGCCGTCTGCTTCACCTTGGACGCAACGTAGACCTGGCTCGCGGGATCGTCGCCAACCAGCACCACCGCGAGCGCGGGCTGCGCCGGCAGCGTCCGCACCGCCGCCGCCACATCGGTGCGCAGGCGGGCTGCGATGACTTTGCCGTCGATGATGCGTGCGCTCATGACACCCTTTCACGCGAGCGACGAAAACTGGCCCGGCCGGGAAGTCAAGCGGAGGAGAGGGTTAGCGTCGCGACACCGGTGCATCCTTCGTGCATAACTGGCCCATGCTGCCGCATCCGCATCTTTGGCCCGCGATCCTCGGCGTTGGCGTCGGGACGACCGCCATCGTGTGGGGCGGCATCGCACTGTTTCGACGTTGGGATGCACTGAAGCCGCGCACGCGCTGGCTCGCGCTTGGCGCGCTCGTCGTTCTGGAAGCGGCGTTTTGGCTCAACATCTACGCTTGGTTCGTCGAGCCGAATCGGCTGGTGGTGCGCCACGTCGAGATCGCAAGCGAGGACTGGCGCGGAGCGCCCCTCACCATCGCCGCAATCGGCGACACCCATGTCGGCGGCCCGCATGTCGACGCTGCCCGCGTTGGCCGCATCGTCGCGCGCATCAACGAGCTGCGGCCTGAGCTTGTGGTTCTGCTTGGCGATTATGTTGGTGGTCATGCGCCGGAGGCCGAGCGCACAGACGCCGATCGCCGTGAGATTTTGGGCGGCGTCGGCGCGTTCGCGGCCCTGACGCCGCGCTATGGCGTCGCTGCCGTAATCGGCAATCACGATAGTTGGTACGACCGCCATTCGATTACCGCGGCGTTGCAGGAGGCTGGCGTGGCGGCGTTATGGAACCGCCACATCGTCGTTCGCCGTTCGGACACGCCGCTGGTGATCGCGGGCCTTGCCGACGACTGGACTGGCGAACCCGATTACGCGGCGGCGCTCGATGGCGCGCCGGAGAGCGCCAACATCATCGTGCTGTCGCACTCGCCCGATCCGTTCGCGGAGATACCCCAAGGATCGGCGCTCGTGCTGTCGAGCCATGCGCATTGCGGGCAGGTGACGATTCCCCTCATTGGTCGCCCGGTGCTGCCGATCCGAAACAAGCGCTATGCGTGCGGGCTGATCGAGGAGAACGGCAAACGGTTGTATTCGACCGCGGGCATCGGCACCAGCATCGTGCCAGTGCGTTTCCTGAATCCGCCGGAAATCGTGCTGATTACGATCAGCAGCGCGGCGTGGACGCCCTAGACGGACGCTCATGGCGGGCTTGGTCGGCAGGCGCGCCGTTCAAGCCCGCGCGCTGTCGCCGCCAAAGCCGAACAGCAGCTTGCGCTTGACCTTCACCGGCTTGGCGCCGACTCCGCGCGCGTCGAGCCATTGCAGCAGCAGCTGCGCGACCTCCTGCGCTTCAGGCTCGCCCACCAGCCAATGGCTCATTTCCGGGAATTCGTGGAAGTGCGCTTGGCCGTCGGGGAAGCGTGCAATCACGCGGCGCACCGTGCTCGCTGAATTGACGCGGTCCTTGCCGCCGGCGAGCCCCAGTACCGGCGCGGCGATGCGATAGACTGGCGCTTGGCTCGACATCGAATGATCGGTCCACCATTGCACGGCTTCACGAATGGCGCGCCCGCTCTCCGGCACGAAGCGCGCGAAGGCGCGGCGCGCGTCTTCGCGAGAGAGGCGGTCGAGCGTGGTGGAACGCGCGACGCGGTAATCTGGCGGCACCGGCCGGCGCCAGTAATCGCCGAGCAACGAAAGGCCAAAGCTATTGCCATGCTCGTCGAGCGTGGTCGGCGGCACGCCCCACGGCGCTGACGGCGCCAGCAACGCCAGCGCTGCGATCGGCGTATGCATGGCTGCAAGCTGCGCAACCAGCCCGCCCAGGGAGTGGCCGACCAGCACGGGTGGCGCACGCAGCCCGCGTACATAGAGCGTGATGGCGTGCGCGTAGTCCTTGAGCCCGGTATTGGCGAGCTGTTCCAGATCGGCGCCGCGCTCATGGTGCGGCAGGTTCGGCGCGTGCGTTTCAAAGCCCGCCGCTTCAAACGGTTCGCGGAAGCTGTCGAACGCCCAGCCGCCGCAAAACGCGCCGTGCACAAACACGACGGGCGTCACCACATTTCCGCGTCTCATACCGTAAGCGTCTCAGTGGCGCCCGTTGGGCTGACGACGTTCATTTGGATTCCCCCACGCTGTACTTCCTAAACCGTCGCGCCACTTCTTCATAGGTGGGGCGCTTGAACGGAATCACGAGGTCGGGCGTGCTTTCGAGCGGCGCCCACCGCCAATCACTGAATTCCGGCGTATGCGTATCGAGTCTGATGTCAGAGTCGCGTCCCTTGAAGCGGAACGCAAACCATTTCTGCTTCTGTCCCACATAACGGCCGCGCGGCTTCATTTTAAGCCTCACGTCCGTTGGAAATTCGTAATGCAGCCACTCGGCGGTTTCCTCGAGTAGATCGACGTGTTCTGGTCGAACGCCGATCTCTTCCTCAAGTTCCCGTAATGCCGCTTCCGCAGGCTTTTCTCCGCGATCGACGCCACCTTGCGGCATCTGCCATTGGTAAGGGCCCTCGGCCCCCGTGCGTTTGCCCAGGAATACAAGCCCCTCGCGATGGAACAAGGCGAGACCAACATTGGGACGGTAGCGAGCGGTGTTGGTTGGAGTCATCGGCGCGCGGCGCGTGCGTTGAGCACGGCCGACGCGGGCGCTAGCTGGTATCCTCGGCTCTCCACTTCCCGCGCCCAACGGCCGACCTGTTCCATGGTGACAGGATAGGCGAAGCCGGCGCCGATGGCGTTCTGATTTTGCAGCGCCAAAGCTTCGAGATTGAGCAATTGATCGTCGATGGCGGCGGCCTCGCGGCGCACGTCGATGATGCGGTCCGCCGCTGTTGTCGGCAGGCCCGCGCGCTGCGCTTCCGTGCTGAGCGCTGTGCGCTGGCCAATCCCGGAAGTGAGGAACACAAGGCCGCGCCGGCGTAACACCTGCACGACCGGTTGCGCGGCCTGAGCGGAGGTCGCAAAGCGCGCGCCCTGGTAATTGGTCACGCCGAAATAGCCGGTCCCGCGCGCCAGCAATTGCTCGAGACGGCTCGTATTCTGCTGTGCGCTCGCCGAGGCGAGCAGCGTCTGTGGGCCGGTGTCGTCTGCGGCCGGGTCGAACGGCTCCATCGGCAGTTCGAGCATCACTTCGTGGCCGTAAGCGCGCGCGCGATCGATCCAGCCCTGCAAGCCTTGAACATAAGGTACGAACGAGAGCGTCACTTCCGGCGGCAATTCTTCAATCGCTTGCGTCGTCTGCCGCGCGTTGAAGCCGAGACCGCCAATGACGATCGCGATGATCGGCTTGTTCTGGCTGGTGAAGGGCCGCGCATACGCTTCAGCGGGCGTTCGTCCGTTGGCGGCGATGATGGGCAGGAGACCGTGAGGCCCTTGCTCGGTGAGTCCCGCGATGGGAGCGCGCGGAAGCGGGCGCGCTTGCGGACGTGATCCTGATTCCGGCGACCCCACAACGGAAACGCGAAGTTCGCCGTTCGAGTCGATTTCGCCGATCTCGCCCGACGCCGGCGGCAGCTCCTCGAGGTCGTACATCTCGTACGCGCCGAGTTCCTCGGTAGCCTCCGAAAACGAGATGCGCGGCGCGTCAGCGGTCGCCACGCTGGGCTCCAACGACACGACTTGGCGGGGGCCCGCCGCGCGCGGATCACCGAACAGCTGCACGGCTCCAAACGCCAGCGCCGCGATCACAAGCGCTGCGCCGAACGCCAACAGACGCTGGTCCAAGCTCTGAAAGAACGGTCTGATCGCGGCCAGGCGAGCGCGTGGTGGCGACGTCCCAGGCGGCGTCACTCGCAGATTGGCGCGCAGGCGAATCATTGGTCGGCAGAATCGCCGAATTCTGAGCGCGCGTCACTAGCTGGCTCCCGTTTGGAACGGTTCCGGATCAGTGAGTTGAGGGCTTAGCCGGCGCGCTCACGCAAACGCTGCGCGACGACGCCCTGGCGCAGGAACTCCAGCGCGCGGTGCAGCTGGTAGTCTTCGCTCTCGTCCCAATTTACCGGTGGCTGGTCGTCCGGGACGTGAGCGGCGCGGCGGCGCGCGCCCGAATCGTTGTCGAGCGCGTTTGGCAGGCTTTCTTCCGAGATCGAAATGGCGCGCAGACGTTCTGGATCGATCCGGCGCGCCGCAACCTCCAGGTCAGGCGTAATGCCCGCGCCCTGGATCGAGCGTCCGGCAGGCGTGTAGTAGCGCGCGGTGGTCAGCCGCAGCGCACCGTCACGGCCGCCCTGCAACGGAATCACCGTCTGCACCGACCCCTTGCCGAACGAATCCATCCCGACGACGAGGGCGCGGTTGCGATCCTGCAACGCTCCCGCAACGATCTCCGCCGCCGAGGCGGAGGCGCCGTTGATCAGCACCACGATCGGTACGCCCGGCAGGTCGTCGCCGCGGCGGGCATTGTAGCGCTGCACGTCTTCGGGGCGACGCCCGCGGGTCGAAACCACTTCGCCGCCGTCCAGGAAGGCGTCCGAGACCTCGATCGCTTGATCCAGCAGACCGCCCGGGTTGTTGCGCAGGTCAAGCACGATTCCGCGCAACCGCCCGCCGGTGTCGCGACGCACCGTGCGGATGGCTTCCTGCAACATGTCGCCGGTTCGCTCATTGAAAGTGGAAATGCGTACGACGCCGACATCGCCGCCTTCGACGCGTGCTGTCACCGCACGGACATTGATGATCTCGCGCGTCAGCGTGACGTCGAAAGGATCGGTCGCCTCGCGCGCAATGGTAATGGTGATCTCGGTGCCGGCGTCGCCGCGCATGCGGCGCACCGCGTCATTCACCGTGAGACCGACGATGCTTTCGCCGTTCACCGCAGTAATGTAGTCGCCGGCCTGAATCCCGGCGCGAGCCGCCGGCGTGCCGTCGATCGGCGAAACCACGCGGACAACGCCTTCTTCGCTAGTCACTTCGATGCCAAGGCCGCCATACTCGCCGCGCGTGGTCACTTGCATGTCGCGGAATTCAGTCGCGTCCATGTAGGAGGAGTGCGGATCGAGCGAGGAGAGCATGCCCTGGATCGCCGCTTCGATCGCCTCTTCGTCGTCGATGTCGGTGACATAATCCTGTTCGACACGCGCGAGCACGTCAGCGAACAGCTCGAGTTGCCGATACACGTCGCCGTGCGAGCGGTCTTCCGGCGCGGACCAAGCCAAGGCGCCGACCAGGGCCGCCATTCCCGCGACCGGCGCTGCAATCCAGGCTATCCGCATCTGCCACTCCCTGGGCGCTCGAAGCGCCTTGCTCTCGTTACGCTGTCGCCTAGCCTGCGCCGGTGGTTCGGCCGGCCGCGACACCCCGTGTCGTCAACCAACGCGCCGGGTCGATCAGTCGATCGTTGCGTCGGACTTCAACATACAATTCCGGCGCCGCCGTGTTCGAAGCTGGCATTCTGCCGAGGCTTTGGCCGGGTTGCACCGTTTGGCCAACCTGAACGTCGAGCGCGTCCATGCCGGTCAAGAGCACAGCGTAACCACCCTCTACGGCCAGGATCAAGACTTGCCCGTAGCTTCGGAAGGGACCCGCGTAGGTAATTTCGCCGGCCGCGGAGGCGACGACGTTGGCGCCCGCCGCGGTACGGAGATGCACCCCCTGGGATGGCGCCCCGCCGGTGGTGGCGGCGCCGAAGCCACGGATGATGGTTCCGCCGGCTGGCGGGATCCATGCTGGGGGGATGGCGCTCGCGCCCGGCCGGCTCGCTGGGCGCGACGCGGAGGCGCGCTGGATCAGCTGGCGCAAGCTGCGGGCCTCGGCCGCGAATTGCTGCGCTCGCCGTTCGGCGGCGGTCGCATTCGTGGCGTATCGGCTTTGCGCCGCCCGGCGCTGCTCGGCCAAGCGCGCCAGCTGGGTGCGCTCCGAAGAGAGGGTGGTCTGCGCCGCGTGAAGCGTTTGCCGCTCCGACATCATGGCGGCCTCAAGGCGGCGGCCTTGGTCCGCCAGCCGCGATGCCTGGCTGCGCGTGTGCAGAAAATCGGCCGCCGCGGCGCGGGCAAACGTGGACACGCGCGCGGATTGGGGTTCCAGCCGGCGCTCGGCCAGGGCGGCGGCGATCAGGGCGCGCTCAAAGGCGGCGGCTGCGGAGGAACGCCGGTGCTCGTCATTGGCGACTTGCTGCTGCACGGCCTGAAGCCTCGCCTCGGCTTGCGCTGCCGCAGCGGTAGCCTCTGCGCGGCGCCGCTCAGCATCGGTGAGGCGGTCCCCGAGCTGCTGGAGTTCGGTTTCCGCCGCTTCCGCCTGAGCGCGAAGCCGATCGGCGCGCGCGGTCTCGGCGCGGCGATCACGCTCAGCTTGTGCGGCCGTACGGGTTTGAGCGCTGGCTGGCTCTAAGGCAGCCATGCTCAATGCGAACGCACCCGCCGCGAATGCGGCTAGGGCGCGGGCGCGGAAAGCGCCTCGTGCCATCATCCACCATCACCAACAGTCCGGAATCTTCAGTCCCGGTGATAGGGAGTAGCGCACAATATCGTCACAGCCCGGTAAATCTGCTCGGAAATCATCACCCTGACCAGCCGATGTGGCCAGGTTTGGCGGCCGAAGGCGAGCTTTTCGTCGGCCTGATCCTTAACGCCTTGTGAAACCCCGTCGGCGCCGCCGATCCAGAACGTGAGGCAGGGGATACCGTCGTCGCGCCAGCGGGCGAGTTTTTCGGCCAGCTGTCGCGAGGTCCATTCTGCCCCGCGCTCGTCGAGCAACACCCTGCGCGCCTCGTCGGGGGTGGCTTTGAAGAGGGCGAAAGCCTCGGCCCGCGGTTCCCCAGGCGGCTTGCCTTCGACGTCCACAAGCTCGACCGATTTGAAGCCGAGCTGACGACCGGCGGCGGCTGCTCGCGCCAAATAGTCGGCTGTCATCGCCGCCTCGGGCCCGTCGCGGAGCCGCCCGACCGCCGCGACCAGGATACGCAAGGCCTAGCTCGGCAGACCGGGACCGGGGTTCGCGGCCCAGATTTTCTCGATGTTATAGAAGGCGCGCACTTCCGGTCGGAACAGGTGGACGACCACGTCGCCGGCGTCGACCAGCACCCAGTCGGCCTGCGGCATTCCCTCAATGCGGACGTCGGAGACGCCCGCGTCCTTGAGCTTACGCATGACATGGTCGGCCAGCGCGCCGACATGGCGCGAGGAGCGGCCGGAAGCCACCACCATCATGTCCGCGAACGAGGATTTGCCGCGGATGTCGATAGCCGTGATTTCTTCAGCCTTGTCGTCTTCGAGCGAGGTGAGCACGACTTGGGTGACGGCGTCGACATCAATGCCCGGTGCGGGCCGGTCGGCCGACCGTGGGGTTCCGGCGGGTGTCGCGACCGGAGCGCGTTTCATGTCAGGCGACAGGCGTTGGGTTCCTTCTGCTGCCACAGCCGCGCAGAGGCTATCACTTCCGTCGCGGCTTCGCCACCGCTGCGCGCTTGCGAGCGCGGATGGCTGTGGAAGCATGGGGGTGGTGACGGGCGTTGAGGAAGGTCCAGCCGGGCCGGGCCGAGAGCCGCTCGCGGGCGCTTACCCCAGGCCGCGCCACCACCGCCACCGGAACGGCCCCTGCCAGTTCTCGCCAGCGCCGCCACTTCCTGAAGTGCTTCAGATTGTCCGCCCCCATGATCAGGATGAACCGCACGCCAGGATAGAGACGTTTGAGCGCGCGCAGCGTCTGATAGGTGTAGGCGCATCCGAGCTGTTGTTCGAGGTCGGTAACCTCCATTTTCGCGCCCCGCGCCTGCGCGCGCGCCGATGCGAGGCGGTGTTCGTAGGGGCTCGATTGCGGCTTCAGCGGATTTTGCGGCGAGACCAGCCACCACACCTTATCAAGGCCGAGCCGCTTCAGCGCCGTCTCCGCGACGTGCGCATGGCCTTCATGCGCGGGATCGAAGCTGCCGCCGAAGAGACCAATGCGCATACCGGGATAGGCGAGGGGGAGACCGCGCTTCATGGGCGCGTTTGTCCCGCGCCACGCACGACGTACTTGAATGTGGTGAGCTGCTCAGCGCCGACCGGACCACGCGCGTGCAGACGCCCGGTGGCGATGCCGATCTCGCCGCCGAAACCAAACTCGCCGCCGTCGGCGAATTGGGTCGAGGCATTGTGCAGCACGATGGCGCTGTCGACCTCGCGCAGGAACTGTTCTGCCGCCGCTTGATCTTCAGTGATGATGGCGTCGGTGTGCTGCGAGCCATGGAATGCGATGTGCTCTATCGCTTCGTTGACGCCGCCGACCACGTGCACGGTAAGAATGGGGGCGAGATACTCTGTGCGCCAATCGTCCGCCGACGCTGGCGTCATCGTAAAGATCGCGCAGGCTTCGGCGTCGCCGCGCAGCTCGCAACCGCACTTGGCAAGCGCGCGCGCGATCTCAGGCAGCAGCGTGGGCGCGACGGCGCGGTCGATCAGCAATTTCTCGGTTGCACCGCAGACCGAAACGCGACGCATCTTGGCGTTGACGACGACGGCGACGGCTTTCCCGCGATCGGCGCTCGCATGCACATAGGTGTGGTTGACGCCTTCGAGGTGCGCAAACACCGGCACGCGCGCTTCGGCCTGAACCCGCGCGACCAGCGATTTGCCGCCGCGCGGCACGATCACGTCGATGGCGCCGTCGAGGCCGGACAGCATCATGCCGACGGCGGCGCGATCTGTCGTCGGCACGATCTGAATGGCGTCTTCCGGCGCGCCGGCTTCGCGCAAGCCCGCACGCAACGCCGCGCCAATGGCCGCAACGCTCTCGACGCTGTCGGCGCCGCCGCGCAGGATCACCGCGTTGCCAGCGCGCACGCACAGCGCGCCGGCGTCGGCGGCGACATTAGGCCGGCTCTCGAAGATAATGCCGATGACGCCCAGCGGCGTACGCACGCGCTCGAACGCCAGTCCATTGGGCCGTGTCCAAGACGCGATCACTTCGCCAACAGGGTCGGGCAGCGCCGCTGTCTCGTACACGGCCGCGACAATGGCGGCGAAGCGGGCGCCATCGAGCGCAAGACGATCGATGAAGGCCGCGGGCTGCCCCGGTATTTGCGCCTTCGCCACATCGCGCGCGTTGGCGGCCAGGATATCTGCTTCAGCGCGGGCGAGCGCACCCGCCATCGCCTGGAGCGCGCGCGTGCGCGTGGCGGCATCAGCGAGACGTAGCGTGGTCGCAGCGGCGCGTGCGCGTGCGCCGATGGCGTTCATGGTCTGCGCGAGCGGCGTTTGTGCTCCGTCCATGCCGCAATTATAGAGGCTGACCCCCGCAAAGCGCCAGGAGCTACGTATGACCAAGCGGCGAATCCTTGTCACCGGCGCGGCGTCCGGCATCGGCGCGGCGACAGCGCGGCGATTGGCGGCCAATGCCCGCCTCGCTCTCATCGATCGCAACGCCGAGGGGCAAAGCGCGCTAGCCTCAGCGTTGCCGAACGCCGCTGATCATCTGACCTTCGGCTTCGACGTCAGCGACGAGCACGCATGGGCCAAGGCTGCACGTCGTATTGGCGACGCGTGGGGCGGCTTGGACGGCGTAGTCGCCAACGCCGGCATCGCGGCTGCCGCACCGATTGCAGACTTATCGTTCGCCGAGTGGCGGCGGGTGATGAGCGTGAATCTCGACGGCGTGTTCTTAACTTTGCACCACGGCTTCGGGCTGATTGCCGACCGCGGCGCGATGGTGGTGGTCGGCAGCGTCGCGGGACTCAAGGCCGAGCCAGGCGTCGCCGCCTACGCCGCCTCGAAAGCCGCCGCGTTGCAGTTGGCGAAGGTGGCGGCGAAAGAGGGCGCGCCGCGCGGCGTGCGCGTCAACGCCATCGCGCCAGGCGGGGTCGAAACCCCGATCTGGCGCGGCATCGACTTTTTCGACGCGGTTGTCGCCGAGAAGGGCGAGCAGGCGGCGTTCGATTCGATCGCCGCGATGGCGACGCCGCTGAAGCACATGGCCAAACCGGAGGAGATCGCCGCGATGATCGCGTACCTCCTAAGCGACGAGGCGCGGAGCATCACCGGCGCGGTGATGGTGATCGACGGCGGGTATTCGGTTTAAGCGAGGAGTAGCGCCTTGTTCCCTCGCTTGATGCAACGACGCACGGCGTCCTTGTCGAAGGACGCGAACGTCTCGCCGCCAAGCAACGCGCCGTCATACGCAATGACGCCGTCCGCGAAGTCGCCGCCGTCGTCGAGCACCTCCAGTCCTGCTTCAATAACAGGTCGATGCGCGACGACGTTAGCGCTTGAAAGGAAGCGTCGGATCGCAGCGGAAACATCTGTGCGCGCAACGCCATACCCGCGCCCGAGCACCCAGGCGAATTCGCAGAACGTCGCTGGAGTTATAGCTACGAGCTCTGCAGCCAAAAGCGCCTTTTGCGCGGCGCGCGCTTGCGTAAGGTCGTCCATGACGACGGCGCGCACCAGCACGTTCGTGTCAGCGGTGATCTTCACTTCTTGGGACGCGACGGCGTCCGTTTTTGCGCCTCTCCCGCCCACCCTTGGCGAACGATCTCGTTCATCTCCTCAATAGTGAGAGCGGGCCCGCCCTTTGTCTTGAGCATGCCGAACACGGCTGAAATGTCGCCCGTCGGCGCGGCGGAAACTGTGATGCGGCCTCCCGGCAACTTCTCGACGCTGATCCGTCCGCCAGGGCCGACGCCCAGATGCTCCAGGATGTCCTTCTTGAGGGTGACCTGACCCTTCGCTGTGACGGTAAGCGTGCCCATTGAGATAAGTGTAAGGCAAAACGTCCTTACACACAAGGGCAGTCACCCCACCACCATATCGTCCGCGTGCACCAGCGCCGGGCCGGAGGAATAGCCGAGCGCGGCTTCGATGTCGGCGCTTTTCAGTCCCTTGATCTTTGCCGCATCGGCGGCGTCGTAGCGCGACAGGCCGCGCGCGAATTCGGCGCCGCTCGCATCCAGAATCAGCACCGCGTCGCCCTTCTCGAACGCGCCGCGCACCTCGATAACGCCGGCGGGCAATAAGCTCTTGCCTGCGCGCAAAGCGACGGCCGCGCCGTCATCCACAACGAGTGCCCCTTGCGGCGCCAGGCTGCCCGCGATCCATGCTTTGTACGCCGCGGCCGGCGTGGCGCTGGCGTAGAACCAGGTCGCGCGGGCGCCGTCGCGCAAGCGCCGCAGCGGATGGAGCGCCGCGCCCTTGGCGATAACGACGGCGCACCCGGCGCGCGTGGCGATTTTCGCCGCTTCGATTTTGGTGCGCATGCCGCCTGAGCCAACGCCGACCTGCACGTTGACGCCGCCAGCCATCGCTTCGATTGCCGTTGTGATCTCGCGCACCTCCGCCACGAACGGAGCGTTTGGATCGGTGCGGGGGTCGCGCTCGTACAAACCGTCGATGTCGGACAAGAGGACCAACACATCGGCCGAGATCATCTGCGCCACGCGCGCGGCGAGGCGGTCGTTGTCGCCGTAGCGGATTTCCGCCGTCGCCACGGTGTCGTTCTCGTTGATGATGGGCACGGCGCCGAGGTCGAGCAGTGTCTCTAAGGTCGCGCGCGCATTGAGCCAACGGCGGCGGCGCTCGGTGTCGTCGGGCGTTAACAACGCTTGCGCAACCGGAATGGCGTGACGCTCGAAGGCTTCTTCGTACACGCGCATCAGCCGCGCTTGGCCCGCGGCGGCGGCGGCTTGCTTCTCGTCAAGCCGCGGCGACTTCGGCAATCCCAGCACGCGCCGGCCGAGCGCGATCGCGCCGGAGGAGACGATCGTGACCTGCGCCCCAGCCCTGCGCAGGTCGGCGACATCGTCTGCAAGCGTGTTCAGCCATGCCCGTGCCGGTTGGCCGTCACTGCCGACGAGCAGGGCGGAGCCGATCTTCACCACAATGCGTTTGGCGCCAGTGAGCAGGGCGGTCATGCGCCATTGCTTAGCAAGCTTGCGGCGCGCATGGCGAGCGCTTAGGTGCGGGCGATGCTCAAGGATCTGATCCGCCGCCTCTCTGGTGAGGGTGGCGATGCACCGCTCGCCAAGGACGACCAGCGCATCGCGCTCGCCGCGCTGCTGGTGATCGCCGCGCACGCCGATCACGAATACGCCGAGGCCGAGCGCGCTCAGATCGAGCGCGTGCTGGCCGCGCGCTTCGGTCTTGACGCCGCGGCCGCGCGCCGCCTGCGCGAAGAGGGCGAAGCGGCGGAAGCGGTCGCCACCGACTTCGTGCGTTTCACCACGCTGATCAAGAAGCACGTGCCGATCGAAGAACGCGCTGGCGTGCTGGAGGCGTTGTGGTGCGTGGTGTTGGCGGACGGCGCGCGCGAGAAACACGAGGACGCGCTCATGCGCCGCGTGGTGGATTTGCTGGGGCTCGAGGAACGCGACAGCGCCGATGCGCGGCGGAGGGCCTTATCGTCTTGACCTTGGTGCGACCCATTAGGGCGCCCAGTCGGAACGCTCTCCCACTTCCGATTGGGTCTCCGCTCGCCGTTCGCGCAGCATCGCCGCGATCTCATTGACCAGCTCCCGCACCCCGGCGCCGGAGACGCCCGACACGAGTCGTACGGGTTTGCCGATGGCGCGTTCGAGCGCGGCGCGCTTGCGGTTGGCCTCGGCCGGGGTCAGCGCGTCGATCTTGTTGAGCGCGACCAGTTCAGGCTTTTCCGCCAAACCCGCGCCATACGCTTCGATCTCGCCGCGCACGGTGCGGTACGCTTCGGTCGCGCTTTCGCCGGTGGCGTCGATGAGGTGGACAAGAGCAACGCAGCGCTCGACATGACCGAGGAAGCGCGTGCCAAGCCCTGCGCCGTCCGCCGCGCCTTCGATGAGTCCGGGAATGTCAGCCATCACGAAGCGCTCGCCTTCGCCGACGCTGACGACGCCGAGATGGGGATGCAGCGTCGTGAACGGATAGTCCGCGACTTTCGGGGTGGCTGCGCTCACCGCGCGCAGGAAGGTCGACTTGCCCGCGTTGGGCAAACCGACGAGCCCCGCGTCGGCAATCAGTTTGAGCCGCAGCCAGAACACGCGTTCCTCGCCTTCGAGGCCAGGATTGGCGTGGCGCGGCGCCTGGTTCACGGAAGACTTGAAGTGCGCGTTGCCGAAGCCGCCATTGCCGCCCTTGGCGAGCAGGATGCGCATGCCCGGCGTGTCGAGATCGGCGATCAGCGTTTCCTTGTCTTCGGCGAGCACTTGCGTGCCGGTCGGCACTTTGAGCACGAGCGTTTCGCCGTCGGCGCCGTGGCGGTTTTGGCCCATGCCGTGACCGCCGGTCGGGGCTTTGAAATGCTGCTGGTAGCGATAGTCGATCAGCGTGTTCAGCCCGTCCGCGGCCTCGAGCCAGACGTCGCCGCCTTTGCCGCCGTCGCCGCCGTCCGGGCCGCCGAACGGGATGAACTTCTCGCGCCGGAACGAGACGCAGCCCGCCCCGCCATTGCCGGAGCGGACATAGATCTTGGTTTGGTCGAGGAACTTCATTGAGCGAGTAGCGAATAGCGGATGGCGAATAGGGATGGCAAACGTTCTGCTCTTTCGCCGCATCGGCTTGGCGGCGTACGGCGCGATCCCCGCCACCGGCGTGCCGGCGCGCGCCAGCACGACCTGGCCGCGCTCGGCGGCCGAAGGTCAGGGGCCTTTTACGTTCCTCTCCCGAGCCGGGAGGCGGGGCGCGTGGGAAGCGCCGGGTCGGACAGATTTTTTCGCATGCGCGCGGCGTCAAGATGTTGCGGCGAGCATCGCAGGGATAGAGCCAATCCCATTAGAACACTCGCTGCGGGCTTTTCCGACAAAGGCGTGCGTCACCCTGCTGCCGCCGGAGCGCCGGCGCCCTCGCCGGCGGAGTCAAGCCATCGGCCTGACCAAGCCGAGGAAAAGCGCCAAGCTTCGGGTTTGTCTACCAAGCCTGCTCTGACTGGGTTTAGCTCTATGTAACGTGACGTTCGTTCGAAGTGTTCTTCATCTCTCATGAATCGATCGAAGTACTCGCGCTGCCAAAGCGCCCCGCGTCGATTCTCACGCTTGTTGATAAGATGTGCTGACACCGACTTCCATGTCTGCACTACAATCCCAAGAGCGTGGCCGGGGAACTGTTCAACGAGCACGTGGACGTGATTTGGCATCACGCACCATGCGGCCAGGGCGTAGCGGGCGCCATGATCCTTCAGCAGGCATTGCTCTACGATCGCTGCGTTTGCCGGGGTGGCAAGCACGCGCTCCCCGTGCCCGCTGTCCAGCTGCCCATCAGCCCAAACAAGCCGCTCCGCCCGATTGATCGGTTTTGGTCCGAGCGCTTGAAAGGCGTCCGCCAGATTGAAGACGAGATGCTGCACCAAGCGCGATTCGTCACGGTGAGGCAGGTAGCCGCGCGTTCTCCAGCCCGTGGCGCTCATGAGTCGACTTTGGAACAGTCGCTGCCAACGATCAATGCGCTCTGCGCCTTCCACGCCGGCGAGGGCGCCGGCGCTCCAAAGCACTCCATCGCGAAGTTTGGCGTTCCAGCACGGGTTGAGTTGTCGCAATTCGCGATTAGCGTGGACGGTCGCGCGCAAGCGTTGACGGCGGGGCTCGCGGTGACCGCAGAAATAAAAACCGGCCGCCGCCGCATCATTGAATTCCTGCTCTCGCCGCTGCAACGGCGCGTCGAGGAAGCGGGGAGGGAGAGGTAGGTGCAACGTGCTGAACGTGACGATCTCGACAGCGGCGAGCGATCAGGAGCGATGACCGTGCATTCAAAGCGGACAAAACGCGGTCGCGTGCATCGCGACTCAATAGCAAGCGGTCGCAGTCGTGCGTCTCACGCCGCTCTTTCTCGCGTGGCATCTACCGTGCAT
>JAIELK010000017.1 GCA_019753175.1 Hyphomonadaceae bacterium
GCCTGCGCCGCAGCAGGCCAAGCAGGCCGCGCCGCCGCCGCGCGCCGCCGCGCCGCAAGCGCCGCCGCCGCCCGAGAAGCCGAAGAAGTAGGGCTGGTTCTGAGTTCATGGCTGACAAGTTGAATTTCGCGCTCGTCTCCCCCGAGCGCGAGCTGTTCCACGGGGAAGTGGACCACGTGGTGGTGCCCGGCTCGGAAGGCGAGTTCGGCGTGCTGCCGAACCACGCGCCGGTGATGAGCGTGGTCAAGCCCGGCGCGCTGCGCATTTTTGACGGCGGCGGCGAGCGGCGCATCTTCGTCAATGGCGGCTTCGCCGACGTGACGCCTGATGGGCTGACGGTGCTCGCCGAAGACGCCATCGATCTCGCCGATGTGAGCGCCGCCGATCTTGAGATGCAGCTGAAGAACGCGAGCGAAGACCTGCGCGACGCCAACACCGACGCCAAGCGCGACGCCGCGCAGCGCGCGCTGACGCGGCTCGAAGCGATGCGCGCCGCGATGGCGCGGTAGGCGCCGGCCCGCCGCGCGTACGGGCGCGCGGAGGCGCCGCCGCAAGGCGGTTGGCAAGCGCGGCTCATTCAAGACAAAGCTCAGCCGTCGAACACGCGCCGCGTCTGCTCGGCTGCGTCCCGCACCGTGCCGAAGGCGACAGCGCCGACAAGCGGCGGCAGATCGGGCGCGACACGCAGCACGCGCGCGCGATGCGGCGCCGCATAGAGCCGGCGCGCCAGCCGTTGCGCGCAGGGCAGCGGATCGTTGAACACGCGCAGCAGCGCCTCGGTGCGCTCGGCCAGCGGCCAGGCTGATTTGAAGCGCGCGGCGCCCCACGGATCAGGCGAAGCCCGGCGCTTGCGTGTGCGCCGCGCCAGGCGCGCCGAAGCGCAAACCAGCACGCGAAAACTCACGCGCCACGCCTCCGGCTCTTCGGCCTGGAACTCCATCACCCGCTTCACGCGCACGCGCACGCGCACGCGCCTCGCCCGCTTGCGCGGCGGGCGCGTATTCGGCTTCGGCAGCGCCGCCGCTTCGATCATCAGCAGCAGGCGCATCAACGCCTCGCCCGCGCGCAGCCATTGGCACATCAGCCGCCAGTCCTTGCGCTCAAGCGTATGCCGCGCGGCGATCTCTTCGGAGCGCCCGAACAGCGAAGCCAGGAGTTGGATGAAGTCCTGTGCGACGAGCCAGAGCGAGCGACGGGGTTGGCGGATGTCAGTCATGTGCGTCACGCGGAGTATAGCGCGAGCGCGGGGTGGGTTGGATTGGGGCGGGTTATCCTTGCATTTGGAGGGCTCCCACATTGGTTAACGATATGTTAAACAACCTGCGCGGGAGGGAATGCCAATGTTCGGAATACCTGAGGAGGTCCTAGCTCAAACTTGGCAGCGTTTTGACTCGCTGCCGGCGTGGGCGAGGCTCATTTTCTTTCTGTTTCTTGCGTTCCTGATCTACCGAGGCGTGAAAGGCACCGTTTTTGGGCCATTGCGTCGGTTTCTCCTTCAGACCCGCATCACATTCATACGGTTTGGTCGATGGCTGAGGTCTTTAGCGAAAAAGCCATTGCCAGAGCCCGAAAAACGAGACTTCCGGCAAATCCCAGAGGAGCGCACAATCTGGGAGACCCATGCACCGGCAAACCCGATTCAGCCGCTGCCAACGAGTATCCCGATCATCACCGTCGCCAACATGAAAGGTGGCGTAGGAAAGACCACCGTCGCGGCGAACTTGGCGGTCGCATTGCGAGACACAATGCCGAACTCAGGCAAGGTGCTTGTGATCGACTTCGACTACCAGGGATCTTTATCTCAGTGCATGCGTGGTGAGTTAGATTTAACCGATCCAGACATCACCGCTGACTGTCTCCTAGGAAACGGAGGTCAAGACCCTCTGATCGCCGCGCGTGAGTTGATGGGTAGTCTGAATGGTATCTCGCTATATCCGACCACTTATCCATTCGCCACGATTGAGAATCGTCTGCTTGCCGAGTGGTTATCCAATCCGCAGCACGATCTCATGTACCGCTTGTGCCAACAGCTCCGACGTCCAGAGTTTCAGACGCAGTTCAAGGCTGTCGTTATCGACTGTCCACCGCGACTGACCGCGGGCTCAATAAATGCTCTATGCGCGAGCACACATTTGCTGGTCCCGACGACGCTCGATGATATGTCTGCACAAGCCGCTCAGTATTTTCTCGATCAGATCAGCAGAATGAAGGGTAATGTTTTTCCCGGTCTTCGTGTGCTGGGAATTGTACCCACGATTGTCCGCCAACAGGGGAGTTTCCTTGAAGAAGAGTCAGATGCGATCGACAGGCTAAAGGAGTATGGACAAAAGGTATGGAATAGACCCGACTTGGTGATGGAAAACGCGATATTGTTCCGCCGGGCATCCATCTCTAGATATGCAGGAAAGGGCGTGGCGTACACTCACACTGCTCAGGCCGCGCAACTGTTCCAGGCGCTCGCGACGGAGGTGCAATCTAGGTTCTGATGTTGGTTGGAGAATTGGCAGACTTGCTGCGGCAATTGGAAGGAGAGGAAAACCTCTCGCCAGCGCAACAAACCGCCGTGAATCACTTATTAAGTATTTTGGCGCCCCATCGAGATATGGAGCTCGAAAAACTATTTGATTTGTTGCGGAACGGATTCAAGCCGAAGCGCCAAGCGCGCACGGCTGGCCAAGCACACCAACCCGTAGAGCGTCGGTCAACATTGACCGCGAGTGAATTTGCGTCCGCCCTAGACTCAGCATTCGAAGATGACGCAGCCTTCGCTCGGTTGATTAACGAAGCGAAGTCAAATCGCGGCCTTACACTTGCCGCGCTCAAAAAGACGTTCAGCGACCTGTTTGGTAGATCGGGAAACTTCCGGTCGAAAGCCACGCGCGATGATGTGCTCCGAAAAATACATGACGAGCGCAACATCAAAGTACGCAACGAAAAGATGGGTCAGATGTTAGGTCGCAAGCCGGTTCCAGCTGAGTAGCTGAAACAGCCTACTCCTTAACCGCCACATCGATCTCCCCACCACCCTCCCGAAACGTCGCGCTCATCTCCGCCATCCCGCGCTCGGCCACCCTCTCCCTCCTTTGGGAGGGAGAGGGCAGGGTGAGGGTGGAGCGCGGGTGTTTCAGAACGCGCAGCGCGCAAGCGACTGGGCGTTGCGAGATCATCCCACGCCTGCGTTGGCCCCTCACCCCGGCCCTCTCCCGCACTGCGGGAGAGGGAGTGCGGCGGCGCTAAACACTTCGACGTGTCCGCCTGTGTCGAGGCTTCGTGCTTATCGATCAAAAGCGAAACGCTTGCCAATGTTGCGTTGCCCCCTCACCCTGCCCTCTCCCCCGTAAGGGGGAGAGGGTTCTTGTTGCGCCGATGACGACCAAGGGGATGCTACGCGATCGCGCGCGCGGCATGCGCAAAGAGATGAGCCGCGCGGAAAGCGCGATTTGGCAGATCGTTCGCGGCGGCAAGCTCGGTGTGAAGTTTCGCCGACAGCATCCGGTGGAGGGCTACATCGCAGATTTCGCGTGCGTCGAGACAAAGCTGATCGTCGAAGTCGATGGGGTGTCGCACGAGGATGAAGCGCAACTCGCGTACGATGCGGAGCGAACGCGCGTGCTTGCGGAAGCGGGATGGCGCGTGCTGCGCTTGAGGGACGCGGAGGTGCTGAGCGATGTGCGCGTTGCCGAGCGTGCGATCCGCGAGGCGCTAAGTGGGTGAACCCTCTCCCCCGTGAGGGGGAGAGGGCAGGGTGAGGGGGCGTGCTTCAGGATAAGGCGCTGCATCGCTGTCTGCTTGTGCTCTGAGAGTCCCACCCTCATCCGGCCCTTCGGGCCACCTTCTCCCGCCCATGCGGGAGAAGGGAGGATGGTGCGCTAGGGCTTGATCGCGACGTCGATCTCGCCGCCGCTGGCGACGAATTTCGCGCTCATTTCCGCCATCCCGCGCTCGGCTTCTTCCTTCTTCGCCGCATAATCGCGCACGTCCTGCGTGATTTTCATCGAGCAGAATTTCGGCCCGCACATGGAGCAGAAGTGCGCGGTTTTGTGCGCTTCTTTTGGGAGCGTGGCGTCGTGGAAGGCGCGCGCGGTGTCGGGGTCCAAACCGAGATTGAACTGATCCTCCCAGCGGAACTCGAAGCGGGCGCGGGAGACGGCATCGTCGCGCAGGCGCGCGGCGGGGTGGCCTTTAGCGAGGTCGGACGCGTGCGCGGCGATCTTGTACGTGATGACGCCGGTCTTCACGTCTTCGCGGTCGGGCAGGCCCAGATGCTCCTTCGGCGTGACGTAGCAGAGCATGGCCGTGCCGAACCAGCCGATCATGGCGGCGCCTATCGCCGAGGTGATGTGGTCGTAGCCGGGCGCGATGTCAGTGGTCAGCGGGCCCAACGTGTAGAACGGCGCCTCGCCGCAGACGGCGAGTTGCTTGTCCATGTTCTCCTTGATCTTGTGCATCGGCACATGGCCGGGGCCTTCGATCATCACTTGCACGCCATGCTTCCAGGCGATCTTGGTGAGTTCGCCCAGGGTTTCCAATTCCGCGAATTGCGCGGCATCGTTGGCGTCCGCAATCGATCCTGGCCGCAAGCCGTCGCCTAAAGAGAAGGAAACGTCATACGCGCGCATGATGTCGCAGATCTCGTCGAAATGCGTGTAGAGGAAGCTTTCCTTGTGGTGCGCGAGGCACCATTTCGCCATGATCGAGCCGCCGCGCGAGACGATGCCGGTGACGCGCTTGGCCGTCAGATGGATGTAAGCCAGCCGCACGCCCGCATGCACGGTGAAATAATCGACGCCCTGTTCGGCTTGTTCGATCAGCGTGTCGCGATAGACTTCCCAGCTCAGATCTTCGGCGACGCCGCCGACCTTCTCCAGCGCCTGATAGATCGGAACTGTTCCTATTGGGACTGGAGCATTGCGCACAATCCAGTCGCGGATATTGTGGATGTTCCTGCCCGTGGAGAGGTCCATCACCGTGTCGGCGCCCCAGCGGATCGCCCACACCATCTTTTCCACTTCCTCGGCCATCGAGGAGGTGACGGCGGAATTGCCGATATTGGCGTTGATCTTGGTGAGGAAGTTGCGGCCGATGATCATCGGCTCAAGCTCGGGATGGTTGATGTTGGCGGGAATGATGGCGCGCCCGCGCGCGATCTCGCTGCGCACGAATTCCGGGGTGACGACATCGGGGATGGCGGCGCCGAAGGATTCGCCGTCGCTTGTACCGCCGGCATCTTGCCGGCTTGCCGCCTGGAAGGCGGCGGTACGTTCACGCCGCATATTCTCCCGGATCGCCACAAACTCCATTTCCGGCGTGATGAGCCCGCGGCGCGCGTAGTCGAGCTGCGTGACGCAGGCGCCGCCCTTCGCGCGCAGCACTGTGTGCTTGACCGGAAACGCCGGCGTCAGCTTATCGGCGCCGACATTGCCGTTGTCTTCGGGCTTCACCACCCGGCCGTCGATCTCCTCCACATCGCCGCGCGCGCGCACCCAGGCTTCGCGCGGGCGCGGCAGGCCGGCGTCAATATCGATCACGGCATCCGCATCGGTGTACGGCCCGCTCGGATCGTACACCGCCAGCGGCGCCTCGTTGGCGCTCGGATGCAGCGCCACTTCGCGGAACGGCACGCGCAGATCGGGATGCGCGCAGCCCGACGCATACACTTTGCGCGAGCCGACGATGGCGCCGGTGGTGACGGCTGGCGTGAATGCAGACGCGGGTTCTGGCTTGTTCATGGCGCTTCTCCCTCCGCCGGTATGAGCCGGTTCAGGTTCGACGGGTCGCAGGGCCAATCCCTGCCTCTCAGCCGCTCCACACGCAGCTCCCCGGGCTATGGCGCTTCAATAGGCGCGTTTCGCGGCTCGATCCAGAGCGCTTCGGCGCGCGCGATGACGCGTCCGTCGGCGCCGTACACCGCACGGGCTTGCGCGGCGCGCGCTTCGTCCTGGCTTGGCGCCGGCGGGCTTGCGAGTGCGAAGCCGGGCGCCGGATGGGCTTCCGCAAGCAGCAGATCGCCGTCGACGAGCCGCACCCTATCGGCTTCGCGCACCAGTGCGAGCGGCTTGCCGAGCGGCGGTGGCGCACGCAGCGTGACTGCGCACGGGCCCTTGATCTGCTTGGCGAGCACGCCGCAGACATAGCCGCCATTGCCGGAATTGCCAGGACCGTTGAAGCGAGACGCGATGACGATGTTATCGTTCATCGCGTCAGGCCGCGCGGAGCGTGCCCGAGATGTAGCCAACATACGCAAGCCACACCCCGAGCAAGGCAACGGCGCAACCGCCGATCGGGAACACGTGCGGCTGAGTGGTCACGAACATGACCGCATCGTGCATGATCTGCGGCGCCAACAGCAGGACCACGCCGCGCAGCGTAAGCACATAGCCGATGAGGCTGATGAAGATCCCCGACACCGTGTCCCAGCGCGGGTGATAGGTGACGATGGCAAGGCCCAAGATCAGCGACATGAACGCGGCGAGGATGAGCACAGCGTCGTTCAGCAGATAGCTGCCGAGCGAGGTGATCACGCGGTCAGGTTGGGTGATCAACAAAATGCCGGCGATGATCAGAACAGGGCCCACCACCCGCGCCAGGACCAATGTGCTGTCGTGTCTCATCGCATCCATCGCCGCATGGAACGCGGAACAGCGCCAACGCGCCGCGCTTCGGCGAAGCTCCCCACGGACCGTACTCGGCGCAAACTAGGGCTTAAGGACGCGCCGTCAAGCATTGCGAGCGCGCGGGAGCAGCGTCATTCTCACGGCGCAAAGGAGACGGCGAACGATGGGCTCCCCGGCGGATTACACGATCATTGTGCTGGCCGTGCTGATCTTGGTTGGCGTATGGACGCTCCTGGATCGCATGGCGCAGCTGCAGCGCGAAGTCGAGGCGTTGAAGCGCAAATTGGGCGATGGCGAAAGCTGATCGCCCGGCCGTTTCGCTTTTTCTGTGCAGTGCAACGTGCGATTATGCGCGCGGCTTCGCAAACGCCAAAACCGCCCATCCGGAAATCAGCGTGATCCCGCCAAGCGGCGCGAGCATGGCGAAGTCTTGGGATTGGGTCAGCGAGATCGCGTAGAGTGTGCCGGCGAAGATCGCGGCGCCGGACAGGATCATCGCGCCGGCGGCTACGTTCAAGCGGCCCGATCGGTTGGCGATCGCCAGCCCAGCGCACGCGGCGCCCAGCTGAACCAAGGCGCCGAGCTTGATGCGGTCGAGATCGGCGGCCTGCACGACGTCGCGCAGGGGATGGGCGGCGGCGACCAGCATGGCGAGTGCGACAAGTCCGCTCATCGCGGCGGCGGCGTTGATTAGCCTCAAGACGAATGCTCCGTGTCCGATTTCTTTTGGCGGCCGAACCCTGTGAGGATCAAGAGCCATGTCTCGACCGGATGCGGCCGCGAATTGGGCGGTGGGCAAGAGGCTCGTGCATTGGGGCATCGCCGCTGCGGTGGTGACGGCGTTGATTGCTCCCAAGCCGGAGGACGGCGAGGGGCTTGTCCACGTCGCCGCGGGCGCCATCGCGCTCGCGCTGGTGGCCGTTCGGCTTGGGTGGCGCATGGCCGGCGGCGTGAGGCCTTTCTTCAGGGACGCGTTCAAAATCAAGCTACCGACGCCGTCCCGCGGCCCGCGGGGATTCGCGCCCTTCCTGATTCAGACCGGACGCTTGATGGGATTTGTCTTCCTCGCGCTCATTCCCATCGCAGCCGCGCTGGGATTGAGCGGCGTCGGCCAAGGCGAGGACTCGCCGCTGCTCGAAGCGCACGAAGTCTTTGGCACGACGATCATGATCCTCACCATCGCGCACGCTCTCGCTATCGTCGCATTTGCCGTGCTCATGAAATACGATCTCATCGGCGTGACGCTCACCGGTTCGGCCCGCAGCATCGGTGAAGGCGGCGCGCGCGGGTGGGTGGGGATCGGCGCCGGCGCGGCGGTAGGGCTCGCAGTGCTCGCCTATGTTTGGGGGCCGTACAATGTCGGCGGCAAGGTCACGTCTTTCGCCGAGGCCGAGTATGGGGATGCGCATGCGGTGGATGCGCGCTCAGAGCACGAAAACGCAGATTCCGAAGACGAACACTAGAACCGAGCCGCGCGTTCCCGCACGAGCGGGCGCGCGCCTAGACGTCGGCGCGGTTACGCACCAAATCCTCCACCACGCTCGGGTCGGCGAGCGTCGAGGTATCGCCCAGGTTTGACAGCTCGTTCTCCGCGATTTTGCGTAGGATGCGGCGCATGATCTTGCCCGAGCGCGTTTTCGGCAGGCCGGGCGTGAACTGGATGATGTCGGGCTTGGCGATGGCGCTGATCTCGTGCCCGACCCAGTGCTTGAGCTCGTCGACCAAGGCTGGGCCGCCGGCCTCGCCGACATTGAGCGTCACATAGGCGTAGATGCCCTGGCCCTTGATGTCGTGCGGCATGCCGACCACAGCCGCCTCCGCCACCTTCGGGTGCGCGACGAGCGCGCTCTCGATCTCGGCGGTGCCGAGCCTGTGGCCCGAAACGTTGAGCACGTCGTCGACACGCCCGGTTATCCAGTAATAGCCGTCTTCGTCGCGGCGGCAGCCGTCACCGGTGAAGTACATGCCGGGATAAGTGCGGAAGTAGGTGTCGAAAAAGCGCTGGTGGTCGCCATAGACGGTGCGCATCTGGCCCGGCCAGGAATCGAGCAGCACCAGATTGCCGCTGGTTGCGCCCTCAAGGATGTTTCCCTTGTCGTCGACGAGCGCTGGCTTCACGCCAAAGAACGGTCGCGTCGCCGAACCTGGTTTCAGCGCTGTGGCGCCAGGCAGCGGCGTGATCAGCGCGCCCCCGGTTTCGGTCTGCCACCAGGTGTCGACGATCGGGCAGCGGCCGTCGCCGACAAGGCGATGATACCAGAGCCAAGCTTCCGGATTGATGGGTTCGCCGACGCTGCCGAGCAACCGCAGGCTTGCGCGCGAGGTGCGCTTCACCGGCTCGTCGCCCTCGCGCATCAAAGCGCGCAGCGCGGTCGGCGCGGTGTAGAACGTGTTGACCTGGTGTTTGTCGATCACCTCCCAGAATCGCGACACGCTGGGATAGTTCGGCACGCCCTCGAACATCAGCGTGGTGGCGCCATTCGCGAGCGGACCATAGACGATGTAAGTGTGGCCCGTGACCCAGCCGACGTCCGCAGTGCACCAATAGATGTCGCCATCGCGATCATCAAAAACGTATTGATGCGTCATGCTCGCATAGACGAGATAGCCGCCGGTGGTGTGCAGCACGCCCTTGGGTTTGCCGGTCGAGCCTGATGTGTACAGGATGAAGAGCGGGTCTTCCGCGCCCATCGGTTCGGGCGGGCATTCCGGAGACGCGCTGGCCGCTTCGTCTTCGTACACGAAGTCCCGCCCCAAGAGCATCGGCGCCCCGGCCCCGGTGCGGGTGATCACCAGCACCTTCTCGACACTGGACGCGTGCGCCAGCGCGTCATCGACATTGGCCTTGAGCGGAATGATCTTGCCGCCGCGCACGCCCTCGTCGGCGGTGATCACCAGCTTGGAGTCGCAATCGCGAATGCGGTTAGCGAGGCTTTCCGGCGAGAAGCCGCCGAACACGACCGAATGGATCGCGCCGATGCGCGCGCACGCGAGCATCGCGTAGGCCGCTTCGGGGATCATCGGCAGATAGATGGTGACGCGGTCGCCGCGCTTGACGCCGTGCTTATTCAACACGTTGGCGAACCGGCACACTTCAACGTGGAGCTCGCGATAGGAGATGCGCCGCGACTGATGGGGGTCGTCGCCCTCCCAGATGATGGCCGTCTGATCGGCGCGCGTCTCGAGATGGCGGTCAATGCAATTGGCGCTGGCGTTGAGGACGCCGTCATGGAACCAGCGAATGCGGAAGTCGGCTTCGTTGAAACTGGTGTCCTTCACCTTCGTGTATGGCTTGATCCAATCCAGCCGCTGGCCATGCACGCCCCAGAACGCTTCCGGGTCCGCCAATGCCGAGGCGTGCATGGCGCGATAGCGCACGTCGTCTGCGTGGGCGCGCGAAGCCCACTCAGGCGGGACGGGGATGACCACGGATTCCGACATCGGCGAACTTCCTCCCGGCGCTGTTGAAGCACACGCACGGCGGCTCGGCAAAGCGGTGCAACCGACGGGTCATCAGCGCCGGCGCCGCATCAGCGGTCGTGCCCCACACTCGCCGCGCGTCTGAACACGGTGCGGATGGTGAAATTGGAAACGAGCCGGCGCACCCCCGGCAGGCGGGAGAGCGTCTCCTGGTGCACGCGCTCGTAGCGGTCGTCGTCATGCAGCACGATGCGCAACAGATAGTCGCTCTCGCCGGTCATCAAATGGCAGTCCTGCACCTCGCGGCACTGCGCCACGGCGCGTTCAAACTTGGCCATGGTTTCGCGGCGCTGATCCTCCAAGGTCACGGCGACAAAAATGGTTGAGCCGCGCCCGAGCGCCTTCTCCGACAGGATGGCGGCATAGCCTTCGATCACACCGGCCGCCTCGAGCGCCTTGACGCGGCGATGACAGGCGGACGGGGAGAGACCGACGCGCTCCGCCAGCGCGGCGCTGGTCAAAGCGCCGTCGCGTTCCAGCTCGACAAGGATTTTCTGGTCGAATGGGTCGAGGGGGACGGGAGAAACGTGCGTCATGGTGGCTAGTGTCGGGTAAAAATGGCGTACTCGGCAAGTCGATTGGGAAAAATATCGAAAAACGTGCGTGCGATTTGGTGTATTTGACCGCTAACGCACAAAGTTTGGAGGAAATCGCCATGCGCGTCGGCTGCCCGAAGGAAATCAAGGTCCACGAATACCGCGTCGGCCTCACGCCAGAGAGCGCCGCCGAGCTTGTGCGGGCTGGCCACGAGGTGTTCCTGGAAACCCGCGCCGGCGAGGGCATTGGCGCGCCCGATACGGTCTATACGCGTGTTGGCGCCAAGATTCTCCCCGACGCTGACGCGGTATTCGAAACCGCCGAGATGATCGTGAAGGTGAAGGAGCCGCAGCCGGTCGAGATCGCACGGCTGAAGCCGAAGCACACGCTGTTCACCTATCTCCACCTCGCGCCCGATCCGGAGCAGGCGGAGGGACTGATGAAGTCCGGCGCGACCTGCATCGCCTATGAAACCGTCACCGATCGCGACGGCCGCCTGCCGCTGTTGAAGCCGATGAGCGAAGTGGCGGGGCGGATGTCGGTGCAGGTCGGCGCGCACTATCTGGAAAAGGCGCATGGCGGCCGCGGCGTGCTATTGGGCGGCGTGCCGGGCGTGCAGCCGGCGCATGTCGTCATTCTTGGCGCCGGCGTCTCCGGCTACAACGCGGCACAGATCGCGGTCGGCATGCGCGCGCGCGTCACCGTGTTCGACAAGAACCCGACGCGATTGGAAGAACTCGACCGCGAATTCAACGGCCGTCTGGAAACCGTGTACTCGACCAAGGCCGCGATCGAGGAAGCGGTGAAGGAAGCCGATGTCGTCATCGGCGCGGTGCTGGTGGCGGGCGCGGCGGCGCCGAAGCTGATCACCAAGGCGATGCTGAGCACGATGCGTCCGGGCTCGGTGCTGGTGGACATTTCCATCGATCAGGGCGGCTGCTTCGAAACCAGCCACGCCACCACGCACAGCGATCCCGTGTTTACGGTCGATGGCATCATCCATTATTGCGTCGCCAACATGCCGGGCGCGGTGGCGCGCACCTCGGCGTTCGCGCTCAACAACGCCACGCTGCCGTTCACGCTGGCGCTCGCCAACAAGGGTTACAAACAGGCGCTCAAGGACGATGCGCATCTCGCCAACGGCCTCAACGTCTATGAGGGCGCGATCGCCCACGAGGCGGTGGCGAAGGACTTGGACAAGGCCTACAAGCGGCCGGGCTGGCTGGGGTAAGGGGCGCGCCTTCCGCGCGTTCGCGTGAGTGAGAACATGCGCAACGTGATCATCGCATCCATGGTCGTCGCGATTCTTCCAGCGTGCGCGCCAGCGCCGGCAAGCTTCGATGCCGACACCGTCCGCAGCGAAGTGACCGCCCTGGTGCAGCGGTGGTCTGACTCCGGCGAGGCTGGGGATTGGGACGCTGTGGCCGACACCTATGCAGACATCGAGGGCTTTGCCTGGATCGAGCAAGGCGAGGTGCGCTATCCTGATCGCGCGGCCATCATCGAAGGTCTTGAGCAGGCGCGAGCAGCCAACCTAAGCATCACCAACGACGTCAGCGACATATCAGTGACGCCGCTCGGCGCAGACGCCGCCGCATATCACGCGAGTTATCGGCTGGTCGCTCGTTCGGAGAGCTTCGGCTTCGAGTCGCGGGGTGTGCTGTCAGGCGTCGCCATTCGTCAGGCTGACGGCTGGCGCTTGTTGCAGGGGGCGTTCTCCGAATCCCGCCCGGAAGACGGCGCGGAGGCGCAGAGTCGGTAGTTTTTGCTGCCACCCGGCGGTCCGCGGCCTGCGGAATGAGGCGCCGATCGAACGGGATGGGTTAGTGCTCGTCTTTCCCAGGCGGCGCGAACTCGATGCGCCGGTGCAGAGTCAGCAGCCGGTCGGCGACCGGGTCGTATGGACGCCAGTGAACGCCGTCTTCAGAAACCTCGTAGACCGCGATCTGGTCGTCGTCCGTCTCAGTTAACGAAGATGGCTGGCCCATAACGCGAACACCCCAATACCCCCATGCAAGTTCCGTGTCGGTACCCTTGGCCCCGCCGTGGAACGCGCACGATCCCGCGGGACGATGACAGTGATCGGCCGATGCGAAAACAGTGAAACCGCCATTTCGCTTGCGATCAAGGTCGGATAGACCTCCCGCGCTCATTCGCCATGCTCGAAATTTCCGAACTCACCTATCGAATCGGCGGCCGGCCGCTGTTCGAGAACGCCAACGCCTTCATCGCCGAAGGCTGGAAGGTTGGGCTGGTGGGTCGAAATGGCACAGGCAAGACGACGCTCTTGCGGCTGATCCGCGAGGAAGCGGGCAGGGCGAACGCCTCGATCCGCGTGCGGCGCGGCGCACGCATGGGCTTTGTCGCCCAGGAAATAGCGCCAACGGACGACGCGCTCCTTGATGTGGTGCTGGCGAGCCACGCGGAGGTGCATGCGCTGTTACGCGAAGCGGAAACGGCGATCGATCCGCAACGGATCGCCGATATCCATACCCGCCTCGCCGAACTCGATGGATACAGCGCAGAGGCGCGCGCGTCGGCGATTCTGGTGGGCCTTGGATTTGAACACGAGGAATTGCGCCGCCCAGCGCGCGAGTTTTCCGGAGGTTGGCGCATGCGCGCCGCGCTCGCGGGCGTGCTCTTCTCCGAGCCTGATCTGCTGATCCTCGACGAGCCGACCAATTATCTCGACCTCGAAGGCGCCGCATGGCTCGAAGAGTATCTGCGCGACTATGAGCACACGGTGGTTGTGGTGAGCCACGACCGCGAGATGCTCAATCGTTCGGTAACGCACATCCTTGCGCTCGATGAGCGCAGACTCGAAGTGTTTGCGGGCGGCTACGACGCGTATCTGAAGAAGAAGGCCGAGCGCATCGCGTTGGTGCAGGGGATGAAAGCCAAGCAAGACGCGCAGCGGGCGCATCTGCAACAGTTCATCGACCGCTTTCGGGCGAAAGCCTCGAAGGCGCGGCAGGCGCAGAGCCGGATCAAGCAGCTCGAGAAGATGCAGGACATCGCCGTGCCGCTCGAAGAGCGCACGATTCCGTTTCATTTCGAGGACCCGACGCCGCTCGCTTCTCCGCTGGTCGTGCTTGACGAAACCGATCTCGGTTATGTCGCAGGCAAGCCGGTGCTGAAGAAGGTGTCGCTGCGGCTCGACCATGACGACCGCATCGTCATCATTGGCCCCAACGGGCAAGGCAAGACGACCTTGGTGAAGTCGATCGCGGCGAAGCTGCCGCTGCTGTCGGGCAGGCGCGTGGCGTCAAGCAAAGCGGTGATGGGCTATTTCAGCCAGGATCAGCTCGACGAACTGCGCGCCGGCGAGACCGTGCTGGAGCACGTGCGCGATCTTGAGCCGGATTGGGCGCCGCCGAAGCTCCGCTCGCTCGCCGCGCGCATGGGGTTTGGCGTCGAGAAGATCGACACCAAAGTCGAAAACCTGTCTGGCGGCGAGAAGGTGCGCCTGCTGCTCGGCCTGATGGCGCACCAGAAGCCTCACGTGCTTATTCTCGACGAGCCGACGTCGCACCTGGACATCGATAGCCGCGAAGCGCTGATCCACGCGATCAACGAATACGAAGGTGCGGTGTTGCTGATCACCCACGACATCTATCTCGCGGAAGCCTGCGCCGATCGGCTGTGGTTGGTCTATCATGGTCGTGCACGGCAGTACGACGGCGACCTTGAGGATTATCGCAAACTTGTCGCGGCGGCGGATCGGCCCGCCGATCTGGACCATGGTCTGGGCGTAAAAGCGTTACGCGAGGCGGCTACAAGCGCTGACGCCATTCCGAAGTCAAAGAGCTCGAAGTACACGCTGAGAAGGAAGCTTGAAGCGGCGGAAGCGGAGATCGAGCAGGCCCAAGCCACGCTTGCTCACATGGATGCTGCGTTGTCCGATCCCGCGCTGTTCGCACGCGACCAAAAGCGCGCGGAACTGCTGCTCAAGGAGCGCGCGGACACGGCTGCCGCGTTGGCGCGTGCGGAGGCAGTCTGGCTCGAAGCGAGCGAGGCGCTGGAGGGCGCCTGAGTTCAGAATGGGGGCTTACGCAGGATGAACTGGCCGTTCTTGATCAGGACTTCCTTCGCGCGACCGGCTTGCACGAATTCTTGCACAGCCTGCTTGACCGGGAATCCGAGCGGCGGCTCCCACTCGTAATCGTCGCCGGTGATATAGCCGCCGGGCTTCACCTTGCGTGCAAACAGCTCGAGGTCTTCGCGCACATACTCATAATAATGGTTGCCGTCGATATAGACCCAGTCCAGCGCCTCGTCAGGCAGCGACGCGGCCGCGTCTCGCGAAAACGCACGTATGATGCGCACGTTTTCGAGCGCGCCCAAGCGCCCGGCTACATCGTCGTGAATAGCGTCCATCGCCGCCTGATCGCCCGCGACCTTTCCGCCGTACATGCGATCCGGGTACTCGGATTGAAATTGCCATGGGTCGATCAGATACAGCAAAGCGGGTTTCGTGACCGACAAGATCTTCTCACTGAAACCGCCTTTCCAAACGCCGATTTCCGCACAGACCGCGCCAACGGGCATCATGTCGAGCAAGAATTGCCGATCATCAGCTTTTCCGCGTTTGCCAAGCAGGGCCTTCAGCACGGCGTTCGCCCTCCCATCCTTGCGCCCACGCGCTCTCGCGATGGTACTACTGCACGAGACGATCGCACACCAAAGTACAGCAGCACAGACACCCTTCATCGAGAGCATGCGAAGGGTGGAGGCGTGTGTCTCTTGGGGCCGACTCGAAGGCTAAGCTTGTGCCGAGTATGTCTAATTCGGGCGCGGCGCGTCGGCACTGAGGCGCCTGACCGGCCATGGGATGTAGGCGCTGGTGCGCCTTTTGTACGCCTCGTAGTCCGGCCGTGTCCGCTTCAAATGCGGTTCCGTTGTCGGCGCACCGGAGAACGAAGTCAGCAGGAACGTCAGCAGCAATGGGCCGGGAAGCGCCCAGAGCGCATGCCCGGCGTCGGCGGCGATGGCGTAGAGGCCCCACCACGTGCAGAGGTCGCCGAAATAGTTCGGATGACGCGAGTAGCGCCAAAGCCCGCGATCCATGACTTTGCCGGCATTGGCTGGGTCGGACTTGAAGCGCGTCAACTGCCAGTCGGCGACGCTTTCATAGACGATGCCAAAGACCGCCAGCGTCAAACCGAACCAAGCCAGCCAGCCGAAGACGTCGCGGTCGGAGATTTGGCCGAGCATCGCGGGCAGCGCCACGACGAACTGCAGCAGCATCTGTGGTGCGAACACCCAAAGCGCGGAGAAGGCGGCGAAGCTCATGCCGTGCTTTTCGCGCGCCGCTTTCTCCAGCCCGGCGTAGCGACGGTCCTTGCCGTGCTCGCGCCAGCGCCGCAGCAGGTAAAGCCCAAGCCGCAGCCCCCACGCGGCCGTCAGCGCAAACACCACGAGCGCATGCGGACCGGGCGTCGTCTGCAAGAAGGTCGCAGCGCCCAGCACGACGATGCCCAGCGCCCACCACGCGTCAATGAAGCTTGGGTCGCGCAGGCGGACGCTGATCCACCAAGCGAGCGCAAAACAGACCGCTGAAACCCCCGCATTGATGAGCAGCACGCTGAGCATCGCCCCTCCCGTTAGTATCGCGTTAACAGATGCCCGCAGCGGGCGAAACAGACTGGAAAGCTATCACCGTTACGATTGTTAACAACGATTGGGTCACTCCGCAGATGTTCGCAGTGCAAGCTTGGCTGAGGCAGCAGTTCTCGCGTCGCGTCTGGCTCGGCGTGGTGGGCCCAATCCTTGGCTTTTTTGCCGCGACCCTGACCCTGGGCATTGTGCTCTTGACCCACTTCGCCCATCAGCAAAACAAGTTCTTTGCCGACACCACGACTCAGCTTGTATCCAACGCGTTGGAGGAGCGCGCCACCGCGCTCGGTGAGTTGACCCTCGATTACGCCAACTGGGACGCCGCGTTCGCCGCGGTGACCGGCCGGATTGACCGGGCTTGGCTGGACGAAAACTACTATTCATGGGTCGTCGATGGGATGATCGTGCTCGACGAGAACGGCGCCGTTCCCTTCGCGTGGTTCTCCGATGAACTCGGCGCTGTCGCGACGCTGGTGAAGGGACGGGCCATCGTGGCGGCGCGCAGGATCGTGAGCACGGCTGACCTCGCGCACGCGCCTCAGGCTTTGAGCGCCTGGAGGACTGGCTACACGTCAATCAACGGTCGCCTGGCGCTGATCGCTGTCGCCGCCATCAGCCCGGAAGACAATGCACAGCGGCTTGCCTTGGCGGACACGGGCCTACCCAGGCATCGATTGGTCAGTGTCAAAATCCTGGAGCCGGCAGAGATCGCCGCCTTGGGGGAGTCACTGGCGATCGCCAACCTCCAATTCCACCCGGCACGGCGTTCGGCGCCCGTCGAGGGATTGTACGTCGAACTCGAAGGCGCGCAGGGACCGATGGGGCTACTGGCTTGGCGCGACGACAGACCCGGGGGCGCGGCGTTCGCGCGGATGGCGTGGCTTGCCGTCGCGTGTCTTCTGCTGTTTGCCGGCATCGCCGCTTTTGTTGCTCGCCGCTTGGTGGTCACCCTCGTCGGCTCCAATTCGCGCGAGCAGGCGGCGCTGGAATCAAGCCGGCTCAAATCCGAATTCATCGCCACGATGAGCCACGAGTTGCGCACGCCGCTGAACGCCATCATCGGCTACACCGAACTCATCGAAGAAGAGGCGCACGGAAACAGGGCGGACGTCGTCTCCATCAGAGCCGACGCGGCGCGCGTTCGAGCGGCGGCGCAGCACCTGACGAAATTGATCGGCGACATACTGGATCAGTCGCGCATCGAAGCCGGCGAGATTTCTCTGGAAATCGAGAGCTTGAGCGTGTCGGACCTGTTGGCCGAGACCAAGGAACTGGCCGAGCCTCTGGCCAAGGCGAATGGCAATCGCTTGATGATCGCCGTGGACTCGCGCGCTGAAAGCGTCGCCGCCGACTATGTCCGGTTACGGCAGTGCCTAGCCAACCTCGCCGGGAATGCGGTCAAATTCACCAGAGGCGGAACCGTAACCTTGTCGGCCCGCCCCGTGATGCGCAACGGCGCGCCGTTCGTCGCGATCGACGTGATCGACACAGGCATCGGCATCGCAGCACCCGATCTTGCCAAGTTCTTTGCGCCGTTCACACAAGCGGGCCCGGGGATACAGCGCCGGTACGGCGGCACGGGACTTGGACTCTCCATCGCGCGCAAGCTTGCGATCGCTATGGGAGGCGACATCGTGGCGGAGAGTGAAGCTGGCGCCGGCTCGACTTTCACTCTGTTCTTGCCCGCGCCAGCTCAGGCCACTGAGGCAAGCGCGGCGCGCAGCGTATCCACGATCTGATCGATCTGGCGCTTCTCGATAATCAGCGGCGGAGAGAAGGCGATGATATCGCCGGTGACGCGGATCAGCACGCCGTTGTCGAAGCAGGTGCGGAATGCTTCCATCGCGCGCTGCGTCGCCGCGCCCGGACGCGGCTCAAGCTCGACGCCGCCTATCAGCCCCAAATTGCGGATGTCGATGACGTGGCGGGCGTCGCGCAAGCTGTGCATCGCGTCTTCCCAGTAGGGCGCAAGTTCGGCGGCGCGCTCGAACAGTCCCTCTTCGCGGAAGGTGTCGAGCGTGGCGATGCCGGCGGCGCAGGCGAGGGGGTGGCCGCTCGTGGTGTAGCCGTGAAACAATTCGATTGGCGTATCGCTGTTGGCGAGAATGGTGTCGTAGATCTCACGGGAGGCGGCGACAGCACCCATCGGCACGGTGGCGTTGGTGATGGCCTTGGCCATGGTGAGGATGTCTGGCTTTACGTCGAAATAGTGCGACGCGAAGGCGCTGCCCAGGCGGCCGAAGCCGGTGATCACTTCGTCGAAGATGAGCAGGATGTCGTGCTTTGTACAAAGCTCGCGCAGCCGCTTCAGATACCCTTTCGGCGGCATGATCACGCCGGTGGAGCCTGCCACCGGCTCGACGATCACGGCGGCGATCGTTGAAGCATCGTGCAGCGCGACAATGCGTTCCAACGCATCGGCGTACTCGATCCCGTGCGGCGGCTCGCCGCGCGAGAAGGCGTTGCGCGCGATGTCGAGCGTGTGCGGCAGGTGATCGACGCCGGTCACACCTGGCCCAAACGTCATGCGGTTGCGCACGATGCCGCCGACGCTGATGCCGCCGAAATTGGTGCCGTGGTAACCGCGCTCGCGGCCGATCAGACGGAACTTGCCCGGCTTGCCGCGCGCTTTCTGGTAAGCAAGCGCGATCTTGAGCGCCGTATCGGCGCTTTCGCTGCCGCTATTGGTGAAGAACACGCGGTCCATGCCATCAGGCAGGATTTGGCCCAAGCGGTTGGCAAACTCGAACGCCAGCGGGTGGCCGAGATTGAACGTGGTCGAGTAATCAAGCTCCGCCGCCGCCCGCTGGATCGCCTGCACGATGCGTGGCCGCCCATGCCCTGCCGCCGAGCACCACAGGCCTGCCGTGCCATCGAGCACGGCGCGTCCCTCGGGGGTGTAAAAGTGCATCCCCTCGGCGCGGACGATCATACGCGGATCGGCCTTGAACGCCCGGTTGGGCGTGAACGGCATCCAGAAGGCGTCGAGCGAGTTGGGCAGGGCGGTTTCGGCCATGCGCCATTGTGCGCCGCGCCGCGGGGCCGCTGCAAGCGGCCTGCGATCATTGTTTGGCGGGCTTCACGCCTCGGCTTGCCGGATCATAGCGGCGATCTGGTCCAGGCGCTGAAGCCGCTCCTTTTCCAATCGCTCAATCACCGCGTCGTCGGCCGGCGTGACGTTGCTCTGCATGGCGCGAATCTGCAGCCAGAGGGCGTGGTTCTCTTCCATCAATACCTTGAACTGGGGATTGCTGACCTTCAGCTTGTGGATCGTCTCGCCGTGGCCGGCGAATTCTTCTTCGAGGGCGTGATCGAGGTGCTCTTGGTTGGCCATCAGCGCTGGTGCTCCTTCGGCGGCTCATCTAGCGAATGCGCAGCGCGATGTTTTGATCGGCAGCAAATGCAACCGAGTGAGCCCGTCGTCCGTACGCTGGCTGCAACAGGATGGTGCGATGAAGTCATTTTTTTCCGCTTTGGTTGCGGCCCTGAGCGTTCTCTTTCTGTCCACGGCGCCCGCCGCCGCCGATGAAGCCGCCTACGACGCCTTGCTGCAACGCTACGTCAGCGCCAGTGCCGATGGCGTGAACCGGGTCGACTATGCGCGCTGGAGCGCCAACGCCGCCGACCGGTCGGCGCTCGATGACTATGTCGACGAACTGGCGGCACAGCGGCCGTCGACATTGTCCCGCGATCGGGCGTTCGCCTATTGGGTCAATTTGTACAACGCCGTCACGCTGCAGGTGGTGCTGGAACGCTATCCGGTCCGCTCGATCCGCGACATCAAGAGCGAAGGCGCGCCGTTCGATCCGCGCGCTTTCATCGGGCCCTGGCGCACGAAGCGCGTGACGGTTGAGGGTCGCAGGCTCTCGCTTGACGACATCGAGCATACGATCCTGCGCCCGACCTACAATGATCCGCGCGTGCACTATGCGGTGAACTGCGCATCGATCGGCTGCCCCAATCTGATGAACCGCGTTTGGCGGGCCGAGACGCTCGATGCCGACCTCGACGCCGCGGCGCGCGCGTACGTGAACCATCCGCGCGGCGTGAGCGTCAGCGCCGACGGCGATGTGCGAGTGTCGAGCATCTATCGGTGGTTTCGCGATGATTTCGGCACGAGCGACGCGAACGTCATCGCGCACCTGCGTCGCTATGCCGACGCCGATCTCGCCGCTCGCCTCGCCCGTGCGACGCGCATCAGCGGTCACGACTATGACTGGTCGCTGAACGGGAGGTAGGCAAGGCTATGCTCGGGCTTCGGCTTGTTGAAGGCTCGCCCCGCATCAATCCAGCGCCACGCTTCGCCACTCCCTCCGGGCAAACAGCGGCGCCTGGTCGGCGTAGTGCGGGCTCTGCGGGCGTTCGCTCGCGCCCCATTGGTGGATGACGCGCGTCGTCAGTGCGCCGTCCGGCGCCCAGTCCATCACCATCATCAGGCCGTCACCGAAATTGGCGCGCAGACGACCGTCCTGATCGGCGCTCCAGCGCAGCGCGCGCAACGCATCGGGCGCGCCTTCCAGCGGCAAGTCGACGGCGCCACGCCGCAAGCGTAGCACCTCGCCAAGCGGAGGATCGAGGCGGCCGAAGTGGGTGCGCAGATGGTCTGCAGCCGCACGCACGGTTTCCAGCGGAGAGGGCTCAGTTTGACCTTGCCGCCGTGCCTCGTACAGCGGCGAGAACATCAGCAGGGCAAGTGCGGCTTGCCGGCTCTCCGCGCTCGCGCGCAAATCCCACGCCCGCAGCACCGATTGCGCCTCCGCCAACGTTGGATCGTCGGCGGCAAGGATCGTGTTCACCGCCTCGGCCATGCGCGAGCGCGTCGAGTGCCCGACGTCGAACTTGGCGTCGAGCAAGTCTTGATCGCTGATGCGCGCGAGGGGAGAGAGCATCTCGACGGCGCGATAGCCGCGATTGGTAATGTACGTTTCGATGAAGGGCGCCGTCTCAACATGGCTCTCCGCGCGCAGGTCGCTTGCTGGATCGGTCGCCGACCACGGCGCGCTATTGGTGCTCACCAGCCAACCAGACGCCGGATCGACTAATTCCGGCGGGGAAAGCCAGTCGCCTTGGGCCCAAACAGTCGCGGACGTATCGCCGGAGACGCATCCCGCCCAGTTCTCCCCCGCAACGCGGCGGGGCAAATTGGCGTTGTAGAGATAGGCGATGCGTCCGGTCGCGTCGGCATACATGAAATTGAACGAAGGGATTGCGCGCATGCGCATGGCCTCCCGCCACTCGTCATAGTTCTGCGCGCGGCCCATGCGCCAGAATTGCTCCATGGCGCGGATTTCGCCGGCGCCGGCGTAACGCACGGCGACCCAGCCATCGGCGGTTTCGAATGCCGGCCCGTGAACCGAGAAGTGCAAGGTGCGCGGAACGGGCAGTGTGAACCAGCCCATCTTCACCGAGAGCCAAACCGTGCGCGTTTCAAATGCGCGCCACGCGTCGTCGAAAAAATAGCGGCCGCGGTGCGCATCATCGGTTGTGAGGCGATAGATGTCGGCGAGATCTGGCAGGTTCACGGTCGCCGCAAAGCCGAGGCGGCCGTTTGTTCCGAGCACGGGAAACGGCGCGCCGGGAAATATGCCGCCATGCATGCGCCAGCCGCTGTCCGACGAGACCCCGGCTTCGTACCAACCCACGGGCCCGCCCCACGGCTGATGCGAATTGACGATCAGCCGCGTGTGACCGTCGGAAGAGCGCCGCGGCGAAACGGCGAACGCGTTCGAGCCCCAGTCGAGCGACTCAGCCGTTGCCTCCTGCACGCGACACGGACGCGCCGCGCGGTCGACGACAGCGCCGAGCACGCGCTCGAACCCCCAAAACAGCGGCAGCGTCAGCGCCGAGCCGGCCGCCACATCGCGGCCTGTGACATTGCGTGCGCCCGGGAGCACTTCGTCGGGGTGTTCGCGGCCATAGGCGTTGAGCCCC
The DNA here is from genome assembly GCA_019753175.1 of Hyphomonadaceae bacterium. Classification (GTDB taxonomy): domain Bacteria; phylum Pseudomonadota; class Alphaproteobacteria; order Caulobacterales; family Aquidulcibacteraceae; genus Vitreimonas. The sequence goes on from JAIELK010000017.1 coordinate 22,179, forward strand.
GCGGCATAGCCCTCGATGACGGCGCGGAATTCGGGACTGAGATCGCGTTCGTATCGCTCGGCCACGCTGTCATGCACGCCAAGCAAATGCCAAAGGAAATCGGAACGCGCGCCGTCTTCGCCCAAGTGTGCGCCCAGCTTGCCGCGCGCGGCGAGCACGACAAGCTGGATCGTTGCGAAGTCGTCCTGCGCGTGGGCGTAGCCGATGCCATAGGCTGCTTCGGCGTCGTCGCGGCCATGGACGGTCGGCAGGCCATACGCGTCGCGTGTGATCGTCGGTGCGTAGGCGCGGCCTGGTGCGGCCGGCGCTGGCGTACAGGCGGCGAGCACGAGCGCAAGGCAGGCTATTGTCAGGTCGCGCATGGTTCCCCAGGCGCCACTCTCGCCTATCCACGGGACGCCGCGCAAGCGGCGCACGCAAGCCCGGGGGATGGGTGTTCAAATCTGCCTGAGGTACGCTACAGAGCCGCCATGACCCTACAACACAATCTCGACCGCGCCGCCGCCTTGAAATTCCCCGGCCTCGCCGTCATCGACGGCGCGCTTGTCGCCGCCAAGTCGGGCAAGCGCTTCGCCAACATCACCCCGCGCGACGGCAAGGTGCTGAACCAGGTCGCCGAATGTGGGCCTGAGGATGTCGACATCGCCGTGAAGGCCGCGCGCGCCGCGTTCGAGGACGGGCGCTGGCGGCTGAAAACGCCGCGCGAGAAGAAGCGCATCATGTTCAAGCTTGCCGAGCTGATGGAGCGCGATCTCGAAGAGCTGGCGCTGCTTGAATCGCTCGACATGGGCAAGCCGATCCGCGACACGCGCGCGATCGACATCCCGACCTCGATCAATTCCATCCGCTGGTACGCCGAAGCGCTCGACAAGGTGTACGGTGAAGTGGCCACGACGCCGGCTGAACGGCTGAGCTTCATCGTGCGCGAGCCATTGGGCGTCGTCGGCGCCATCGTGCCGTGGAATTTCCCCCTGCACATGGCGTGCTGGAAGGTGGCGCCGGCGCTGGCGATGGGGAACGCCATCGTGCTGAAGCCCGCCGAGCAATCGCCGCTGACGGCGTTGAAGCTCGGAGAACTCGCGCTCGAAGCCGGCGTGCCCGCAGGCGTGCTCAACGTCGTGCCGGGCTTCGGCGAAACCGCGGGCCAGGCGCTGGCGCGGCACATGGATGTCGATTTGATCGCCTTCACCGGCTCCGGCGAAGTGGGCCGCAAGCTGATGGTGTATTCCGGCGAAAGCAATCTGAAGCGCGTGGCGCTCGAACTCGGCGGCAAGAGCCCGCAAATCGTGTTTGCCGACGCTGAAAATCTGGACGAAGCCGCAGACGCTGCCGCGTGGGGGATTTTCTTCAACCAGGGCGAAGTCTGCAACGCCGCCTCGCGATTGCTGGTGGAATCGTCGATCAAGGATGTGTTTGTCGAGAAAGTGCGCACGCGCGCAGCGCAGTACATGCCCGGCGACCCGCTGGATCCCGTAAGCGTCGCTGGCGCACTGGTGACGGAAGGGCAGATGAAGCGCGTGCTGGGCTACGTGGAAAAGGCCAAGGTCGAGGGCGGCAAGCTTGTGGCCGGCGGCAAGCGCGTGCGTGCGGAAAGCGGCGGCTATTACGTCGAGCCGACCGTGTTCGCCGACATCAAGAACACTGACACTTTGGCGCGCGAGGAAGTGTTCGGCCCGGTGCTCGGTGTCATTGCCTTCAAGGACGAGGACGAAGCCGTGCGCATCGCCAACGACACGGTGTATGGTTTGGCTTCCGGCCTGTGGACGGGCAATATCTCGCGCGCGCATCGCGTCGCGCGCAAATTGCGCTCGGGGCTGGTGTGGATCAACGGCTGGGACGCCTGCGACATCACCGTGCCGTTCGGCGGCGCCAAGCAAAGCGGCTTCGGTCGCGACCGCTCGCTGCACGCGCTGGAGAAATACACGGAGCTGAAGGGGATTAGCGTGACGTACAGGCCGTGAGCACTACGCCGCTTCGCCACGCCAAGGGATGTCGCTGATGACAACTGGCACATGGCTGAGGCCGTGTTTGGCGAGCAACGCATGCACTCGCTGTTCTCTCGCCGAGCGGTTGCCCTGCGGTCCGACAACGACTCTTTTGAGAATGCGCTCAACTCGCAAGTCCAGCGAGTGCTGTGGATAGTCCTTCAAGGGCAGGGCGGCGAATTCGCGTTGCTTCCCTCGCACGGTGGCGAAACGCTTCACGATCGGGCCGGCAATGCCGCCATTGAGGGTCGGACTCATTCGCATGAAGCGAATTTCTTGTTCCTCGGAATAGCTATGATGCTTCACGCAAGGCGCTTTGCTCAACACCAAAGCTGCAAGCATGATCTTCTGCATGGCATCGGCGCCGGGAACTTCGATGTTGGCGATCCGCTTGAACATGGCGTTCGCATGGTCGGACGCCCGGTCCTTATGGACGTAATCCATGCGCGCCGAGTAGATGCCGAACGAAAGGTGCTCGCGTTTAATTGCGCTCGCGAGGAACTGCGAGCTATCGACCACGATCCCAACGCCCATGCCGTCATCGCCAAACTCACGCCACATACCGAGTTTGCCCTCGGGTTCCGCGAGCGAGTATTCACACCACGACGACACAAACGTCTCGTTGCGCATGGCTTTGCGAAATTGCTCCACTGCCGCAGCAATCATGTTTGGGTCTGCGATTGGAAGAAGCGACTGGGCGTTCTGCAACACACCGTCAATGAAGTGATCGCACTCGGCGGTGTCCTTGAGGTCCGACAATCGGCCAAACCAAAGCTCGCGGCTGTCTAGCATCGTTTCCAGCGCGGTGACCGACGTGTAGTGGACCAACAATGATGAAAAGTCGCCGATGCCCAGCGCGCTGACTATGCGTTGGTACTGCACAAACTGCTCGGCCGTGACGTTTGGTGCGGTCATCGCTTCTTGCCCTTTGGCTTGTCAGGGATCGTTTCCTCCCGCTCAGCCATGAGTCGGGCTCCCATCGCACGGGTGGCTTTGGGTGTGGCCTTGCCGGTCGCCATGGCGCGCGCGGCATCGCGGACCATGCTGATCGACGGTGGCTTCACGGGTGTAGTCTTGCGGGACATTAGGTCTTCGCCTGTTGGTTACCGATGAGGCCACGATAGGCGGGCGCTATTAACAAAGTATTGCCGCGCAATCGCGTCACGAGACTCGTCCAGGGCCGTCGCACCCCAGGCACCCGCCGGAGGCCCGCGAGGCTCAAACGAGTCCGTGCGGACTCCCAAATTCGATTGCGGGGCGCTCTAAACTCGACCGGTCGGTCCCGTTGTTGCGGATAGGTCTGTTAACCCAGCTTCTCTGGCGTTCAAGCGTACCTGCGCTGCAGCCAAACGGCCCACGTCTCGCACGCTGACACTGACATTGCCGCCGGGGCCGGCAGCGGCCACACTTGCCCCATGGCCAGCCTAGTTCGTCATTCCGGGGCTCGGCGAGAGCCGAGAACCCGGAACCCAGGAGATCGTAGATCGCAGCGCGGTTACCCCTGGGTTCCGGATCGCGCTGCTCGCGTCCGGAATGACGGAGCGCTACAGCGCGCGTCCGCCTCACACCCGCGCCGCCAGCAGCGCCATCATCTTCCTCGGGTCGCGCTCGATCGCCAGCAGCAGAGCGCGGGCTGGTGCGTCTGGCGTTGAGCGGCGCTGCTCCCAATCGCGCAGCGTGGTCAGCGGCAGGTGAAAGGCTTCCGCGAACTCGCCATGCGCCGCCGGAGGCGCCGCGCTCCCTCTTGGCGAGGCTTGGGTCGAACGCGAGCTTGTGCTAGGGTGCAGGCATGGCAATCGAGCGTATCACTCGCGATCCGAAAATCATGCTGGGCAAGCCGTGCGTTGCTGGCACGCGCATCACGGTCGAGGCGATTCTCGAGGACCTGTCGGACGGCATGAGCGTCGCCCAGGTGCTTGAGGCTTATGAAGGCTTGACCGAAGAAGATGTGCGGGCGGCGCTGGATTATGCGGCCCGATATTTGCGTGAGGAAGGCCTGGTCGCCGCCGAGTGACGACCGTGACGGTGAAACTCTACGCCGACGAGGATTGTCCAGGGCCAGTCGTGAGGGCTTTGCGCGCCGCCGGCTTTGATGTCGTCAGCCAAAGGGATGTGAAACGGGGCGCGGCGGACGATGATGTGCTGCGTCTGTCGCACCTCGCTGAACGCGTGCTGGTGACGCGCGACCTTGGGTTTGGCAAGCTTGCGGTGCTACGCCAACTGCCCGCGGTCGGGGTGGTAATCCTTCGTCTGCGCGGGCCGGGCGATTGGCTGTCCCGCGCACCGCGCGTGGTCGCCGCCATGCAGAAGCTTGGCGAAAGCGCGGTCGGCGCAATCTCTACGATCGATTGGAACGCTATCCGCACCCGCCCTTTGCCCAGGGAGCGCTGATGACCAACCTCGCCTCCCTCATCGCCCGCGAATCGCAAGCGTTCATCGCCGCGCATCCCAAGTGCGCGGCACAGGCGCAGGCGCTGCAACAACACTGGCTCAGTGGCGCGCCGATGCATTGGATGCGCGATTGGGCGAGCCCGTTTCCGATCGTGGTGGAAGACGCCGAAGGCGCCACGCTCACCGACATCGACGACAACACCTATGACGATTTCTGCCTCGGCGATACGCCGGGCATGTTCGGTCACGGGCTCCAGCCTGTCGCGCGCGCGGTCGCCGAACAATTGCGCCGCGGCGCGACCTACATGCTGCCGACCGCGCTCGCCAGCGAAGTCGGCGCGCTGCTCGGCGACAGATTCGGCCTGCCATACTGGCAAGCCACGCTCTCTGCATCCGACGCCAATCGCGCGCTGATCCGCTGGGCCCGCGCGGTGACGCGCAAGCACGTCATCGTGGTGTTCGACGGCTGTTATCACGGCATGGTGGAGGATTGCTTCGTCGAGCTGCGCCATGGTCGAACGCGGCCGGATGCGGGCCTCGTTGGCCAGGTGTTCGACATGACGCGCACGACACGCGCCGTCCCGTGGAACGATCTCGGTGCGCTGGAAGCAGCGCTGGCGCACGGCGATGTCGGCGCCGTGCTGTGCGAGCCGGCGATGACCAATTGCGGCATGATCTTGCCGGAGGAGAACTTCCATAAGCGCCTGCGCGCCATGACCAAGAAGGCCGGTGCGCTGCTGATCATCGACGAAACCCATACGCTTTCGACCGGGCCTGGCGGCGCGACGAAGGCGTGGGGGCTCGAACCCGATGCGCTCTGCATCGGCAAGGCCATCGCCGGCGGCTTCCCCGCCGCTGTGTGGGGCGTGAGCGCTGAGTTTGCGCAAAGAATCCAAGCATGGAGCGCCGGCGCCTCGCCGGCGGGCGCGCCGGCGCTCCATGGCCGCTCTGGCATCGGCACCACGCTCGCCGGCAACGCCGCGGGGCTCGCGGCGATCGCGGCGACCTTGAAGGACGTGGCCACTGAAGACGCTTACCGCGTCATGCTGGCTGGAACGGAACACCTCGTCGCCGGCCTCACCGCCGTCATCGCCCGCCGCCAGCTGCCCTGGTGCGTTGTGCACGTCGGCGCCCGTGCCGAAATCGTGTTCGCGCCGACGCCGCCGAAGAACGCCGCGGAGATGCGCGCGGCATTGGCGCAGCGCGATCTCAATCACGCGCTTCACCTCTATCTCATCAATCGCGGCATCCTCATTGCGCCGTTCCACATGATGATGCTGGTCTCACCGGCGACGAGCGAGGCCCAGATTGCGCGGTTGGTGAGCGCGGTGGATGAGTTTACCGGGGCGTTGTCCGCCTGACTGCCCATGGATGGAGTTGCGTGTTACATAACAGCCGGTCCATAACGCCGCCATGACCATTGCCGACGCCAAAGAGTGCAAGGCGTTTCTCGACGCGCACCCCCACATCAACTTCTTCGAGATCGTGTTCACCAATATGGCCGGCGTGCCGCGCGGCAAGCGCCTGCGACGGCACGAGATCATGGCGGTGTACGAGCAGGGCCGATTCCTGCCGGGCTCGATCCTGGTCAACGACATCACCGGCCAGGACGTGGAAGCGACCGGTTTGGTCTGGGAGGACGGCGACGCCGACCGCATCGCGCGGCCGATCGCAGGGCGGCTCACGCTCGCGCCCTGGCTGGGCGAGGATGTCGCGCAAATCCCGGTGACGATGTACGAGCTGGACGGTAGGCCGCACGACCTCGATCCGCGCCACGTCCTCCAGCGCGTGCTCGACCGGTTCGCGGCGGATGGGCTGACCCCGGTGGTCGCGTGCGAACTTGAGTACTATCTTGTCGACGCGCGGCGCGCGCGCGGGGGCGGTGTGCAGCTGCCGCGCTCTCCGCTGACCAACGAACGTGCGACGCAGCATCAGGTCTATGGGCTGCGCGAAGTGGAGGAGGCGAGCGCGTTTCTGCGCGAGCTGTGGGCCACGGCCGACGCCATGGGCATCCCGCTCGAGGGCGCGATCAGCGAATACGCGCCCGGTCAGCTTGAATTGACTTTGAAGCATCATGCCGACGCGCTGCGCGCGGCTGACGACGCCGTGATCTACAAGCGCGCCGCCAAGGGCGTGGCGTTGCGCCATGGCTGCGAAGCGACGTTCATGGCCAAGCCCTTCGCCGAACGCGCGGGCTCTGGCATGCACCTGCATGTCAGCGTCAACGATGCGAAGGGTAAGAACATCATGGCCTCCGAGGCGCCGGAGGGCTCGCCTGCCGTGCGCTACGCCATTGGCGGCATGAAGGCGATGTTGGCGGACTCGATGGCGATCTATGCGCCCAACGCCAATTCGTATCGCCGCTTCCGCGCCAACTCGTATGCGCCGGTCGCGCCAACCTGGGGCGTGAACAACCGCACCGTCTCCTTCCGTGTACCCGCCGGCGCGCCGCACACGCGCCATATCGAGCACCGTGTCGCCGGCGCGGACGCCCATCCTACACTCGCGGTCGCGGCGCTTCTTGCTGCAGTGCACAATGGACTGACCAACAAGATTGACCCCGGTCCGGCCATCGTCGGAGATGGCTACGCTCAGGCGGCCGAAACCGGGGAGCGCATCCCCACCAATTGGTTCGCGGCGGTGGACCAGTTCGCCGGATCGGAGCTGCTCAAGGCCTATTTGGGCGAGCGGTTCGTGCGAATGTACGCCACCGTGAAGCGGACAGAGCAGGAGCGGTTCAATTCCGTGATCACAGATGTTGATTACGACTGGTATTTGCGCACTTGTTAGGCGCCTAATGCAGTGGCGGCGGCCTCAAGCCGACGCGCTGCGGGACAAAAGGGAAGGGCACGACTATGGCGAAGGGCAAATATCGTAGGGGCGCCTCGCGCCGCTCCCTGTTGCAGCAATTTGGCGCCGCAGCAATCGGCGTCAGCTTCGCCGGCGGACTGGCCGCGTGTGGCCAGGGCGCAGGCGGGCGCCGCGTCAATTTCTACAACTGGGACACCTATATCGGCCCCACGACGCTCGCCGATTTCGAGGCCGCGACCGGCGTTCCGGTGCAGATGAGCTTGTTCGCCACCAACGACGAATTGTTCGCGCGCCTGCGCGCCGGCAATCCGGGCTTCGACGTGATCGTGCCGTCGAACGAGTTTGTCACCCGCATGAGCCAGGCGCAGATGATCCAGGAGCTCGATCACGCGCAGATTCCGAACATGTCGAATCTGCTGCCGGAGTTTCAGGACGCGGCGTTCGATCCGGGCCGCCGCTACTCGATGCCGTACACGTGGTTGGTGCTGGGCATCGCCTACCGAAAGGCGGCGATGCGCAACGGCGAAGTGCCGAACTCGTGGCGCTATCTGTTCGACTCGCCGCAATACAGCCAACGCATTGCGCTGTTGTCGGAGTCGGCGGACCTCATCCGGCTCTGCGCCAAGTACAAGGGCATTTCGCTCAACAATATCCCTGATGCGACGTTGACCGAGATCGAGCAGATGCTGATCCGGCAGAAGCCGCACATCAAGGCGTTCCACGAAGACGACGGCCAGGACCTGTTGGCCTCCGGCGAAGTCGATGTCGTTCTCGAATACAACGGCGACATCGCGCAGCTGATGTCATCGGAAGGCGGCGATGCCTTCGATTTCGTGGTGCCGCAGGAAGGCACGCTGATCAACTCGGACTGCCTCTGCATTCCGACCGGCGCTCCGCATGTCGCCGAGGCGCACGCCTTCATCAACTACTTGCTCGACGCCGAAGCCGGGCAGAAAATCACGGAAGAGATTCAGTACCCGACGCCGAACGCGGCGGTAGCGGCACGGATGGGACCGGAATACCAGAACAATCCGGTCATCTTCCCGCCAGCCGAGTTGATGGCGAAGAGCGAGTACGGCGCGTTTGAAGGCGATGAGCGCGCGCGGCTCTATGAGGAGATTTTCACGCGTATCAACGCGGCGTAGCATGGGCTCGTCCTGAAGCCAGGGCGAGCGGCAGAACGGAATGGACAGCGTAGCGCGGACGCGCGTCCATAACGTCTAGCGAGGGCTTCCGCCGCACTGGCGGAAGGAGAGGAGCCGATGGAGCAAACCTGGCGTCAGGCGAAGGCGGCGTTCGCGGCGATCGCGATCCCGCCGCTCGCCTGGCTACTGCTGTTCTTCATCGTGCCGATGACGGTGATCTGGGCCTATTCGTTCGGCGAGAACACGGGTCCGACCACGATCGACTTCACCGGCACGTTCGCCAACTACATGCGCGCGGTCGAGCCGCTCTACCTGGAAATTTTCGGCAAGAGCCTGGTTGTCGCCGGGCTGACCACTGTGCTTTGCCTGATCGTCGGCTTCCCCGTCGCACTCGCCATCGCCTTCGCCAGCCCGCGCATGAAGTCCTGGCTGTTGCTGCTGATCATGCTGCCATTCTGGACCAATCTTTTGATCCGCACCTACGCGCTGATCGCGGTTCTGCGTGAGCAGGGCTATGTGAACTTCACGCTGGAATGGCTCTGGAACAACGCCAGCGGGCTGATGACGTTCGTGGGCTTGCAGCCGCTCGGCGAGTACGAACCGCTGACGCTGCTCTACAACAATAGCGCCGTCATCATTGGGCTCGTGTACGTGCACCTGCCCTTCATGGTGCTGCCGCTCTATTCCGCGCTCGATCGCATGGATCGCTCACTGATGGAGGCGAGCCTCGATCTCGGCGCGGGTCACATGCGCACGATCCTGTTGGTCGTGGTGCCGCTTGCCGCGCCTGGCATCGCCTCGGGCGTGTTGATCACCTTCATCCCGGCGCTCGGGGCCTATCTCACGCCCGATCTTCTTGGCGGCACCGATAGTCAGATGATCGCCAACGTCATCGAACGGCAGTTCAAGCGCGCCAACGACTGGCCGTTTGGGGCCGCGCTTTCTTTCCTGCTTATGTACCTCACGTTCGCGGCCATTGCGATGCAGGCGCTGGTGCAGCGGCGTAGCGAGCGGCGGCGCTGATGGCCAAGAACGCGCTTCCGATTCCCTCCGCGTTGAGGCCTGGCCGCGGCGGCGTTCGCAAGGAACGCCCGGGGCCGCTCGAATACACGCGGCGGTGGCCCTTGCGGCTGATCGTGGCTGCGACGCTGCTTTTTCTCTACCTGCCGCTGATCACCATGATGGTGTTCAGCTTCAACACCAGCCGCCGCAACGTGGTGTGGCAAGGCTTCACCACCGATTGGTATGTGAAGGCCGCCAACAACGCTTCGCTGATGGAGGCGTTCGTCAACTCGCTGACCATAGCGTTCTTCTGCACCATCATTTCGGTGGTGCTGGGTGCGCTGGCGGCGGTGATGCTGTGGCGCTTCCGCTTCCCAGGCAAGACGGCGGTGGAAGGCTCCATGGCGCTGCCGATTGTGGTGCCGGAGATTTGCCTGGGCGTCGCCATGCTGGTGTTTTTCGCGCGCGTCATGCCGTGGCCGATGGGGTTGCCGTGGCCGCTGAACCTGGGCGCGATCACCATTGCCCACGTCTCGTTCGCCTTTCCATTCGTGGCTACCGTGGTGCGCGCGCGGCTGGCGTCGTTCAACCGCGAGCTGGAGGAAGCGGCGAAGGACCTCGGCGCGAGCGAGTGGCGGACCTTCTGGGATGTGCTCGTGCCGCACATGCAGCCGGGCCTGATCGCCGGCGCGCTGCTCGCTTTCACGCTCTCGCTTGATGACTTCGTCATCACCTTTTTCACCGCCGGACCCGATACCATCACCTTCCCGGTGAAGGTGTATTCGATGCTGCGGTTCTCGGTGACGCCCGAGGTCAACGCAGCCTCCACCGTGCTCATCCTCGTCACAGTTGTACTGACGGCAGTGGGACTGCACATACAGAACCGCAACGCCGACAACAGGAAGGCCTAACGCGTCATGTCCGAAGCCGTAGTCTCCAACGCGCCGGCGCCCAAGCCCACGCCGCACGTCAAGGACAACGCCATCATCCGCTTCGAAGGCGTAACCAAGCGCTTCGACAGAGTGATGGCGGTCGACAACGTCACACTCGACATCCGCGAAGGCGAGTTCTTCGCACTGCTGGGCCCGTCAGGGTGCGGCAAGACCACGCTGTTGCGCATGCTCGCCGGCTTCGAGACGCCGACCGAAGGACGCATCCTGATTGACGGCAAGGACGTCGCCGACCTGCCGCCGAACAAGCGGCCGGTGAACATGGTGTTTCAGTCCTACGCCGTGTTCCCACACATGAAAGTCGCTGACAATGTCGGCTACGGACTCAAGATGGACCGCGTGCCCGGTGAGGAGATCAAGACCCGCGTCGCCGAGGCGCTGGAGCTGGTGAAGCTCGGCGGCTACGGCGACCGCATGCCCGACCAGCTCTCCGGCGGCCAGCGCCAGCGTGTGGCTCTGGCGCGCGCGCTGGTGAAGCGTCCGCGCGTGCTGTTGCTCGACGAGCCCTTGTCTGCGCTTGACGCCAAGCTGCGTGACCAGATGCGCTCCGAGCTCACCAGCCTGCAAGAAAAGGTCGGCATCACCTTCATCATGGTCACCCACGACCAGGACGAGGCGCTGGCGATCGCCACGCGTTGCGCGGTGATGAACCGCGGCGTGTTGGCGCAAGTCGCCACACCTGCCGATCTCTATGAGTTTCCGAACTCGCGTTTCGTCGCCGACTTCGTCGGCTCGGTGAACCTGTTTGAAGGCGTACTCGAACGCGACGAGCAGAACGAAGCGCAGGTGCGCTGCCCGGAGATTTCCTCACCCGTTTATCTCGATCACGGCGTCACCGGCGCGCGCGGCTCCACCGTGTGGGTGGCTCTGCGCCCGGAGAAGATCGAAATGCACAAGCGCAAGAACGGCGAGACGGCGCCAAAGATGGAGGACGCGCCGGCGGGCGCCAACGTCGCAGCCGGCATCGTGCGCGACATCGTCTATCTTGGCAGCGAAACCAATTACGAGATCGAGCTCGAGAGCGGGCGGCGAATCAAGACGTTCCGCTCCAACCTGACGCGCTACGACCAGGAAGATTTCACCTGGGACGAGCCGGTCTGGCTTGCGTGGCACGCCTGCTCGCCGGCGGTGTTGTTATCCTAGATGCATCCCGACGCTCATCGCCCCGTCCTCGGCATCATCTGTTGCAACCGGGATATCAGCGCGCAACCGGCACAATCGGTGATGACGCGCTATATCAACTCGTCGTTGACCTATGCCGATGCGGCGGGTTTGCTTGTGCCGGCGATGCCGGACTTGTTCCACGCGCGCGAAGTGGCGCCGCGGCTCGACGGACTTCTACTGACCGGCACGCCTTCGAACCTCGACCCCAAGCGCTACGGCGAACTGGTCGATGACGCGCCCGGTCCGTTCGATCCCGATCGCGACGAAATGACGGCGCGGCTCATTGAAGCCATGCTCGACGTTGGCAAGCCGGTGTTCGGGATTTGTCGCGGCTTCCAGGAATTAAACGTCGCGTTCGGCGGCACGCTGCGTCGCGACATGGCCGAGCATCCGGAGCTCATCGCACACCACGCGCCGAGCGAGCTGAGTTTCTCTGAGTATTTTGAGCACGTGCATCCGGTGACGCTGACGCCCCAAGGCGTGCTCCACAAGGCGTACGCCACTGACGAACTTGACGTCGTCTCGGTGCACTATCAGGGCGTCGATAAGCTGGGGGCAGGGCTCAAGGTGGAAGCGCAGGCGCCAGATGGCGTGGTCGAGGCGGTGTCGGCGGAGGTTAACGGCGCGCCGGTGCTGGCGGTGCAATGGCACCCCGAGTGGAAGGCCCATGAGAATCCGCAGAGCCAAGTGTTTTTCAAGCTGCTCGGCCGCGCGCTGCGCGGCGAGAGCCTCACGTAGCGCAGAAAAGAGAACAAGATGGCCCGCAACTACAACATTCCCGAATTACGCCGTCTCGACGTCGCCCACCACCTGCCTGCGCAGGCCAATTATGGCGAGATCGTCGCGCTGGGCGGCAGCCGTATCATCACGCGCGCGGACGGCTGCACGATCTGGGATGGCGACGGCAACGCCATTCTCGACGGTATGGCCGGCCTCTGGTGCGTCAATGTCGGCTATGGCCGCGAGGAACTGGTGCAGACGGCCGCCGATCAGATGCGGGAGCTGCCTTTCTACAACACGTTCTTTAAGACGGCGACGCCGCCGACGGTGATGCTCGCGACCAAACTCGCCGAACTGCTGGGAGGCGATCTGCAGCATGTCTTCTTCAACTCGTCGGGCTCGGAAGCCAATGACACGGTCATGCGCATGGTGCGTCATTATTGGACCGTGAACGGCCAACCGAAGCGCACTATCTTCGTTTCGCGTTGGAACGCTTATCACGGCTCGACGATGGCGGGCGCCAGCTTGGGCGGCATGTACAAGACCATGCATCCGATCGGCGGGTTGCCGATCCCGGGTGTCGAGCACGTGGCGCAGCCCTACAAGTTCGGCGAAGGCTTCGGCGAAGACGAGGAGAGTTTCTCCGCCCGCTGCGCGCAGGAGATCGAAGACCGCATCCTCAAGGTTGGCCCGGAGAACGTCGCCGCTTTCATTGGCGAGCCGGTGCAAGGCGCCGGCGGCGTCATCATTCCCCCCAAGGGGTACTGGAAACGTGTCGAAGCGATCTGCAAGAAGTACGGCATCCTGCTGGTGATCGACGAAGTGATCTGCGGCTTCGGCCGCTTGGGCTCATGGTTCGGATTCCAGCATTATGGCGTGACGCCCGATCTCGTGCCGATGGCGAAAGGCTTGTCGTCGGGATATCTGCCGGTGTCCGCCACCGCCGTGTCGCGCAAGGTCGTGGAGGTGCTGCGCGAGAAGGGCGGCGATTTCGTGCATGGCTACACGTATTCGGGCCACCCCGTAGCCGCAGCCGTGGCGCTCAAGAACCTCGAAATCATCGAGCGCGAAGGCTTGGTAGAGCGGGTGAAGACCGACACGGGGCCCTATCTTGCCGAAGCGCTGAGCCGGCTCGACGGTGATCCCTTGGTCGGCGAAACGCGCTCTCTGGGTCTCATCGGGGCGGTCGAGATCGTGGCGAAGAAGGGGACCAACCAGCGCTTCACGGGTCAGGAAGGCAAGGCCGGCCCGATTGTCCGCGACACGTGCATCAAGAACGGCCTGATGGTCCGCGGCATTCGCGACTCGATCGTGATGTGCCCGCCGCTTATCATCTCGCGCGCCGAGATCGATCGGATGATCGACATCATCGCGCGGTCGCTGCGCGAGGCGGAGCCCGCCTTGCGCGCACTGGAAGCCTAGGTCCGCGTCAAGCCCAAACCGTGGCTGGCGATGAGCTTCATGCCGTCGGCGATATCCTGCGCAATGGCGGCTTTCACCCCGGCGGCGTCGCCCGCCATTGCGGCGCAGATCGCTTCCTGATGGCTGTCGTTCAGGCGCGCGTGCGCGACCTTGTCGAAGGCGTGGCGCATGAATGGCCCATACTGCAGCCATAGCGCTTCGATCAGCTGCAGCATCGTTGCGCCCGGTTGCGCCAGGTAAAAAGTGAAGTGAAAGGTGTAGTTGGCGTCGATATAGGCGTCGGCGTCGCCGTGTGCGATGGCGCCGTCGAGTTTGCGATCGGCCTGCTTCAAGCGCTCAATATGTTCCGGCAACAGGGATGGCGTCGCCAACGCGGCGGCTTCGGGCTCCAGCGCGAGGCGGCAGCGCAAGATGTCCTCCATCCGCGCTTGCGTCATGTACGGCACAAGGACGCGGCGTTTCGAACGAATAGCGACAGCGCCTTCCGCGGCGAGCCGCGACAGCGCATCGCGTACGGGGGTTTGGCTGACGCCGAGTTCAGCCGCTAGCGTCCGCGTTGACATCTCGTGACCCGGCCGCATGCGGCCTGTGATCAAGCGGCGACGCAATTCAGCGTAGACGCTGGAATTGAGCTGCTCTTCGATCGGTTCGTCGTTCATGACGTTGTCCCAACCGCTCGTGACCCTCTGACTACCTTCGCTTTTGCGCCAAATGCAATGATTAACCTACGGGCGGCGGCTTGACTTGATCTTTCCGTCTCAATCATAGTGTGTGACATCAGGTGACGTATGCGTTCCCGCCGTCCTCGACCGAGGCGTGCTGGACGCGGCATCTGGATCGCGCAAGGCGGTCCTTTATGCGCTGAAGCGCGCCGCGCTGGCTTGTTCTATCGTCTCTTCGGAGCCGCGGTTTCGCGGCGCGCGCGTGTGTGCCAGCATTCAGGCGTGTCATGACGAAAAACTTCGCTTCTTGGATCAAAGACAACGGCATCGGGGAAGTCGAGTGCCTGGTGCCGGATTTGAACGGCGTCATCCGCGGCAAAGTGTTCCCGGCGCAGAAATTCCTGCAGAGCGAGCGCGACGGTTCGCTGCGCATCCCTTCGAGCGTCTATGCGCTGACGGTCACGGGCGAATACGCCGACGACGAAGACGACATCGAGGCGATGAGCGACCCCGATGTGGTGCTGCAGCCCGAACTGGCGACGCTGTGCGTGGCGCCGGGCTACAAGACGCCGACCGCGTTCGTGTTCGCGGACGCCTACCACACGGACGGGCGCCCCTATGATGTTGCGCCTCGTTACGTGCTCAAGCGGGCGCTAGAGCTTTACGCCAAGAAGGGGCTGAAGCCAGTCGTGGCGCCCGAGTTGGAATTTTATCTCACGCAAGTGAACACCGATCCGGACTTACCACTCATGCCGCCGGCGGGGCGATCCGGGCGTTCGGAAACCTCGCCGCAGCCTTATGGCTTGGAAGCGATCACCGAGTACGAGGATCTGATTGAGACGATCTACGAGCACGCCGAACTCGCTTCGCTGCATCTCGACACGATGATCCACGAGAGCGGCACGGCGCAGCTCGAGATCAACTTCAACCACGGCGATCCGGTGCATGTGTCCGACCAGGTTCTGGTGTTCAAGCGCATTGTGCGCCAGGTGGCGCTGAAGCACGGCGTCTATGCGACCTTCATGGCCAAGCCGATGGAGAACCAGCCTGGTTCGGCCATGCATTTGCACATCTCGGTCGTGGACTCGAAGACGGGGCAGAACCTGTTCGGCTCGCCACTCGATCAGATGGGAGGCAACACGGAGATGTTCCGTCACTTTGTCGGCGGACTGCAAAAGTATTTGGGGCAAGTGACGCCGCTGTTTGCGCCGAACGTGAATTCCTTCAGGCGGATGCGTCCGGATTTTTCGGCGCCGATCAATCTGCATTGGAGCTACGACAATCGCTCGTGTGGCTTGCGCGTGCCGATTTCGCAGCCGGAAAACCGCCGCATCGAAAATCGCCTGCCGGGCGCCGACGCCAATCCTTATCTCGCGCTGGCAGCGTGTTTGGTCAGCGGCTATATCGGCATTCGCGATAAGATCGAACCGAGCGCCATGATCGAAGGCAGCGCTTACGACAAAGCCCGCACCTTGCCGCGCACGCTGTATGAGGCGCTTGACCGTTTCCGCGCCTGCGAGCCGGTGCGCGAGCTGTTGGGCGAGCACTTTTGTGCGGCGTTCCAGCGCATCAAGCATCACGAATTGTCCGCCTATGAAGGCGTCATCTCGTCCTGGGAACGCGATCACCTGCTGCTTAAGGTTTGACGTGAGCTTCAACGCAGGTCTGGACATGGAACGGTCGTACTACGTTGCGACCGCCAATCGGTTCGAGCACGCGCCGGCCTTGGAGGGGGAGCACGAAGCCGACGTCGTCGTCATCGGTGGGGGCTACACAGGGCTGCATGCCGCGCTCAACGCCGTAGAGAAGGGCTTCTCCGTCATTCTGCTTGAGGCCGGCCGCATCGGCTGGGGTGCGTCGGGACGCAATGGCGGACAGATGATCCCCGGTTGGCGCAAGGGGGCTTCAGAGTTGATCGCCGCTTATGGGGAAGGGCGGGCCAAGACGTTGTTCGATCTCGCCTTGGAGGCGCGTGCGCTCACGCTCGATCGTATCGCGCGTCACGCCATTGCATGCGACGCAATCGTCAATGGACATATGACGCTCGCGGCGAAGCGCAACGACCTCCACTGGATGCACAACGAAGCTGATGTGCTGGCGCGCGTCATGAATTATCCTAACGCCCGTGTGCTCGATGCCAACGAGGCGCTGTCTCACGTGTCCGCATCCGGATTTCACGGCGGCCTGCTCGACGAAGGCGGCGGCCACCTGCACCCGTTGAACTACGCACTGGGGCTGGCCGCGGCTGCCCGTGCGGGCGGCGTTTCGCTCTACGAGAACGCCCGCGTGACGCGCCTCGACACCGGCAATGGCGTCATTGCGCACACCGAGCGTGGTCGGGTGCGCGCGCGCTTTGGCGTGCTCGCCTGCGATGCGCTGATCGACGGGCTGGAGACTCGCATCGCCAAGCGCATCATGCCTGTGGCGAATTACCTGATCGCCACCGAGCCGCTGAGCGCGCCGCTACCGATCTCGAACCACCTCGCCGTCAGCGACAGCCGCTTCGTCGTGAACTATTTTCGCATGAGCGCGGACAACCGCCTTATCTTCGGCGGGGGCGAGCGCTACACGCCGGCGCCGCCCGCCGACATTCGCGCGTTTGTGCGACGGCACATGGCGAGGATGTTTCCCCAGCTCGCCGACGTGCGCGTCGACTATGCGTGGGGCGGCTTGGTCTCGATCACCATGTCGCGCCTGCCTCACATCGGCAGGTTCGGTGATCTCTTTTTCGCCCACGGGTACTCGGGGCTCGGCGTGCTGATCCCGGCGCTCGCGGGAAAGGTGCTGACGGAAGCCATGGCGGGAACGGCCGAGCGGTTTGATGTCCTAGCCGATCTCGCGCCTCCCGAGTTTCCAGGCGGCGCTGGCCTGCGTTCGCCGCTCTACGTCCTCGGGATGCTCTGGTACGCGATGCGGGACAGGCTCTAGCGCAGCGCAATCACGGCGCGCGCCGCCGCCTCGATCGCCGGCCAGTCGCTGGCTTCGATGCGATCGGCGGGCGCAATCCAACCACCCCCGACGCAGAGGACATTGGATAACGCCAGATAGCTTGGCGCCTTCTCCAACGTGATGGCGCCGGTCGGACAAAAGCGCGCCACAGGCAGCGGCCCCGCCAACGCCTTCAGCGCCGCGGCGCCGCCCAAGGGCTCGGCGGGGAAGAACTTGAAGCATGTGTAGCCGAGATCGAGGCCGCGCATGATTTCGCTTGCGGTGGCGACGCCGGGCACGAACGGAATTGGCGCCTCGCGCGCCGCCTTCATCAGCTTTGGCGTACCGCCCGGCGAAAGCGCATAACGCGCGCCGGCTTCGACGACGGCGTCGAGGTCGCGCCGGTTGAGCACGGTGCCTGCGCCGACGACCATGTCGGGCGCCTCTTGCGCAACGGCTCGAATGGCGTCGAGCGCCGCCGGTGTGCGCAGCGTTATTTCCATGGTGCGAACGCCGCCTGCAAGAAGCGCGCGTGCGAGCGGCGGCGCCTGGGAAGCCCGCTCGATCGTGACGACGGGGATCGCCGGCGACAAAGTGAGCGCGTGCTCGGCGTCAAGCGGCTTGGACAAACAAGGCCTCCTGCGTAAGGGCGCTACGATAGCGGGCTTTGCGCCCAAAGGAAGCGCTCAGCGAGAGTTCAGCCGGCGCTCAAATTCCTCGTCTCGTTCAACGGGAGCGAAGCCTTCGCCGACCGAAATCTCAAGCTCCCGGTTGTAGGCGCCGCCAAGCGGGATCGTCAGATGCTCAACGCGGCGGAATACAGTGAAATCTCCCGCGACAAAGGGGAGGTATTCGCGTCGCATATGCACGACGAGAACACGGCCCCCTTCTTCGACACGCATGGGATCGGACGCCTCGGCCGACTGGCCCGGCTCGGCGCGCAATAGCCACATGCGTAACGGCGGCAGCGGCGCTCCGGCGCTCCGCGCCTCGCGCCAATAATAGGTCAGCTGAAAGAACATCGCCCGATCATCGACCAAGACAGCACTGAAGGGCGGCTCGCCCGGCTGCGCCACCGCACGCTGAGCGATCTGCTGCGCGGTCTCCTGCCAGCCGCGTGTTTCGCGAACGCCTTTGATCTGCGCGGCTTGGTCAGGCTGCAGAACAACGAATGCAGAGAGCGCCACGGCAACAGCGAGATTGACGGCGGTTGCGCCAAACAACAGCCGGCGGCCGTTCGCCGAAGTGAACAACACGCCGGTCACCCAAACGATGATCGCTGGATAGGCGACCGCGACCCAGTTCGCATTGGCGCGAGAGATGAAAGACAGAGCGGTCACGAACACCAAGGGAGGAACGATGTAGGCCAGCAGGACCTTATCTTCCACGCTGGTCGGCTTGCGCGACGCTCGCCACAGAGCCCAGGCGAGGACGATGAAGACGACCGGGCCGAGTACGCCCGCCTGTCCGCCTAGAAACTCCAGCAATTCATCGACATTGAACATGTCGGCGAGATCGAGCCGGGCGTTGGTTGCGGTGTGGCGGGCGGTGGCAAAGCCGTTCTGGATGTTCCAGACCACGTTCGGCGCGATGATCGCCGCAGCGATCAGCCCCGCCACAGCGCCGCGCCACGATTTGAGCGCTTCGCGCACCGGCAGCGCCCAGTAAGCGGCGAGCGCGGTGCAGGCGACGAAATAGAGCATGGCGTACTTCGCCAGCGCGCCGAGGCCGATGAACACGCCGAGCAGCACAGCCCAGAACCATGCCCGCGTTGTCATCAAGCGCCACAGCGCGAGCAATGACAGCGCCCAGAACGGCAGCATCACGGCGTCGGTGGCGATGACGCCCGAGGAAAAGAACACGCCCGGCAGCATCAACCAGCCGACACCGGCCCAGAAACCCGGCCAGGCGCCGTACATCAAACGGCCCAAGGCAAAGAGCGCGGCGGCGGTCAGCGCGTGCCCGAGCGGCGAGCCCAGGCGCACGGCCCACTCCGTGTCGCCGAACAGCGCCGTTGTGCCGGCGATCACCCACGCCACTAAGGGCGGTTTGGTGAAGTAGCCCCAGTCGAGCGTCCGCGACCAGGCCCAGTACTGAGCCTCATCAAAATAGAGGTCGAAGCCGCTGGCCTGCAGCATCGCGATACGCAGCGCAGTCACCGCGATCAGCACGGCGGCGAATGCGAGCGTCGCGCGGTCGAAAGCGGCTCGGATTGTCGGCATGAAGTTTCTCGGCGATCCCCCGAGGGCGTCTTAGCGGAAGCCCCGTGGCGGCGCTAGGCGAGGGGACGCGCTTGCGCTGTGGGCAAACGCGCCTATCTGCGGTCGCGCGCGTACGCTATGGAGCCCGCGATGACCAAGATTCCCGCCGAATGGGCGCCGCACAAGGCGATCTGGACCGGGTGGCCCTCCGCGGCCGACCTCTGGGGCGAAGACTTGGAGCCCGCGCGCGCCGAAGTCGCGGCGATGGTGCACGCCCTGGCGGACGGCGGGCGCGGCGATCGGCTGCGGGTGCTGGCGCACGGCCGCGAGGCGGAAGCGACGGCCAAGCTCGCGCTGGGCAAGAGCGCCGATGTCATTGCCGGCGCGTTCGGCGACATCTGGTTTCGCGATACCGGCCCGTTGTTTACCGCCGACGGCAAGGCGCTCGGCTTTCAGTTCAATGGCTGGGGCGGCAAGTATCAGCTGCCGCACGACGAGGAGGTGAGCGCACGCATCGCGCTCATCGCCGGCGCCGACTATAAGCGCCACGATTTCATCCTTGAAGGCGGCGCTATCGAGATGGACGGCGAGGGCACGCTTCTGACCACGCGCCAGTGCCTGATCAATCCGAACCGCAATCCGCACTGGACGGAGGAGGGCGCAGAAGTCGCGTTGAAGAAAGCGCTCGGCGTGGAGAAGGTGTTGTGGCTCGACGAGGGCCTCGCCAACGATCACACCGACGGCCACATCGACAATCTCGCGCGTTTCGTGGCGCCTGGGCGCGTGGTGTGTCAGGCGCCGGCGAACCGCGGCGACCCCAATCATGACGTGCTGGTCGAGATCGCGCTTTCGCTGGCGGCGATGCGCGACGCGACGGGGCGCAAGTTGGAGGTGATCCAGATCCCATCGCCCGGCCTGGTGGAGGACGAGGACGGCGACATCGTGCCGGCGAGCCACATGAATTTCATGATCGGCAACAGCGTCGTGGTCGTGCCGGTGTACTCAGGCGCCGGCGATGACGCCGTGCGCGCGCTCGCGCCGCTCTTCCCTGGACGCCGCGTTGTCGGGCTATCGTCGAACGCCATCCTCACCGGCGGCGGCTCGTTCCACTGCATCACACAACAGGAGCCGGCGTGATGCCCCGCACCATCACGGTCGCCGCGATCCAGACCTCGTACGGCGAGGATATGGCGGCGAACATCGCTAAGACTGAAGCCTTCATCCGCGACGCCGCGAAAAAAGGCGCGCACGTGATCCTGCCCTCGGAATTGTTCCAGGGTCCGTATTTTTGTACAACACAAGAAGAGAAGTGGTTCGCGACTGCGCACCCCGCCGCGACGCATCCGTGCGTTGTCGCGCTGGCGCCGGTGGCGAAAGAGCTCGGCGTCGTCATCCCCGTGTCGATCTACGAGCGCGAAGGGCCGGCCTACTATAACTCCGTCGTCATCCTCGACGCTGACGGCAAGCAGCTTGGCGTTTATCGCAAGAGCCACATTCCCGATGGGCCGGGCTATCAGGAGAAGTACTATTTCCGCCCCGGCGATAGCGGCTTCAAGGTGTGGGACACCGCGCACGGACGCATTGGCGTCGGCATTTGTTGGGATCAATGGTTCCCCGAGGCCGCGCGGGCGATGGCGCTGATGGGCGCGGAAGTGCTGTTCTACCCCACCGCCATCGGCAGCGAACCGCACGATGCGTCGCTCGATACCCGCGATCCCTGGCGTCGTGCGATGCAGGGGCACGCAGTGTCGAACGTGATCCCGGTGGTGGCGAGCAATCGCATCGGCGTCGAGGCCAGCGGCCAGCGCTTCTACGGTTCAAGCTTCATCGCCGACCATCGCGGCGATCTGGTGCAGAGCTTCGAGCGCGCGGACGAGGGCGTGCTGGTGCACAGCTTCGATCTCGACTTCCTCGACCGCCACCGCGCCGCCTGGGGATTCTTCCGGGATCGGCGGGTGGAGTTTTATCGATAGATCTTGGCGCACTCCATCTCAACACAACACGCGAGCACGGTCGTGCGTTTGCGCCCGGCCCACGCGCGCCGCGTTTCCGGTTTCGCGATCTTGTACATCATGCTCTCGCGCAGGCGGGAGAGCGGGGCGCGCTTCAAG
>JAIELK010000029.1 GCA_019753175.1 Hyphomonadaceae bacterium
CCGCGCGCTTCAGCCGCCCCCCTCTGTCTCTCCGTGCCCCCGCGCCTGGAGTGCGCCGCCCCCTCACCCGTTAGCTTCGCAAACACCCTCTCCCCCTCTCGGGGGAGAGGGGGGGGCGCATCATGAAATTCACGCTTTCCTGGCTCAAGGAGCATCTCCAGACAGACGCCGGCATCGACGCCATCGTCGAGCGCATGACCATGGCGGGGCTCGAGGTCGAAGACGTCGAGAACGCGGCCGCCAAGCTCGCGCCATTCACGGTCGCGCGGATCGTCAGCGCCGCCAAACATCCTAACGCCGACAAGCTGCAAGTCTGCCATGTCGAAACCGTGCAGGGTCCCCTTGAGATCGTCTGCGGTGCACCGAATGCGCGGGCGGGCCTCGTCACCGCGTTCGCGCCGATCGGCACGCACATTCCGGGCACGGGCATTACGCTTGAAGCGCGGCCGGTACGCGGCGTGGTTTCCAACGGCATGCTGTGCTCCGGCGCCGAGCTTGAGCTCGACACTGACGCGGACGGCATTCTTGAACTGGATCCAAGTCTAAAGGTCGGCACGCCGCTCGCCGATGCATTGAACTTGAACGATCCGGTGATCGACATCGAAGTCACGCCCAATCGTCCCGATTGGCTGGGCGTGGCCGGCATTGCGCGCGATCTCGCCGCGGCGGGCGTTGGCAAAGCGACGACCAAGCCGGTGCTGCCCGTGCCGGGACGGTTCCCGTCGCCGATCAAAGTCGTGATCGAGGACGCCCACGCCTGCCCGATGTTTGCGGGCCGGCTGATACGCGGCGTGAAGAATGGACCATCGCCCGCGTGGCTGCAGCAACGGTTGCGCGCCGTTGGATTGCGGCCGCGCAACATCCTGGTCGACATCACCAACTACATTTCGCTCGATCGAGCGCGGCCTCTGCATGTGTACGATGCGAGCAAGCTCAAAGGCTCGGTTCGCGCGCGCATGGGTCGCGACGGCGAGAGCTTCAAAGCGCTTGACGGCAACGTGTACACTGTGACGCCGGACATGTGCGTGATCGCCGACGATGCGAAGGTGCTGGGCCTTGGCGGCATCATGGGCGGCGAAGAAACCGGCTCCAGCGACGTCACGACCGACGTGTTCGTGGAGTGTGCCTATTTCGATCCAACGCTCACCCACCAAACCGGTCGCGCCACCGGCATCGTCTCTGACGCGCAGTATCGCTTCGCTCGCGGCGTCGATACCGGCTTCGTCGTTCCTGGTCTCGAACTCGCGACGCGCATGATCCTCGATCTCTGCGGCGGCGAGCCGAGCGAGGTCGTTATCGCGGGCGAAGAGCCAGCGCCGCCAGCCGCGATCAGCTTCGATCCCGATCGTGTGCGCCAGCTCGCCGGCATTGATGTCAAGCCGACGCGTGTGCGCGCGATCCTGAAGGAGCTTGGCTTCGAAACGAGCGCCGAAGGCCAGGGCTCGAAGCGCATCGTGGTGCAGCCGCCGACCTGGCGGCGCGATGTCGAAGGCGCGGCGGATCTCGTGGAAGAAGTCGCGCGCATCGAAGGCTACGACAAGATGCCGGAGACCACGCCACCGCGCGCCGCCGGGTTCCGCCCGCCGCCGGCGAGCGTCGGCGAAAGCCGCATGCGCGTTGCGCGCCGCGCGTGCGCCAGCCTCGGCTACAATGAAGCGGTGACGTGGAGCTTCATGCCGCGCGCGCACGCGCAAGCCTTTGGCGGCGGCGGCGAGCGCTTGTTGCTGGCCAACCCGATCTCGTCGGACCTCGATTGCATGCGCCCGTCGGCGCTGCCGAACCTCGCCGTGGCGGCGCAGAAGAACGCTGATCGCGGCTTCGACGATGCGCGGCTATTCGAAGCGGGCCCGATCTATTGTGACGACAGCGATGCGGGCCAGGAGCGCACCATCGCGGCGCTGTGGCGCGCGCGACCGCCACGGCATTGGCGCGCCGCGCACCACCCGGATATCTTTGACGTCAAGCGCGACGTTCTGAGCGTGCTGGAAGCGATCGGCGCGCCGGTCGCGTCGCTGCAAACGTCAAGCGACGTTCCCGCGCACTGGCGTCCGGGCAGGGCCGGCGCGCTCAAGCTCGGCAACAAGAGTGTGGCGATCTTCGGCGAGTTGCACCCGCGCGCGCTGAAAGCGCTTGATGTGGAAGCGCCGGCGCTGGCGTTCGAGGTTTTCGTCGATGCGCTGCCGGCGCCGCGCGCCAAAGGCCGGACCAAACCGCCGCTGGAAAAGCTCGATCTCATGCCGCTGACGCGCGACTTCGCGTTCGTGGTGGACGACAAGGTTGCCGCCGCCGATCTGGTGCGCGCGGCGCTCGGCGCCGACAAGCAGCTCATCGCCGATGTGTCGTTGTTCGACGTCTATCGCGGCGAGCGCATGGCCGCAGGCAAGAAATCGCTGGCGATCGAAGTCACGCTGCAGCCACGCGAGAAAACCCTGACCGACGCCGACATCGAAGCGGCAAGCGCCCGCATCGTGAACGCCGTGATGAAGGCGACGGGGGGCGTGTTGAGGGGGTAGTGGCTGAGTTGGCCCGAAGCGGACAAGTCGCGCCTTGAAGCACGTCGCGCTATTCCTCCATGATCGTGGGCAAAGAAGGAGGGATACAGTGGGGCCAATTCGGGCAGTGGGTCATGGCCTAGCGAACCTAGTCAACTTTCGTGGACGCACGAGGTGGGATAAGTTTTGGCCTTACGTTGCTTTTGTCATCTTCCTGTCTCTCGCGGGAATGGGGGCAATAATGCTTCCTGAAATGTCGGCGAGCATGGAACGGATGCAGCGCTTTGCGGAAGAGCATCCCGACCAAGCCACCGTTGAGCGAGGTCCGGGGTCTTACTCGATCACCATTCGTGGATATCATCCCGAACTGATGCCGGATTTCAGTCGCATGATGTCTCTGATCGTCGTGGGCTTTGTTGCGATCATCTTCCTCCTCGCGGCGGCGGTCGTTCGACGCCTCCATGATCGCGGGAAGTCCGGAGCGTGGGCCTTGATGCCCATTCCCTTCATCGTTTTCGCATCGGTCGCGATGCCGATGCTCTTCAATCAGTTCAGCCAGGGAGGCACGCCGGACTTGGGTCTATTCTTCGCGCTCTTCTTCAACAACATGCTCTACCTCGCATCCCTGGTGTACCTCATCGTGTTGCTCTGTGGCGCAAGCACAAAGGGTGAGAACCGCTATGGGCCCGAGCCCGCTGCGTAGCTTCCGCAAACCTCGCCGAGGTCCGCAAACCGGCGAACAACAGAAACAAAAAAGCCGCGGAGGGGGAGCATCCTCCGCGGCTCTCTTGTCAGCCCCGCGCGTTTGCACGGGCTGCGGCGCTCACGCGACGATTTGCGCGGCTTGGCTGAGCGTGGCGAACGCGACCGGAGCGAACACGGCGCAGGCGGCGATAAGGGCGTAGAACTTGGTCATTGGGGCTGGCTTTCGAATTGGGGTTTGTGAACTTGGGCGGCGAAGCGCTCAGGCGACGATCTGGGCGGCTTGGTTCAGGGTCGCGAACGCGATCGGGGCGAACACGGCGCAGGCGGCGATCAGGGCGTAGAACTTGGTCATTTCGGTTGCTCCTCGTCTCGAAGCGCCTCGCTTCGATGAGCAAACCTAACCGGCCCCTTACCCTGCCGCTGTGACTTGAGTTACAGTCCGGCGCAGGGGCGCTGAAGCTCCCTTGGAACCCCATGAGTCCGTTCGATCTCACACGCCAGCATGCCCTGATCACGGGCTCAAGCACTGGCCTCGGCCTTGCCTCGGCGCGGCTGCTGGCGGGCGCCGGCGCGCATGTGTGGCTAAACGGACGGGACGAGGCAAAACTGGAATCGGCCGTCGCGGCTATCAAAGCCGATGGCGGCGCGGCAACCGCGCTTGCGTTTGACGTCACCGATGAAGCCGCGCGCGTGCGCGCCTTTGCGCGCATCGAAACAGACGCCGGCCGGCTCGACATCCTGGTCAACAATGTCGGCCTGCGTGACCGCCGCGCCTTGTTCGACATAGACAGCGCAGCCGCGCGCACGCTGATCGAAACCAACCTCATCACGCCGTTCGAATTGGCGCGGAGCGCCGCGAAGCTGATGATCGCCGGCGGGCGCGGCGGACGTATCGTCAACGTGTCGTCGGTCGCCGGCTCGATCGCCAATCCGGGCGATCCGGTCTACGGCGTCAGCAAGGCGGGCCTCGACGGCTTGACGCGCGCGCTCGCGGCCGAGCTCGGGCCGCACGCCATCACCGTCAACGGCGTTGCGCCCGGTTTCTTCAAGACCGAAGCCAATGCTCAATCGATGGCCGACCCGAAGATCGCAGAATGGCTCCAGGCGCGCACCGCGCTCGGCCGCTGGGGCGACCCTGTGGAACTTGCGCCGGCGGTCTTGTTTCTGTGTTCGTCGGCGGCGTCCTACATCACCGGCCATGTGCTCGCGGTCGATGGCGGCCTGCTGGCGCATTATTGAGGCGCGCGATGAACGCTTGGGTGCTCTTGGTCCTTGCAGGATTGTTTGAGATCGTATGGGCGGTCGGCCTGAAATACGCGGATGGTTTCACCAAGCCGTTGCCGAGCGCGATCACCATCATAGCGATGATCGCCAGCATTTATCTGTTGGCGCAGGCGGCGCGCGCGCTACCGATCGGCAGCGCCTATGCGGTATGGACGGGCATCGGCACAGTTGGCGCGGCGCTGCTGGGCATGATGCTGTTCTCCGAAAGCGCGAATGCGGTGCGGCTTGGCAGCATCGCGCTGATCGTGATCGGGATCGCAGGCGTCAGGCTTTCCACTCCTAGCTGAGCGGCCTTGCCCGCTCCCCACGCTCGCGTAGAAGCACCCCCCGGGAGGGAGCGCACGTGCCTCTGATCAAACGCAAGCACGCTACGATCAAAGCTTACGTTCACGATTGGCTTGAGCCGGACGACGGCGTCAATTTCTTCTCCGGCGTGATCATTGCGCTGGTGTTGGCGAGCCTTGCCGCACTGGCGCTCGAGACCGAAGCCGTGCGCGGCGATACGCCGATGCCCCACGACGTGCAGACGGTCGTGGCCTGGATCAACATGATCGTGGTGTGGGTATTCGCCGCTGAGTTCGCGCTGCGCTTCTGGTCGGAAGGCGAGAACCCCGCGCACGCCGGCTGGCGCGGACGGCTGCGTTTTCTGCGCCAGCCCATTACCATCACTGACATTCTGGCGTTCTTGCCCGAGCTGATCGCGGTTGTGTTCTTCCCGAGCATGAGCGCGGAGTGGCTGGCGGCGCTGCGCGCGCTGCGCCTGTTCCGCCTGTTCAAGCTGGCGCGTTACATTGAAGCGTTTGCGATCGTGGGCGCTGCGGTGAAGCGCGCGGGCGCGCCGCTGATCGCGGCGCTCTGCGTCGCGGCTGCGCAGCTCTATGTCGCGGCGATGATGCTCTACTTCATCGAGGGCGAGCAAAAGCCGGAGGCGTTTGGCTCGATCACGCGCGCGCTGTGGTGGGCGATCGTGACGCTGACAACGGTCGGCTACGGCGATGTCTATCCCGAAACCGTGCTCGGCCGCATCGCCGCCGGCATCGTGGCGATTACCGGCATCGGCATCGTGGCGATGCCGACGGGCATTCTGGCGTCGGCGTTCGCGGAAGAGTTCCGCGAACGCCACCAGGCCAAGCAATTCAAAAACAAGCCGCCGCCGCCCGCGGTCAAGAACGCGGCGGAGGGGCGGACAGATTGAGCCGCCGCGTTTCAGCGATACGGCCCTCGCGCACCTCGCCTTCGATCAACTCCGTCGCCGACAAAGCGAGCACGCGGCTGCCGATGTAGAGCGCGCGCGAATTGCCGTACCAGTCAACGCATGACACTTCGCAGCGATAGCTGGAATCGGTCGCGTTGGGCCGGGCTGCGAGTTCGCCGACCGGCGCGAGCCGGCCGACCGCATCGAACGAGACAAAGCTCAAATCCGAAGCGTTGCTGCGCCACACCCAGCGCCCGCCTTCCTTTACGCGTGCCACGGTCGGCAGGCCCATGAGCCCGGTTTGGTCCGCGTTGACGATGCTGTTGAAAGCGTGGCTGCGGTTCTCCGATTCATAGCGCCCGCGGAGCACCGTCGTGGATGCGATGCGCGGCCTGCCGGTCAGCTCCAGGAATGAGAGGCTCAAGCCCTCGTCGCTGCGATAGCCGGTGAGCGCGATGTCGTTGCCGACGCGCTCAATGCGCATCACTTCATGAGGCGTGTCGATCGTGACCGTGTTGGTCGGGCGCGCGGTTGAAACAGCCACCACGCGACCGGTGTTGTTCTCGCCGCCTTGCGGGAAAGAATGATACTGATCGCGCCCGCCATAGACGACGTGCGTGTCGGTGAAGCGCACTTCGTAGCGGGCGTCGTCTAGGCGCGGCGTCTCCGTATAGGCGCGCGCCGGCGCGGCGCGCGGCGTGGCGCTCAGCGCGTTGAACGGCGTGCGGAAGTAGCGCAGCTCGACACCATCGCTATTGCCGCAGCCGGAGGTATTCCAGCTGAGCAGCGCCCTGAACTCGGTCGCCGACGCATCCATCGCCAACTGACTGGTGGGTTCGCCGCGGGCGAACAGCGCACGCGGGGTCGCTCCCGATAGCGGCACTTGATAGAGCGTCGCGGGCACTGCGCTGGCGTTCGGTCCGTCGCACGGTTGCGGGTCGCCCCAGCGGTTGGGGGTGACCCAGAGATAGATGTCAGACGTCGAGACGAAGAACTCGCGCCGCGGCGGGCCAACAAAAGCGGTGGTGCTGCAGTCCAGCTCATCGCCGCTGCGTACATCGCCGAGCGGGCATACGGAGACGGAGTGAATCATCGGCGTGCGCGTCGGCGTGATTGGTTTGTAAATGTCGCGCGCGTCGAACAGGCGCAGGCCGGCGCTGGTGACCGCGCGGTGGTCGCCGTCGCGCAGCCAGCGCCGCACTAGCGGCCAGCGCATCGGCTGGTCTGGATTCACGGACATCAAATTGAGGGGCGTGTAGATGACGAGATTGCCGTTCACCAGCCGCGTCGAATAGTTCTCTGGGTCGTAGTAGTCGTTCGATGAGATGTAATAGGTGGCTTCGCGCGTCAGCGCGCCGGTCTCGTCGATAGTGAAGACAGTGATTTCGCTGGCGGCCTCGCGATACGAATAGCCAGTCACCAGGATACGATTGCCGCTGATCAGGAGTTCATCATACCAGGTGTCAGCGCGTGGGTTGCGATAGACATTGGTGCGGCCCGTGAGCGAGAGCCCGGCTTGGCCGCCGGGGCGCGTATCGGCGACGAACAGGCGTCCGTCCTGAAGGATCACCAGGAAGCGGCCGACCATCTTGACGATGCCGCCTTCGTCGACGCCTTGCGTCTGCACGTTGGTGATCGACGT
Source organism: Hyphomonadaceae bacterium (assembly GCA_019753175.1). Classification (GTDB taxonomy): domain Bacteria; phylum Pseudomonadota; class Alphaproteobacteria; order Caulobacterales; family Aquidulcibacteraceae; genus Vitreimonas. The sequence goes on from JAIELK010000029.1 coordinate 7,319, forward strand.
AAGCTCCTGCGATGCCCCCGCTTGCGCCACTGGCGCTGCGCTCGCGGCTGACTCCATCGCCGCGGCCGGTGCGGGAGGCGGCGGAGGCGGTGGGGGAGGCAGTGGAATGGCTGAACCGGTGACAACAACGCCATCGGCTGCCGCCCGGCGGGCCGGATATTGTAAACGGCGAATATCGCGCACGTACTGCAGCAGCTCCGCTTCGCTTTCGAAGCGTTCGAGCCGGTTCCATACCGGCGGCTCTGTGATTTGGGGCTCTTGCGGTTGCGGTCGCGATGGCGGCTTTGACTCCGTTTGCGCCGTCGCCGTGCCTACAAGTGCAACGGCCGCTATCGCGGCCACCCATGTCTTCGCCATTGAAACTCCCTCCAGTTTCCCTATCAGCGATAGGATTACGGCAGTTCAACGACGGAAATCGGCTGCAATCCGCGCGTTCCTAGTCAGCGCCGACTTTGCTGCGCCGTGGCGGCGGAGCGGAGAGATTGATGCGCCGCAGCTCAATGATGCGCCCGTCTTGAACGTCGCCTTCGATCAGCTCGACGCCGGAGAGCGCGAAGACGCGCCCGCCAACGAAAACGGGTCTGGTGTTGCCATACCAGTCGATACAAGAGACCTCGCATCGGTAGGCGCGGTGCAGAGCGCCTTTGTTCGTACGAAGCTCGCCAAGCGTATTAAGTTCGCCGCCGCGACCCAGCGACAGGAAACTCACGTCGGAGGACTCGCTGTCCCACACCCAGCGGCCGCTGCGCCACCGCGCTTGCGAGGTCGGCAAGCCGAGGAGTCCGGTGCCGTCGGCCTCGATCGCCGCGTTGAAGGCGTGTGAGCGGCCCTCCGACTCGTATCGGCCATCGAGACGCTCGGTATCGGAGATCGTCGGCGCGCGGCCGAGATCTAGAACGGAGATGCTGAGCGCATTTGCTCCGTGATAGCCGGTCAATACGGCGTCCTCGCCAATGCTCTCTACGCGAATGATGTTGTGCGTGGTTTCGATCACTTGAGCGGCGGCGGGATTGTCGTTGGGCACGGCCACGACGCGGCCGGTCGTTGGCTCGGAATCGTCCGGGTCATCGTAGGCGTAGGACGATCGCGAGGAGCGCTCGCCATAAATAAGATGATTGGCGGTGAATCTGTTCTCGATGCCGCGGCCATCGCCGCCTGGCAACATCGTGAAATTCTCCTCGGGCAACGCGAACGGCGTCGTGCTGAAACCCGCGAGCGGCGCCGATAGAAACCTCAGCGGGGGCGCCTGCTGGAAGTCGCAGCGCAAGTCGGTCCAGACCGTGAGGGCGTGAAAGGCGTTGGCGGTGGCCTGCATTCCGAGCTGGTCGTTCGGAGCGCCACGCAAGAACATCGCACGCGCGCGCCCGCCGCTCAAACTGATCTGGTAGAGCGCGGACGGAGCGGCGCTTTCGAAGGACTGTCCCTTCCGCGTCAGGCATGACGCATCGGCTTCGTCGGCGTCGTCGTAAAACAGCCAGAGATAGACGTGGTCGTTGGAAACATAGAACTCGCGGCCGCTCGGCCCGAGGATCGCCGTGTTACTGCACTCCAACTCGTCGCCGGCCCTGGAACTGCCAAGCGGACAAACCGATATGGTGTGAATGGCTGGGTCGAACGTTTGCTGGATTGGGCGATAGATGTCGCGTGCGTCAAACAACGGGCGCCCGGCGGTGGAGCGTGCGCCATGTTCGCTCTCGCCGAGCCAGCGGCGAACGATCGGCCATTGATCGCGGCCTCCGTTATACCGGAGATCGAAGATCGGCGTGTAGATAACCAGATTTCCGTCGACCAGGCGCGTCGCGTAGTTGTCGCCGTCATAATAGTCGTTGGAGGAAAGAAAGTACGCGCTCTCGCGGATGAATCGGCCGTCCTCCGTCAAGGAGAACACAGTGAATTCGGTGGCGTTCTCTTCGTAATTGTAGCCGGTGACCAATATCCGGTTCTGGTGGACAAGGATTTCATCATACCAGACATCGGCGTCGCGACGGCGATAGACGTTGGCGCGATCGACCAACCTCATATCCGCCGTGGTTGCCCCGGTGTCGACGGAGAATAGCCGGCCATCCTGCAGCACGATCAGGAAGCGGCCGATCATCTTAACAATGTCGCCTTCGTCGACGCCGGCGGTCTGAACATTGGTGATGGCGGGGTTGACTGCTGACGCGGGACGCGCCGCCATCCGCGTGCCGGTGACGACGACCTGCTCGTTGGCTTCATTGCAGTCCGGTTGTTCGGGCGGGCAGGGATCGTCGGGCGGCGTCGCCTTGCTATTGCTGTGATCCGAGGCGTCAGCCCTTGCCACGGCGTCCAGGTAAGCCTGGAATTCAAGGTCGCTCGAGAACTGCGAGAGAGTCGGCCACGTTGGGGCTTGCCCTCGGGTGGTCGCAACCGGTGTCGGCGTCGCGCACGCGCTTAGGAGCATCAAGCCCAGCGCGGCCCAGTGTCGGCGCATCTCTCCCTCCGCTCAAGAAGGAACGATGCGAGCAACGTTCAGGCAATCCACAAGTGCGTGATCAGAACGGATTGATCCGCCGCCGCCGTGAATAGGCTAGGTAGCCGACATTGGCGCCCAGCCTGAAACCGACTCCGGCGCGCATGGGCGCCAGCGTGATGTCGTCGCGGCGCTGATAGTTCACGCCGACTCCGCCGATGAAATAGGCCGAGCCGTCCACGCCGGGATAACGGCGGAAAATCTGATCGACGCTGTGCAGATTGTACACGAGGGTAAACACCTTCGACGCATTGCCGCCGGTGTCGAAGCCAACCGATGGCCCTTGCCAGTACACGCGCGTCGCGCCCGCGACACCTTTGCGTCGCAGATAGCCGTTGCCGTAGCGCAAGCCGACGCCGATCGCGCCGGAACCCTCTTCGCCTTCAATGTAGGCGTTGGGACGACCGAGATCAGAGAACACGTGGTCGACGATGGCGGCGACGCCTTCCGCACCTGCGCCAAAAAATCGTTCGGCCGCGTCGACGATCTCCGGCTCGGAATAGGTGTTGTCGTTCTGCGCGAAGGCGACGGTCGGCGTGAGCGCCGACGCGGCGAGGCCGAGCGCGATGGCGCGGCGCGAACGCAGGTCGGTCATGGGTCTCCTCCGAGGTTTTAACGCGCGACTATCGAACACCCCAGCGCCTGAGTGCAAGCTGAACCGCAAGTGAGCTGCATCACGTCAGGCGCTCAGTGCGTCCGCTTCGAACCGTCCGATCGCCATGAAGCGCTCGCGCCGCTGCGCGCGCAGATCGGTCGGGGAGAGCGGAATTAGCGCATCGAGTGCTTCAGCGACGGCCGCGCCCACAGTGGCAATGGCCTTTGCGGGTTCGCGATGGGCGCCCCCGGTCGGCTCGGGAATGATGTCGTCGATGACGCCGAGCGCGGCCAAGTCCTGCGCCGTGATCTTCATCGCCGATGCCGCCTCCTTGGCGCGGCCACTGTCCTTCCAGAGGATGGAGGCTGCGCCCTCGGGGCTGATCACCGAATAGATCGAGTGCTCCAGCATCAGCACTTTGTTGGCGGCGGCGATGGCGATGGCGCCGCCGGAGCCGCCTTCGCCGGCGATCACGGCCACCATCGGCACGCCGAGCGTCAGGCAACGTTCGGTGGAGCGGGCAATGGCTTCGGCCTGTCCGCGCTCCTCCGCGCCGATGCCGGGATACGCGCCGGCGGTGTCCACGAAACTCACCACTGGCAGCGAGAAGCGATCCGCCAGGTCCATCAGCCGCACGGCCTTGCGGTAGCCTTCAGGCCGCGCCATGCCGAAATTGTGCTTGAGCCGTTCTTGCGTGGTGCGGCCCTTTTCGTGGCCGATGGCCAGGATTGGCCGGCCGAGGAATTTTCCGGTCCCGCCAAGGATGGCGGCGTCTTCGCCGTATTTGCGATCGCCGGAGAGCTCAACGAAATCGGTCACCAGAGCGGCGACATAGTCGCGAAAGCGCGGGCGATCCTGGTGGCGAGCGACCTGGGTTTTCTGCCAGGGGTCGAGCTTGGCGTAGATGTCGGCGAGCTGCTTTTCGGCCTTGGCCTTAAGCCGAGACAGCTCGACCCCCTGCGAGATGGCGTCGGCGCCCGAGGCTTCCGCCAGAGCCGCCAGCTCTTCAATCTTAGCCTCGATCTCCGCGACCGGCTTTTCGAAATCGAGATAAGTCCGCAAGCTGGCCCGAGCCCCTAGGGTGAGGGCCCGGACAATAAGCACCCCGCCGTCCGCTTCAAGGCAAAGCGCCCCGATTGCGCAGGCCGACGAGCCGCTTCATGCTGCGGGCGCGAACAGAACGGGACCAGCCCATGAAACCTCCCCGCCATTTCTATGCCCCGCTTGCCGCCGGCGCGCCCCCGCCCTTGCGCGAGCTGCCGGTCCGCCTCGAGCGCATGATCCATTTTGTGCCGCCGCATCTGGAGAAGGTGCGCGCCAAAGTTCCGGAGACGGCGCGCCAAGTCGATGTGATCTTGGCCAATCTCGAGGACGCCATTCCCGCCGACGCCAAGGACGCCGCGCGCGCGGGCGCCATTCTGATGGGCGCGATGGATTTGGGCGGGGCGAGCTTGTGGAGCCGCATCAACGCGCTCAATTCGCCGTGGCACTTGGATGACGTGACCGAGTTGGTCGCGGGTTTGGGCGAAAAGCTGGACGTGATGATGATCCCCAAGGTCGAGGGACCGTGGGACATCCATTACATGGATCAGCTCTTGGCGCTCTTGGAAGCCAAGCACGGGCTCACAAAGCCGATCCTGCTGCACGCGATCCTGGAGACCGCGCAGGGCGTTGCCAATGTGGAAGCCATCGCCGGGGCGAGCCCGCGCATACAGGGTGTTTCGCTTGGGCCGGCCGATCTCGCCGCATCGCGCAAGATGAAAACCACGCGCGTCGGCGGCGGACATCCCAGCTATCGTGTGCTGGCCGATGCCGGAGAAGGCGCGCGCGCTTCTGTACAACAGGACCTCTGGCACTACACGCTCGCCAAGATGGTCGACGCTTGCGCCATGCACGGGATCAAGCCGTTCTACGGCCCGTTCGGCGATATCGCCGATGCCGAGGCTTGCGAACAGCAATTCCGCAACGCGTATTTGATGGGCTGCGTCGGCGCCTGGAGCCTGCACCCTTCGCAAATCGCCATCGCGCGCCGCGTGTTCTCGCCCGACGTGGAAGAAGTACGCTTCGCGCTGCGGATTTTGGAAGCGATGCCCGACGGCGCGGGCGTCGCCATGCTCGACGGCAAGATGCAGGACGACGCGACTTGGAAGCAGGCGAAGGTGATTGTCGATCTCGCGCGGCGAGTGGCGGCGAAAGAACCGGAGATGGCGGGGGTTTATGGGCTTTGAGGGGGCTTTTCGCCGAAAAGCGACATTCAAATCCTGATTTGTGGTTGCTAGAACAAAGGTCTTGCCGAACGGAAGGGCTCGCCGCATGCCCACAGTCATTGCAACTCGAACGATAGACCTCGCCAGTCCTTCGGGCTCGCTAGTTGAAGTTTCAATCATGCGGCCCGAACCAGATGGCAACGACTACCGCTGCGAGTTTCAAATCGTCGGCCTCGGAGAAAAGACAATCAACTCTTACGGCATGGGCGTCGACAGCACGCAGGGCTCATCCTGACGCTTCAGATGGTGGGCGTTCGTCTTTACACGTCTAACGAAGGAAAAGCGGGCCACCTGAGTTGGTTAGGTATGAAAGGTCTTGGATTTCCCGTTCCTGACAACGTCGCCGATCTCGTGCCGAAGGACTGACCTCCGAGCGGTGTGCTTTTCGACTTTCGATACGCTCCCAACGTGGGCATCGCACCATTGAATGCGCAGATTGGGCCCATGCGCGCGAAGTCGCGATGGGCGTTGCCGGACAGAAGAGAGCCGAATGGGTCGAAATTTACGCGCACGCCGGAGCGAAGGAAACTTGGCGCTTCATCCATGTCAAGTGGGAGCCGGTGAACCCCTGAGGGTCTAGCATCGATCTCCACTCCCAATATTTGAGTTGGGCCAAAACCCACCTGACATCGCAAACAAGAACACCCGTCATTCCGGGACCGCCGGAGGCGGAACCCGGAACCCAGGGGCGCGTGCGCGATGTCGGCAACGGCGATAGGGGTGTGCCGCTCTACGCGCCCCTGGCTTCCGGATCACGCTTCGCGCGTCCGGAATGAGGGAGCTTATGGGCCCCCTCGGGGGCGAGGGTTCGCGCGGCGTGCGCCATGACAGGCGCTGCGCCAGCCGTTAAGCAAGGGCGCGAGGAGTTAGGTATGCGGCTTATCGGCTTGATCCTGGCAATGACCGTGTTCGCCGCGCCGGCCTTCGCGCAGGCGCCGACCGCACGCGAGCTGGCGCGGGTCGAGCGCATTTTGGATCGCACGCCGCTGATCGACGGCCACAACGATCTGCCGTGGGCGATCCGCGACGATCATGGCGGCGCGCTCGATCGCATCGACCTGACGGCGGACACGCGCACGCTAACGCCGCCGCTGCACACCGACATCCCGCGCCTGCGGCGCGGCGGCGTCGGCGCGCAATTCTGGTCGGTGTATGTCTCCGCCGATCTCAAGGGTCTCGCCAACACACAAGCCGTGTTCGAGCAGATCGATCTCACGCGGCGTATTATTGCCCGTCACCCCGACACGTTCGAGATCGCCGACAGCGCCGCCGACATCGTGCGCATTCACCGCGCAGGGCGCATCGCTTCGATGTTCGGCATCGAGGGCGGGGAGGCGATCAACAACAACCTGGCGCTATTGCGCGAGTTCCGTCGCGCCGGCGTGCTCTACATGACGCTGACGCACGCGCAAAACACCGAGTGGGTCGATAGCGCCACTGCCGCGCCCGTGCATGGCGGGTTGACCAGCTTCGGCGAAGAAGTCATCCGCGAGATGAACCGCATCGGCATGCTGGTCGATCTCTCCCACGTCTCCGCCGAAGCCATGCGCGACGTGCTAAGGGTGGCGCGGGCGCCGGTGATCTTCTCGCACTCGTCCGCCTTCGCGCTCGTGCCGCATCCGCGCAACGTGCCGGACGAGGTCCTGCGCCTCGTCGCTCAGAATGGCGGCGTAGTGATGGTGAACTTCAATGGCCCGTTTGTTTCCGAGGAGCTCCGGCAATGGAGCGCGCGTCGCGCCGGCGAAGAAGAACGCCACAAGCGGCTCAATCCCGGCGATCCCGCCGCCGTGACAGCTGCAATGCAAACCTGGGACGCCGCCCATGCGCGACCGCGTGCGACCGTCGCTCAGCTTGCGGATCACGTTGAGCACATCCGCGATGTCGCCGGCATCGACCACGTTGGCATCGGCTCCGACTATGACGGCGTGAGCTTCTTGCCCGACGGCATGGAGGGCGTCGACGGCTATCCGCTGCTGTTCGTGGAGCTGACCCGGCGCGGCTGGTCGGACGCCGATCTCGCCAAGCTCGCGGGGGGCAATTTGCTGCGCGCGCTGCGCGCCGCCGAACGCGTCGCGGCGCAAGGGCGATGAGCGATGCGCCCACCGCCGGCCGCTTCGACGGCCGCACGCACTATCTGCCGGTGCGAATCTATTACGAGGACACCGACTTCTCGGGCATCGTCTATCACGCCAACTACCTGCGATACTTTGAACGCGGGCGCAGCGACTTCCTGCGCCTGGCGGGCGTGCACCATTCCGAGTTTGCGGCGGCGGACGATCCCATGGCTTTCGCCGTCCACAAGATGACCATCGCTTATCATCGGCCGGCGCGCATCGACGACGCCTTGGTGGTGGAAAGCCGATTCGAGACCTGGAAAGGCCCGCGCCTGTTCGTTTCACAAGCCCTGAAACGGGAAGGGGCGCTGCTGGTGGAGGCCAGCGTGGAGGTCTGTTGCATCAGCCTCACGGGTCGCGCGCGAAAGCCGCCCGCCCTGCTGTTGGAACGGCTTAAACCATTCCTGGCTTAGTAAACGTCCAGCTTTTGACAATTTGTTCCGGCTCTAAGCCGGGTTCGGTGAGCGGTCCGCAGAGGCCGCGGGAGCGGGAGCTTGCATGCCGGAGGGCGTAGAACAAATCACGATCTGGAACCTGTTTCTGCAGGCCGATCTGGTGGTCAAGGCGGTGATGGTGATGCTGGCCGCGGCGTCGGTATGGACCTGGGCGGTCGCCGTCGACAAATGGATGCAGTTCGCCGACTTGGAGCAGCAGGCGCGCAAGTTCGAGCGCGATTTCTGGTCGGGCCGTTCGATCGAGGAACTCGACGACCGCGGCGGCGAGCGGCCGCGCGAAGCCATGGCGCGGGTGTTTTCGGTGGCGGCGCGCGAGTATCGGGAAGCGCGGCGCATGGGCTTTCCCGCCGACGGCGCGCAGCAGATGCTCGACCGCGTCGACCGGCTGATGCAGGCGCAGATCGCGCGGGAAATGGGTCGCGCCTCGCGCAACATGGGCGTGTTGGCGTCGGTGGGATCGGCGTCGCCGTTCATCGGCCTGTTCGGCACGGTGTGGGGCATCATGAACGCCTTCACCAGCATCGCGGTGCAGCAACAGACCAACCTCGCCGTGGTGGCGCCGGGCATCGCCGAGGCGCTGTTCGCCACCGCGCTGGGCCTGATCGCCGCCATCCCCGCGGTCATTTTCTACAACAAGTTCACCGGCGACCTCGACCGCTTCGGCGACCGGCTGGATACCTTCAGCGATGAAGTCGCGGCGCGGATTTCGCGCTTGCTGAGCGAGCGCGCCTGATGGCGGGCGGATTGGCCGCCTCCGCGCGCGGCAGCCGCCGGCGTTCGGCGCGGCGCACGCGCTTGTCCGAGATCAACGTGACGCCGTTCGTCGACGTGATGCTAGTGTTGCTGATCGTATTCATGGTGACAGCGCCGCTGCTCACCGTCAGCGTGCCGATCGAATTGCCGCGCACCGACGCCAAGCAGTCGCAGACCGAAACCGATCCGCTGTCTGTCACGGTGACGCGCGACGGAACGATTTTCCTGCAGGAGACCGAGGTATCCCGCGACGAATTGGTGGCGAAGATGCGCGCGATTTCACGCGAGGGTTACGACCGGCGCGTGTTCATCCGTGGCGACAACAATGCCAGCTATGGCGCCGTGCTGGATGTGATGGCGCAGCTGAGTTCGGCGGGCTTCCGCAATCTCGATCTGGTTAGCGACACGCGCGACGGCGTTCAGCAGCTGCGGCCGCGCACGAACGAGGAGTGAGATGCGTCCGGGCATCGTCGTCTCTCTCGTCGGGCATCTGGTGGCGATCTGGCTGACCTGGGTCAGCTGGCCGGCGATGGCAGACTTGCAGCCGATGGGCGCGCAGATCGTGCCGGTCGAAATCGTCGCCATCGGCGACGAAACTAATGTGCGCGCGTTGGCCGAGCAGGTTCCGGAAGACGAAGTCGCCCCACAGCAAGAAGAGGCGTCCCAGGAAGAGCCGGCCCCGGCGCCAACCCCCACGCCAGCCTCGCGCCGGCCGCAACAGAGCAACGACGACTTCAACCTCGCCGACATCTCCGGCATGATCGATCGCCAGCGCAATCAGGGGCGGCGTCAGCAGGAGGGCGCGCCGGCCGATCGCAATCAGCGCGGCGCCGGGCTTGGCACCGAGGAGCGCGCGACCATCGAGAGCCGGGCCACGGCGCTGGTGAACGCGCGCCTGCGCACGTGCTGGCGCTCGACCGATGATCTGCCCGAGCCCGAGCGGTTGTTGGTGACAGTGGGTTTCCAGCTCAACCGCAACGGCAGTTTGAACGGGCAGCCCAATGTCGTCAGCCCCCGCAATTACACGTTCGATCCGATCATGAACGAAGCCGTCAATCGCGCGATGCGGGCGGTGCGGATGTGCGATTTGTCGGCGCTTGCCGACGATCCAGTTGTCGGCCCTCATTACGACATCTGGCGCGATCAAGAAGTCACCTTCGGACGCCGCAGCAATCAATGAAGAGAGCAGACCCATGTTGAAATCGCTCGCCGCCGCTTTCAGCTTCGCGCTAGCCTTCGTGGCGGCGCCGCTCGCGCACGCGCAGCTGCGCGTCAATGTCGAGGAGGGTCACCTCAATCCGATGCCGATTGCGGTGGTGGACTTTCTCGGCGCCAACCCGGCGGCGAGCCAAGTGGGCGGCGATGTCGCCGGCGTCATCCGCGCTAATCTTGAGCGCTCGGCGCTGTTCCGCGCAATCGACCGCGGCGCCTTCATCGAGCGCATTCAGGCGATGAACGTTCCGCCGCGTTTCGCCGACTGGAAGATCATCGACGCGCAGGCGTTGGTCATCGGAGAGATTACACCACAGCCAAACGGTCGCATCAGCGTCGATGTTCGACTGTTCGACGTGTTCGGTGAAGTGGAGTTGCGGCCATTTAGCACCAGCACGACGGCCGACAACTGGCGTCGCGTGGCGCACCTTGTCTCCGATCACATCTACGAACAACTGACCGGAGAGCGTGGCTACTTCGATACTCGAATCGTGTTCGTTTCCGAGACCGGGCCCCGCACCCGGCGCGTCAAGCGCCTGATGATGATGGATCAGGACGGCGCCAATCCGTTCTTCCTGACCGGCTCCGATGCGATGGTTCTTACCCCGCGATTTGCGCCGTCCACTCAAATGATAACCTACCTGTCGTTCGAGACCGGCGCACCACGCGTTTTCTTGTTTGACCTCAATACCAATCGCCGCGAGGTGCTGGGCGACTTCCCGGGCATGTCGTTTGCGCCGCGGTTCTCGCCGGACGGAACGCGCGTCGTGTTCACGCTCGACATGAGCGGCAATGCCGAAATCTACTCGATGGACCTGCGCTCACGGGCGCGCACGCGCTTGACCAACCATCCAGCCATCGATACCGGGCCAAGCTATGCGCCGGACGGTTCGCGCATCACCTTCGAGTCTGATCGCAGCGGCAGCCAGCAAATCTACGTCATGAACGCCGATGGTTCGGGCCAGCGCCGCATTTCCTTTGGCGAAGGGCGCTATGCAACCCCCGTGTGGTCGCCGCGAGGCGACTTGATCGCCTTCACCCGCCAGAATAGCGGCCGGTTCTCGATCGGCGTCATGCGGCCGGACGGCTCGGGCGAGCGCATCTTAACCGAAAGTTATCTGGACGAAGCGCCCACTTGGTCGCCCAATGGGCGGGTGATCATGTTCTTCCGCGAAGGGCGCGGGCAGGGTGCGCGGCTTTGGTCTGTGGACCTCACCGGTCGGAATTTACGCGAGATTCCAACGCAGACTGATGCTTCAGATCCGGCCTGGTCGCCGCTTCTGCCGTGAAGGAAACAAGATTGAAGGCTAGGAAGAGAAGGGTTTTGTCCAAGCCTTATTCGGGATATCGGCGTCTGAGCCACGCCGCTACATGAGGGGAGTTCATATCGATGCGTAGAGCCCTGGTCGCATTTTCGGCAGTGGCGGCGCTAGCCGCCTGCGCCAGCCGTCCAGATCCGACCCCCACAACGACGCCGACCACACCGCCTCCTGCGGAGAGGCCGCAGGGGCCTGTTGCCGGGTCCATAGAGGATTTCCGAGTGTCGGTCGGCGACCGCATTTTCTACGGCTATGACCGCTATGACTTGACGCCGGAAGCACGCCAGGTCCTCGAGCGGCAAGCGGCATGGTTACGCCAATACCCGAACGTCCGCATTCTGATCGCGGGCAATTGCGACGAGCGCGGCACGCGCGAGTACAATTTGGCGCTGGGCGCTCGCCGCGCAGCGGCGGCGCGCGACTATCTCGCCTCGCTTGGCGTCGCCGCTAACCGGATGGAAACGGTGTCCTACGGCAAGGAGCGCCCGCTGGACCCGCGTTCCAACGAGGAAGCGTGGAGTGTGAACAGAAACGCACACACCCAGATCGTTTCAGGCGCAGTATCGTAAACGCCAAAATTTGGCCCGACGGGCTGGCCTAGGTAGCCGGTCATGATTTCTTGGGCCCATCGCACTTCATTGACCCGGCTCGCGGCCTTGCTCGCCGCGGCTGGGTTTTTCTTTGTCACCCCGGCTTCGGCGCAGACGCAGCTGCCGCCGCCCTCGTTCGGTCAAGCCGACACGCGGCAGGATCGCATCGAAGAGCTTGAGCGGCAGCTGCGCGAGGCCACCGCGGAGAACGAGCGACTGCAGTTTGAGCTGAACCAAGCTCAGCGCGAGATCACGCGCCTTCGCGCCCTAGTGGGCGAGCTGTCGAGCGTAAACCAATCGCTCGGGCAGACGCCGCCGGCGGCCGCGATCGCTCCAGCGCAGCAGCCGCAAGCGACGCCAGCGCCGACACCCGCAACGCCGGCGCCGCGCCAGACCGGTCAGCTTGGAACCTTGCCGGCGAGCGACTTGCCGGGCGACGCGGGTCTCGCCTACAGCCAAGCGCGCGAATTGCTGGTGGCCGGCCGCTACCCGGAAGCAGAACTTGCTTTCGGACGCTTTCTGCAAGCATTTCCCGAAGCTGAGACCGCCGCCGACGCGCGCTTTTGGTTCGCCTTCACGCTGCTTGCGCGTAATAATTATGCCGATGCCGCAGCCAATTTCGTGCAGTATCTGCAGGTCGCGCCCAATGGCCCACGTGCGCCGGAGGCGCAGGTCCGTCTCGGTATGGCGCTGGTCGGCATGGAACAGACGCGGCAAGGCTGCAGCGCCTTCGCGAGCCTCGCGCGGCGCTATCCCAACGCACCGCGCAACATCCGCGATTTGGCGCAACGGGAAGCGCGCGCCGCCAGCTGCCCCGCCTAAGGCTGTTACATGCTCGATCGGCTAACGATCGAGCGCCTGTCAGCGTGTGAGGGGCCGATTGTCGTGGCGCTGTCGGGCGGCGGCGATTCCGTCGCGCTGTTGGCTTTGCTGGCTCAGCGGGTCGACCGGTCGCGCCTACATGCCGTCATCGTCGATCATGCTCTGCGCGCGGGTTCCGCCGACGAAGCGTCGAAGGCGCGCACCATCGCTGTAGGCCTCGGCGTCGACGCCACAATTCAGACGCTGACTTGGCCGGACAGCCCCACGGCTGGGCAGGGCGCGGCGCGGGCCGGGCGATACCGCGCGCTTGCGTCCGCAGCACGAAGGCTCGGCGCGCGCGCGATCGCCACCGCCCACACCCGCGACGATCAGGCCGAAACCATACTGCTTCGCTCTGCGCGGGGTTCGTCGTGGCGCGGGCTTGCCGGCATGCGCGCGATCTCACCCGTGCCGATTTGGCCCGAGGGACGCGGGCTCTGGCTCGCGCGACCGTTGCTTGGCGTTCGCCGCTGGGCGCTGCGCGCGCTGCTTCAGGAACGCGGTCTTTCCTGGATTGAAGATCCGTCCAACGCGAACGAGGCGTTCGCGCGCGTTCGGGTCAGGCGATGGCTTGAGGATGCCGAGCGCGCCGGGTTTGGTGCGATGCGGTTGGCGAAAATCGCGGAGCGTCTGGCGCCGCACGCCGATGCGTTGGATCACGCAGCGCTCTCGCTCATTCGTGATTGTATCGCGTTTCACGATCAGACAGCGTTGCTCACCCGCTCGCTCTGGCGCGGTTCGGATAAGGTGCGCCAGCGCGCTTTGAGCGTGGTGGTGACGGCGGCGGGCGGCGCGGGGAGCGAACCGCCGCCCGACCAGGTCGCCGATCTGGAGGCGCAGCTTCTAAGGCCAGACTTCAAGGCAGCAACCCTTTCCGGCGCGCTGATCAAGGGCGGCGCCGGCTTGAAGTGGGGCGCGGGGACCGTTGCCGTCCGCCGCGACCGGGGCGCGATCGAAGGTCGCGCGGACGGCGCGCCGGTGCTGCCGCCGCTGGCGATCACGACCAGTCAGGCTGCAATCTGGGACAATCGCCTTGAAGTCTGTGTCGCGGAGCCGGGATGGTCGGTGGTCGCGGACGCGAAGGGGCCGCATTTGGCAAGGGGTGGCGAGCGCCGAGGGTTCACTGAGGCGGAAGCGAAATGGCTCCTGGAGGAGCGGGTTTTGCATCTTCTCGGTCAGATTTAGGCGCGTAGCGCGCCGGCATTCACCCGACCTTGACCGGCGCTATGCCATCAAGGGGTGTTCAGCGGCGGGGGCGGCCCCTATCTTGCTGGAACCATCGTTCGGCGCGCCAGAGCGAGCGCGCGACGCCTAGGGTCATTAGATGCCAGTCCGTTCCTTGCTGATTTGGGGGGCGATCGCCCTCGCCCTGGTGGCTCTGTTCACCTTCTTGCAGCCGAACACTACGCGCGGCGCGAGCGAGCTTTCGTATTCGCAATTGCTTAACCGTGTTGAGGCTGGCGACGTACGCTCGGTCGAGACCCGCGGCGACACCCTGCTCGCCACCACCGCCGACGGCAAACAGCACGTCACCTACTTGCCGTATGGCACGATGGCGAATGTGGTGCAGCAGCTCGATGCGGCCAATGTCGAGGTCCAGACCAAACAGCCGCCCTCAGGTCCGGGTCTCGGCGACATCCTGGTCGCGGTGCTGCCAATGCTGCTGCTGATCGGCGTGTGGATTTTCTTCATGCGCCAGATGCAGGCGGGCGGACGCGGGGCCATGGGCTTTGGCCGCTCGAAAGCCAAGCTGCTCACCGAAGCCAAAGGACGCATTACCTTCGAGGATGTCGCCGGCATCGATGAAGCCAAGGAAGAACTCGGCGAGATTGTCGAATTCTTGAAAGATCCGGGCAAGTTCCAGCGCCTCGGCGGAAAAATTCCAAAAGGCGCGCTGCTGGTCGGCCCGCCCGGCACCGGTAAGACGCTGCTCGCGCGCGCCATCGCCGGTGAAGCCAATGTGCCGTTCTTCTCGATCTCGGGTTCGGACTTCGTGGAAATGTTCGTCGGCGTCGGCGCCAGCCGCGTGCGCGACATGTTTGAGCAAGCCAAGAAGAACGCGCCCTGCATCATCTTCATCGATGAAATCGACGCGGTTGGCCGCCATCGCGGCGCCGGCCTCGGCGGCGGCAATGACGAACGCGAACAGACGCTCAACCAATTGCTGGTCGAGATGGACGGCTTTGAAGCCAATGAAGGCATCATCCTGATCGCCGCCACCAACCGCCCCGACGTGCTTGACCCCGCGCTGCTGCGTCCAGGCCGCTTCGACCGCCAGATCGTGGTGCCCAATCCCGACGTGATGGGCCGGGAAAAAATTCTCCGCGTGCACACCCGCAGCGTGCCGGTGGCGCAGGGCGTCGATCTCAAAACCATCGCCCGGGGCACGCCCGGCTTCTCCGGCGCCGATCTCGCCAATCTGGTCAACGAGGCGGCGCTCTTGGCGGCGCGGCGCGGCAAGCGCGTGGTGACCAACCGCGAGTTCGAAGACGCGAAGGACAAAGTGATGATGGGCGCCGAGCGGCGCTCGCTGGTGATGAGCGAAGACGAAAAGAAGCTCACCGCTTGGCACGAGGCCGGTCACGCCATCGTCGCGCTCAATGTGCCCGAGAGCGATCCGGTTCACAAAGCCACCATCATACCGCGTGGGCGCGCGCTCGGCATGGTCATGCAGCTGCCCGAGGGCGACAAATACTCGATGAACTTCACGCAGATGACGTCTCGCCTCGCCGTCATGATGGGCGGGCGCGTCGCCGAAGAACTCATCTTCGGCAAAGAGAAGGTGACATCGGGGGCGGCGTCCGACATCGCCGCGGCGACGCGGCTCGCCCGCAACATGGTGACCCGCTGGGGTTATTCCGACGAACTCGGTTACGTCGCGTACGGCGACAACAATGATGAAGTGTTCCTCGGCATGAGCGTGCAGCGGAACCAGAACGTCGCCGAAGCTACTGCGCAGAAGATCGATTCCGAAGTGAAGCGCCTGGTCGACAACGGCTACGATCGCGCGCGCACCATCCTCACCGAGAAGGCGCACGAGCATAAGTACCTCGCCGAAGCGTTGCTGGAGTACGAAACGCTGAATGGCGACGAGATCGCCAAGGTGATCCGCGGCGAGAAGCTGGATCGCCCTGAGGACAAGCCGTCCGCGCCGTTGCCGCCGACCTCGGCGCTTCCCGTCACCGATGATGACGAAGAGCCCGCGCGCGGGACTGGCTGGGGCGGGGCGCAGCCGCAGGGGGCCTAGAGTTCTCTGGCGTGCGCGCCTCAATCGTCGTAATTCGGCGGCCAGGGTTCTCCAATGCTCGCATCGTCCACGCTCACCAGTCTGATCGGCACCGCCAAGCCTGCTGCTGCCAAAGCCTTTTATGGCGATGTGCTGGGGCTCAGGTTCGTCATCGACGACGGCTTCGCGGCGATCTTCGAAACCAAGAACGCGCGCATCCGGGTGTCGACCACGCCAAGCGTCGTGCCCGCGCCTTACGCGGTGCTCGCCTTCGATGTCGACGACATCGACAAGACCATCGACGCGCTGGCGGCCAAAGGCGTTGTGTTCGCGCGCTTCCCGTTTCTGGTGCAGGACGGGAAGGGGGTCTGGGCTGCGCCCGATGGAACCAAGGTGGCCTGGTTCCACGATCCGGACCTCAACCTCCTGTCGTTGGTCCAGCACGTGTGACGGTTCGCCCCTTTGCCTAGCGGAACGGATCAGCTAAGCGGGGCTGAGAACGAGTTTCTGAGGGGCTTCCATGGCCGCGCTTATCGCCATTGGCGCATTCATTGCCGCGATCTTTGTGCTCAACCTGATTGAGTTCAGGCGGCTCGACTAAGCCTTCAGCAGGGCGCCGGCATAACCGGCGGCGCTGATCAGCGCCAGGGCAACCGCGCTCCAGAACAAGGTCTGCGCCGCCCAATAGAGCCCCAGTACGAGTTCTGCGGGGGCGAGTAGCAGCGCTGCGGTTTGCAGCGACAGAAACACCGCGACAGCGCCCATCTCGGCGGCTGCCTTCCATTTCCCGAGTGCGCTCACCGGCAGTGTTTTGCCTTGCGCCGCGATTGCCTCGCGCAGGCCGGCGATCGCAACGTCGCGGCCGAGGATCAGCATGGCGGCGACGACCAGCATCAGCGGCAATGCGGCATAAGCGAGCGCGACCAGCACGCAGGTGATCAGCACCTTGTCGGCGGCGTGGTCGAGCGCTGCGCCCATCGGCGTTACGGCGTTCCAGCGCCGCGCCAACCAGCCGTCGAGCCAATCCGTGGCCGCCGCGAGCAAGAACATCACGAGACAAGCGCCGTACAGAAAGCCTGCGAGCAGCCGGTCCACATATTGCACGCTCACCGCCCACAGAACGACGCCCGCGATCACCGGGCCCATGGCAATGCGGAAAAGGGTGAGCAGAGTGGGCAGGTTTGTCATGGCTGCGCTTGGTTCCCCTGACTGCCCTCGCTGTCCAGGCAAAACTCGAACATCACGTGGTCGGTGGGCGGAAAAGCGCCGCACGCCGCGTACAATGCCATCGCCGCTGTATTGCTGCGATCGGTGAGAACCCAGGCTTCAGCGCATCCCAGCCCGCGTGCGTGCACAAGCAGCGCCTCGAACATCGCGCGCGCGAGTCCGCGCCTTTGCTGAGAAGACGATACTCCAACCTCATTGATCCAAAGCTCGGGTCGCGGCTTGTCCGGATGAACATAGTGCACGGCCGATATGAAGCCGACGATGGTCTTGTCGACACGGGCGACGACAAGGTGATGGCGCGGATCGTTCAAAAACTCGGCCAGGCGTTCGGCTAAGAGCGGGTCGTCGAAAAGATCTGTCGCTACATCGCCAAACCAGTCGGCGTGCTCGGGTCGGACAATCTGAATCTCAGCGTTTGTCGTGGAAATAGTCATGGATACGCTTCGCCAGTTCCTTGTTCACGCCCTCGACGTCTTCCAACTCTGCCAAGGCGGCGCGCGAAACACCTCGCGCAGAGCCGAAGCGATTCAGCAAAGCGCGCTTGCGCGCGGGGCCGATGCCGTCGATCTCGTCCAGCGGCGATTTGGCAATGCTGCTCGAGCGTTTGCCGCGATGGGCGCCGATCGCGAACCGGTGCGCCTCGTCGCGCAGCCGCTGCAGGTAGTAGAGAACGGGGCTCTTCTCGTCGAGCCGAAACGGCGCACGGCCGGGCATGAAGAAGCGCTCGCGCCCGGCGTCACGGTCCGCGCCCTTGGCGATGGCCACGATGGCGAGCTTGCCCCTTAAGCCAAGCTCGTCGAGCGCTTCCAGCGCGGCGTTAAGCTGACCTTCGCCGCCGTCGATCAGCACAAGATCGGGCCAAGCCGCGAATTTCGTCTCGCGCTCGCCCGCGTCGCGCTCCTTCGAAAAGTCGACTCCGCCGTCGAGCAGGGCGCCGCTGCCGCCGCGCTCCCCCTCGATGGGGGAGCTTACTGAGGGGGTGGAGGCGTCATCATTCTCCCGTTCCGCCAGCATCCGTGCGAACCGGCGCTTGATCATCGCCTTCATCATGGCGAAGTCGTCGCCGCCGAACTGGGCGCGATCCATGTTGAATTTGCGGTACTGGTTTCTGACGAAGCCGTCCGGCCCGGCGACGATCATGGCCCCGAGCGCGTTCGCGCCCTGGATGTGGCTGTTGTCGTAAACTTCGATGCGTTCGGGCGCTTCGCTCAAGCCGAATATGTCGGCGACGCCGCCGAGCAATTTCGCCACGCTGCCGCTTTCAGCCAGCCTGCGGCCCAAAGCCTCGCGCGCGTTGAGCCAGGCGGCATCGACGATCTCACGTTTTTCGCCGCGCTCCGGCTTGCGGATTTCGAGTTTGTAGGCGGCGCGCAGGCATAGCGCTTGTTCGAGCAGTTCGCGGTCGTTCGGCTCGACATTCACGAGCAGCAGCTTGGGCGGTTCGCGCTCTTCGTAGAACTGCGCGATGAAGGCCGCCATGATGCCGGCGGGCGTTTCCTCCGCGCCATGGCGGGGAAAATAGGCGCGATTGCCCCAATTCTGGCCAGCGCGGAAGAAGAACACCTGCACGCAGGACTGTCCGCCTTCCTGGTGCAGCGCAAAGACGTCAGCTTCAGCGAAAGTGGAAGGATTGATGCCCTGCGCTGCGCGCACGGAAGCGAGCGCGCGGATGCGATTGCGAAGCCGCGCCGCGTGCTCAAACTCAAGCTTTTCTGCGGCGGTGCGCATGTCTCGCGCGAGGCGTTCCTGCAATTCCGCCGATCGGCCTTCCAGAAAATCGCTCGCGTCCTTGACAAGCGCGCCGTACTCCGCCTCGCCGATCAAATCGACGCACGGCCCCGAGCAGCGTTTGATCTGATAGAGCATGCAGGGTCGTGTTCGGCCTGAGAACACGCTGTCCGAGCATGAGCGCAGCAGAAACGCCTTCTGCAAGGTGTTGAGCGTGCGATTGACGGCGCCGGCGCTCGCGAACGGCCCGTAAAACTTGCCCTTGAAGTTCTTCGCGCCGCGATGCTTCTGCAAGCAGGCGACCGGGTGGTCGGTCCGGATGGCGATAAACGGGAAGCTCTTGTCGTCGCGCATCAGCACGTTGAAACGCGGCTTGAGACGTTTGATGAGATTGGTTTCGAGCAACAGCGCTTCGGTTTCGGTGGCGGTGACGATGACTTCCAACGCGGCCGTTTGCTGGATCATGCGATAGATCGCATTGGAGTGGCCGCGTCCTTGGGCGTATTGGCCGACGCGGTGCTTCAGGTTCTTGGCTTTGCCGACATAGAGCACCTCGCCGTCCGCCCCGAGCATGCGATAGACGCCCGGCCGCGACGGCAGCCGCTTCCACGCCGCGCGGATCGCCTCTATGCCTTTTTGCGTCGGCGCGGGCGCGTCCTCGGAGGGCAGGGCGTCCAAGGCCGGCTGATCGGGTTTATCGGCGCGACTCATTTCACCCTGAGATCGCGGCAAAGGCGGGAAAGGCAAGCATCATGATCCTGATCCAAGGCCACATTAGAGTTGCGCCGGAGACGATCGCCAAGCTGAAAGCGGCGGCCGCGCCACTGATCACGGCCACGCGGGAGGAGCCGGGCTGTCTAGCCTACAGTTTCGCCGAGGATATCGCCGATCCTGGACTGGTCCATATCGCGGAGCGCTGGGCAAGCGAGGAAGCGCTCGACGCCCACAACAGGACGGCCCATCTCACGACATTCATGGGCCAGCTGCCGGCCCTCGCACCTCAAGCAATCCGGGTCGCGCGCTATGACGGGGCCGGCGAACGCGTGCTGGTGGGTGCATAACCGGCTGGCGCGTCAGCTCTTCTCGGCTGCTTCCTTCAGCGCCTTGACATTCTGAGCCCGGTCGCGCGGCAGCACGATGACCGTCGTCGGTGTCGCCACGATGATGAGGTCGCTGACGCCGTCCACGCAGAGGGTGACGCCATCGGCGCGCAGCAGGTTGTTGCGCGCATCACGGGCAATCACCGCACCATGGGCCGCGTTGCCATGCTCGTCTCGGCGCGAAACCCGCCAGATTTCGTCCCAGGCGCCAATGTCGGCCCAGCCGATGTCGCACGGCGCCACCGCCGCGCACGAAGTCTTCTCCATGACGGCTGTATCGATGGGGGCCTCGGGGACTTGTCCGAACAAAGCGGCGTCGAGCCGTATCTCGTTATCCGTGCGGGTTGCGGCGCCAAGCGACGCGAGCGCCTTGTCCCTGATCTCGGCGCTGTTTTCGAATTCCCGCAACAACGTTGTGGGGTGAAAGAGGAAGATGCCTGCGTTCCAACTGTAACCGCCCCCGGTGAGGTAGGCGCGTGCGGTCTCGATGTCAGGCTTTTCACGAAACGAGTCCACTGCGAACACGCCGTCGCCCAGCGCCGCGCCGCGCTTGACATAGCCGTAGCCGGTTGCGGGCCGGTCGGGGGTGATGCCAAAGGTTATGATGCGCTCGCGGGCAAACGGCGCGGCGCGCGCAATGATCGCCCGGAAGCCGCGGTCGTCTGCAATGACGTGATCGGCGGGCAACAGGAGCACAAGCGCGTCAGGGTCGCGCTCAGCGGCTAAGGCCGCGGCGATCACGGCCACGGCGGCAGTGTTCCGCGGCTGCGGCTCAAGCACCAAAGTCGCCTTGTCCAGGCCTGCCGCCGCAAGGTGCATGCGGACCCGATCGCGGTGCTGCTCCCTACAAAGAACGATCGGTTCCTCGAAGGCAATGCCGTCTGCGCGCCCCCGAACACGCTCCACCGTGCTTACAAACAAGGACTTCGACGCATCAGCCAGGGCGTGGAACTGCTTGGGATTGGCGTCTGTGGAGACGGGCCAGAGCCTGGCGCCAGCGCCGCCGGACATAATCGCTGGAATAATGGACATGGACATGGGCTGCTCTCCTTGCGCGAACGACTGACAGCCTGCAAGAGCGGCTTATGGACGAACTTCCATTCGAGGCGGTGCGCGCTTGGCTGTTTGAGAAGGCGCTGCCGCTGTGGTCGGAACGCGGCGTCGACCGCGACCATGGGGGCTTCCTGGAGGAGCTCTCGTTTGCCGCTGAGCCGACCGCCCGGCCCGACAAGCGTGTGCGCACCATGTGCCGGCAAACTTACGCATTCTCGCACGCAGCATTGCTCGGGTTTGGCCCTGGTGAACGGCTCTCGACGCTCGGCTTTGAGTATCTCGACGCGCACGCGCGCGTCGAGGGCGGCGCCTGGGCCAACCTCCTGGCGCGGGACGGCCGCATCATCGATCCGCGTCCAGACCTTTATGATCTAGCGTTCGTGATGCTTGCCCTGTCGTGGCGCTACAAGCTCACCGGCGACGAGCAGGTTTTGCAGAGGCTGCATGCGACGCTGGACTTCATCACGCGCAGCTTGAAGGCCGGAGAGGGGTTTCTCTCCATTGCGCCGGACGACGGGGAGCGGCGTCAGAATCCCCACATGCACTTCCTGGAGGCGTGCCTCGCGGCGTTCGGCGCAACGCAGGATCAGCGCTTTCTCGACCAAGCGCGTCGTCTCGTGGCGCTGTTCGAGCGGCGGTTCTTCAATGGCCGCACCCTCGCCGAGTGCTTTGCGCCGGACTGGTCGCGGCTCGAGCCGCAGACTTTCGAGCCCGGCCATCACTTCGAGTGGGCGTGGCTCCTGGCGGAGTTCTCCAAGGCGACCGCCACGCCGTTATCGCCGGCGGCGCACGCGCTTGTCGATTTCGGCGAGCGTGTCGGCGTCGACAGAGAAAGCGGCGCGGTGTTTGACGCTGTCGGCGAAGACGGCGCGCCCATCTCACGGAGTTCGCGCGCCTGGACGAATACCGAGCGTATCAGGGGTTGGCTCGCCCTCCACGAACTGACACAGCGGGATTCGCGCGCCGTCGTCAGTCAGTCATTGGGGCTGCTGTTTGGCCGCTATTTTCAAGGCGTCATGCCTGGTCTTTGGGTCGACCGGTTCGACGGTGATGGCGCCGCGTTGTCGAGCGCGGCGCCGGCTTCGATCGTCTATCATTTTCTGGCGGCCTTCAGCGAAGTGCTCCGGCTCGAGCCGATGCTCAGACGCGATGATACTCCCGGTACCAGCTGACGAAGCGTTCGACGCCGGTTTCGATTGGGGTGCGCGGCGCAAACCCGACGGCGCGCACCAAGTCGTCGACATCCGCATAGGTCGCCGGCACATCACCGGGTTGGAGCGGCAACATGTTTTTTTCCGCTGGCTTGCCGACAGCCTTCTCGATCAGTTCGATCAAGTGCAACAGCTTGACGGGCGCATGATTGCCTATGTTGTACAACCGGTACGGCGCTGAAGAGCTTGCCGGATCCGGCGCCGCGCCATCCCAGTTCACGTTGGCGACCGCCGGCTGATCGCCGACGCGGACAACCGCTTCGACGACGTCGTCGACGTAGGTGAAGTCGCGCTCCATTTCGCCATTGTTGAACACGTTGATTGGCTCGCCGGCGAAAATGGCGCGCGTGAACAAGTACAGCGCCATGTCTGGCCGGCCCCACGGGCCATAGACGGTGAAGAACCGAAGCCCGGTCATCGGGATGCGGTAGAGGTGTGCGTAGGAGTGCGCGAGCAGTTCGTTGGCCTTCTTGGTCGCGGCGTAGAGACTGACCGGGTGATCGACGTTCTGATGCACAGAGAACGGCATCTTGGTGACGGCGCCGTAGACTGAACTCGACGAGGCGAACACCAGATGCTTCACCTCGCCATGGCGGCAGCACTCAAGCAAGTTCACGAACCCGTCTAGGTTCGATGTCACGTAGGCGTGAGGGTTTTGGAGCGAGTAGCGGACGCCGGCCTGAGCCGCCAGATGGTGCACGAGCTCGAACTTGTACCGCTCGAAAACAGCGCGCAGGGCCGGGGCGTCGCTCAGATCGGCGTGCACGAAGGTAAAGCCTGGGTGTTTCTCCAGTAGCGCTAGACGCGCGCGCTTCAGCGCGACGCTGTAATAGTCGCTCAAATTGTCGAGGCCGACCACAGCGCGGCCTTCGCGCAACAACCGGTCCGCGAGGTGGTAGCCGACAAATCCTGCGGCGCCGGTGACGAGAACGGGTGTCATGAAACTCGATGTTGCGCTTGGCGCGGGGCTGGGGGGTTCGATACGCAGCGCCGCCTGCAAAATCAACCGATTGCAGGTATCAGGACGATGATCTCCGAAGCGCGTAAACCGACGCTGCAGCTATGAATAGCGTCGCAACCCACCATTCCTGCCAGGCGCTGTAGCTTACATTGGCGACGAAGCCCAGGCTCGCCAGCGCCGCCGCCGCTGTCGCGGCCATCACTCTGTCGTTGGCCGCCATGCGCGAGAGCGACCAGCCGCCGGCCAGCAGAGCCGCCGCCGCCAAGACGGCCCCGACAGCACCGGTCTCATACCAGACTTGAAGGCTCGCGCTGTGCGGGTGGACCTGAATGGCACGAATCTCCATGGCTTCGCTGATCGCGATGCGCTCGGTCACAGCGCGCGACGCGTCAAGGCCATGACCGATCCAGGGCTGCTCCAGAATACGCGCGCTTGCGTACTCCCAGATCCCGAGCCGCGCGGCCCAGCTGTCGGGAAGATTGTTGACTGCGAGGCTTGTCGCGAGCGTGGGTGTCAGGAACGGCGCCGCCAACACCCAGAACGCCAAGCCGCCGCTGACCGCGAGCACGGCAAAGCGCGGGGCCGCATAGGCGACCATAAACGCACCCAGGCCCAAGACAAACGCCACAAGCGTCGCGGATTGGCTCGAAGAAAACATGGCGAGCAAAGCGGCGGCGAGGATCGCGCGCCCGGCGTTGGTCCTGCCCTCGGCCAGCAGCAGGCCCGCGGCCGGGAATGCCAGCGCCATAAGCACGGTTGTGGCCCGGTAGATGCGGCGGAGGAGTTCCTCCTCTGGCGCTCCCGGCGCGGCGGTGGCTCGGCTCAGCGGCATGTCGCCCAGGACCTCAACCGCGAACAGCACGACGAGCACGACGAAGGCGGCGACACAGGCGGCCCCGACGGCGCGATGGGTCCTAATCCCCGCGGATGCGACGAACACGCTGCCGAACACCAGCATGGC
>JAIELK010000031.1 GCA_019753175.1 Hyphomonadaceae bacterium
CCTACGATCCGCTGGAGGTGCTGGGCAACACCAGCCCCACCGCGCCCAAACCGCACAAGCAGCAATGCGGCGGCATGAGGCAGGTGTTGTTGGCGATCGTGGCGACGAAGGGCAGACGAGTTTAGTCACGCCTGTCTCGCAGGCTCGAAGCCGATGGTTAGCGCGATTCTGGCGCCGGATATGCATCTAAGCGCGGGCCCGCGCGCAGAGAGTAGTTAACGTGCCTTGGGGCGTCACGCGCGGGATCGGACCAGGTGAAAACATGTCTTCTGAACGGACGGCGAATGCGGTCGACGCGTGGATAGGGCGGCGCATGCGGGCGCGGCGTCAAGAAATCGGCATCACGCAAGAACGGCTAGCTGACCTTATGGGGATCACGTTCCAGCAGGTTCAAAAGTACGAACGGGGGGTCAATCGTATCGCCGCCAGCAGACTCTACGACGTCTGCAAGATCCTCGACATATCACTATCCGAGTTAATGGAGGGATATGAGTCGGATCGCCTCGCGCTCGGAACATCTGATGGCCGCGTCGATCAGTTCTTAGCTCTGCCGGAAGCGGCCGAACTGGTGACCTCGTTTGTCGCCGTACGTTCCGTGCGCATGCGCCGACGCTTTGTCGATCTCATAAGCGCGCTTGTGGTGGAGCAATCAAAATCTGCTTCTGGCAAAGCTTGAACGCCGTGGCGAGATCGGCGCGAGCCGTCCACGCGCGCTGGGCGCGAGCGAGGTCAGCTCGGCAAGAGAAGGCTACCGCTCCCGCAAAAACACCGCGCACGGGCTGCCAATGCGCCCCACAGGCGCAGTTGATCGCGCGCAAGGCGGTTAGACGAGAGTGTGCGCATTGGGGGAAGGAGTTTGAATGGACCCGGCCTTCACCATGCGTGGGCTCACCAAAGTCTATGGCGATGGGCCGGCGGCCGTGCGCGCGCTCAGCGGCATCGATCTTGATATCGCCGAAGGGGAATTGCTCATCCTGCTCGGGCCTTCGGGGTCTGGGAAATCGACCATGCTCAACATCATGGGCGGACTGGACCGCGCGAGCGACGGGCAAGTAAGGTTTCGCGACATGTCGCTGACGGCCATGGATGAGCGCGCGCTCACCAATTTCCGCCGCAAGCATGTCGGCTTCATCTTCCAATTCTACAATTTGATCCCGAGCCTCACCGCACACGAGAACGTCGAGCTTGTGGGCGAGATCGCCGACAACCCGATGAGCGCGCAAGAGGCGCTGGGACTCGTGGGGCTCGGCGAACGCATGGAGCATTTTCCGGCGCAGCTTTCCGGCGGCGAGCAGCAGCGTGTGGCGGTCGCGCGCGCCATCGCCAAGCGCCCCGCCGTGCTGCTCTGCGACGAGCCCACCGGGGCGCTCGATCTGAAGACCGGCGTGCGCGTGCTGGAGGCGCTGGTGGAAGTGAATGCGCGCACGCACGCCACCACCCTGGTTGTCACCCACAACGCTGATGTCGCGCGTTTGGGCGATCGCGTCGTGCGTTTTCTAGACGGCAAGATACGCTCCATCGACGTCAACGCCAAACGCACGCCGCCGTCGGAATTGGTGTGGTGATGCGCGCGCTCGACAAAAAACTCCTGCGCGATCTCTGGCGGATGCGGCTCCACGCCGTGGCCGTCATCCTGGTGCTGGCGTGCGGGCTATCGGTGTTCGTGATGGCGGTGGGCATGCGCGGTTCGCTGGAGCGCACGCGCGCGGCCTATTACGCCGAACGCCACATGGCCGACCTCGCCGTGTCGGTCGTGCGCGCGCCTGAGCGACTGGCGCTGCAAGTGGCGAACGCGCCGGGTATCGCCGCCGCGGAAACGCGTATCGCCGGCCTGGCGCTTCTCGATGTGACCCAGATCGAGGAGCCGGCCTCGGCGCGGCTTGTCTCGCTGCCGCTCGACGGACGTCCACGTGTCAACGATCTGGTGTTGCGGCGCGGGCGCTGGCCCGACAGGGCCCGGGTGGACGAGGTGCTGGTGAGCGAGGCGTTTGCGACCGCGCTTGGGCTTGAGATCGGCGATCGCTTGAACGCGACTTTGCGCGGCCGGCGCGAAGGCCTGCGCATTGTCGGCATCGCCAATTCGCCGGAATTCATTTTCGTGTCGGCGCCGGGCGAGCTGTTTCCCCAGCCCGAGCGCTTTGGCGTGATCTGGATGGGACGCGAGGCGCTGGCGCGCGCGCTCGATTTGGAGGGCGCCTTCAACGAAGTGGTGTTCCGGCTGGCGCCAAACGCCAATCGCACCGAAACCATCGAGGCGGTGGATCGGATCTTGCGGCCCTATGGGTCGAGCGGCGCCTACGGGCGCGATCGCATGATGTCGGATCGCTATTTGACCGAAGAGCTGCATCAGCTTTCGACCATGGCGATTTTCCTGCCGGTGTTTTTTCTCGCCGTGGCGGCGTTCCTAGTGAACATCTCGTTGGGGCGCGTGATCGCGACCGAGCGTTCAAACATCGGCCTCTTGAAAGCTTTCGGCTATGGCGACGCGGCGGTGGCGTGGCATTACTTGAAGAGCGCGCTCGTTCTCGCCTGCCTCGGCGCGCTTGTCGGCTCCGCGGCCGGAATCTGGTTCGGGCGCTCCGTGGCGGAGATGTACCAGCAATACTACCACTTCCCGCGCCTTGAATTCGCGGCCTCGCCGCTGACCTTCCTGGGCGCATGGGGCGCGGGGCTGGGCGCCGCAGGCGCCGGCGCGGTGTTCTCCGTGTGGCGCGCGGCGCGGCTTTCGCCGGCTGCGGCGCTGCAGCCGCCGCAGCCTGCCGTGTTCTCACAGATGCGCGGCGCAATCGCTGCGCTCAGCGAACGGCTCGACGCCAAGAGCCGCATCATCCTGCGCCGCATCGTGCGCTACCCGCGCCGCGCCGCCACCACCGCCATCGGCGTCGCCTTCGCTATCGCCATCCTGATCGTGGCGCGCTCGTTCCCGGCGGTGATGGATTATCTGCTCGACGTGCATTTCCAGCAAGGCAACCGGCAGAACGTGACGCTCTCCTTCATCGAAGCGCGCGAGATCGGCGTGCTGCACGACGTGGAGCGCCTGCCGGGCGTGATCTATGCTGAGCCGTTCCGGACCGAGGATATGATCTTTCGCCATGGACGCAGGCGCGTGCAGGAGGCTCTGATCGGCGTGCCGGAGGGCGCGCGCCTCAGCCGGGTGATCGGCCAGGAGGGCCAAGTAATCACGCCGCCGGCCGCCGGCATCCTGTTGGCGCGTTCGCTGGCCGAGAAGCTCGACGCAGCGCCTGGTGACGAGATCAGCGTGGAGCAAACGCGAGGGCGGCGCATTCAAGCGCGGGTGCGTGTCGGCGGCATCGCTGAACCGATGCTGGGCTCTTCGGCCTATATGGATATGAACGCCTTGGCGAGGCTGATGCGTGAGCCCGGACGCATCAGCGGCGCGCACGTGGTGATGGATCCCATGCGGCATAGCGACTTCAACCGGCGGCTGAAAGCCACGCCCGCGCTGGTGGGCGCCAGTTTCGTGACGCTCGCCGAGCGCTCGATGCGCACCAATTTTGACGAGCATATCGGCTTGATGATCGCGATCTATTCGGCGTTTGCCGCGGTGATGGCGGGCGGCGTCGCGTTCTCCGCTGCGCGCGTGACTTTGGCCGAGCAGGAGCGCGACTTGGCGACATTGCGCGTGCTGGGGTTCACGCGGGGGGAAGTTTCTTATGTGCTGATCGGGGAGATCATGGCGCTGGCGCTGCTTGCCGTGCCCGTTGGGTGCCTGTTCGGCATGGGCATGGCGATGTGGCTCATGCGGCTGTTCCAAACCGACATGTATGCTTTTCCATACGTGTTCGATCCCAACGGCTATGCTTTCGCCGTCGCCTTCACCTTGACCTGCGTGCTCGCGGCGGCGTTGATCGTGCGGTTTGAAATCGATCGATTGGACATGGTCGGCGTTCTGAAGGCGCGAGATTGAGAGACATGGATACGCGCAACTTCACGCTGCCGTCGGTCAAACTTCCGAAGCTCGTTCCGCCGAAGCTTACCCAGGCGCAATGGATCTGGGCGGGCGCGGGCGCGCTGCTCGCGGCTTTTCTTGTCTGGATGCTGTGGCCGCGCGCGCAGGCGGTGGACGTTGCGGTCATCGATCGCGGGCTGGTGCAGCGGGAAATCACCGATGAGGGGCGCACGCGCATTCACGACGTGTTCGTGATCGCGGCGCCCGTAGGCGGGGCGCTGCAGCGGATCGAGTTGGAGCCCGGCGATGAGATCGCGCGCGGCCAGGTGGTCGCGGCGATCGCGCCCGCCGATCCAGCTCTGCTGGACGCGCGCGTGGCGGCGGAGGCGCGCGCAAGCGTGAGCGCGGCGCGCTCGGCGCTCAGCGCTGCAGAGGCCGAACTCGACCTGGCGCGCCGCGACCAGGAGCGGACGGCGTCTCTGGCCGCCCAAGGCTTTGCCTCGCGCGCGGCGCTCGACGGCGCCAATGCGGCGCTGCGGGCGGCGCGGGCGAACACTTCGGCACGGCGCGCCGAGTTGGAGCGGGCGCAAGTCGCGGCGGGTTTGTCAGGCCCGCGTGCTCGCGCACGCGTAGAAGTGCGCAGCCCGGCGGGCGGTCGGGTGCTGCGGCTCTTGCAAGAGAGCGAAGCGGTGGTCGGCGCGGGCGCGCCGCTGTTGGAGATCGGTGATCCGCATGACTTGGAAGTGGTGGCGGAGTTTCTGTCGCAGGACGCGGTTCTGCTGAGCGCCGGAGCCGCCGCCTTTATTGAGAATTGGGGTGGGGAAGCGTCTATCCCTGCGCGAATCGCCCGCATCGAACCGTTCGCCCACACCAAGGTGTCGGCGCTCGGCGTGGAGGAACAGCGGGTCAATGTAATCGTTCGGCTTGAAGCTCCCTCGACAGCGCCGGCGCTTGGGCACCTGTTTCGTGTGGATGTGCGTGCGATCGTGTCTCAACAAGAAAACGCGTTACGTACGCCGACAGATGCCTTGGTGCGCGACGGCGAGAATTGGGCGGTGTTTCGCATCGAACGCGGTCGCGCGCGGCTCACGCCGGTCGTGATCGGGGAAGGCGGCGAACGCTTCCGTGCGATAACAAGCGGCCTGAGCGAAGGCGACCGCGTGATCCTATTTCCCGGCGACGCGCTCGAAGACGGCGCGCGGGTGACGCCGCGGCGCAATTAGGTGAGCAGTAGCGTCACTTGATGGATGCAGAGGCCGATCAGGCCGCCGATCAGCGTGCCGTTGATGCGGATGTATTGCAGATCTGGGCCGACATTCTGTTCCAGCTTGTCGACCACGGTCTTGGTGTCCCAGCTGCGTATGGTCTCGGTGATCAGCGCGCCGATATCGCGCCCGTGGCGGCCGGCAATCTCCGTGAGCAGATCGCGCAGGCGTTTGTTCAGGGAAGCCTGCACATCAGCGTCGCTTGCGAGCGCTGCACCGAAGCGGGCGATGGCCCCGGCGAGCGCGGCGCGGGCCGTGGCGTCGGGCGCCTCCGCTACGGTGCGCATAGCCGCGCGCAGGCTGCGCCAGAGATCGGCGAAGTAGGCGCCGACGGCAGGATGAGCGAGAATATCGGCAACGATGCGCTCCACTTGGGTGCGCAGCTGCGGCGAGCTTTGCAGATCGTCGGCGAGCTTCTGCAAGAGTTCGGTGATGCGTTGGCGCGCGGGGTGTGTCTGATCGCGTGAAATGGCTTTCAGCGTTTCCTCGATCGCCGAAATCAATGCATCGGATGCGCGGGCGTCGAGGGCGATCAAGCGCCAAATCCAGGACGTCTGTGCGCGCACTTGCGCGCGGATCGCGGGCTCGTGTTCCTCAAGCGCGCGCCAGCCTTCGCTAAGCGCAGCATCGAGCACGGGCTGATGGCGGCCATGCTCGGTAAGCAGAGAGAGGCCGCGCCCGATCGCCGAAGTGAGGCGTTCGTCGCGGCTCAGATCGCCGATTTGGCGGCGCAGGAAATCGGCCACCACTTGATCATCCAGGAGGTCTGCCAATGTGGGCAGCGCGTCCATCACGCCCCCGGCGATGCGTTGCGCGGTGGCTGGCTCGGCGAGCTGGCGGCCAAGTCCGCCTGCCAGGTCCTCTTTCTGGAGCCGCTCGCGGACGATCT
Organism: Hyphomonadaceae bacterium; assembly: GCA_019753175.1. Classification (GTDB taxonomy): domain Bacteria; phylum Pseudomonadota; class Alphaproteobacteria; order Caulobacterales; family Aquidulcibacteraceae; genus Vitreimonas. The sequence goes on from JAIELK010000031.1 coordinate 6,065, forward strand.
CGGGGGCCAGGAAATTGACGGTGACGAATTCCCCTAGAGCGGCGGCGATGCGCTCCTGATTGCGCGGAATGACCGCCGTGTGCGGGATCGGAAGCCCAAGCGGGCGGCGAAAAATCGCTGTCACCGCGAACCAGTCGGCCAATCCGCCGACCATGGCCGCTTCGGCGAAGGCGCGCAGATAGCCCCAGGCCGCGCCGTGCGCGTGGCTCAGCGTCGCCAGCAGATAGAGCGCGGCCATGAAAATCAGCAGTCCGCCCGCGACTAGGCGCATGGTCGGGAGCGAGGGTGCTTTGGCGTATGAAACGGAGTCGCTGGCTGACACAGGGTTCCTCAAATGAACGCATTTTCAAGTAGCGCTTGGGCCGGGCCTTGATTTCGCACAACAGAGCCTGACCTATCTATCGCTAGTCTTTGTCAGCGTTATGCGCAGGGCGGAAGCATGATCGGATCAAGAGTGTTAGGCGCCGCGTTGCTGGTGGGTGGCGGCATCGCCGCGATTGCCTTGGCCGTGGCCGCGCCGAGGATATTGCGCGCCGCGCGGCCGTTTGTGCGCGAGAGCTTGAAGCGCGGCATGGGCGCCTACGCGCGCGCGCGCGCGGCCGCCGCCGAATTCGCCGAAGACGTGGAGGATCTGGTCGCTGAAGTACAGGCGGAGTTGACGCGCGAACGGCCCGCGCCTGCGCCGGACGAGCCGCCAGCCAAGGAAGCAAAGTCAGCTAAGCCGTCCGCGCGGACTTAACTCCTTGCGCGGCGATCAGGCGCAGCGCCAACGGTGCGATGCTCAAGCCGATGATGGTCGCAGCCTCAAGCGGACGTGGGCTGACGATGCGCAACACGCGGCGTAACGGGGGTATGGCGAAGGGTGCGGCAAGCAGGACGGACCCAGCCGCCACGCCCAACTCGATGGGACGATCAAGAATGTCTGTCGCCGGCCGCCCTGGGCGCAGGCGCAAAGCCTGCATCAATTGATGGCTGGCGAGCGCCAGGAACGTCAGCCCGCGCGTGCGCGGGCCCGAGCCATGGCGCAGCGTCGCAATGAAGTGAGTGATGATCGCTGGCGCCGCGATGCGCAGAGCATCCGCAGCGATAGCGCGCCCTTCCTTGCGACCGAATATGTCTTCCGTTGCAGGCCGCGGCGCGCGCTCAAGAATATCCGCGGCCGGGCGCGCCATGGCCAAGCCCAACGCAGGGAACACATCCGTCATCAGGTTGAGCCAGAAGAGCTGCGCGGGCGTTTCCAGCGCATCAGGCCCTTGCATTGCTTCTGCGAGCAGCAGCACGACTTCGCTTGCGTTGGTGGACAGCAGAAAGCGCACGGCGCGACGGAGATTGTCGTCGGCCGCCCGTCCGCGCGACAAAGCCGCCGCTAGGCTCGCGAGATCGTCGTCGGCGATGACAATGTCGGCGACATCGCGCGCCACATCCGCGCCCGACTTGCCCATGGCGATGCCAACATCGGCGGCGCGCAGGGCGGGGCCGTCGTTCACGCCGTCCCCGGTCATGGCTACGACATGGCCCTGCGCCTGCAGCGTCTTGATGATGGCGAGTTTGTCAGCCGGGCTGACGCGGGCGAACACTTCCGCGCTGCTGACCAGTTCGGCCATGCGCTCCGGGGGCAAGTCGCGCAGCTCACTTGCGTCCACCACATTGACGGCCCCGTCAGGCGCCATGCCGAGATCAGAGGCGAGCTTTCGCGCCGTGCCGGCCTGGTCTCCAGTGAGGATGAGGGTGCGCAGGCCCGCGCGCTGAAAGGTTGCGATCGCGGCCTCGGCGCCTGGGCGCAGCGGATCGCGCAAGCCGACGAGTCCCAGCCATTCCAGCGCTCCGAGAGCGCCATCGCCAAGCGTGCGATCGCGAGCGCGTGCAAAGCCGAGCACGCGCAGTCCTTCACTGGCGAGAGCTTCGTTCTGCGCCAGGATCGCCGCGCGCATAATTTCGTCGAGGGGCAGCGCCCGTCCGCCGGATCGAACCGTCGAACACAGCGCCAGCACTTGGTGCGGCGCGCCTTTCACCGCAAGCAGAGTGCCGCTGCGGCCGGCGTGCTCGGTCGCCATGTAAAGGCGCGTTTGTGTACGCGGCAGAATTGCGCGCCGCGGCCGCGCCGCACGCAGCGCATCGACGTCGAGCCCTGCGTCGTGCGCAAAATGCAGCAAGGCCAGCTCGGTGCCGGAGCCGGAGGACGGATCGGCGGCCTCTGACAATTCGGCGTCGTTGCAGAGCGTTGCGATCTCGGCGATCAGCCGCACCAGGCTCGGAATCGGCCTGCCGGTGGTGGGGCGATACTCGGCGTTAAGCGCGTGTACAACCGCCGCTTCCATGCGATTTTGCGTGAGCGTGCCGGTTTTGTCGAGACACAGGACGTCGATGCTTGCCGCCGTTTCGAGCACGTTGACATTGCGTACATAGGCGCCTTCGCGCGACATGGCGCGTGCGGCGAGCGCCTTGGTGGACGCAGCCAAGGCTGGCAAACCTTCCGGGATCGCCGACACCGCGAGCGCAATCGCGCTCTTGGCCACGCGCGCCGCGCCCTCGCCGCGCATCAACAGCAGCATGGCCAGGATCGAAGACGCGCCGAGGCAAGCAATGGTGAGGCGAAGGCCAAGCCGATCGAGCGCACGCTCCATCGGCGGCACGGGCGAGCGCGTGCTTTGCAGCAAAGTGCGAACGCGGCCAATCTCTGTTGCTTCGCCCGTTGCGGTTACGACCGCAACGCCCGAGCCATTGGTGACGATGCCGCCGCGATGGATCATGGTCACCCGCGCGCCGAGCGGCGCGGCAAGCGACACGATCGCTTCGGCGTGTTTTTCAACCGGGTGGCTTTCCCCGGTCAGCGACGCCTCATCCACCATCAGGCCCTCGGCGCTGATCAGGCGCGCGTCGGCTGGCGCGGCGACGCCGGGCTTGAGCACGATCCAGTCTCCAGGCGCAAGCCGCGAAGCGGGCACATGGGTTTCAGCTCCGTCGCGCAACACCAGCGCGTCCGGATCGGACGGGCGCGACAGCGAGCGTATGAGCCGGCGTGTCCAGCTCTCGGTGGACACGCCAATGCCGACATTGAGCGCAATGACGCCGAGCGTCAGCGCCGCGTCCACAAACCCCCTGGTGGCCAGCGAAAGCACTGCCGATCCGCCGAGCAGCGCTACCGGCGCCGATCTCAGTTGCGCGGCGATTAGGCGAACGAGCGGCGTGGGCGTCGGCTCAGGAAGTCGGTTTTCGCCGATGCGGGTGACACGTTCGTGCGCTTCGGCGTGGGTCAAGGCCTGCTTTGCTTTGAATGCGTCGAGCACCATGGACGCGGGCAGTGCGTGCCAAGCCGACTCCGCGGACTCGGCTGGCGCAGGCTTGACCGGGCCGGTCAGCCCGGCCCGCCAGAGATCGCGCACAATCGTTGCGATCGCTTCTGGGGTCAGGCGTTTGTCGTGATCGACAAGCAGCGAGCCCGAAACCGGGTTCTCGCGCACGCTGACGATCCCTTGGCGCGCGGCGACCCGGCGCGCCAAGGCGCCCAACAAGTCCGCGCGCCCCACGAGCGGCTGGAGCCGCAACCGCGTCCGTCCAGTAATGGCGTGGTGCACGCGGACGTGTGGTTCCAGGCGATGATCGAAGCTCACCCGGTCCCATACAGGCGCGGCCCTGGCATGGGGCATAACTCAGTTCGGCGCGGCCGCCGTCGCCGGTGGCTGGTCGGAGGGCTCGACAACCGTGAGGGCGGTATCGTGGCGCAGATCGTCGGCCAGAGTTTTCGCTTTGACCGCGCCTTCCTTGAGCGCCGCTGCAGCGCCCTCGGCGCCTTTGGACGCGGCTTCCGCCAGGAACACCACGGCGTGGCGCATCGCTACTTGCGCTTCAAGGCCAAACTCCTTGAGCTTTTCCTTCATCTCGGCGGTCTGCTCGGGCAGGTCAGCGCGAATGGCCTGCGCCATCAGGCCCGCGTGCGTCTTGAATTTCTCAAGCTGCTCGGAGGCTTCGTCGAGATGCTTTTTTGCTTCTCCACTCACTTGTATCGCGCCGCTCGCAAGGCTGGCCTGGGCCTTGCCGATCCTGTCTTCAAGCCCGAGCAGCGTCGTTTTCAGGCCTTCGCAGAAGTCGATAACCGCTTGGCTCATGGGTTCGCTCCTATCCAACGCACATGGTGCATCTGAGGCCTGAAACAAGGCTGCGCCTTGCGCCCGATCAAGGCGTTTGTGCTGGACCTAGTGATGGTGCGCGAGCTTGGATCGCGAGGGGCTACGATGGGAAATGTGCTTGCAACGGCCACTGGCCCCTTGGCGCGCGTCGCGCGTGCGCAACGGGGGTTCTTGCGCAATATCATCGCCGCACCGCTGATTTACGGCGTGGCGATCCCGATGATGCTCTGCGATCTCGGCGTCAGCCTCTATCAGGCGGTGTGCTTCAGGCTTTGGGGCGTGGCGCAGGTGCGCCGCAGCGCGTATGTGCGGTTTGATCGCCACAAGCTGCCCTACCTCAACCTGCTGCAGAAGCTGAACTGCTTCTATTGCTCCTACGCCAACGGCGTTTTCGCCTACTTCGTCGAAGTGGCCTCGAAAACCGAGAAGTACTGGTGCCCCATTCAGGAAGCGACGCTGCCGCTGAGCGCGCACAGCCGCTATGACTCGTTCCTGAAATATGGCGATGGCGCCGACATCAGCGAGCAATTGGCGCGCCAGCGGGCGGAGCTGACCAGGGAGCCGCGATAGAAGCAACTCCCTGCCAAGTCAGCCGCCCACCGCGCCGCCGTCGTTTCTGCGGATCGCCAGCACTGCGGGGCGGGGGGGTGTTGCGGCGTCGAAGTCGGGCCAGCGTGTCGTCGGCGCTTCATAGCTTGCGCTGCTGCCGTCACCCGGATGCTGGACCGCCAGGAACAACGTGCGTCCGTCCGGGGCGAAGCGCGGCCCGCAAACTTCCGCGCCAACGGGTGCGCGGAAGAAGGCGCGTCCCGCGCCGCGTAAGGCGCCCTCGGTTTCGAGCGCCCACAATCCGTCGTCGGCGCCCGTGAATTCGTTGCCGTCCGTTGCCACCCAAAGCCGGCCGCGCGGGTCGATCGCGACATTGTCTGGGCTTCCGAACCAGCCATTGGCGCTGGTGGCGACGTTCCAGGTGGCGCCGGCCTCCGGGTTCGCGGGATCGCCACATAGAACCAGGATCTCCCAACGCGACTGCAGAGCGGTGAAATCGCCGCCCGGCTCGATGATCTCAATCACGTGTCCAGCGATGTTGTTGGCGCGCGGATTGGCGGCGTTGACGTTCTCGGGTGTTCTCGCAGAGTTGTTGGTCAGCGATACGTAGACGCGTCCAGTGGCCGGATTGGGCTCGACGTCCTCGGGTCTGTCCATCGGCGTGGCGCCCAGCAGGTCGGCTGCGCGGCGGGTTTCGATCAGCACGTCGGCTTGGCTGTGGAATCCATTCTCCGCTGTCAACGGACCTTGGCCGTGCACAAGTGGCATCCAGATCACATCGCCGCTTTCATCGAAGCGCGCGACATAAAGCGCGCCGTCGTCCAAGAGATCGCGGTTCACTTCGGGCGTACTGGGATTGTAAGCGCGTGCGGTGACAAACTTGTACACGTAGTCGAAGCGCTGGTCGTCGCCCATGTAGAGCACCACGCGACCGTCCGGAGCGACGACGCTTTCAGCGCCCTCGTGCTTGAAGCGTCCGAGTGCGGTGCGCTTCTTCGGCGGCGCTTCGGGGTTACGCGGGTCGATCTCGACGATCCAGCCGAAGCGGTTGGGTTCGTTTGGCTCGCGCGAAACGTCGAAGCGCGGATCGAAGCGACCCCACGCATAAATGCGCGCCGGCACGCCATAGCGCGCGTGGTTGCGCGCTTCCGGATGATCTTGCGCGACAGCGCCCACGAAGTAGAGATTGAAGTTCTCTTCCGCCGCGAGATAGGTGCCCCACGGCGTGATGCCGCCGGCGCAATTGTTGATCGTGCCGGCGACAGAGCGTCCGCTAGGGTCGGCGCTGGTGGCAAGGCGAGGATGGCCCGCCGCTGGCCCGGTCAGGATCATCGGCGTATCGGCGGTGACGCGGCGATTGTATCGCGAGGGATTCACGACGCGCCAGCGTCCGTTGGTTTCCCTGATCTCGACAATGCTCGCGCCGTGCGCGGCGCGTTCTACCGCGCAAAGCTCTGCGGTCATGCGTCCCGGTAAGTCGCTCGCGACGTTGGGGAACATGAGCGGTGTCGAGGTGTATTCGTGATTGACGCACAGGAGGCCGTGGCGACCAGCCTCATCCAGCGGCACGAATCCGATGAAGTCGTTATTGTAACCGAACTGGCGGTTCTGCGCGGCGGCGGTCTGCGCACTCGGGGTGAAAGGTGGCGAGTCGGCAAACAACGCATCGCCCCAGCGCAACAGGACCTGCGCGGAATATCCTTCCGGCAGCAGATGGCTTGCCCCGCTTCCACGAGGAATCTCGGGGAAGTCGAAGCGAGTTGCTTGAGCGCCGTCGCTGGTGGCGCAAGACGCCAAGCCCGGTGCAAGGGCCAACGCGACGGCGCCAGCGCCGCCGCGCAGAAGCGTGCGGCGAGACAACCGACGTTCGATGAGGTCGCCGATTGAGCTAACCCCATCGAGGATCCGCGGATTGGTAGAGGTGTTTTCGCTATCGTCCATTGGCCTCAACCTCATGGCGTCGTCGGGTGTGCTTTGCCCGATCCGTGTCACGGTCTTGTGACAATGGGTGCGCGTCCGTCAATTGCACAAGTTCGCGCGTCAGGGCACGGGGCCCTCGACCTCTGAGCCGCGCAGTTCTGCCTCGCCGGCCACGGATTCGTCGGGCGCCGGCTCGGTCGGCGCCTCCGGCGGCGCTTCCTCTACCGGCGCTTCGAGCGTGTCGGCTTCAAGAGTGGGGTTCGGGTCTGCGCTTTCGAGGTTCGCAGGCTCGCTCGAAGGCTGATCGGCCGGGGCGGTGATCGCGGCCGGGAAGGGCGATTGAGGTCTCGTATCCGGCTGGCGTTGAAGGTCAAAGGTTCGCCAAACAAAGACAGCGAGCGACACCAATGCCGAGGCGCACAGCAACACCGTCATGATGGGCGATGACTTGCGTGGCGCCGGCGTTGGCTCGACGTCGAAGGCGATGTCTTCGCGCGCGCGGGCGAAGGCTGGTGGCGCTGGCTCCTCTGTTCGTACGCTCGCCACGGCAAGTGACGGGCGGCGACCGGTGATCGGACGCGGTGCGCTCGACGCGATGTAGCGATCGATATTGTCGAGCAGCGCTGCGTCTGTAGCGTGGTCGCCCTCAAGCCGCACGACCGGCGCGCCGGCCTCCGCGATTTCCGGGGGTGGAGAGGCGCCGGGCATCACCAGCAGCGCCCGCTTCCTTACCCCCAGGATCGGCGCGAGAATGCGGCGCATCTCTTCGATACTGCAATTTGGTCCGATGACGCCAAGCCCCGTCATGTTGGCGCCGATGCGCAGCTGCGCCGTGGCTTCGGCGTTGGTCTGAGTCACGGAGAACGTCAGGGGCGCGCGGCGTGCGCTGAGCATGGTGGCGATCTGCCCCGCTGCCGCCGCGTCGCTCTCTGCGTGAAAGAGGATCGTGTTGACCATCGCGTCCTTGCGGTTCGCCAATCCGGTTGAGCTGCGCAATACTGTCCCAGCCTTCAAGTTGCTACAGCGGCAGGCAAGCAATGCACAGACGCGGGCAAATCCGACCCTTCCCCCGTGCCCTTAAGATCACGCCCTCCGTACGAGGGAGTCATGCCGAACACAGCAAACCTTAGCATTGCATATCTGCAAGATGGCCAAGCGCAGAAGCACGTCACCGTCAACGAGGCGCTGAAGAAGCTCGACGCGCTGGTGCAGCTCGCGGTGGTGAGCGCCACCACCAGCGCGCAGCCAGGCTCGCCCGTCGACGGCCAAGCCTACATTTTGCCGGCCGGCAAGACCGGCGCGCAATGGGGGGCGATGACCAATCTCGCCATCGCGTACTATGTCGACGGCGCGTGGATGGAGCTTGCGCCGCGTGAAGGCTGGCGCGCCTACGTCAAGGACACCGATCTCTTCCTTGGCTACACCGGCAGCGCGTGGGCGCAATTGCGGGCGCTCAACGGCTTGCCGGCGGGCGGGGCGGCGAAAGCGCTGTCCTACAAGGCCAGCGCTGGGGACTTCGACTTCGCCTTCGCGACGCAGTTGTTTTGGGACGAAACCAACAAGCGTCTGGGCATCGGCACCGCCGCGCCCACCGCGCCGGCGACGATCAATGCCAACGCCGCCGCGCCGCCCGCGCCGCTCAGCGGCTCGCTGCTGCACGTCGTGGGCGCGGATGGCGCGGTCACCCGCATCCTGACCGACATTTTCGGCGCCAACGCCCAATTTAGCTTCCGCCGCGCCAACGGCACGCCCGCGGCCCCGTCCGCGCTGCTCGCCAACGATCAGATCGCGCTGTTCGCCGCCTTCGGCTATGGCGCGACGGGTTACTCCGCCGCCGCTCGCGCGCGCATGGATTACGTGGCTTCCGAAAACTGGAGCGATGCCGCCCAAGGCACCGACCTTGTGTGGTACAACACGCCCAACGGCTCGACGACGCTGACCGAGCGGCTGCGCATCCGCCAGAACGGCGAGATCGCGGTCAACGCCAACGCCAATGTCATCGCCGACGGCGCCGGCCACCTTCGGCTGCGCTCCTACACGGTGGCGGGCCTGCCGAGCGCTACGGTCGCGGGCCAGCTCATTTATGTGAGCAACGGGACCGCCAACAAGCGCCTGGCGGTCAGCGACGGGACCAACTGGCGCTGGCCGGACGGGGCGATCGTGTCATGATGATCGCTGATTCCTGACCGCGCCGCGTGGTTGTCAGCGCGCTAGGGTTGTGGAAGGAAGCGCCGCGGCGCGAGCGACCGAGACGTGGGGGAGCGAGATGAGCCTGGCGGCGGACTACGGCGCGGTGTTCACGCGATGGAACACCTGGGCGCTGATGGCCAACCAGGACATTTCGATGCGCTACCGGCGCTCGTTTCTCGGCCCGTTCTGGCTCAGCATTGCTCTGGGGTCGCTTGTACTCGGCATCGGATTACTCTTCGCCGAGGTGCAGCGGCAGCCATTCCGCGACTTCTTGACGTTCTTCGGTTGCGGAATGCTGGCTTGGACATACCTGCAAACCGTGACCAGCGAGGCGTGCTCCTGCGTCATCGACAACGAAGACAATCTACGCAATTTGCCGCTGCCGGTTCCGCTGCTGTCGGCCCGCGTCGCGTATCGCAATTTGGTCATGTTCGCGCACAACGCGGTGATCATAGGCGTGATGATCGCTTTGCTGGGCAAGCCGCTCACGCTCCTGTCGTTATGGTCGCTCGTTGGCCTTGCGCTCTATCTTCCGTTCGCGTTGTTTCTCGGCGCCGTGCTCGGTCCGATCTGCGCGCGCTTTCGCGACGTGCCGCAAGTGATCGCGACCATCATGCAGCTGATGTTCTTTCTCACGCCGATCCTGTGGGTGCCGCACGAAGCGATGAGTCGCCCGATCATCTATGAAGCCAATCCATTCTATCATCTGCTGGAGGTGGTCCGCGCGCCCATGCTCGGCCAGATGCCGACCGACATGAATTGGATCGTGAGCGTTTCGACAGTCGCCATTCTCGGTGTGCTTGCGGTGATCGTGACGGCGCTCACCCGCAAACAGATCTTCTTGTGGCTGTGAGGGGCGATGGCGGCCAAGATCAAACTCGACAACGCCTCGTTCAAGTACCCGATCTACGCATTGGCGAGCCGGTCCTTGAAGGTGTCGATGTTCCGTCAGGCGACTGGCGGCTCCATCGGCGACAAGGGCGGTGTGGTGTATGTGCAGGCGCTGTCGAACATCTCCTTCGAGCTGTCGCCGGGCGACCGCCTGGGCATCATCGGCCGCAACGGGTCCGGCAAGTCAACCATGTTGCGCGTACTGGCCGGTCTTGCGCACCCGCAGTCCGGCACGGTGACTGTCGAGGGGCGGGTGGTGCCGCTAATCGAGAAGGCGCTTGGCATCAATCCCGAACTCTCCGGCTACGCCAATATCGAGCTGCCGCTTCGCCTGCTCGGTGCGACGAGAGCGGAGGTCAAGAAGGCCCAGCAGGAGATTCCAGAATTCTGCGGTCTCGGCCGTTTCATCCATTTGCCGTTCCGGACGTACTCCGACGGCATGAAGACGCGCCTTGCATTCGCCATCTCAACCGCGTTGCAGGCGGACATTCTTGTTCTCGATGAATGGCTGGCGGCGGGTGACCTGGAGTTTCAGGAGCGAGCTGAAGTGCGGCTCACCAAGCTGCTGGACGACACCGAAATTGTCGTGCTGGCGAGCCACGCGCCGCAATTGATCGAGTATGTCTGCAACAAGACATTGTGGATGCACGGCGGCGAGATGGTGATGCTGGGGCCTACGCGCGAGGTGCTCGAGGCTTATCAGCGATCGACGCACAATCCGATTTCTCTGGCCTACGCGGCCACTGGGTGATGAGCCTACTCGGCAAGGGCCCAAGCGTTGAGCCGCAGCGCATTGGCGATTACCGAGACCGACGACAGCGCCATCGCCGCCGCCGCGATCATCGGCGAGAGCAGTTCGCCGGTGAATGGGTAGAGGGCTCCGGCCGCGAGCGGCACGCCAGCTGTGTTGTAGACGAAGGCGAAGAACAGATTCTGCCGGATATTGCGCATGGTCGCCCGCGACAGCGCGCGGGCGCGCACGATGCCGCGCAGATCGCCGTGCAACAGAGTCACGCCCGCGCTTTCGATCGCCACGTCCGTTCCCGTGCCCATGGCGACGCCGACATCGGCGGCGGCTAGGGCGGGCGCATCGTTGACGCCGTCGCCAGCCATCGCGACGACGCGGCCTTCATGTTTGAGCTGCGCCACCACGTCGGCTTTGCGTTCCGGCAACACATCGGCTTCGACGAGTGCAATCCCCAGGGTCCGCGCAACCGCTTCCGCGGTTGTTTTGTTGTCGCCCGTCAGCATCACAAGTGCGAGGCCTTGGCGTCTCAACGACTCTAACGCCGCCGGCGTCGACGGTTTGATCGGGTCGGCGATGCCGAACACTGCGCTGATCGCCCCGTCGATACTGAGATAGATCGCGGTGGCGGCGCCGCGTCGCATGGCATCCGCATCGCGATGCAAGGGCGCGACATCGACGCCCAGTTCCGCCATGTAGCGCTCGGCGCCGAGCGCCACGCGACGGCCCTCTGTTTCGCCAGTCACGCCCTTGCCGGTTGGCGAGTCGAACGTTCTTGGCTCTGTTAGCGTCAAGCCGCGCTCCTGTGCGGCGCGCACGATAGCGTGCGCAAGCGGATGTTCGCTGCGGCTTTCCAGGCTGGCCGCTAGCCGCAGCGCCTCGCTTTCAGCAACGCCGTGCGCAGTTCTGATCGAAACCAGACTGGGCTTGCCCTCTGTGAGCGTGCCGGTCTTATCTAACACCAGCGTGTCCACTTTCTCGAGGCGCTCCAGCGCTTCGGCGTTCTTGATCAGGACGCCCTCGCGCGCGCCGCTTGCGCCACCATATGCACGATGCGCGAGAGCATCGTGTCCGCGCCGACGCGGTCAGCCTCGATAATCAGCGCCCCGGTCTGATTGAGCGTACCGCCAATCACCCGCGCACCGACCTCACGCGTCACCGGCATCGACTCGCCCGTCACCATGGATTCGTCGAGCGTGGAGCGCCCGTCGACTACAACGCCGTCGACGGGAACTTTCTCGCCCGGTCGCACGCGCAGCCGATCGCCGACCGCGATCTGATCGAGCGTGACCTCTTGTTCGCCGCGCGAGCCGATGCGCCGCGCGGTCTTCGGCGCAAGGTCGAGCAGTGCGCGTATGGCGCCGCCGGTGCGTTCCCGCGCCTGTAACTCCAGCACTTGACCTAGCAACACCAGCACTGTGATCACCGCCGCGGCTTCGAAGTACACCGACGCCAAGCCGTGAGCGTCGCGAAACTCCGGTGGGAACAGGGACGGCGCGGCGAGCGCGACCACGCTGTAGAACCAGGCCACGCCGGTTCCGAGCGCAATCAAGGTGAACATGTTGAGGTTGCGGGTCTTCAGCGACTACGCCGCGCTCGAAGAACGGAAAGCCCGCCCATAGCACGACGGGCGTCGCCAACAGGAATTGAAGCCAGCCGTTCCACGCTGGTGGGACGAAGCGGTCGACACCCAGGAAGTGGCGTCCCATTTCAAGCAGCAGCACCGGCCCGGCTAGTGCGGCGCCCACCCAGAACCGGCGCGACATGTCGGAAAGTTCTGGGTTGGAGCCTGTGCCGGCGCTGGGCGTCATTGGCTCCAGCGCCATGCCGCAGATCGGGCACGCGCCTGGTCCGTCGCGTACGATCTCCGGGTGCATCGGACAGGTCCACTTTGCGCCTTAAGGCGCAAGCAGCGCCCCGCCGTGATCGCGCTTGCAGTCGGCGTGAGCGCCATGGCTGACATAGCGCGCCGGATTCGCCGCGAACTTCGCTTTGCAGCCGGCGCTGCAAAACAGCACTTCATCGCCGTCATACAGCAAACGGTGCGGGGTGTCTGGCGTCGGCGTCATGCCGCAAACGGGATCACGCACCGTCAGCATTCGTTGAGCGTTCTCACTGCCGTCGCGCATCGAAGTTCTCGTTTGCCTGCCTCAATGCTGATGAGGCTGAGACTCCTCGGCGGGCGTGTCTTGACGGCCTTGGCGCATCGTTTCGCAATGCCGCATCATTTCTTCGCGGCTCATGCCGCCGTGACGGGCGGGGTCATGGCTCATGCCGTGGTGCCCGTCTTGCTGCATCATCTCGCAATGGCGCATCATGTCCTGGTGGTTCATGCCGCCATGGTCTGCCGCCTGAGAACTGGCGCAGGCGCCCAACGCAACCGCGCCCAGCACTGCTGCGAACAACGCTTTGGTCATGGTTTTGCTCCCTCTGGATCAGCGGCGTCAGCGGCGCCGCATCCTTGACGCTATATACCCTGCCAGGGTATTGGCAAGTACCCTGAGGGGGTATATGAATGGACCCGACAGTCGCAAAGAAGGCCACCGCCGCGCTCCGACGCATCGAGGGCCAGGTGCGCGGCGTGCAGAAGATGATCGACGAAGACCGCTATTGCATCGATGTGGTGACGCAGATCGAGGCGGTGCGCGCGGCGCTGTCGCGCGTGGAGGCCGATCTGCTGCGCCAACACCTGCAGCACTGTGTTCACAAGGCGATGCACAGCAAGGACGCAGGCGAGCAGACGCGCGTGATTGACGAGCTGGTCGACGTGTTTCGGAGACAGGGTTGAGCCGATGACGGTACGTACGTGTCTGGTCGCGACGCTCGCGCTCGCTATGGCTGGCGCAGCTCAAGCGCGTGAGTACAGTCTCGTTATTGACGATGCGCGCGTCAGCGTCGCGGGGCGCAGCGCCGAAGGCATGCTGATCAACGGCCAGTTGCCGGGCCCGACTCTGCGTTTCACCGAAGGTGAAGAGGCCGTCATCCACGTGCGCAACGATAGCGATGCGCCGACATCGCTGCACTGGCACGGCTTGTTGGTTCCCGCCGCCATGGACGGCGCGCCGGGTTTCTCGGGTTTTCGCGCCATCGAACCGGGCGAGACCTTTACCTATCGGTTCCCGATCCGCCAGCACGGCACCTATTGGTATCATTCGCACTCGGGCGGGCAGGAGCAGATGGGCCTTTATGCGCCGCTGATCATCGATCCAGCGACGCCGGAAGCAAACCCGCCGGATCGCGACTATGTGGTGTTTCTCTCGGACTTCACCACCGAACACCCGGATCGCATCCTCAACAATCTCAAGGTCGACGCCGGCTATTACAACAACAACCACCGCACAATCGGCGACTTTTTCCGCGATGCGCGCGCCTTCGGTTTAGGCCGCGCGCTACGCGATCGTGCGACCTGGGGCCAGATGCGCATGGATCCCACCGACATCGCCGACGTCACCAACTACACGTTTTTGATCAATGGCCGCCCGGCGGCTGAGAATGAGACTTTTCTGTTTCGGGCCGGCGAGCGCGTGCGGCTGCGCCTGATCAACGGCTCGGCGATGAGCTATTTCGACTTCCGCATTCCCGGCTTGAAACTCACTATCGTCTCTGCTGACGGCCGCGCCGTCGATCCCGTTGAGGTCGATGAGCTGCGCATTGCCGTGGCCGAGACCTACGACATCGTCGTCGAGCCGCGCGAAGCCATCGCCTACACGGTTTTCGCCGAAGCCATGGACCGCAGCGGCTATGCGCGCGGCACGCTAGCCCCGCGCGCGGGGATGGAGGCGCCGATCCCGGAGATGCGCCCGCGCGCCATACTCACCATGGCCGATATGGGCATGAGCCATGGCGCCCCGCCGCCGCAACCAAGCGCGGAGCATGGCCAGATGGATCACGGCCAGATGGATCACGGCGCTGGCGGTCACACAGCGATGGATCACGACATGGGCGACGCGCTGGGCGCCGAAGGCGGCGTCGACGGTTCGGGGCGCACTTTCGGCTGGGGCTCGGAATTCCCCGCCGATGCGCGCGTGCTGTCTTACGCCGACCTCGCGTCGGCGACGCCGCAAGCTGACACCCGCGCAGCCGGGCGCGACATCGTCGTGCGTCTCACTGGCGCCATGGAGCGCTACGTTTGGACGCTGAACGGCCAGCCGATGCACGACGCCGAACCCATCAATCTCGACTACGGCGAACGCGTGCGCCTTGTCTTCGTCAACGAAACCATGATGGCGCATCCGATGCACCTGCACGGCATGTTCGTGCAACTCGAAAACGGCATGCCGACCGAGCGTCTGCCGGACAAGCACATTGTCTCGGTCGCGCCGGGGCAGACCTACTCGGTGCTGCTCACCGCAGATGAGCCCGGCGAGTGGGCGTTCCACTGCCATCTGCTTTATCACATGGCGTCCGGCATGATGAACCGCGTGGTGGTCGCGCGCAGAGAGCCGCGGCCGGTCGCCTCCGCCGATGATTCACCGCACGGGCGACACTGATGCGCGCGCCTCTGTACGCCTTCGGTTTTGCGCTTGCCGTCGCCAGCCCGGCGCTGGCGATGGAGCCAATGACGTTTCATCTCGTGCGCGGGGAGGCGGACGGCGCGCGCGTGGATGACGAGGAGATCGTCACCTGGGAAGGCGACGCCTGGATCGGCGGCGACGTCAACAAGCTCTGGGTGAAGACGGAAGCCGAGAGCGAAAGCGGCACGGTCGAGCATGCGGAAGTGCAGGCTTTGTGGAGCCGCGCGGTTGCCGACTTCTGGGATCTGCAGCTCGGCGTGCGCGTCGATCTTGAGCCGGAGACGACGGCGCACCTCGCCTTTGGCGTTCAAGGGCTCGCGCCGTATCAGTTCGAGACAGAGGCGACCGCGTTCGTGAGCGAAGACGGCGATGTCAGCGCCCGCCTGCACCAAAGCCTCGACCTGCACATCAGCCAGCGCTTGATCGCCGAGCCTTACATTGAAGTGAACGTCTATGCGCAGGACATTGCTGAACGCGACATCGGCGCAGGGTTCGCCGACGGCGAGATCGGCCTGCAGGTCCGCTACGAGATTACGCGCAAGTTCGCGCCCTATGTGGACTTGGTGCATGAGCGAGCGCTTGGCGAAACCGCATCGCGTGTGCGTGCGAGCGGGCAAGACGTTGAACGTTCCGCGCTGCGCGCCGGCGTGAGATTTTGGTTCTGATGGGAGAGCGGAAATGAAGCAGCTTGTGTTCGTGGCGTTGGCGGCCGCCGCGCTTGCCGCACCGCCGGCGCTGGCGCAGCATGGCGGTCACGGCGCGCCGGCGGCTGCGTCCCAATCCAGCGATGACATGCTCGCTTCCTCGAGCCCCGCGAACGGCGCTGTGCTGGCGGAGGCGCCGCGTACGCTCGCGCTGACGTTTGCGCACCCGGTCGTGCTGCAGACGGTGGCGATTACCGGACCGGACGATGCTCCGGTGCGCGCCACGTTCCGCAGGCCGGGTTCGCCGACGGCGACATATGCAGTGGCGCTGCCGCAGCTTGCGGCGGGCCGGTATCGCGCGCGTTGGACGGCCTCCGGCCACGGTCACGCGATGGCGGGCGAGGTGAGTTTCACGATCGAGCAGCCCTGAGCGCCCGTCCCGCCACGGCGTCGAGCTTCGCCATCAGCGCCGGGTCGCGCGCCTCCGGCGCGGTGATCAGCGCCGCATCGAGGCAGTGCTCGATCCCGAGCGGCGAGGGTGTGCGCTCGGGACCGAGTAGTGGCGCGGCGCGGCGCAATAGGCGCTGCGCCTTCTCGGCATTCTCCATGAGCACCTTGATCACGTCTGCGACTTCGACATGCGCATGTCCGGGATGCCAGCAATCGTAGTCCGTCACCATGGCGACGCTGGCGTAGGGCAGCTCGGCTTCGCGTGCGAGCTTGGCTTCCGGCATGTTGGTCATGCCGATGACGTCGCAGCCCCAAGAGCGATAGAGCTGTGATTCTGCCAACGATGAGAATTGCGGGCCTTCGATCGCCAGGTAGGTCCCGCCACGATGGTAGGGAATAGCTTGCTCGCGCGCCGCGCGCTCAAGCGCGTCGACGAGCTTGGGGCACACCGGCTGCGCCATGGATACATGTGCGACCAAGCCTTTGCCGAAGAAACTCTTGGCGCGCGCGAAAGTGCGGTCGATGAACTGATCAATCAGCACGAACGTGCCCGGCGCCAGGTCTTCGCGGAGCGAACCGCAAGCGGAAACCGAGATCACATCGGTCACGCCTGCGCGTTTCAGCGCGTCGATATTGGCGCGATAGTTGATGTCGGATGGCGACAAGGTGTGGCCGCGTCCGTGCCGCGCCAGGAACACCACGTCGACACTCTCAATGAGGCCATAGCGAAGCGCGTCGGACGGCTCGCCCCAAGGGGAGGCAACACGCTGCTCGCGCCACGCGACGCCTTCCATGGTGTAGATGCCGCTGCCGCCGATAATCCCCAGCACTGTGCGCGCCATGTCCGCTGCTCCTAGCTGGCAGATCTCCTAGCCGATGCGGTGGTAAGGCCCAAGACACTCCGCTTTTTGGGGGCCGCAGGGCCGATAGAGGACGCATGCCTGGAGGCAGAGAATGCAGGATTGGCGAGTGGTGCGTCAGTTCACGCGTTCAAGCTCGGCATCTTGACGCTGCTCTTCAACCATCTGCCGTTGAATCACCAACGACACCGAGCCGACACGCAGGCCGCGCCAGCCGACCGTCGCCTCGTTGCGCACCGCGCCGTCAACGGTCTCAACCATGATGTCGCGGAAGCGCACTTTGCGTCCACGTCCATTGTCGGACGGAAGCAGGAGATCATATTCAAGCCGGAAGGCGGGGCCGTCTTGATAACCGATCGCCTGGCCGACCACGTCTTCGCGCGAGCCGACATAGCGGCCAGGCGCGATGCGCTCGAGCCGCCAAGTCTTGCGATCGCGTTCGCCGTCGTCGAACACGAAATCCTCGACCAAAGTCAGCGTGCGGCCGTCCCACGTGCCGTTGAGATAGGCGGTGAAGCCGCGGCGCACGCCGGTGATGGTGCGGAACTCGCCGCGCGCCACGCTGCGACCGACGAGGTCCTCCTCGAGGACAAAAGTGGTCTGCGCCGCGTCAGGCGGCGTCGGGGGACGGGTCGCGCATCCGGCCGAGGCTGCGGCCAGCAGCAGCGCGGACGCCATTTGAAGCGGTTTCATGGCCGCTGTTACGCGCCCGGAGGCGGCCTGGATCAGCGGCCGGCTTCGACAAAGCTCCGCACCGCATCGGCAATGCGGTCTTGCACGGACTCTTCGAGATAGGCGTGCATCGGCAGGCTGATCACGCGGGTGGCGATATCATCGCTCACCGCCATGCCCCCGGCGCCGACAGGGAATTGGCGGTAGGCGCTCTGCTGGTGCAAGGGGCGAGGATAATACTGCGCCGTCGGGATGCCTGCGTCGCGCATGTGCGCGGCGAAGCGGTCGCGGTCCTCCACCTCGATGGTGTACTGCGCCCAAGTGGACATGCCCCCGGCGATCACGGCCGGCGTCCTCACCATGTTGGAGAGGCGCTGACGATAGCGGTCCGCCACCACATTCCGTTCCCTGACTTCGTCGGCGAAGATGGCGAGCTTCTCTATCAGGATGGCGGCTTGCATGGTATCAAGCCGCGAATTCATGCCGATGCGGACATTGTCATACTTGTCCGTGCCTTGGCCGTGCACGGCGAACGAGCGCATGACGGCGAGGTCCTCGTCGCTGTTGGTGAGCGTGGCGCCGCCATCGCCGTAGCAGCCGAGCGGTTTGGCCGGGAAGAAGCTCGTCGTCGTCGCGTCCGCCCAATGCATCGGATGCTTGCCGTCCAGCGTGCCGCCGAAGCCTTGCGCGCTGTCGGCGATCAGCTTCATGCCTTCGCGCCGCGCGATCGTGGCGATGGCGGGATAGTCCGCCGGCTGACCGAACAGGTCGACTGCGATCACCACGCTTGGCTTCAGTTTGCCGTCTCGCTTGACGCCGGCGATCGCCGCTTCGAGCGAAGCAGGGTCCATGTTGTAGGTGTCGGGCAGCACATCGACGAACACGGGCGTTGCGCCCACCCAAGGTACAACTTCCGCCGTCGCCGCGAAGGTGAAGGCGGGGCAGAACACCGCATCGCCGGGCCCAACGCTCCACGCCATCAGCGGCAGCACCAGCGCGTCGGTGCCATTGGCGTTCGCAAGCGTATGCCTGGCCCCGCAGAAGGCCGCGAGCTGCTGCTCGAACGCGCGCACCTCCGGGCCCATAATGTACTGGCCGTGCGCGAGCACTCGCGCGATGGCGTCGTCGACTTTGTCAGCGATCCGCGCGCGTTGCGCGGCGAGGTCGATGAAGGGGATCATGGGCTTTTCACGCGAACGAAAGCGAGGGAAGACCGGCCGCCTTGTCGGCATCCAGCGCGATCTTCAGCGCGTCCGCCGCTTCGCGGCCGGTGACCGCAGGACGGGGCGCAGCGCCGAGCACGGCGTCAATGAAGCGCGCGACATTGGCGCCCAGCGGATCGCGGCCAGCCGGCGCTTTGCCGAAACTTGGGTCGAGCGCGACCTTGGACGTGTTGGAGAATGTGCGAGCGAGGAAGTCGATGTTCAACTCACCGCTCGGATAGACGATGCGCATGGTGCGCTTGCGGGCCTCGGCGACGCGGCTGCCGGTGAAGCGCGCCGTGAGACCCTCGAAGCGCAGTTCCGCTGTCATCGCATCGGCGGACGCGGCATGCACCGCCTTGCCTTGAGCGCTGACCGTGGAAGGCGCCGCGCCGGCGATCGTCCGCGCCAGGTCGAAGTCGTGCACCATCAGGTCGAGCGCTACCGAAACGTCGGTGCTGCGCCCGGTCCATGGGCCCTCGCGCGTGCTTTCGATCAGCGTCGGCCGTTCCGCGGCCGAGAACAAGCCCATCGCTTCGAACACGAGCCGTTCCTGGTGCCCGCAAGCAAGCACGCGCTTGTTTAGCTCCGCCACCTGCAGCAGCAGCTCGGCTTCGACCATCGACACAGCGATCGGCTTCTCGATCAGCACGTGCTTGTTGTATTCCAGCGCCGCCGCTGCTGCGCTTGCATGCGTCATTGGCGGCGAGGCGACGGTGACGATATCGAGCAGGTCGAGCATATCGTCCATATTGTTGAAGCGACGGACGCTAAGCGTCTCGGCCAGCGCATCCATTCGCTCGGTGTCCATGTCGTAGACCCCGATCAGCTCCACGCGCGGGTCGTTCTTGTACTTGCTCGCGTGGTGGGCGCCGAACACGCCCGCACCGATTACGCCTGCCTTGAGTTTGCTCATTCTACGGTCACCGATTTGGCTAGGTTGCGGGGTTGGTCGACGTCAGTGCCTTTCTGCACAGCGGTGAAGTACGCCAGAAGCTGGATCGGCACGGAATAGACGAGGGGGGCGATGAACGGATCGCACGCCGGCGCCAGCACCACGTGCTTGGCGATATCGCCCGCTGCGGCGGCGCCGGCCTCATCTGTGATCAGGATCAGCTTGCCGCCGCGCGCCGCCACTTCCTGCATGTTGGACAAGGTTTTTTCGAACAGCTGGTCGTGCGGCGCCACCACCACCACAGGCGTGCCGTCGTCGATCAGCGCGATCGGTCCGTGTTTCAGTTCGCCGGCCGCGTAACCTTCGGCATGGATGTAGGAAATTTCCTTGAGCTTGAGCGCGCCTTCCATCGCCACGGGATAATGGACCCCGCGGCCGAGATAGAGCACGTCGCGCGCCAGCGCGAGTTCGCTGGCGATGGTCTCGATGGCCGGTTCGGAGGCGAGCGCGTCCGCCACCAGACGCGGGGTTTCCATCAACGCGCGCACAAGGCGGGTTTCCTCCTGGGTGGACAGCGTCCCGCGTGCGCGGCCGACGGCGATCGTGAGCGCCGCCAACGCCGACAGCTGTGCCGTGAAGGCTTTGGTGGACGCAACACCGATCTCAGGCCCCGCCAGCGTGGGCAAACGCGCGTCCGCTTCACGCCAGATCGTGGATTCCGGCACGTTGACGACCGCCAGCGTCTTTAGCCCTTGCTCCTTGCAATAACGCAGAGCCGCAAGCGTGTCGGCGGTCTCGCCGGATTGCGATACGAACACGGCGAAGCTGTTCGCGGCGAACGCCGGCTTGCGATAGCGGAATTCCGAGGCGATGTCGGTCTCGACGGTGATGCCGGCGACCTGCTCCAGCCAATACTCGGCGACCCGGCCGGCGTAATGCGCCGTGCCGCAGCCGATGATGATGGCGCTGTCGGCGGCAAGATCGACGCCGTCAAGATCGGGCATCTCCACGCGCTCGTCGAAAGCGTTGACGTAGCGCGTGATGGTGCGCCCGGTGGTCTCGGGCTGCTCATAGATCTCTTTTTGCATGAAGTGGCGATAATTGCCCTTCTCGATCGCGGCTGCCGCGCCGGACAGCACGTGGATCTTGCGATCAGCCAAGTTGCCGGCGGCGTCGATAATCTTGTGGCTGCCGTGGGTGAGGATGGCGATGTCGCCTTCCTCGAGATAGATCACGCGGTTGGTGAACGGCGAGACCGCGATCGCATCGCTGCCGAGATACATTTCGCCGTCGCCCAAACCGATCGCCAGTGGGCTGCCCTTGCGCGCGCCAATGAGCAGGTCGTCCTGGCCGGCGAACAGGCAGGCGATGCCGAACGCGCCTTCCAGGCGGCGCACGGCGTCGATCGCCGCTTGTTCGGGCAGCCGGCCCTTGTCGAGTCCGTCGGTGATGAGGTGGGCAATGACCTCGGAATCGGTTTCGGACTCGAAGCGATGGCCGCCGCGGATCAGCTCTTCGCGCAGACTGCGGAAGTTCTCGATAATGCCGTTATGGACGATGGCCACTTTGGCGGTGGCGTGCGGGTGCGCGTTGCCGGTTGTGGGCGCCCCGTGCGTGGCCCAGCGGGTGTGGCCGATGCCGCAATGGCCAACAGCACCGCGCTCTTCCACCAAGGCGGAGAGATTTATTAATTTCCCTTCCGCCTTAAGGCAATAGAGCTCGCCTGCTTGCACCGTGGCAATCCCAGCGGAGTCGTAGCCGCGATATTCAAGCTGCCTTAAGCCATCCAGCAAAAGTGGCGCGGCATCCCGGG
>JAIELK010000037.1 GCA_019753175.1 Hyphomonadaceae bacterium
GGCTCCCAATAGGACCGGATCCTAGCTCCAAATGGACCAAATTGCGGGGGGCACATCAGGTCCAATCGGTTGAGGCTGCGGCTTCTCGCCTCGCGCTCCAGCTTCAACCGCTCATCGGCCATGGAGCGCTCGCCAAGAATGCCCGTCGCCACATCCCGCGCCGCTTCGCGTAGCCCGTGGGACACGTAGTCGCGGGGAATGAGCAGCTCGACGCCATCGCGCCTGACCCCACGCACGATCACGTGCACATGGGGATTGTCGGTGTTGTGGTGGTCAACGGCGAGCCAATCGATTGAAACGCCCAGATCGCGCTCCATCCGCGCCATGGTCTCGCGGGTGAAATCTTTCAGGTCGCCGTCCTCGCCCACCAACCGCGCCCCACTCTCCGACGCCAGCATCAGCCGGAAATGGCGCTTGTCCTCGTTGGCCCAGTCCTGGAGCCGCTCGCGCGCATCCTCGGCCACGTCCAAGTCGCGGTCATAGAATTGACCGCGCTCACCTTCGCGTGCGGCTCCGTCGCGCTCCAAATACTGCGCATGCGCTGCCAGCTTGCCGCCGCCGCCCCCACCGCCGCCGAATCCGTGCTTGTGAAAACTCACCTTCGCCACCACACGCTGGCGCCGGTCGCCGGCCAAGCTGCGTGATCGCCCCGATCGTTCCATCAGCGAGCTGCGCACGCGCGCACCCTTCATGGCTTTGGTCAAACGCGCACCAAGCGCACCGCTTGAACCGCTGCCTGCCTTTGCGCGGCCGACGCGTCCGCGAAATTCGTCCTCGCGCAGCGGTGTTTCGGCAATGCTTTCGACAGTTTTCGTCATGACAGCGGCTTCTCCGCCAAGTTGGACGCCGCGCGCATCCAAGTTGCTCGCGACATCGCCAACTTGTCGAAACCCTAGCAAAACCAAGCACTCGCGACAACACTAACTTGCCCTTTATCTTGCTGTACAACTCCTTTTCTGCGATCATAGAAGTATTCGACTAGGTATTACTACGCGAAACAAGATATGGTCATTTCATACAACATAAGCCGAGAGCGCCAAGAGCTTGAGAGCACGCTGAAAGTTGCACGCGCGCTTCGGCCAAGTTGGATTTCCGCGTGCATAGAGCTGCTTCGTTAAATCGTATTCTCTCTTGGGCGCGCAACGCGACGATCGCCTGGGCGGCGCTCACGCTGTTCGCCGCTATTGTCTCGCACGTGCTCGCTGCAATCTTCGGATATGCGCCAGAGTTCGGAGCGGCGATCGCTTATTGGTACGGTCACCCGCTCTACGATCCGTGGGCGTTCATGAATTGGGGCTTGTCGCTTGCGCCGCAGCATCCTGGAATCGCCTTCCTGTGTCTTCTGCTCGCGCTCATTTGCGCACTGGCGGCGTTTGCGGTGCTCGCGCTGGCGGGACTCCTGGCGCCGACGGACTTGCCTCAATTCAAATCCCGGCTCGGCTTCTGCTCGTGGGACAGATTGAGCCAAAGCGGGCTATTGGCGGTCAATGGCTTGGCTCTGGGCGCCTTAACCCGCTTTGCGAGATTGAAGCCTGCAATCCTCTATGCACCTGCCGGAAACAGCGCGTTTGTTGGAGCGCCGCGCTTTACCGATGCGTCCCTCATCGCCGCGGCGTCAGCCTGGCCAGGCGCTCTCGTGTTTGTCGATGCACGCGGGATCGCAGACAATCTGAAGCGACGGGAGATCGTTCGCTTCGCGCCTGGTCGCAACGACAGCGCGTGCTACAATCCGATGCTCGCCGTTCGCGGCGGACCTCATGCCTGGGCCGATGCGCGTCTTTTGGCGCAGGCCTTGCTCGGCGCTGCTGATAACGCAACGGTCGATGCCTTCGCGGTCGTGATCTTGGACCAGCTCATCAACGCGCCACTGGATGAGCGAAACCTCTCTTCGCTCCGCGGGCGCCTGGGCCAGCCGCACCGCGTTCTGACCGAGATCGGCGCGGCTTGGCCTGACGCGGCCTACGGGGCGGCGGCGCCACACTGCGAGATCGCCCGCGCCGTGCGTTCATGGCGCCCGCATCCCAATGCCGCGCTTGCGTACCTAGTCGCGATCGATGCCGCCCTCGCCTTTCTGAGCGACGGCGCTTACGCCCGCGTGACAGACGCCCACCAATTGCGGTTCGCCGATCTTGTTTCATCCGAAGGCCCGCACACGCTCGCGCTCGAATTCCCGCGCACCAATGGATCGCGAGCCGCGCCGCTCATGGCGGCGCTGTTGGCGCAGCTTGTCGCGGCATGCGCCATGAACGCCAACACCGATCATCTCGGGCGGCTTAGGAAACGCGACTTGTTGATCGTGTTGGAAGCCCAAGCGCTGGAGCTACTCGCTAACCAAAGCGCTTTGCCTGTTCTCGCCGCTCTCGTCGGCGGCGGGTGTCGTGTTTTGGTGCAGGCAGCGTCGCTCGCGGATGTTCCGCAGGAGGCGTGTGACATCATCGCGGCCATCGGCCCACAGACTGAGCCAAGCGCTGAGACCCTTTCCAAGCGCGGCGGTGAAATCTCCGAATGGCGCCTATTAAGGCGGACTGAGCACAGTATCCGCGTTTGGGCAGCGCCAAACTGGGCACGCATCGAGCGCCCCATCGTGTCGGTGGGTGATCTGGTCGAAGCCAATGCAACTCAAACCATGATGTTTGTGCGCGACCTTCCGCCCATTCGCGCGCGCACGATCTCAATCGATGGGCCGCCCGCGACTTTTCTAAGCAGCGCCGACCTTACACCTGTCGCACATCACTGGGACGCGCCGCCTGCGTGCCCGGACGTCTCAGCGGCTAGGTCCGCCATCACCGCTCAAACCCAACCCAGTCCAGCGCCCATGGGCGCCAACATCCGCGCCGCGCTCAGCCGGCGCGCCCCGCCGCGCCCGAAAGCAAAGACAGCCACGCTATGACGACGAAGCGTCAACTCACTTTGCATTTCGACGCCGAGGTCGCGGCCGCGATCGAGCTTGAAGCTAAGAAGCGCGGGCTCAATCTCTCCCGCGCTGCCAACGACGCGCTGCGCCGCGCCCTCATCGATGAAGCGGGCGAAGCTTTGGCCAACACCGTGAAAGCGCGACTCGACCGCCTCGACAAGCGTGACGCCGCCCGCGCCCGCGAACTCGCGATGATCAAGGAGATCGTGCTCCTCTTCGTACGCGTGTGGTTTGAATACTCCGGAGCGCTCCCCGAAGACGACCCCGACGCCAGCGCAAATGCCGATGTGCGGTTTCAGGGGTTTCTCGACATGCTGGCGGAACAGACGGGGTAGCGGCGACGCCAGTTTCCGGCGCGACCGGATTTCGCTAAGCACGGTTTAACCTGACGAACCCCTGGGTACCTGACGCCTTGACCGATGAACGCCTCTTCAACCAGCTCGATCGCGACCGCATCAATACGCGACAGGTCCATGAGTTCGCCGCCGACGGCGCGCTCAATCAGGCCGAGATCGAGCTCTTGCAGACCTGGCTTACCGCTAATAGAGCGATCACTGATCAGCTCCCTGATCCGCCTGCTGACCGGGCGAGCCCCTAAAACCGAGCGATGTGCCGCTTTGTGACCCCGCACCCGCACTTCAGGCTGTGATCAAGCGCGGCGGCAAGGCAGCAGGCTCGCTGACAACGCGCCACGAACGTGCTGGTGATCGGCACCTGCGCGACTGGATCGTTGCGGCACTCCTCGTTCGGCGCCAAGATTATCAAGGCGGGCGAATACCCTGCCAAGAGCGCTCCGATCGCCATCGCGTCAGAGGCTCATTGGCGAAAACATTCTGTGACCCACCGGGAGGTCCCTCCCTGCCGAGCAACTGCATGAGCCCAGCTTTACATCTCGTAGCTTCTAGCCGGTTTCACGAACTCGCAAGCCAATTTGTCGCCAAGTTTCTGGTGCCGCCGTCACAAGCTGACTTGTACTCCCGTCAGCCTTGGAGACCGGGGTCTGCAGTCCGCCTGCTTGGCCGGCAAGGCTTGCGCGCGCTTGAACCAAAGCATCGACCCGGCGCGCCGTCTCCGCCGTGACGGGCGCCGCTTCGCGCTGAGTGATGGCGTCGGCGCCTATGCGTGTGCGCAGCGGGGTCGCCGTCAAGCGTCCCATCAATTCGGCAAGCGAGGCGCGCTCTTGCAGCGATTGCGCTGTCTGGCTGAAGGCTGATCGTCTACGCACACGCTGGCGGCGTGGCAACGGGTCGGCGCCCATTTCGGCGAGGGCTGGCGTGCTTGGACGTGCCCGAACATCGAAACCTGAACGCTCGACCATGGGCGTCCCGACAAGGTCGGGCGCGCGTGAAAGCCGGCGGTTTGGCGCTTCAAGCGAGCTGCCATCGTTCGGCGTCGCAGATGGTGCGTCTCCGGCCTGATCCGCAGCGACGTTGCGCACGGAATTGCCGGCTGCGGGTGTCGGGCCCGCATCGTACACAAACGCGACATCGGCAAAGGCGCCCGCAGCCCCTCCAGCGAATGCGAAGGCGCCGGTGTTCACCACGATTGCTTCGCCATCATCCCAGGTCTGGTCCGTTGCAACGCCTTCAAGATCGATGGCGCTGACGCCGGCGTCTTCGAGCGTAAGCCACTCGCCGGTCCCGACTATTCCGTCGACGTCAAGATCGCGCCAGACGTAGAACGATGCAAAGTGCGCATCGGCGCCAGAGAGGCTTTGATCTCCATTGGTGTCGAAGGCGCGTAAACCCGCAAGGTCGCTTGCAGCGCCGGCAACGTCGTCCACAAACGAAAGCTCGCGCGCGCCGCTGAGGGCGCCGTCGCCGTCGCTGTCGTAGACAAGCATCCCGTCGCCACCGCCAACCCAGGCGGTGCGATCGAGGCGGCCATCGCCATTCCAGTCGAAACGCGTGGCGCTTGAGTCGAGGTTCGTGAGTTCGACGCCGTCCCCGTCCAGATCCAGCACGATGGGCGTCGAGAGATTGATGATCTGATCCCTGAACGCCGCCTGCTCAACCGAAACCAGCGTGTCGGCGCCCTCATTGCCGTCAACGGAGGGTTTTGTATCGACGATCGAGATCGCGCCCGATCCTGTCACGATCGAGTAATCGGCACGAACGCCTTGGAAAAGAGCGCGATCAACGCCTTGGCCGCCATCCAGCGTGTCCGCGCCCGTTCCGCCCGACAGCAGATCGTCGCCGTCTCCGCCCTGCAAGGCGTCGGCGCCGTCGCCACCGCGCAAGCTGTCAGCGTCGGCGCCGCCTAGAAGCGTGTCGGCGCCGAACCCTCCGGACAACAAGTCGCCGCCCGCGCCGCCCGACAGCTGATTGGCGTTTCGGTCACCCGAGAGCGTGTCGTCAAACGCGCTGCCGACCAGGTTCTCGATCTCATCGAGAATATCGGCGCCCCCGCCAATTGTGTCTTGCTTGACGCGCACTGAAAGATCGACGCGAACGCCGGCTTGCGCATCAGCATAGGACGCTGTGTCAATTCCGGTCCAACCGTAAAGGGCATCGTCTCCGGCGCCGCCGCGCAAAATGTCGTTGCCTTGTTCGCCGTGCAGAATGTCGTTATCAAGGCCTCCAATCAGCTCATCGTCGTCTTGGCCGCCGAACAAGACGTCCGCGCCGGTTCCGCCATCGGCCAGATCAGCGCCGGTTCCGCCATACAAGCGATCGTCGCCATCGCCGCCATTGAGCGTGTCCGCTCCATCAAGCCCGGTGAGTACATCGTGCCCTTCGAGGCCGGACAGTGTGTTTGCCTGCGCACTGCCGATGATGTTGTTGGCGAGCGTGTTGCCGAGCCCTGTTACGGCGCTTCCAGTAAGGGTCAAATTCTCCACGTTTGCCGCAAGCGTAAAGTTCACGCTCGACACGACTGTGTCCGTGCCACCTGCCGCAGCCTCGACAACGGCGTCTCCGACATTGTCCACGACATAGGCATCGTCGCCGCCCATGCCGTTGAGCGTGTCGGCGCCGCCCAAACCATCCAACGTGTCATTGCCGGCGCCGCCCGTTAAAGTGTCGGCCGCCGCTGTTCCGGTGAAGGTTTGGCCGGTATTGGGCGGAATCGCCGCTGCGGCGGCGATCTGGCTTTGCGTCCACACGGTTCCGTCGGCGAAGTTGAGCGTCACAGTGTCGGCTGTGCCGAACGAAATCGAGTCGCTCGAACCCGCAATCGAGACAACGTACAAAATCGCGCTACTGGTGACGACTCTGATCTGATCGGATGTCACGCCAGGCGTGAGCTTGATCGCGATCGATCCCGCTCCGCTCTCGTCAACGGAGTCCGCGCCGCTGCCGACGCCCCAGACCACGGTTGCGTTCACATCTGTCCAGGCATTGATAGCGTCATTGCCCGCTCCGGCGTCAATCGGGCCGCCGCCGCGCTGATCGATGACGATGCTTTGGTTGCCGGAAACGCCGCGCAGCGCCTTGAAGTAGAGATCGTCATTGGTCCAAACTTCGCCGTTTGCGAATTGAACGAAGTCGATGATGTATTCATTGGGCACACGTGCGATGCTATCGCCCACGGCCTGAAACGACTGGCGAATGAACATCCCATCAGCGCCGGCGCCCAGCACATAGCCGTGTTGAAGCGATGTGTTCTCCCGTGCGATCCAGAAATCGTTCATGGAAATGCTGGCGTCAACATAGATGCTGTCCGTGGAAAACGTGGTGCGCTCGTAATCCATCACGACGTCCACGCCGCCGCCCGCGCGGAAGACGTAAGTATCGGAGCCCTGCCCGCCGCGAAGCGTGTCGCTGCCGGCGCCGCCGTCCATCACGTTCTCGCCGTCGCTTCCCTGCAAATCATCGTCGAACGCCGAGCCGACGATGTTCTCGATGCTGAGCAGCGTATCGAGCCCCGCCCCAAGCGTGTCCTGTTGCGCCGTCTGCCCGAGGATGACGGCTACGCGGGAACTCGCGTCGGCATATGTCACGGTGTCCACGCCGTCGCCGCCATCTAGAACGTTGGCAAGCGCGTCGCCGCCGAGTATGTCGCCGCCGTTCGACCCAATGAGGTTCTCAATTCCCGTCAACGTGTCGAGACCCGCGCCGCGCGTGTCTTGGGCGCCGCTCAGGGCGAGCCGCACCGTCACTGGCGCCGTCGAGAGCGCGTAGCTCGCTGTATCGACGCCGGCGCCGCCGGTCAGTGCATCGGCGCCCGCGCCGCCGTCGAGCTGGTCATCGCCGTCGCCACCCTGCAAGACATCATCGCCCACGCCGCCATCGAGCCGATTTGCGCCGCCATCGCCCGTCAAGGTATCGGCGAAGCCCGAACCGATGACATTCTCGATACTTGTCAGCGTGTCGATCCCCGCGCCGCCCGTGTTCTGGGGCCCCGCGAGGGAAAGATCTACACTGACGCCCACGCCGGCCAGTGCGTACACGGCAAAGTCGCGCCCATTGCCCCCAAGAATGACATCGTCGCCTTCGCCGCCGTCCAAGATGTCGTCGCCGTCACCGCCGTTCAAGGTATTTGCGCCGACACTGCCGCGTATCATGTCGTTGAACGAGGAGCCGGTGACATTCTCGAAATTGGCGAGTGTATCGGCGCCGCCGGCGCTGGTGGGCTGAGCGCCGGCTATGCCCATGTCGATCAGCACACCGCTGCTTGCCGTCGCATAACTTATCGTGTCCACGCCTGCGCCGCCGTCGAGGGCGTCGCTGCCGCCGTCCCCGCCGTCTATGATGTCATTACCGGCGCCGCCTATGATGACATCGTCGAAGCGCGAGCCGACCACGCCCTCGATACTAACGAGCGTGTCCAAACCGGCATTGACTGTGTTCTGCGCCACGGTCAGGCCCAGATTCACCGCGATGCCCCCGGTCGCCGTCGCGTAGGACGCCAAGTCCACGCCCGCACCGCCATCAAGGATATCGTCCCCGACGCCGCCTTCCAATCGGTCGGCGTCATCACCACCCAGAAGCGTGTCGTTGCCAGCGCCGCCGTCGAGCCGATCGTTTCCAAACCCGCCGTTCAATGTATTGGCGCCGGTATTCCCCCAGATCGCATTGGCAAGCGCGTTCCCCGTGCCGGCGTGGCCTGACGCGCCGAGCAGCGTAAGCTCTTCCACTTCACCGCCAAGGGTATAAGAGGCGTCGATCTCCACACGATCAACACCGCCGCTCGTGAGTTCCACGACTATGTCGCTCGCGTTGTCGAGTGCGAACACGTCGTTTCCGGCGCCGCCGATCAAGGTGTCGGTCCCTAATCCGCCGATGAGGCGGTCGTCTCCGTCGCCGCCATCGAGAGTGTTTGCGGCGCCGTTGCCGGTGATGACGTTGTTCAGAGCATTGCCGGTACCGCTGATTGCGCCCGCGCCCGTCAAGGTGAGATTCTCGATGTTGGCTGTTGCCGTGTAAGACACGCTTGCGCGGATCTCATCGGCCCCACCGCCGCCGGCACCAATTGCTCCTTCGACAACGACATCGCCCGCATCGTTCACGATGTAGATGTCATCGCCTTGGTTGCCCTGCATCGTATCGGCGCCGGGTCCGCCGTCCAATGTATATCCAGGGCCAATGTCGCCAGGAGGAGAGGCCGCCCATAGTTGATCCGACCCGGGGCCGCCAACGAGCGCGAGCTGGAGTAACTCGACGCCCGTCATCGTCCCACCGATTGCGAACGACAGCGTGTAATCGGTGCGAACCTGCGTGCCGTCGAACGCCAGCGTTAGCGTTTCTGTAGAGCCCGCGAAGGTAAGTAGTAAACGGTCGGCAGCAACCTGACGTACGCTCATATCTTGCCGACGAAGCCCTGCGCCGATTGAGATGATCGGTGAGTCCGCGAAGTCAATGTGGACCACATCGGCGCCCGAGCCCGGGTTGAAGATGATGGTGTCGCCGGTCGAGCCCGCATAGATCTCATCATTGCCGCCGGCGACATCGATTGTGCGTCGCGTGCTATTGTTGAGGATGGTATCGTTGAAAGCGCTGCCGCGAACGGTTTCGACATTGGTGACCGTGTCGCTACCGGCCCCGCCCGTCACTTGGTTGGTCGAAAGAGTGAAGTCGATCGATACCGCAGACGCAGCGGCAGAGTAACTCAACGTGTCGACGCCGACGCCGCCATCGATCGTATCGTTGCCGAGCCCGCCGACAATTAGATCGTCGCCGTCACCCCCCTGCAGCGTATCGTTGCCGTCGCCGCCGTCGAGATTGTCGTTGCCGAGTCCGCCGGCAATGACGTTCGCGGACGCATCGCCGCTGAGCGTATCGGCGTGTTCCGACCCAACGAGGTTCTCAAAACCAGACAGCGTGTCGAGACCGGCACCAATTGTGTTTTGCTGCGCACTCAACGCAAGCGACACGCTTACGCCCGCCTCTGACCAAGCATAAGAAGCAGTGTCTAAACCGGCCCCGCCCGACATCACGTCGTTGCCGGCGCCGCCTTCGATTTCGTTGGCGTTGGCGTCGCCGGTCAGCGTGTCGTTGAAAGACGAACCGATTAGTCCCTCTATGCTAATCAACGTGTCCGTTCCAGCGCCGGATGTATTCTGAGCCCCGCTAAGGCCCAGATTGACAGATACAGCAGACGCAGCGCCCCAATAGGCGGCTTGATCAAGCCCGGCCCCGCCGTCGAGCATGTCGTTACCGGCGCCACCCTCCAAAATATTGGCGCTCGCATTGCCGGTCAGCGTGTCGTTGAACGCGGAACCGATCAGGCCCTCGGTGTTGGAGATTGTGTCGGTTCCGGCCCCCAGCGTGTTTTGAGCGGCGGTGATCGCCAACGATACGGTGACGGCGCTTGAAGCGGAGGCGTAGGACGCGAAATCGACGCCCGTTGCACCGTTGATGGCATCGTTGCCGGCACCACCTTCGATCCTGTTGTTCGCTGCGCTACCCGTCAGCGTATCGTTGAACGCACTCCCAACCACGTTCTCGATCGAATTGAGCGTGTCGGTTCCCGCGCCAACCGTGTTCTGTCCGCTCGTCGTGGCGAGGTTGACGGTCACAGCTGATGACGCGCTCACATAGCTGGCCGTGTCATAGCCCGCGCCCCCAAGGAGCGTGTCGTTGCCAGCGCCGCCGTCCAGCACGTCAGCGCCCGCGCCGCCATTGAGTGTGTTTGCATTTGCATCGCCCGTGAGACGATCGTTGAAGTTCGACCCAAGCAGAGCTTCGAAACCGGCGAGGGTGTCGGAGCCTGCGCCCAATGTGTTCTGCGCGCCTGCCAACGCAAGCGACACGGTGACAGCCGTGCTCGCGCCAGCATAGGAGGCGGTATCGGTTCCCGCGCCGCCGTTCAGCGTGTCATTGCCGGCGCCGCCTTCAAGAGTGTTGTTGCCGCCGTCGCCTGTCAGTGTGTCATTGAATGCTGAGCCAATGAGCCCTTCGATCGCATCGACCCCAACCTTTAGACGATCGGATCCCGCGCCGCCCGTGTTCTGATACCCGGTGATGCCGATCGTCACCGTGACCGCCGCAGGCGCAGACGCATACGACACCAAATCATGTCCGTTGCCGCCGTAAATATCATCGTCGCCAAGACCGCCCTCAAGGACATCGTCCCCGTCGCCGCCATAGAGTGAATCGGCGCCGTCAGCGCCAAAGAGGGTGTTGGCATTGGTGTCGCCATTGATTTGGTCGGCGCCGGCCGTTGGCGCGGTCACGCGCGCCATCAGGACATCGTGCGTCCAAATCGTGCCGTCGGCGAAGACGATGCGTTCAATGCGATTGCCCGTTCCCACCGGGTTGTTGCCGAAATAGTTCTTCAGCAGCACGCTGTCGGAAGCGTTTATGGTCAGCAAGATACCCGCGTTCGATCCAAACCCCACCGACGTCACAGAAACCGACGTCGGCGCTATTCCCGCGCCAAAACGCAATTCGTCGATATTGGCGCTTGAAAGGTCGCCCTGATCGTCAAGAATATCTTGACCATCGCCGAGATTGTAAACGTAGGCATCCGCGCCCGCGCCGCCGATCAAGGTGTCCGCACCCTGTCCGCCTTCAAGAGTATCGGCACCGGCGCGTCCGTTCAGCGTATCGGCGCCTGCGAGGCCTGCGATCGTGTTGTTGCGCTCGTCGCCCCAGAACACATCGCCGCCGGTTGTCGGCGCATGCGCCATCTCCAGCGCTTGCGCGTAGGTCCACACGGTTCCATCCGCGAAGGAGATAAACTCAATTCGATTGGTGAGTACGGTGACAGTGTTGAGGAGCGTCACTCGATCCGTGCCGCCAGAGACGTTCAACACTAGGTCTTGTCCGTTGTTGCCGAATGTGACCGTGACCTGGCTTGGAAGAATGTCTGATGCAAGGCGCACTGTGTCACCGACGCTGACCGTCGTGTTGGAAGCGGAATCGTTGACGATGTCCTGGCCGCCGCCGCGCGCAAAGAGATAGGTGTCGTTACCGTCGCGTCCGAGCAGAGTGTCGTTGCCCGCCAGTCCGTCGATCGTATTGGCGCGCTCATCGCCATAGATCGTGTTGGCGGTTGCTGTGGCGGGATTGGCGCGTGCGAGCATCTCCTCGTAGCTCCAAACAGTACCGTCGGCGAACCTGATCGCCTCTACGCGCTTGATCTCCTCCGAGAATTGATTGTCGATCGTGATCCGATCGGTCCCGCCCGCGATATTGATGACAAGATCGCGACCGGTGTCGGCGAGGGTGAGCGTCACATCGGCTGGGGCAATCCCGACTGCCAGCGCGATGACGTCTCTGCTTGTCGTCTCGCTCGCGTGTTTGGCCTCCGTAATCGTATCTTGCCCATCGCCGCGGGCAAACACATAGGTGTCGTCGCCAAAGCCGCCGCGTACATTGTCGTTGCCAGCGCCCCCAGTGAGCGTATCGGCGCCCGACCAACCCTCCAAAGTGTCCGCCCCGCCAGCGCCATTCAAGACATTGGCGTTCTCATCGCCGTAGAACGTATCGGCGCCGGCCGTGGCGACGGTCGCCATCGCCAGCATATCGGCATACGTCCACACTGTGCCATCGACAAACACAACACGCTCGAACCGCTGCGGGGCTGTAAATCCCGGCACGGTGTTTCCACCCGGCAGCGCATTGATTGTAACCCGATCACCGCCCGCGATATTGAGTACAAATGAACCCGCCGTCTGCGTTACAGTCACGCTTGTTGGCAAAATGCCAGGACCAAAAATCAATTGATCATCGCCCCCGCCGCTATCGCTGATGAGATCTTGGCCATCGCCAAGGTTGAAGCGGTAGGTGTCGGCGCCTGCGTCGCCATAGAGATCATCAATGCCCGCCCCGCCATGAAGCTGGTCGTTGCCGGCGCCGCCATAGAGGTAGTCTCTTCCAAGACCGCCGCGGAGCCGGTCATTACCGTTCTCGCCGCGCACCGTGTCATCGCCGTCCGCGCCGTCGACGACATCATCGCCGTCCTTACCGTTCAGATTGTCATTTCCGCCTTCGCCGCTGATATCGTCTCCCAACTTGTCGCCGTTGATCGTGTTAGCTGCGGCGTCGCCAACGACATTGAGCGGC
Organism: Hyphomonadaceae bacterium; assembly: GCA_019753175.1. Lineage (GTDB taxonomy): Bacteria > Pseudomonadota > Alphaproteobacteria > Caulobacterales > Aquidulcibacteraceae > Vitreimonas. Next base: position 12,364 of record JAIELK010000037.1, read on the forward strand.
TGCACCACCGGCGGGGGCGGTGCGCCCCAGACCGCCGGTCCCTTGGGGGCTGCCAATGGCGGTGGTGCAACGGCATCTGCCGGATCCACGTCCGGCGCGAAGTTTGGCGAGAACGCCTTAACGTCCAGCCACTTGCCAGACTTAACGATTTCAGAATTCGCCCCCCATTCCGCGTTCAGCGTAATCCCGAGAGAGCCCTGCCTCCAATCTTCTATCACAAAACTGACGAAACCTTGTGCGTCGTCGAGGAAAGAAACCTTCATATCGATCCCGCCCGCACCATTGGAGTACCTTTCGTAGGTTTCTCCATGTGCGCCAACGTAGGCCGGCCCTGTGTCCCATTGAAACGCTTCACGCCAAATCAGACTCGGGATGAGGAGAAAGAACGGCGTCCCGGCCGATGTGGGCAAAACAAGCGGAATGAGGTTTAGCCAAGGAATGAAGTAGGGAACTTCGCCGTCGAGGCGCATGAGTTGGCCGCCGGCAAGCTCCTTGCCGCGCAGAACGATCTTTCCCTCCCCGTCGCTATCGCGGATCAGTTCGCCACCACGAACCTCATACGTGTCGCGGCCCGCGCCGCCCGCGAGCATTTCGTTGCGCGCGTTGCGAGGATTTAGATCGTCGAAGTCCGTCGATACATGTATCGAGCCGCCTGCGCTCAACGTGTCGCCATCATCGCCGCCAGTGATCAGATCGTAGCCCAATCCGCCGTTGATCGTATCGATGCCCGCGCCGCCATAGATGAAGTCGTTCCCCGACGAACCATTAATCGTATCGGCGCCGCCGCCAAAGACAGCCATCGCAACTGGCAAAACACCGCCTGCGAGTGCGACACCACCGGCCGTCGGTAAGGCAGGTAGCGTTTGATTGGCGTCGCTCGTCGAAATCGAAACTTGCGTGATGAGGTTTGTGTCGTTGGCGCCCCAGAGCCGATACATCAACCAATTGACGTTGACGCCCTCATCGACATAACCCAACGCCGTCTGCAAGAGCGTGTCGCGCCCTGTGATCTTTGCCGGTTTTGCTCCGCCATTGACTGAAGACCAGAAAGCGTCCGCGAACGACACCGTCAAAGTCTGCACCGTTCCATCGATACTAATGGCGCCAGTCAAAACGTCGGGGCGCGCCGACGACTCGGTATCCTGTGCCGCTACATGGCCCGCGTACTGAACCAACACCTCGGCGAGCGGTTTAGCAAAGCTCCTTACGGCTGTTGCAGCGCCAGAAGCGACGCCAAGTTGGTTCGCGTCGTCGAACATCGACCTGATGCCTGCGTCGCCAAACGGTCTCACATCGGCGCTTCCCGTACTTGTATCCAAGGCGGAGTACGCGATCATTCGAAGAAGTTGTAGACTCGCCTTGAAGCCGCCAACGCTGTTGATGCCCACTGCATTGGCCACTGCATCGTTGAAGAGCGCGTCCATCAAAGGACGACCTTGTGACTGCCACTGCGTTAACCCTGACGCACTCGCGTAGAGCAGAATTGAGAGGAGCCCTGGATCGTGAAGATCAACCACATCCCGCAACCCGCCAAAGGTAGGCAATTGCTCATTCTGCTGTGCAGCCTCAACCGCAGCGGCGTAGGCACCGATTGTAGCGCCTACGGCGGGGGTGCTGGGCGGCAGACTGTAAACAATTGCGGCTGCCACCGGAGCGAGAGCTCGCACCAGGACGTTAACTTCCCCCTCGACATAGAAAGCAACACCGGGAGCCACTCCCGGAGGAAGATTGAATTGCGCAAGTGAAATCGCCGCCGCTGGTGGCGCATACGACATGTGGTCAAAGATTGCAGACTGGGTGCCGGAAATGGAGGAAATCAACCCAGCCAAACCACCGCCAAGGGAGTGCCCCACCAGAGTTGTGTTCGTCGCAGCGCCGCTGAAAATGTCCGGCTTGCCTGTCACTGTTTTATAGAATTCGATCGCCTGCCAAGCCTGCGATCCGGGGGCCACAATTCCGGCGCCGTTCACCCAGCCGCTCCACACGTCGCTGCGAATGTCAAAGAAATCGGCGTTGTCCGTCCCGCGGTAGGATATGATCGTCTCGCCACCCCAGTTGTACGCAACCGCAGCGAACTCGCCATCTTCGAACCGACCAATTTGTAGAGCGCCGCCGATGTTTCCCCCTAGCATGCGCGGCAAGGTCAACTCGGCGCGGTGGTATGAGTCCATCGCAAGGATCGAGAGGAACACATTCCGGTCCATGCTACACTCCTCGTGAAAAGAAACTTGTGTTCAGCAGGTTTGCGGTCGATGTCGTCGGCGTACGTTGAATCCGGTCGCCATCTAGTTGCCGACCCGCGAGATCCCTTAACCAAGGAAGCACGTTGCCCAAAGTTCGGCTAACTGGCGCTTCGACAATCTGAACCGAACATCGCTCTATGGAACAATCTTGTCCCATCGCCCTGCTCACCTCCGCGGGTTCGACTACCTCTACCGTGGTCGGGGCGGAGACGTCCCTGAAGTAGACGAAAGTCGGGTAGTCAGAGCGTAGCAAATCCACTTCGCGTCGATCCGATTGTACCGATCGCACTAGTGCAGGAAACGCATCAAGATTCTGCTCGACGCGTTCTGCCGCTTCGGTGAAGGCACGACCCAATACTCCCACGGGCATGTCACCAAAATATCTGTCATCGAAACCAACCCCGCCTTGACCGTCACGTACCAAGCGGACCAATAGCGCGAAAAGATATCGCCCCTCCCCCAAAGCAACGAACGGAGCTTCCCCCCTTGCGCTCACCGGAAATGACGATCCGCAACAGCCACCGCGCTGGTCACTGAACCTCACTTGTATAACACTTGACCCTTCCCGCAGGCTGTCGCCAACGCGCAGAACCACTTTGAACCGATAATTGAAGGAATAGGATCGCGCGCCACAACCGACGCTCATCAGCGCCGACACGCCCCCCAAGAAAACACGTCGCTTCACGTCTACTTACCTCCGCCGCTGGCATGGTTCGGCACAAAAAACGCGATTGGTCATCCCGCTACCCTTCCAGTTTGAAGTGATAATGGTAAAATTCGCTAGCGTTGTAGCTCGCGGGTCCGCGGCTGGCTGCTAGACGTTGCGATCTAAGCCACGGCAACCGACCCTCAATCTCATTTGTAACGGGTTGATCGGTTATTTCGATTGAGGCGCCCAAGAAACGAGCGCCTTCTCCGTACTCGGAAGAGAAGTCTTGAAGTTCCACAAGCCGCGCTGAAGAGCGGTCTGCAACATCACGAAACTGCACCAGCAATGGCCATCTGCGCTGGTCTAAGGCGAACTCGCCACGAAGAGCGGCGACGGCCCCCATCGGCTCGCCACGACTATAGTCCATCTCAGCAAAAGCGACCGGCGGCAATAGGCCAAAGAGCACGCCCTGGACGCTGCCGATAGTGAACCCACCTCGTCGCATCGGATAGTCGCCGGGCGGGCCCAGAACACCGAACAACAATCTGCGGCCTGTCAGATCGAGAATGGGTGCTTCAGCCTTGAAGCGCAGTTGGAACCGGCCTGTATTGTCTGGCCCGTAGGGCGAAGCGTTGGGGATCCATCGAACCTCGTGTACTGCTGAACCTTCATGTGTGCGGCCATCGACAAGCGCGCGAACTTTCAACCGATATCGAACGGAATAAGACGGCCCCGCGCCGCAACCGCTAACAGCGCTCGCGAGAGCGCTCCCCAGGATCGTTCGTCGCTGCACGCTAAGTTGACCTCCGCAGATTGATCTCGCTGATCGTTAGACAAATTCGTCAGTCTCGCTTCGCGCTAGTCGCGGTCCATGGTCATCTCCGTCGCGAGAGGTATTCGCCATTCAACAAATTCGGCAGCGAATCGAGCGGGTAGTTGGCGCCCATTTGGCCATCGTGCCGCCAGTGACCTCGTTGTAGAAATCGTAGGCCTCTGCAAGCTGCGCCCCGAGGACCCCACCGCCAACAACCCAACCGGCTATGACATCGTTGAGCGCTGGAAGACCATTCGCGAAATCCGTCCCACGAAACGAGAGTACGGTCTGGCTATTCCAAGTATACTGTGTGGCGAAGTAGCCGTTGAGCCCTTGCTCGTCGTTTTTCACCCATACCGCGCTTCCGATAGGGTCCACGCCCAAGTTTAGGCCAAACCCACCAGCAGTCGCTGCCGTGCCGCGATTGTATGAATCCATCGCCAGGATCGAGCGAAACACATCAGGGTTTGTCATTGGCTTACTCCATCCAATATGAAGTTCCCGAACACGAGGTTCTGCCAAAACGCGTTGTCACGGCCAACTCTCGTGCGGCCATTGGCACCGTTCATGCCGGCGATCCATGGCAGCAATCGTTCAATTCTATTTGGGACGCCATCTCTCGCTATCTCTGCGTAAATGCCCTCAATGCGGGCGTTGTCGCCAAACAACGATTCCATCGAGCGCGTCGGCGTTCCGGGGAGATAGCGATATCGTTCTTCGACCAACGGTACAAAGGCCGCCGTCGTGATGTCATTAAGGTCTTCAAAGTGCAGCAACTCAGGCCAAGAACGTCTCGGCAAAGCATGTTCGCCTTGCAGGCCAGCAGCTGCGACGTAGACATCGCCGCTTTGTAGACGATCTTGCGATCGCTGTTCCTCCGGCAACAGCTGCGCGATCATCCCTTCGTCCGTAGGATACAAACCGTGCTGAGCCCCAACCCCGACCACCGGCCCCAGAGCGCCAATTAGATACCCCTGAGACCCTATCTGTATTGGGATGGCTTCGCCCCAGGCCTGACGGTGTAAGACCCTGCAAGACCGCGCCAGGTATCCGCCACGCGAGTATAGACGCTCCTGAAAATCGAACTGCCCTCATGGACTTGCCCGCCAGCGAAGACGCGGACTGTCACACGATAGCGCAATGTGTACGACGGCCCCGCACCGCATCCGCCCACAGCGCCTGCGAGAGCGCCTCCCAAGATCGTTCGTCGTTGCACGCTCGCTTCACCTCCGCCTGGATTGCACGTCCTTCATTGCGTTCGACACGGTTCTGCGGTTTCGCTTCGACACTATCGAAGCGGATCCTTGTCGCCGTCATTGCGCTTGATATCGCGCTTGCTCTCGCTACGGCATGAGACTGCCATGTACCCCGCAAGTTGCAAGCGGCGTTTCAAATTCTAGCGCAAATTTCATGGCGCCGAATGTACGCACTATCTCTCGCGCGCGGCTTCTTGTGTCGCGCGCGAGATCGGGGAGAGCAGAAACGACAAAACAGTTCTGCGTCCCGTGATCACCTCGACCTGCGCGCTCATGCCAGGCGCAAGCGCATCCAAGTCCCGCGTCGAGCGCGCTCGCCCCTCGATCCCGCGCAGGCGTGAACGCACGATGCGGATACGGGCGGGATACACCAGGCCACGCACGTCGTCTGTTATGGCGTCAGCGGATACATGCTCGACTTCACCTTCCAGAAATCCGTGGCGCGTGAATGGAAACGCCTCAAGCTTCACCACGACCTCTTGCCCTCGCAACACAAACCCGACATCGCGGTTCAAGATCAACGCCTCCACAATGAGCTCCGATCCTGCCGGCACGATGGTGACGAGCGGCGCGCCAGCCTGCACCACATCGCCTAGCGTGCTGACAGCGACTTCATTGACGACCCCGTCCACGGGCGCGGTCAAGACCTGCAAACCCTCCCGCATCTGCGCGCGACGCACCGATTGCGCTCGTGTCGCCGTGATCGCCTCCGCTTCAGCCTTCTCGCCGGCTGCCTGAGCGCGAAACTCCTCGATGGTTTGAGCGCGCTCGCGCCGCAGCATTGAGACTTCCGCTTCTGCTTGCCGCTCATCCGCGCGGCGCGCTTCCAGCGCGCGCCTTTGCGTCACCGCGCGCTCTTCCCATTGCGCAACCAGCGCCGGAGCGGCGAAGCCGCGCTCAGCCAGGGTGCGGCGCGCAGCAAGCTGCTGTTCGACCAGCGGCAACGTCTCCTCCATGCCCAGACGATCAGCACGCGCGCTGTCGCGCGCCGCCTGAGCGCCGACGATGCGTGTGTCGATCCCGGACAGGTGCTCACGAAGACTTGCAATGCGCGCGCGCACGACCTGCGCTTCGGCTGCGGCCGCCGCAGGATCGATATCTTCGGGCCATTGCGGCGTGAACGTCTGGCCATCGACGTAAGCGAGCAGCGCCTCGGCGCGCACCTTCGCTAGGCGCGCCGTCGCATACTCAACGGCCGCGCTCTGCGCTTCGGCGTCGGCCATGGTCGGATCGAGTTCGATGAGCGCGTCGCCAGCGCGCACGCGCTGCCCCTCGCTCACCAACACCGCTCGAATGATGCCGCCCTCCGCCGCCTCCACGCTCTGGAGCCGCGCCCGCGGTATGATCCGGCCTTCGGCGACCGCAACGATGTCGATCTGCGCAAGACTCACCCATACGAGAGCGAACACCGCCGCAGCCATGATTACCCAAATGACGAGCCGACCCACAGGCGATGGAGGGCGTTCTAGGACCTCGAGCGCAGCGGGCAGAAAACTCGGATCGATGCTGGCTTCGTTGTTTTCGCGTTCCGGCCGTCGCAAGCGGTTCAGCCAAGCGCTGGAGACATTGGCATTGTCCGCCCTCGTGTTATTCATGGCCGCACCTGCGTCTGTGCCGCCCAAAGCGCGGCATAGCGCCCGCCCTTGGCGAGCAATTGCTCGTGGTCGCCCTCCTCGGTGATTTCACCCGCTTCGATGGTGAGAATCCTGTCGGCGGAGCGAATGGCGGAGAGGCGGTGAGCGATGATGAGCACGGTGCGGCCCTCCGCTATCTCGGCCAAATTGCGCTGGATGATCGCTTCGCTCTCGGCGTCCAATGCCGAGGTGGCTTCATCAAAGAGGAGAATTCTCGGCTTAGTGATGATGGCGCGCGCGATGGCGATCCGTTGGCGCTGTCCGCCGGACAGGTTCGCGCCCCGCTCTTCGATCTGCGTGTCGTAGCCTTCAGGGAGTTCCAGAATGAACTCATGCGCGCCGGCAAGCTTCGCCGCCTCGACGACCTCCGACATCGGCATAGCGGGATCGGCGAGCGCGATGTTTTCGCGCACAGTACGATTGAAGAGCAGATTTTCCTGCAACGCCACGCCGATCTGACGGCGCAGCCAAGCGGGATCGACCATGGCGAGGTCAACGCCGTCGATTAGAATGCGTCCACGCTCGGGTGTGTAAAGGCGTTGCACGAGTTTCGTAAGCGTCGACTTTCCCGACCCCGACGGGCCAGCGATGCCGATGACTTCGCCTGGCTCGACGTTCACACTGACGCGGCGAAGCACTTCAGGCGCATCGGCCCGATAGCGAAACGCGACATCCTGAAACGTGATGCGCCCCTCGATCGGCGGCAATGCCGAGCGCGAACCTTGGCTACGCTCAATGGGCGCGTTCAAGACATCGCCTAGACGCGCCACGCCGACGCGCGCTTCCTGGAATTGCTGCCACAATTGCGCTAGACGCAAGACCGGTTCGGCGACGCGCCCAGCAAGCATGTTGAACGCCACCAATTCGCCAACCGTTAGGTCGCCCGAGATCACCAGGCGCGCACCCAAATAGAGCACAACAAGCAAGGTGAGCTTGCTCACGAGTTGAATGGATTGCGATCCCCATATCCCCAGCTTCGCCGCGCGGAAAGACGCGGTCACGTAAGCGGCGAGCAAGTTCTCCCACCGCTTCTGCATCTGAGGTTCCACGGCGGCCGCCTTGAGCGTGCCGACCCCGCTTACGCTTTCGACCAAGAACGCCTGACTTTCTGCGCCACGCCTGAACCTCTCTTCAATGCGATGATGAAGCGCGGGCGTCAGCGCAACGCTGATCGCGGCATAGAGCAACAGCGAGACCAGTACGACCAAGAAAAGAACCGGTGAGTAGATGTAAAGCACCAGCAGGAACACGATGGTAAAGCAAAGATCGATCACCAACGTCACCGCCGATGAAGTCAAGAACTCGCGCACCGTCTCAAGCTCGCGCACGCGCGCAACAGTGTCGCCCACCCTGCGGCTCTCGAAATACGCCATCGGCAGCGCCATGACGTGGCGATAGAGCTTGGCGCCCAGCTCGACGTCGACCCTGCTGGTCGTGTGTGTGAACAGCCAAGCGCGCAGGCCCCCGAGCACGGTCTCGAACACGATCACCGCCCCCAGCCCCCAAGCTAGAACATCAAGCGTCGTGAGCCCGCGATGAACCAGCACCTTGTCGATGATCACCTGAAAGAAGAACGGCGTCGCCAACGCAAAAAGCTGCAGTACGAATGAAGCGAACAACACGTCACGTAGCAAATCGCGGTAACGCCAAAGCGCTGGAATAAACCAGGTCACATCAAAGGCGGCTTCACCCACACCGGTGTGCGCACGCGTGGTTACAAACACCACTTCCCCGCTCCAGCGCGGCTTAAACGCCTCTAGCGCTACGAACTCGGTCTCGCCGCGCGACGATTGCACGAGGATGCGACCGTCCTCGACCCCTGCAATAAGAAAGAAATCCCCAGATTTGTCGCGCGCGATGAAAGGCGCAGGCGCTCGCGCAATGTCGTCGACTTCAACGTGCGCCAATTTCGATCGCGCCCCGGCGTCCTTCGCCAAGCGGACGAGATCTTCCGCGTCGGCGCCGCCGCTTTTTCCCAGAGCGTGACGTAGGTTCGCCGCATCCGCAGCAAGGCCATGAAATCCAAGCAAGACAACAAGACAGGCGAGCCCAGTGTCGTCCGCGGCGCCCCCGAGCGGTGCAGAGTCCAACATCAGTTGCGTCCCTCAAGCCGCGATGATGAAGCTTGAGGTTGAAGTTCGCAATCCGATGTGAGATTAAGTTGCCTACAGACGTTGGACCAATATTCTCACTCGGGGGTGTTCACTTCCCGGATTTTGCGCAGGCGGGCGATGAGCGCGGCTTCGGCGCGCGAAACCTGATCAGATAGGCGCGACAGCTCGCCGAAGCCGGTGCTCAGAACCTCACCCGCCGCCTCGGGATCTCTCGGCTCAAGACGTGCGCGCTCGCGCTGAATCTGGAGTCGCGTCAATTCACGGACCCCCGACGCGCTCCAAAAGTCGATGATTTCGGCGCACGCTTCGCGCACCTCGCGCGGGCTGCGGGCCAAGACTTCAGGGTTCTCGAACGTGCGCAGCTTTTCGTAGTTGAAGCTTGCCTCCGCGAGGCTAACGGCGGGCACACGCGCGCCAAGATTGGCCCCAATGAGCAGCCGCTCGGCGGCGTCGATCTCGGTTTCGACCGCGTAATAATCAGGCCAGGCGCGGCCCGACCGCCCCACAGCAGCCGCATAGGCGCGAGCAGCGTTCAGGAAGTCTTGGACGCGCTCAGGCGTGCAAAGCACATCGCCAGGCCTGCCGGCGGCCGCACGCAACGCTTCCGCGCGCGCATGCGCTTCGGGTAGAGCGGGCGGAAACGCAAACATCACGTCCAAGGGCCGCCAGAACACCAGCGCCAGCGCCAAGCATAAGGCGCCCGCTCCCAACCATTTCCAGATCGACATTGCTCGGCTCACGATTTGTACAAGATGCATGATACACGCGCATCGTCGACGAATTGCTCATTGTCTTGGTGAAGCGCCGTTAAGTGCGTTTGTCGCCTTTTTCCGCGCTGGCTTAACGCGATCTTGGTCACGTACGGTTATGACACGAGCTTCGAGGCCCTCGCCATGACCAAGACCATCCTTGCGGGCCTTGTCGCCCTTTTACTTGTCGTGCTCGCCTGGTTTGTGAGCGATGAGATCATTACCATCCCTACACCCGACGGCGGTCGCATGGGGCTTGCGCCGCCGCGTCTGGTGCTTGGCGAGCTGCGCCCGCCCTACGGGCCCGCCCCTGTGAACGAGCGGGTCGATGAAGCTACGGCGGCGGCCTTTGAAAGACGCGTGCTATCTGAGCGATTGTGGGGCGCAGACCCCAGCGCCATCGTCAATTCTCGCAATTGGCGTGATCTCAGTCAGGCCTGCGTCAATGCCCTGAGCCGCCGCGCGTCCCAGATCGAAGGCGACGTCTACGCCACATTGCACGCATCACCGCGCATGCCGACGCTTGCCGACGACACCTGCCGGGCCAACGCGCACGAACATCTGATTGGAACCGACGCCAATGTCTTTGCTCGCGCACCCCGTATACGCGCGCGGCAAGTGCGCACCCTCTCGCAGCCCACCGCGGGATGGTTGACCGAGGACGTGAAAGCCGCCTGCGGTCCTTGGATGGAGCCGAGACGGCTCAACCTCGAACCTGGTCCTGACGGCAACTACGGGCGACTCTGGTGCGGCTAATCGAAGGCACGCCCTCGGTACAGGGCCGGGAGCCGAGACAGGCCGAGGTTGTACACTTTTCAATCCATCGCTGACTCAATTACTTCGCCCACGCCGGCGGCAAGCGCATGAAGGGGGTCATCTCGCAGATGAGCGTAGCGCTCGGTCGTTTGCGACTGGCTATGACCGAGCGCTTTGCCGATCAGAAAGAGGCTGGCTCCATTCGCTGCGGCAAATGACGCAAAGCTGTGGCGCAAATCGTGAATCCGTACGTCGCCAAGATCGGCTCTTGTGCGAACCCGTTCCCATGCTTTTTGCAGGCCAACCATGTAGGAGCCGCCAGCGCGCGACGGAAAGACATGAAGCCTCCGTGCGTCGACCATGACCTTGGACTTTCCGAGCATGCTTCTTCGGACCTTGAGAATACTCAGGGCCTTCGTATTGAGCGGAATGGTTTTCTCACCAGTCTTGGAGCGCTCCCGCGGAAGGCGGATCAAATGGCGCTCGAAGTCGATTTCTGACCATCTCAGCGCCTGGATCTCGGACTTTCGGGCGCCGGTCAGGAGGAGGAGCCTGATCATATCGGCGAAAGCAGCATCGACCTCGCCCGCCGCCGCCATAGCTTCGAGCAGTCTGAAAAGCGTGTTCGCCTCCGACTGTGAAAGGAAGCGTTCAAGCTTTCGTGGTTTGGGCTTCTTGACTCGCAGACAGGGATTCTCATCCGCGAAGCCCCGTTCAATGGCCCAAGCGAAGCACGCGGATAAGCTCATGACCGCCGAGCGCGCAGCACCCTGCCCGCCTCTGACAATCGAGCGCCCCTTCGGCTTGGTTTTCACGTCTCGCGCTGTTGCGCCTTCTGAGATCTGGCGTTGCGCCATTTCGACATCGGCCTTGGTGATCTCACGAGCTAGACGTGAACCGAGCAATGGCACGACGTGGCACCGCAGCTTACGGGCATCTGTCGACCACGAACTCTCGCGTTTCGATGGTGCGGCGGCGCGCCCGTCCACCAACCATTTCTCGATAAGTTCGCTCACCGTGATGGCGCGGGCGCGGGCGACAGCTTCCGCTTGCCGCGCCTCTGTAGGGTTCTGACCGTCATAGAGTTTGCCGCGCAACGCGATCGCGCGCGCCCGTGCTTGCTCGACCGTCATGCAGCCATATTCGCCGATCGTCTCCAGACCCTGCTTGCCTCTGCGTTTCCACTGGAAGCGGAAGAACTTTCGCCCGGTCCGCATCGCCTCCACCGAAAACCCAATTACCTCGGCGTCGAATAGCGTGGCACGCGCGGAATCCGGCGGGCAGGAAAACGCATCGACAACGCGTTTGGTGAGTCTGACTTTTGGCATCTGCCGACGAGTCCCAAGGTCGAGGCTGTATAGCCGCTGTATAGCCACCGGATGCAATTGGCGGCCAACGCATGATACGCCGCGCCTCTGACCTATTCAACTAATCGCTTGTAATCCTGCAATAAATACAAGCACCAGCATGACGAGCCAAGCCAAAACTATCCCCATGCGTGGGATTCATAACCCCAAGGTAGGTGGTTCAAGTCCACCCGCCACCACCAATGGATCGTCGCCGCTATCGCGCGGGTGCAAGCCGCCAGAGGTGAGCGCCATCCGGTGCGGTTTGCGGGGTCCAGTCGCTGCGGATTTCAAAATACTCTCCCGCCGCCCACAGCGGCGCGAGGTCGCCATAGTGCGGTGAGCGCGGATGGCCGGATTGGCCCGGCGCCAGCATGAACCGCGACGCGTTGAGATCGGCGAAGTCGATGATCATGCGCATGCCGGCGGCGTGCACGGTGTTGTAGCCGCTGTTGCGATGCCAGTTGCGCGCGACATTGACTGTCGAGGAATTGCCGCCGACCGGCGCCTCCACGGTGAAGCTTTCGCCCACGAGCGGCAAGCCCGACAGCACCGGATGGGGAAAGCGCGCCGCGTGGACCTCCCCCCAGCGCCAGCCTGCTTCGTCGGCTCCACGATCCCTCACCACTGACGCAGCAGCCGCATCGAGCGCTTCACCGACTGCGTCCGCACAGGTCTCCTGCACCGGCGCGGTTGCTACGTCATCGCACCAAATGGCCGGCAAGCGCCCGGTCAAGACCGCATCGATGAAAGCGTCGCGCGGCCCCTGCGCCGTTTCGAATAGCTCTTCGCCCAATTCGTCGGCATAGAGCGCCGCGCCGATTGCCCGGGTCCAATACGCAAACAAAGTCGGCTCAATCCGCGCGGGATCGGCGACGCCGTCCCACGCGCCGAGCCGCGCCTGCATGGCGCGCCCTGCCTCAGTCCGCGGCGCGCCCGCGGCAATCGCTTCGCGTAGACGGCCGGCGAGCACAGACACGCGATCGAACTGGAGTGCGGCGGCGCGGTCGGCGTTGTGCGCCGTATCCGCGGACAACACCTCCACGATCCGCGCGACGCGATAGGCGTCGTGCGATCCGGGCATGGGGTAGGGAAAGTCGCGCGGCGTTTGCAGATTGTTGGCTGTGGCCAGGAAACCGGCGGCGGGATTGGTGGCATGTATCGGCGTCGGGATTTCTCCGACCCAACGGCCCGCTCCATCGCGCGCCGGAAAGCGACCGGGCGACACCAGGCCGATATTGCCATGTGCGTCGGCGACAACAACGTTCTGCAGCGGCGCTTTCCATGGCGTCACCGCATCGAAGAAATCGTCAACCGTGCGCGCCCGCGCCGCGTCGCTCATCGCTTCAGCGACGAGATTGTCTTCGTCATCGGCGATGGTGCGGAGCACGACCGGTTCGTGACCCTCGAGATCGTCAAACCAACGCGGCTCGAGCACCGGGCCGTCGGCGGTGCGGCGTGCTGTGAATGATACGGTGCGATGAAACAGACCAAGCGTACGGACGCGAATGTCGACGCGCTCTTCGGTAATCGCAGCGCCCGCGAGCGGAAGCTCGTCCTCGACATCGACTTGATGCGTCGTCAGGCCCCAGGCGACATAATCGGTGCGCCCGATCACGATCAGCGGCGCGCCAGGCAGCGCAGCGCCGATCAGCACACCGTTCGGTCCTTGCAGACGCGCCAGGTGGAACGGTCCCGGCGCTCCGAGCGGGAGATGCGGATCGTTGGCGAGGATCGGCATGCCCGTGCCCGTGCGCACGCCGGAGACGACCCAGGCGTTGGAGCCGGAACGCTCGCTATCCGTGGCGGCGGCGCGCGACGCCGGGCGGCCCGTGTTACTCGAAAGAGATGGATAAGAGCGCGGCGCCCAATCCGGATACCCGATCAGGAACTCAGCAATCTCCTGCTCTGTAAGCCGCTCCGAGAGCCGCCTGAGCGCACTATCGAACTCCCGCCCGCCGCTCAGCTGATTGGTGATGGCGAGGCTGATCGCCATGCTGTCGAGCGGACGCCAGGATTCAGGCGCGGCGAAGAAGAGCGCGTACTCCGGCGGTGTCGGTCCAATCGCCAGTTGGGCGTTGACGCCTTGCGCGTACGCCTCCAACAGCGCGCGTGTTTCGGGTCGCAGCCGCGCATACTGTGCTTCTGCGACGCCGGCCCAGTTCATGATCCGCGCTTGCGCGTCCGACTTCAGCCCCAAGTCGCCAACCAGTTCCGCCAAACGCCCCTGCATGTAGCGGCGGGTCGCGTCCATCTGAAAGAAGCGATCCTGCGCGTGCACGAAGCCCAGGCCCCGGTAGAGGTCCGGCTCCGTCGTCGCGAAAATGTGAGGCACGCCGTGTGCGTCGCGCACAATCTCGATCACGCCGTCAGCGCCGGCAATCGTCGCCGTTCCATCGAGCGCGGGCGGCGGCGCATTGAAGCGCACGAGCACGATTGCAGCGAGCACCGCGAATCCGAGCGTTGCGGCAGCGAGGACACCCAGTATCCACTGTCTAAGAGCGTTCATAGGTCAAAGCCGTACGCAGCATGATCGCGTTGGTCTACAACCTGAAACCGCACAAGGCCTTCTGCGGCGACGCGATTGTCGGCGCCGCAAGCGGTACACCGGAAATGGAAGAGCCCCGTGACGGCAGGGGCAACGGGTCCGGCGCCAGTGTTCGGATCGGGGAGGAGCGCGCAGTCCACGCCGCACCGCAGGCAGCGATGCCCCAAGGCCCACCGTTTGCTTTCGCCGCTCATGGCTGGAAGCCCCCGCCTCCAAACGCGTTTGGTCGCATATGAACCAGCTGCGATGCGCTGGCGCAAGCCTCGCGCCGAGCGTGACTCAGGTCACATCGCCTCGGTCAGGCCGGGGGTAGGGTCTGTTCATCGAAGCGATGGCGCTTCGAGACGAGGAGCCAAACCCATGACCCGCATGCTGAGCCTGATGATCGCGACCCTGA
>JAIELK010000035.1 GCA_019753175.1 Hyphomonadaceae bacterium
TCGCCCGCAACTTTCTCGCCGCCGTCGCTCTCGCCTCAGCCCGCCTGTGGACCAGGACTTATGAGTCCACTACCTAGCCCGCGTTCAGCGTTTCGACGATGCGAATGACGTCTTCGTAGGCTTGGCTTTGCGGATGGCGCACGGGAAGCGGCGTCTGCGCTCGGATCGAGTCCGGCACGCGCGGATCGCGGCAGATCGCGCCGGCAAACTTCGGCTTGAAGCCCAGGTACTCATTACAGGCGAGCGCGAACTGATCGAACACCCGCCGGCCCTTCATCCGGTTCTCAGCCATGTTGACCACCACCCAGGGCGTCAGCTGCGAGCCTTGTAGGCGCAGCAGCTTCACCATGGCGTAGGCGTCGGTGAGCGCGGTGGGCTCCTCGGTGGTCACCAGGATCAGGCGATCGGCCGCGCGGGCGAAGCGCAGCACGTTGGGGTCGATGCCGGCGGCGAGGTCGAGAATGATGCGGTCGTAATGCGGCGCAAGCTTCGGCAAACTCGCGGCGATGCGCGAGACTTCATCCAGCTTTACCGAGCCTAGCGCGCCCGATCCCGAGTGCCCGGCGATCAAGTCGAAACCGCCGCTTCGTCCTGGCCCGCCCATGACCGGCGTGACCGCGGCGTCGAGCTCAAGGAAGCCGCGCACCACTGAGTGCACGTCCGCTTGCGGGCGCACCCCGAGCTGCACATCGACGTTCGCAAGGCCGAGATCGCAATCGACCAGCAGCGCGCGCTGTCCGCCGCGTCCGTAGGCGATCGAGAGCATGGTCGAAAGCCAGGTCTTGCCAACACCGCCCTTGCCGGAGGCGACCGCAAAGATCGGCGCCGCGCGGGTGCGCGGTAGAGGCGGCTCGGGCAATGCGGCTGCGCCTGACATGCGCCGATATGAGCGAAAAAGCCTTTCCGGGTAGTGAACGCGCGCTGCTTTGCGTAAAAAAATCGCTAAGACGTCATGCGTTGTTCAGACTCGCTGCTTCATGCGGCGCTCGCGATTGCAAGCGGCCGCATGAAGCGAGGTAGGCGTTATTGCAGGATTGGCGGCGGGTCGAAGGCGCCGGGCAGTCGGCGCAAGCGGAACGTGAAGGCGTAGCCGCCACGAGTTGGTGTTGTCACAATGTGCGTATCGCCAACATTGGGCATCAGGGTAAGCAGCGCACCCGTGGTGTAGCTATGCCGGAAACTGGCGATCTCGTCATCATCACAATTCTTCTTGTACGCCGGTTGACCAGGAGCGCTTGCGCAGGCCATCGGGCTCCAGCCATCTTCCTCATAAAGCGTTATGCTGAAGTCGAGGCCGCCAGCCTCTCCAGGAGCTCGGCACCTCCACGTCGACGGTGGAAAGCCTCCGCTATCGAAACCGGCGTACTCGAGTGGCGCGATGCATCTTTGCCGCCGACCGATGGTCCGGCTTTCGCCGCTATCGACATCTCCGAACTTGGGCGTGAAGCGACGTTGCCCGTTGTTGCGGTCCTCAAACACAACATAGACCTCGTCGGAGCCTGCGCGATCCCAGCCGGTTTCATTGTGGGCTCGAAAGCTCAGGCCCTCGACCACGAACCTTGGTCGCGGCGTGGGCTGTCTTTCCAGAGGGCCGACAGGATTGCCCTGGACAATCGGGCCGAGCTGCGGTTGGGCGACCGCAGGGCTGGCGACTGAATAGGCGGCGGAGACAAGAGCGATGAGCGCGATGATTGGGCGCATTGGGAAACTCCTCTGTTGGGTGTCCCTCTGGCCACGGTGCTTCAATGCGACGCCTCGCACTGCGACGCGAGTCACGCGCCGAGTGGTCTTCGCCGAGTCTTTTGAACGACTACACTTGCCCCATCGCCTTCAAGCGTACTTTGGCGTGAACCTCAGACTGGCTCATCACTGCCGTTGACGGGCGGAAGCGCTCGATCAGCGAGCGCACGTAAGGCCGCACAGTGGGGGAGGTGAGCAGCACCGGCGTCTCGCCAGCCTTGGCCGCGCGCTCGAACGCGGCGCGGATATCAGCGACGAAGTCGTGCAGCTTGGAGGGGGCAAGCGCCAGTTGCCTCGAGGCGCCGTCGCCGATCAGCGCTTCCGCGAACGCCTGTTCCCACGGCGGCGAAAGCGTGACAATCGGCAGCGCGCTCTCGCTGTTACGGTGCTGGTGGCAGATCTGGCGGGCCAGCCGCGCGCGCACGTGCTCGGTGATGGCGACGAGGTCACGCATCGCCGGAGCGGCTTCCGCGATCGCTTCGACGATGGCGCCGAGATCGCGGATCGAGACGCGCTCTTTTAGCAAATTCTGCAACACGCGTTGTACGCCGGACCAGGAGATATGAGTCGGCGCCACGTCGTCGAGCAGCGTTTGGGTGTCCTTCGGCAAGTCCTTGATCAGCTTTTTCACCTCGGCGAACGTCAGCAGTTCGCTCATGTGTTCTTTGATGACCTCGGTCAGATGCGTCGCGAGCACCGTCGCGGGGTCGACCACGGTGTAGCCGCGGAAGTTTGCTTCCTCGCGCGCGTGCTCGTCGATCCACTTGGCGTCGAGCCCGAACGCCGGCTCCTTCACCGCTTCGCCCGGCAGGCCGACGCCGGCGCCCGACGGGTCCATCGCCAGAAGCGCGCCGATCTTGAGACGGCCTTCGCCGGCGTCCATTTCACGTACGCGGATGGCATAGTGGTCGGCTGGTAGCTGCGCGTTGTCGAGAATGCGCACGCTTGGCATCACGAAACCGTATTCCTGCGCCAGCGTCTTGCGCAGCGCCTTGATCTGATCAGTGAGGCGCCGGCCTTGCACGTCGTTGATCAGCGCCAGCAATGAGAAGGCGAGTTCGATGCGCACATCGTCCATCGCGAGCTGCGCGGCGGGAGTTTCTTCCGTTGGCGCCGCGGGCCCTGGCTGCGCGGCCGCCGCCGCGTCCGCCTTTACCCCCGCTTGGCGCAAGCGCCAGGACAGCAAACCCGCGGCTATGGCCAGCGTCCAGAAGGGGATCAGCGGCATACCCGGCAAGACGCCGACGCCGAACGCACACGCCGCGACAACGCCAAGCGCCACGGGATAGGAGGCGAGCTGCTTTGCGAGCGCCTTGTCGGCGGCGCCCTCGACACCGGCCTTGGTCACCAGCAGGCCCGCGGCGACCGAAACGACGAGCGCCGGAATCTGCGTCACGAGTCCATCGCCGACCGTGAGCAGGGTGTAGGTGTGGCCGGCGTCTTCGAAGCTCATGCCGTGCGAGACGACGCCGATGATGATGCCGCCGATGATGTTGATGAAGACAATGAGCAGGCCCGCGATCGCATCGCCGCGCACGAACTTCGAGGCGCCGTCCATGGCGCCGAAGAACGAGCTTTCGTCTTCGAGCGCTTTGCGGCGCGCGCGCGCCTGGTCGTCGTTGATGAGACCGGCCGAGAGATCGGCGTCGATCGCCATCTGCTTGCCGGGCATGGCGTCGAGGGTGAACCGCGCCGCGACCTCCGCGATGCGTGTCGAGCCGCGCGTGATGACGACGAAGTTCACGATCACCAGGATTGCGAACACGATCACGCCAATGACGAAATCGCCACCCATGACTAACTGCGCAAAGGCGGCGATTATCTGCCCGGCCGCGTGCTCGCCCTCGTTGCCGTGCGCAAGGATAAGCCGCGTCGAGGCGATGTTGAGCGCAAGCCGGAGCAGGGTCGCCAAGAGCAGCACGGAGGGAAATGCCGTGAACTCCAGCGGCTTCTTGATCATCAACGCCGTCATCAGGATGAGGATCGACGAGATGATCGACACCGCCAGCAGAAAGTCGAGCAGCCAGGCCGGCAGCGGCACCAGCATGATCGCAAGAATGCCAAGCACGCCGACGGCGAGCGCGATCTCGCCGCGGAATACGAAGCGGAAGAGATCGGCCAGCGAGAAGCTGCCGCCTTGCGGCTGGACGGCGTCAGTCATCGCTTAAGCCGCTTGTCCGGTCGGGGGCGGGGGCACTCTCACGCCGTCATCGGCGTAAAGCTTGAGCTTGTTGCGCAGCGTGCGGATCGAAATACCCAGGATGAGCGCAGCGTGCGTGCGATTCCCAAGGCAATGCGTCAGAGTTTCAAGGATGAGGTCTTGCTCCACATCAGCAACGGTGCGACCGACGAGCGCGCGCGCCGCGGCTTGGCCGGCTTCAATGGCGGCGCCGAGGCCATCGGAGGAACGCGTGCCTACTGGCGCACCATCAGGCGCGCGAATGGCGTCGGCGCCGATGTCTTCGCCATTGGCGAGCAACACCGCGCGATGCATGGCGTTCTCCAGTTCACGCACGTTGCCGGGCCAAGAGTGCGACATCACTTGGGCGAGACCATCGCGTGAGAGGCGGCGCGCCGGGCGGCCGTTGGCCTTGGCGTACTTGTCGATGAAAAACTCCGCCAACGCCGCAAGGTCGTCTTTGCGATCCCTCAGCGGCGGCACCCGCAAATTCACGACATTGAGGCGGTAGAGCAGGTCCTCGCGGAACTCGCCGGCGCGGACAAGTCCCGACAGATCGCGGTTCGATGTTGCCAGCACGCGAATATTGACTGGCACGGGCTTGCCGCCGCCGACACGGTCGATCACGCGTTCCTGCAGCGCGCGCAACAGCTTCGACTGCAAGCGGAGATCCATCTCCGATATCTCGTCCAGCAGCAGCGTGCCGCCGTCGGCTTCCTCGAACTTGCCAACGCGGCGGCCAACAGCGCCGGTGAAGGCGCCTTTCTCGTGACCGAACAGCTCAGACTCGAGCAAGTTCTCAGGAATGGCGGCGCAATTCACGGCAATGAACGCCTGATGGCGCCGCTTTGACCGCTTATGGACATGGCGCGCCAGCACTTCCTTGCCGACGCCAGACTCGCCGGTGATTAGAATCGACGCGTCAGAGGCGGCAATTTGCTCGGCAAGCGCGATTACCTGCTTCATCTTTTCGTCGGCGACGATCAGCGGCCGGTCGTCATCGCAAACAGCCGCCAGTACTGCTGCGATGAGTTCGGGTTCCGGCGGTAGCGAAATATATTCGCGCGCGCCCTGGCGGATGGCGCGCGCAGCCAAAGTCGGATCAATGCCGACGCCGGCGGCAACGACCGGCACGACGATGTGCTCGGCTTCATTCGCCGCGATCAGCGCCGCGATGTCGAGCCGCGCGTCGACCATCAACAAATCAGCGCCGCGCCCAGCGCGTAACGCAGTGGTCGCCTGTTCTATGGTGTCGACATGCGACACCTTAGCGCCGTGCTCCATCGCGATCTTGGTCGCCGCCGAGATCTGACCGCCGAGCTGGCCGACAATAAGCAGTCGCATTGCTCTTCTCCTCGCGCCGCGTTCAGCTAGCGTCGCCGTCCTTGATGATTTCGGTCATGGTCACGCCCAGCCGCTCGTCCACGACGACGACTTCGCCGCGCGCCACCAGGCGATTGTTGACATAGATGTCGATCGCCTCGCCGACCTTGCGATCAAGCTCGATCACAGACCCGCGTGAAAGCTGCAGCAGCGACGCCACTTCAAGCTGCGATCGGCCGAGCACGGCTTGGATGTTGACCGGCACGTCGAACACCGCCGCCAAGTCCGCCGCGGTTCGATCCATGCTGTCGGATGGCATCGTAGCCGGTTGTGAGTCTGGTGAGAAATCTTCGAGCTTGAGATCGGTGGTCATGGGGCCTCTTTACGAGTGCTCGGGCGCAGAGAGCGCTGCTTGGATGAGAGTATCGATGCGCGCCGCAGCGTCGTCGGGGTCGATGGCGATAGCGCCATCCGACCAGTCTATGGCGACTTCGCCCGCCTTCATGTCGCTCTGTGCGCGCACCAGAATGGCGCCGGCATAAGCGTGCGTCTCGGTCATCGCAGCGATGCGAGGGGAGAGCTTTTCAGCGGCATCTGGCGAAAGCTTCACGATCAGGCGCGGCTGGTGGCGCAGCAAGTCTAGCGTCGCCTCAATGGCTGCTGCTGCGCGCTCGACGCCGAAAGCCTCTAATGCTTCACCTGCTATCTTGCGCGCCGAAGCAAAGGCGATCTGTGTGGCTTCCGTGCGCATAGCGCGACTCTCGGCGTCGAGACGCGTCAACAGCGCCGACGCCGCATCGGCCAGAGCTTGCAGCGCATCGGCTGCGTCGCGTTCGGATTGTGCAACGCTGTCGCGAGCGCCGCGGGCATAGGCTTCAGCGCAAGCGGCGTCCACGTCTGCTTGCCCGAAGGTCGGCGGGGCGTGACTGAGCACGCCGCCGTCCGGCGTGAATTCTGTATCGAAAGCGAATTTGCGAACTGTGGTCATCAATAGATCAACTCATCGTCGCCCTTGCCCTCTGACAGGACGATCTCGCCGCGCGCCGCGAGGTCCTTCGCGGCGCCAACCATCCGCATCTGCGCCGCTTCGACATCCTTGAGGCGCACCGGTCCCATGCCCGCCATGTCGTCGCGCAGGAGCTTGGCCCCACGTTCGGACATGTTGGAAAAGAAGAGTTGCCGCAGCGAATCTGAAGCACCTTTGAGCGCGAGGGCGAGATCGCCTTTGTCGACGGCCCGCATCAGGGTTTGCACGCCGCCAGCGTCGAGCTTGCCGAGGTCTTCAAACACGAACATCAGCGCGCGAATGCGCTCTGCGCTATCGCGGTTGCGCTCCTCCAGCAAGGTGAGGAACTTTGTCTCGGTCTGGCGGTCGAAATTGTTGAAGATCTCGGCCATCATCTCGTGGCTGTCGCGCTTGGACGTGCGCGCCAGGTTCGACATGAACTCGGTTCGCAGGGTGACTTCGATCTTTTCGAGAATGTCTCGCTGCACCGGCTCCATCATCAGCATGCGCGCCACGCATTCCCCGGCGAAATCCTCCGGCAGTTCGGCAAGAACCTTGGCCGCATGATCCGGACGCACTTTAGCGAGCACGACGGCGACGGTCTGAGGATACTCGTTCTTGAGATAGCTCGCGAGCACGGCTTCGTTGACGTTGGCGAGCTTGTCCCAGATGTTGCGGCCCGCCGGGCCGCGGAGCTCCTCCATGAGCGTCTCGACCTTTTCCTTCGGCAGGAAAGAGGAGAGCACGCGCTGGGTCTGCTCGTACGATCCCATGACCGCGCCCGAGCCCGACAGTTTTTGCACGAATTCGATGACGAGCGCTTCGACGACGCTAGCGGACACCAGGCCCAGCGACGACATCGCCTGCGAGATTTCCTTGATCTCTTCTTCGTCGAGCAGGCTCCAGAGCCCCTTGGCGTCTTCGCCAAGGCACATCAGGATAATGGCGCATTTCTCGACGCCGCTAAAACGGGCAAGCTCGGTGTCGCGAACGGCTTCGGGCTTGCCGTCGTCGGGCTTCTGTTTGACCAGAGCGTTCATGGCTTACATCGCATTGTTGAGCCAGCCGCGAATGATCTGGACGGATTCATCGGGATGTTTCTCGATGACCTCCGCCACCCTTTTCACCGACGATGCGCGGACGCGCCCTTGAATCTGCGCAATATCGATCGAGGGCTCGAGATCGCTCATCGGCATGGCGAGTGCGGCCGCGCCGGGGAAGGCGGCGGCATCAGGTTCGGGCAGCGCCGGGACCTGGGGGGCCGTGTTGCCTCCGCGCACAAGCCCCGCGATGAGCGGACGCAGCACGAAGAACACGAACGCGAGAGAGGCGACCAGGGCGGCGGCGATCTCCACGACACGCATGACGTCGAAATTGCCGAGGAAACTGAACGCGCCAGGCTGCTCAGCGGCGGCAACCGCGTCTGCCGAGCGCGCGAACTGGGTGTTCACGACTTCTACGACGTCGCCGCGCTGCTCGTTGTAACCCACCGCCGAGCGCACAAGCTGCGTGAGCCGCTGCATCTCTTCCGCGCTGCGCGGGGCGTATTGCGGGACCGCGTTCTGCCCCTGGGCTTGAGTGAGTAAGCCGTCAACCGCCACTGCGACCGAGAGACGACGAATGCGTCCGCCTTCGCTGACTTCGGTGCGGGTCGTGCGAGAGATCTCGTAGTTGACCGTCTCCTGGCTTGAGCTGTTCTCGGCTGATGAGTTCGGTCCTGCGGCGTTGCCGCCCGCGTCCGGTACGTTTGCGGCGGCGGTCGCGCCGCTTGAGCTTGATCCGTCGGTCGTGGTTTCCTCCGAGGTCGTGGTCGAGCGTACGACGCGGCCTTCAGGGTCGAAGCGTTCGGAGGTTTCGCTCACGCGGCTGAAGTCCATCTCCGCCGAGACCTGCACGCGTGCATTGCCGGCGCCAACGATGCCTTCGACGATGTTGGTGACGGTGTTGCGGATCCGCTCTTCGACCGCGACTTGGCGCGCATCGACGCCCTCGGCGACTGCGCCTTCCTCGGTCGTGGGAGCGGCCAGCAGTTCGCCGGCCTCATCGACTATGGTGACGCGGTTGGTGGAGAGACCAGGGGTCGCGCTGGCGACGAGATTCCGGATCGCCCGCACTTGGCCGGGCGTCAGCCCGGCGCGGCGCAACTGAAGCACGATCGAGGCAGATGGTTGTTCTTCCTGGCGGGCAAACAATTGCCGCTCCGGCAGGACCAGGTGCACGCGCGCGCTGGCAATGCCGTCGAGGGAGGCGATCGTCCGCGCCAGTTCGCCCTCCAGTGCGCGCAGGCGATTGATGTTCTGTTGAAACTGGGTTTGGCCTAGCGCGTCGGGGTTGTCGAAGATCTCGTAGCCGATCGAGCCTTGAGAGGGCAGACCCTCCGCCGAGAGCATCATGCGCGCTTCGAGCACACGCGAGCGGGCGACGAAGATCGAGGATCCGTCGCCGCGCAGTTCATACGGAATGTCCGCCTGCTCGAGGCGCTGAGTGATCTCCGCCGCCTCGCGCATTTCGACGCCGGCGAACAGGAGCGATTTCTCCTCCCCGCCCATGCGCAACACGAGCGTGAAGAGGAGCGCGGCGACCACGGCGGCGATGCCAAGCGCCGCATAGAGCCGGGTAGGCCCTGCCTTGAGTATGAAATCGAAAACGCCGTTCAAGCTTTTCGCCCCGACCGCGACCCAGTGGGCGAGGCGCCTCAGCCGCAGTGGCTGGGCAAATCTCGCCGGTCGGCAGAAATTGCCCGGTTCGGCGTGAAGCAATGGTTAAGCATGGCGACATGCGAAAGCCCCCGCCGGGTGCGACGGGGGCTTCGTATGCGACCAGTACTCTGAGGTCAGAGGCCCGGAGCGCGATAATGCTGGATGCGCGTGGTGCGGAGGCCCGGCAGGCCGTGCTTCTCGATCGCCTTGCGCCAACCGTCGAACTCTTCCTCCGACAAGCCATAGCGCGCGCACGCATCTTCGAGCGTGAGCAGGCCGCCGCGCACAGCAGCGACGACTTCGGCTTTGCGGCGGATCACCCAGCGGGTTGTTCCGGCCGGCGGCAGATCGTCCAAAGTGAGGGGATTCCCGTCGGGACCCATCACCACCCCATCATAGCGGCGTTGCTTCTGCATGCGCCTTTCTCCTGTTCTTAAGCCGTCACTATAGATCGAACGGCTAAAGAAACGACTAAGGCGCGCGCTAATGGAGAGCGCGAAGCATGTGCCGAATTAGAACACGGAATCTCTTACTCATTCCTTGCCGGCATCAACTCTCTACTAGCGTTTGATCATCAACAACTCTTCAAGCATTTGGTCGGCGGTGGTGATGATCCGCGACGCGGCGGAATAGGCGCGCTGGGTGGTAATGAGGTTGGTGAACTCGGTCGCAAGATCGACGTTCGACGCCTCGAGCGCGCCCGCGACAATGCGGCCAGCGCCGCCGGCGTTGGACGCGTTGATGTTGTAAAGGCCGGACTCGAGCGTCGTGCGGAAGGCGCCGCCCTGGTCGGCGGACAGACCGTTCGGGTTCAGAAACGTCGCCAGCGGAATCTGATAGAGCGCGCGCGCGGCCGTTGGAGAATTGGGCGGTGAGGAAACCATCGCCCTCCATAACCAGACCGACAAGATCGCCCGGCGGCACCCCGTCGGCGGTGACGCTGGTGACGCCGAAACTGTTGGAGAACTGCGTCATCCCGGTCGTGAGATCGATCGTGATGTTTTGCGTGGCGGCGCCAGTGGACGCCGCCCACGGCACGGTCACGCCGCCGCCAATGCCGCCAGTGACGGCCTGCACGGTGCCGTCGGTGTTGAAGGTGATGGTCCCGCTGGCAAGCAGACCGCCATTGGCCCCACCCCCCGTGATGCTGGTATTAGGACGCGAGTAAGCTTCCACCGCCCAGGTGTTCGGCGCCGTTTTGAGGAAGCCATAGGCGATCGAACGCGGTGCGCCCAAGCTATCGTAAATCTCCATTGAGCTTTCGAACTGCGGCGTGATTGTGCCGGTCGCCAATGCGCCGGGCGCGTACACACCTTGCGCACCGGAATACGAGGCCTGTCCTGAGTCGAGGTTGGCGTTGAGGCTCACGCTCGCCGTCGGTTCGGCGAGACCGCCGACGCCCGAGATGTTGACAGGCTCGATCGCCGAAAGACTGGTCGGGCTCGATGTCACGCTGCCGTCAGAATTCACCGGCCAGCCTTGCAAGAACAGCCCTTGCGCATTGACCATGTAGCCGTTGGCGTCGATCGTGAATGAGCCGGCCCGCGTAAACAGCACCGTTCCGCCGTTCGAGAGCTGCTGGTTGTTCGACGAGACAATGAAGAAGCCTTCGCCGGAGAGCGCGAAGTCGGTCGACGAGCGCGATTGCTCAAGCGAGCCCTGAATGGAGATCTGCTGGCGCACGATCGGCAGCACGCCGCCGGCATTGTAGGTGGTGTTGGAATTTTGCGCGTTCACAAGCGCGCTGAAATCGACGCCGCCGCGCTTGTAGCCGACTGTATTCACGTTGGCGATGTTGTCGGAGATGACGGCGAGCGCGCTCGAATTGGCGGTGAGGCCAGAGACGCCTGCGCGCAGGGCGGTATAGATCGACATAGTCCCAGCTCCATCGCGCGCGGGTCGATCCCGCGAGCGCCAAAGGTTTCAGCCATGGAGCGCTTCTGCGCGGAAACGCCGGCGTTCGGCCGGCGCTTGATTGCTTCAGCCGTCGAGCACCGAGCGGATCTTGTCGAATCCGCGCGTGCCGGCGGGTGTGATGACGAGCGGCATCGTTCCAGAGAAGTCGACGCCGAGTATGGTTTCGCGCACGGCGATGCTCGGTGTGATCGCGTCGCCGCCCTCGTCGAGCGCAACGACGGACAGTGTGTAAACGCCCTCGGGCGCGGTTGTGCCGTCGCGGGTAGCGCCGTCCCAAGCGAAGAGGTGCTCGCCCTGAGTACGCGGTGCGGTCGTGGTTGAGAAGACCTCGCGACCGCGTGCGTCGCGAACGCTGACCGTGACGCTCTCGGCCGCCTCCGGAAGGCGGTAAGCCCAGTTCGCGACGCCGTTGGCGAACGACGTCTCGCTCGCCTGAACGATCGCGTCGCGGCCAAGATAGGAGAGCGCCGAACCTGCCGTGGCGGCTTGGTACTGACGCGCCAAGCTTTCAAGCTGTTCGTTTGTGCGGATCTGCTGTTCGACTTGGCTGAACTGCACCAGCTGCTGGGTGAACTGCGTCGAATCCATCGGCGCCAGCGGATCCTGGTTCTGCAGTTGTGACGTCAGCAGTACAAGAAAATTGTCGTAATTGTCGGACAGGCGCGTTCGCGCGCCTGCTGCGTTAGCGCTGTTGGGAGCGATCGGCGAAACTGTCATGGCCGTCTCCTCAAACCATCAAATCGACGCGTGCGCCGCGCCAGCGTTCGTAGCCAATTGGCCGCGCTGTGAGCGCGGATGAAGTGGTTGCAGTGTCGTCAGCGCTGTCCCCAGGGACGCGCGTTTCGTTCAACCTGTCCTCGAAACCGCGTTCGCGCTCGCGCAAGTCGAACGACAGGCCGTTCTCACTCAGCTGTAGTCCCGCAGACTGCAGGGTTTGTTCGAGATCGCGCGCGTGGCGCATCAATTCGGCGAGCGCTTGCGGCGATTCGGCGGCGACGACCGCGGTGACCCGATGATCGCGAGTCACGTCGAGGCGTACTTCGACCCGCCCTAGCTCCGGCGGGTCGAGTCT
Organism: Hyphomonadaceae bacterium; assembly: GCA_019753175.1. GTDB lineage: Bacteria > Pseudomonadota > Alphaproteobacteria > Caulobacterales > Aquidulcibacteraceae > Vitreimonas. The sequence continues at coordinate 11,937 of JAIELK010000035.1, forward strand.
GAGCTCGAAGCGAGCGGCGCCGCCGTCGAAGCGGCGGATAATCTCGCGCGCGACTTGTGCGCCGGCTGGCGCTGCTCGCGCCGCGACCGATGCATCGAGCGCCGCCTGTTGCGGGGTCTGAACCGGCGCAGCGGAGAGTGCGCCGGATTGCAGGAGCGTGTGCGGATGAGCGTCCGGGGCAAGTGCGGTCGGCGCAGGTGCGTCCCTGAGCACGCCGGGCGTCGACGCGACCTTCGGGTCAGCTTGCGGCTGACCCTGCGCCTGCGCTTGTTTCAGCGCCGCTTTGTCGGACTTGCCCTCTGCGCCAAGTGGCTCGCCTTCGAGAGTGCGCGATTTCGCTGTGCTCGGTTGCTGCGCCTTTGCGGATTGCGTCAGGGGCGCAACGGGCGTCACCAGGGCGGCGCCGTCCTGCTGCTGTCCGGTCGGTTGCGCGGCAGGCTGTGCGCTGTGCTGAACTGGAAGCGCTTGCGCTTGTGGCTGCGCAGCGGTGGTGGGCGTTTGCGGTGTCGCATCGAGTTGCGGTTGCGGCGCGGTTTCCGCGTTTGCGTGGAACGCGCGGTCTGTCGTGGGCTTCGCGTCATGTGACTTGGCGACGGATGCATTGGCGGTCTCGGCGTTGACCGCTGCGGGTTGCGGCGCCGGCTCCGTGTGCGGTGCGACGCCGCCCTGTGTAGTCGATGCGTCGCCGATGACTGGCGTCGCTTCGGACACGGAGATCATTTGCAGCACGATTGGGGCGGCGTTCGTCTGCAGCGCGGGCTGAGGTTGCGTCTCGGCCGTGGGCGTCGGCGAAGGTTGTTGTTCAGACGCGTCCGCCTGCTCGGGGGCTTCCGGCTCCGCGGCGCGGTCCTCCTGCAGCGCGGCTTCAACGCGCGCGTCGAACTCCTCCGTGGACGCAGCGGTTCGGCGTTGCGCCGCCGGCGTTGGCGGCGGCAGATCGATTACGGCTGTCGCCGCAGTGTGCATTCGCGTCCCCCAAATAGCCGCACGGAGCGGCGTCGAGGGTGAAGCAAGGTGCGGGCCACCGCGGTAACCAAGAAAACTACAATTAAATCAAGAGTGTAAGATGGCGTTGAGGCAGGCAATGGGCCGGCGTTAGGCAAATTCGCTCGGGTGAGGGCGGCAGCTTTTGCCTGGCGTTAACCATGGCGCCAAGCTTGCGTTGCTGCCGCTGTGGCGCGCCGTTCTAGGTTCGCGAGGCTGTCGCCGCGCCAGGAGAAAAGTGGTGCAAAACCATAATCTTATGGCTGACCGACAGAGCTTGCCGACGCGCGCATGCGCTAGGCAAGTTTGGCCGGTCGGGAGGCAAAATTGGCAGGGGGCGCGCCCATGCCCGGCCTGAGCACAGTCCTTTTGTCGGGGCTTTCTGGCCTAAGGGCCGCTCAAACCAGCCTTGGCGTCGCCTCTCAGAACATCGCCAACGCCAACACGCCCGGCTACGTGCGCGGCGAGACGGTGCTCGCACCGCGGTCCGGTCTGGGCGACGGCGGCGGCGTGCAGGTGGTCGAAATCCGCCGCGCGGCCGACCGGTTCCTCGCCGCGGCATCGCACATCGCCCAGGCCAAGCAAGGATCGGCCGCGGTGCGCGCGGACTTGCTCGATCGCGCGCAGACGACGTTCGGCGATCCCGCCAGCGATACGTCGCTGTTCGCCACGCTTGATGGGATCTGGACCTCGCTCACACAGCTGGGCGCCGATCCCTCGTCTCAATTGCGGCGCTCCGACGTCGTGAGCGCTCTCGAAGTGATGTTCGAGGAAATCGAGCGCGCCGGCGTTTCGCTGCAGTCGATCGCGGGTGAAGCCGATCGCCGCATTGGCGACGCCGTTGGCGAAGCGCAAAGCCTGATCGACCGCATTGCCGAACTCAACCAGGAAATTCGCCTGAGTGCGCGCACGGGCTCGGATGCTACGGCGGCGGAGAACACGCAGTCGGCGCTCATCGATGAGCTTTCCGTGCTGATGGATGTCCGTGTTACGCAAACGCCCGACGGTGGCGTCCAGGTGCGCACCAGCGGTGGCGCGCTGCTGGTTGGCGTAGAAGCTGCGCGGCTTGCATACACGCCGAGCGGAGGCGACTTCTCCGCCTACGGCGTCATTCGCATCAACGAGCAGCTCGGCGCGCAGATCAATCTCGAACCATTGCTACAGAGTGGCGAGATCAAGGGACTGCTGGAACTACGCGATCGCGATTTGCCGCGGCTGGCAGAGTCGCTCGCCGGATTCTCCGCCGGCATCGCGGATACGCTCAACGCCGTTCACAATGAGAACGCGGCGTGGCCCGCGGCGTCGCAATTGACCGGTCGCCAGACCGGGTTGCTCGCCGGCGACGCTTTGGGTTTCACCGGGAACGCCATCATTGGCGTGGCCGATGGCAGCGGCGCTCTGCGCCAGCGCCTCACTATTGATTTCGACGCCGGCACGATCACCGGTGTCGCGCCGGCGGCGACCTATTCGTTCACCAACTCGATCGGCGCGTTCACGGCCGCACTCAACACCGCACTTGGCGCGGCGACGCCGTCGGGCGGCGCCAGTTTCGTCAACGGCGTCATGAGCGTGAGCGTGCCGGGCGGCGGCGTGGTCGTGCAGCAGGACAGCGCCGACCCCAGTGCTCGCGCGGGCCGCGGCTTTTCTCACTTCTTCGGGCTGAACGACATTGCGACGCGTTCGACTCCTCTATTCTTCCAGAGCGGTCTCGACGGCGCCGACGCGCACGGGCTTCAGTCCGGCGGTGCGATCACCTATCAGGTCCGCGACGCCAACGGCCGTTACCTGACCGAACGCACGGTGACGATTTCCGGCCCGCTGGTTGGCGGCAGCAACAATGCCTTGCTGGCGGCGCTGAACGCCACCGGGACTGGGTTCGGCGAGTTCGGCGCCTTTTCGCTCGATGCAGCGACCGGTCAGGTGACGTTCGCCGCCAATCCCGCCTTCACGGTCGACTTGCTCTACGACACCACGCTGCGCGGCGGCACGGGCATTTCATTCACCGCGCTCAACGGGTTGTCGAGGCAGGCGATTGGCGCTCGTTCGCTCGACATCGAGGTCAATGCCGCCATCTCTGCCGATGCATCACGGCTTGGTGTTGGCAGACCAGACCTTTCCGTCGCCATCGGCAGCATCATGCTGGAGGCTGGTGACAACCGCGGCGCAGCGGCGTTGCTGGCTGCTCGCGATCGAGTGCACGCGTTTCCAGCTGCTGGGCTGCTGAGCGCGCAATCGACGACGCTCTCCTCCTACGCCGCGCGGCTCGGCGGCGAAGCCGGTCGACTTGCCGCCGATGCTGAGCGCGCCGAGCGCGGCGCGTCGGCTGTCGCTACGGCGGCGAGCGACCGGCGCATGCAGGTGGAAGGCGTCAGCCTCGACGATGAGTTGATGAAGATGACGGTCTATCAGAATGCGTACGCCGCGTCGGCGCGCGTGATTCAGGCCGCCACCGACATGCTCGATATTCTGCTTTCGCTCGGTTACCGATAGAAGGATTGAACCATGAGCGGCGAAATGGCGCTCAGATTTGCGACCCAGGCGCAGCTCGACATTCGCCGCATCACCGGTGAACTCGCCGAGCTGCACAAGAAGATCAGCACGGGCGCTGAAGCCGATGACCTCAAGGGCTTCGGCGGCGCGTCAGCTTCGATTCTGAGTGCGCGTACCCTTCGCGCTGACGCCGAAGCGAAGGCCTCGATCATGACCCAGGTGGAAACCCGCCTCGGCGTGCAAGCAGCCGCGCTCGGCCGCGCCTCAGATGCGGCCCGCTCGCTGGCGCAAAGAATTCGCGAAGCCATCGCAGCAGGCGACGGACGCGGCGTGGCGATTGAACTGGACTTGGCGTTCAACGATGTCGTCAGCGCGCTCAATGAGAGTTGGAACGGTCAACCCTTGTTTGCCGGCGAGCGGCAGAGCGCTTCAGGTCCGATCCGGGTTTCGACGCTTGACGAATTGCTGACTGCAACAACGCCGGACGCACTCTATAACGAAGCAGACCGCAACCAGGTGTTGGATCTTGGGCGTGGCGCCCCGGTCTTGATTTCACCGAAAGCGTCGGAGTTTTCGCAAGGCCTGTTCGACGCCATGCGCGGCCTTAAGCAAATGCTGGTCGACAATGGCGGTACTGTCGGCCGCCCCATTGGCGCGGCGCAAGAGAATTCCCTGTTGTACTTTGTCGCGACGCTCGACGCGCAGGCTGCTCGCATCACCGACGAGGAGGGGCGCATTGGCGCGCTGCAGAAGCGCGCAGAGAAGGACCTCCTGCGCCTTCAGGAACGCGCCGATCTTCTGACCAAGGAAATTGGCAACAACGCTGACGCCGATCTTGCCGAGGTGTCGATCCGGCTGAGTTCGCTGATGGCGCAGTACGAAGCGTCGGCGAAGACGTTCGTGGACCTGTCGCGGCTGACGCTGCTCAACTTCCTCAGATAATCATGTGGCGGAGCGCTGCGGGCTCGCTTATATCCCGCCCATCGTCCCGGGCCTTGACCCCGGGAGGAGGAGATCATGACCGTCATAGAGGCCGCGCGCCCCGGCGCGCGCACGCTCAACGCACTCGGTTTCGCCAAGCCGCCCTCGCAAACGCGCGTGGTCGCGGCGATGTCGGGCGGCGTGGATTCCTCGGTCGTCGCCGCGCTGCTGAAGCGCGAGGGGTACGACGTCATCGGCGTGACGCTGCAGCTCTACGATCACGGCGCGGCGGTCAACAAGCCGGGCGCGTGCTGCGCCGGCCAAGACATCCGCGACGCGCGCCGCGTCGCTGACGCCGCCGGCATTCCCCATTACGTGTTGGATTACGAGAGCCGCTTCCGCGAAGCGGTGATGGAAGACTTCGCCGACACCTATCTCGCCGGCGCGACGCCGATCCCATGCGTGCGCTGCAATCAGTCGGTGAAGTTCAAGGATTTGAAGCGCGTCGCTGAGGATCTCGGCGCCGACTGCCTAGCCACCGGCCATTACGTGCAACGCATCGAAGGCGCCGAAGGCCCCGAACTCCATCGCGCCGCCGACGCCCACCGCGATCAATCCTATTTCCTGTTCGCGACCACGCGCGAACAGCTCGCGTTCCTGCGCTTTCCGCTCGGCGGCATGCCGAAGAGCGAAGTGCGCGCGCTGGCCGACGACCTCGGCCTGCGTGTCGCCGCGAAGCCCGACAGTCAGGATATCTGCTTCGTGCCGCAAGGCCGCTATGTCGATGTGGTGAAGAAGCTGAGGCCCGGCGCCGCCGAGCCCGGCGAAATTGTCGACACCGATGGCCGCGTGCTGGGCGAGCACGAAGGGGTCATCAACTACACCGTTGGACAGCGCCGCGGCCTCGGCGTCGCCGCGGGGCAGCCTTTGTTCGTAGTGAAGCTCGACGCCGGCAAGCGGCGCGTCATCGTCGGCCCACGGCAGGCGCTGGGCGTCACGCAAATGACCCTCAGGGACGTGAACTGGATCGGCGCCGGCGATGCTCCCGGCGAGGGACTTGAAATCCTCGTGCGCGTGCGTTCGGCCCGGCCGCCGGTTCCAGCGACACTGCACACGAACGGGGAAGGAGTTTCCGTTGTCCTCCACGGCCCCGAAGAAGGCGTCGCCCCTGGGCAAGCGGCGGTGTTCTACGATAAAGACAGCACCCGCGTGCTCGGCGGCGGCTGGATTACCAAGACTGACGGATAGATGACATCAGACAAGTATACCCATCCCTTGATGGCGATGCACGGCATCGACGCCATGCGCGCCATGATCGACAACCCTCGTAACAATTCCTATGTCGGCGACACGCTCGGCTTTCGCCTGGTGAAAGTCGATAATGGATTTGCGGCCTTCGAAGGCGTTCCCAGCGATCGCATGCTGAATCCGTTCGGCATCGTGAACGGCGGTTGGGCGCTGACGCTGCTCTACAGCGCGTGTGGTGCCGCTGCTCACACGACCCTGCCCGCGCGCGTCGGGCATGACACTGTGGAGATGAAGGGTAATCTGCTCAGGACCGTGCGTGCGGACACAGGCCGGCTGCGCGCTGAAGCGTACGTCGTGTCCCGCGAACGAACCCTGATCACGGCTGAAGCCAAACTGACCGACGCTGTCGGCAAGATCTACGCCCACGGCACGACGACAAGTCTCATTCGCTACCCTAATCATCACCCGGATAAGTGACTGCCGCTGGAGCACGCATGAACGCTGAACAAGCCGCGCGCGAGATGATGGCGATGCCAGGCATCGACGCCATGCGGGCGCTGGTCGAGGGGCGCTATCCGCCGCCGTCGATCTCGGTGACGCTTGGCTTTCGTCTGGTCGAGGTCGGCGACGGTTTCGTGGCGTTCGAGGGCGAACCGAGCGACGCTGTGCTCAATCCGATGGGCATCGTGCACGGCGGCTGGGCGCTGACCTTGATTGACAGCGCCTGCGGGGCGGCGGGACACACGACGCTGCCGGCCGGCGTCGGCTACGGCTCGCTGGAGACCAAGGGCAATTTCGTACGCCAAATCACCGGGAGCACCGGCCGCTTGCGCGCCGAAGGACGCGTGTTGGCGCGCGGGCGCACGATACTCACCGCGGAAGCCAAGATCACCGATGCGGGCGGCAAGCTGTACGCGCACGGAACATCCACCTGCATGATCATCTATCCAGAAGGGCGAAACACATGAGCGACACCATTGTCATCGTCGGCATGGCGCGCACGCCGATGGGCGGGCTGCAAGGCGAACTCGCGGCTTTCGCCGCGCCCGATCTCGGCGCCGTTGCGGTGAAGGCCGCGGTGCAGGAAGCGGGCGTCAGGGACGCCGACCAGATCATCATGGGCAACGTGCTGTCGGCGGGGCAGGGCCAGGCGCCGGCGCGGCAAACGGCGCTGAAAGCGGGGCTCTCTGTGGGTGCGCAGGCGGTGACGCTCAACAAGATGTGCGGTTCGGGACTGCAAGCGGTGGCGATGGCGCGTCAGGCGCTGCTCGCGGGGGAGGCGGATGTCGTCGTCGCCGGCGGCATGGAGAGCATGTCGCGCGCGCCGTTCCTGCTGACCAGCCATCGCAGCGGCAAGAAGTACGGCCACGACAAGATGCTCGATCACATGGCGCTCGACGGCTTGGAGGATGCCTACGAAGGCTTGGCTATGGGCGTTTACGCGGATCAAGCGGCGAAGGACTATCAGCTCACGCGCACGCAACAGGACGCGTATGCGCTCGAAACGTTGACCCGCGCGCAAAGCGCGACCAGCGAGGGCCGTTTTCGGCGCGAGATTGCCGCTGTCGACATCAAGGGCGTGAGGGTCGAGACCGACGAACTGCCGCGCAAAGCCAGGCCGGAGAAGATCCCATCGTTGAAGCCCGCATTCACCGACGGGGGCACGGTCACCGCCGCCAACGCGTCGGCTATCTCCGATGGCGCAGCGGCTCTGGTGCTCATGCGCGAGCGCGACGCCAACGAGCAGGGCAAGCCCATTATCGCTCGTATCGTCGCGCAATCCAGTCACGCGCAGGAGCCGGCAAAATTTACGTCCGCGCCGGTGCCGGCCATCCGGAAGGCGCTCGATCGCGCCGGCTGGAAGATCGGCGACGTCGATCTCTGGGAGATCAATGAGGCTTTTGCCGTGGTGCCGCTGATCGCGATGAAGGAACTCAACATCGGCTTGGATCAGCTCAACGTGAACGGTGGCGCCTGCGCGCTGGGGCACCCGATCGGCGCCTCCGGCGCGCGCGTGCTGGTGACGCTGCTGGCGGCGATGGAAGCGCGCGGCGCCAAGCGGGGCGTCGCATCGCTCTGCATTGGCGGCGGTGAAGGCATCGCGCTATGTGTGGAGCGGGGGTGAGCGCTGATCGCGTCCTCGCTCATTTCCGTGAACAGGCGATGTTCTGCGCCGCCTACGGCTCGCCGTTCACGGGGCAACTCCTCGAACACTGCGCCGCTGACGTGGAAGCGGGCGGCCCGGTCGCGCCGCTTGTGCACAACTGGCCGACCAATCCGCGCGCCGATGTGGTCGGTTTGCGTCTCGCCGGCGCGCTGCACGCAGCGGTATTGACGGGGCGGGATGAGGCGCTCGCCGCAGCCTATCCAAAGATCGGGTCCGCGTGGAGCATGGAGCGGGTGTGGCGGCTCGCGCGCGCCTTCATCGAACGAGAGTCAGACTGGGTGCGCGACTTTTTGCAGGTCGCGCCGCAAACCAACGAAACGCGGCGTTCGATCGCGATGCTGACCGCGTTTCTGGCGTTCGCCAAACAATGGAGCGGCCCGATCGACATGTTGGAAATCGGCGCCAGCGCAGGGCTCAACCTCAACTGGGATCGCTTTGCCTACCGCACGGGGACTTGGTCGTGGGGTGGCGACAGCCCGGTTGTGATGGACACCGATTGGCACGGCCCGGCGCCCGCGGTCGACGCGCGACCGAACATTCGCTCACGCGCCGCCTGCGATCTCAATCCGCTCGACATCCGCGATGAGGTGCAGCGGCTGCGGCTCAAATCCTACATCTGGCCGGACCAGCCGGACCGTTTGGCGCGCTTCGATGGCGCGGTCGCGCTTGCGCTTCAGCACGACGTTCGCGTCGATCGCGCGAGCGCAGACGCGTGGTTAAGCGAGAAGCTTGCGCGCCGTGCTGGCGACGCGGCGACGCTCGTCTATCATTCCGTTTTTCTGCAGTATCCTCCCAAAGAGGTGCGCGACGCGATTGTCGGCGCGATCCACGAAGCGGGCGCACGCGCCACCGCGCATGCGCCGCTCGCCTGGGTGCGGCTCGAACCGGAGGGCGTGACCGACGGGGTCGCCAAAGGCTTGCGTTTCGTGATCGATCTGCACACCTGGCCCCGCGGCGAGCGCCGCATCTTGGGCTATACGGATGGTCACGTCCGCACGGTGTATGCGCAATAGAGGTGCTTCATGGCCACGCCGCTTCGCATCGACTTTATTTCCGACATCGCCTGCCCGTGGTGCGTGATCGGCCTGCGCGGTCTCGAGCGTGCGCTTGCCGAAGTTGGTAGTGCGGTTGAAGCGGACATCCATCTGTTGCCGTTCGAACTCAATCCGCAGATGGGGCCGGAAGGCGAAAATGTCTCCGAGCACATCCAGAAAAAGTACGGCTCGACGCCGGCGCAATCGGCCGCGGCGCGACAAGCGCTCAAAGATCGGGGCGCTGATCTGGGTTTCACGTTCAACTACGCGCCCGACACGCGTATCTGGAACACCTTCGACGCTCACCGGTTGCTGCACTGGGCGGCGCTCGAAGGCAAACAGCTCGCGCTCAAGCATGCGCTGTTCGCCGCCAATTTCACCGAGCAGCTGCCGGTAAGCGATCATCGCGTGCTCGCCGATGCCGCCGCGCGCGCTGGCCTCGACCCCGAGCGCGCGCGACAGATTTTGACGTCGAACGAATACGCCGACGAGGTGCGCCGCGATGAAGCGCTGTGGCAAAGCCGCGGCGTACGCGCCGTGCCCACGGTGATTTTCAACCAGCGCTGGATGATCCAGGGCGGTCAGCCGCCAGAGGTGTTCGCGCAGGCGATCCACGACATTGTATCTGGAACGGCGCGCGAAGCGCAGGCTTGATGCGTCACCGCTTCTGCACCGTTACACGCAGGAATGTCGCTGGAATGATCGTCACATCGTCGCGGCCGCTGCGATTCTGAGCGGTGAACAGCGCTTCGAGTTCGCGCTGCAGATCGGCCGCGCGGCCTGATTGCGCGGCTGCGGCGAAAGCGTTCATCGTCGGCCCATAGAAGTCGCGGAACGTACCGACGAAGTCCGTCGGCGGCCCTTGAAAGCTGAATGTGTAGGTGTCGCGCTGGAAGCCGATGTCTTCGGCAGAGACGCCCGCACCGCCGAAGCGTTCGACCAGATCGGCCTCCACGCCCCAGGTCATAGGGCTGACGAAGCCTTCGGGCGGCGGCGGTGAATAGGCCGAGCTGATCTTCAGGATTTGAGCCACAAGCGTTGGATTGTTGGGGATCCAATTGCCCATGACGATGCGTCCGCCGCGCCGCGTCACCCGCACCATTTCCTTGGCGACGTCGTGCGGCTTGGGCGCGAACATGGCGCCGAAGATGCTGACGACCAGATCGAAACTGTTGTCAGTAAGATCGCGGAGATCGCTGGCGTCGCCTTCCTGAAAGCGCAAATTGGAGAGCCCGTGCGCCGCCGCGCGCGCATTGCCGGCTGCCACGAGATTCTGGGCGATGTCGACACCAAGCACGTCAGCGCCGCGTTGTGCGGCGGGCAGTGCGGTGGTGCCGTCGCCGCAGCCAAGATCGAGCACCTTCATGCCCGGCGTGATGTCGAGACTGGCGACGAGTGCGTCGCCGCTGTCGCGCATGGCGGCGGCGATGCGGGTGAAGTCGCCCTTTTCCCAGAGCGCTTTGTTCGGATTCATGCAGGTTCTCCAGAGACGGTGTTATTGGCGGCGACACGGGCCGGTCAGCGCCGGGCGGAAAAGCTGAACAGGGCGTCCCACGCTGCATCGAGGTGGGCGAGCGCGGCTGCGGGAGTGGCGGCGGCATAGGTCTCGCCCTCTCGCGTCACCAATTGCAGGCGCTCCAGCTTTGCCAGGGCATCATTGATTTCGAAATTGACGCGCAGCTGGAAGCGTTCGCGCAGAAACGCCTCCGCGGCGGCGTCGATCTCGGCTTTAGTCAGCGCTCTGCCAGCGCGGTAGAGCGCCCAATAGGCGATATAGGCTTCCTTGCAATCTTGCTCCTCGCCGGCGCCGACAAGCAGATCGAGCACGCCCGCATTGTTGGCGAGGTTTCGGAAATAGACGGTGTCGGCCAAACGCTTCTGATAGCGAAGTGATTGCGCTTCGTATTTGAGTTTCTGACGCATCACGAAGGCGCCGACGGCGATCAGGCCAGAAAGCGCGGCGATCGCGCGCTTCAGATCGCTGTCCTCGATCACGCCCTGTGCGCCGAAGAACGCCGCGAGAACCGCGAACAGTACGGTTAGCGCAGGCCACAGATTGAGCAACACTGGTACGCCGGTGGCGACAGCCGGCGCCGCGAGGAACACTTGGTCTCGGGGACGCATGCTCGGCTTCGCGCCGGGATGCAGCGTGACCAATTCGGGCGAGGCAACGTTGCGGAAGTGCTTGACGATGGCTGCGCCGGGCCGGACGCCGCGTCGCAATTCCGCAAACACCCGCCGATCGGCGCGGCGAGTCTCTTCCTCGTTCTTAAACCCGACCAGCACGACAACATCGGTCATCATGTCGGCCTCGATCTGCTTGCGCGCGAGGCCGAACCAGGAGCGGTGTTCGACAGCTTGCGGATGGGCGCCGCGTGCGAAATAGCGGATGCGGCGGATGCCGGCGTTCGAGGGCTTGATGCTGAGCCCGGTCAAGAGCTTGGTCGCTTCGCGCGTCTGCACGCTTTCCGGATCAATCTCACTGAAATTGGCGCGCGCCAGCGCCTGGCCGAAGGCCTCCGCAAAGCGATCGAAAGCTGCGGCGCTGACATCGCGGCGCGCCGGCGGCGCGTCTGGATCGAGCGGATCATAAAGCGTCTTGAGCGCCTCCAGGCGCTCATGCGCTTCATGGTGCAAAAGCGCGCCCAGCAGGCGCAGCAGGTCGCTGAGAGCCGCAGCCTCGTTTCCGGGACTGGCTTCGGCGATGGCCGCCGCCAGCTCGGCTTTGCGGACGGCGATATAACCATCGCCGCGTTCGCTGTTTTCCTCGGACATGAGGCGCTCCCCAACAGCGCAGTGCTAGCGCAGACGTGGCGCCGCCGCCACCCGGCTTGCGGCAAAGGCGAGGGCAGGCGATGTTAGCGGCGCAGGAGAAGAACATGGGCCGGTGGCTGATCGCATTGCTGGTGTGGGGTGTGGCCGCCGCTGGCGCGCAGGCGCAGCAGCAGCGCGATCCGTTCAACGGCCAGTTCGGCGCACTGGAATTGGCGTTGCCGCCAGGTGAGGCGGCGCGCCAGGCGCGGCTGATGGGCGACGCGCTCGCTGCGCTGGCGCCGCAACGGCCGGGACAGCTCGATGTTTACATGATCACCGCTGCGCTCTGGGGCGACCCGGTATTCGAGCGCGAGGCGACGCAAGCGGAAGCGATTCTGCGCCCGCATCTCGGCGCCGAGGGGCGCTCCATCGTGCTCAGCGCTGGCGGCGGCATCGGCAACCCGCGCAACTTGCCGGCGGCGACGCCGAACAACTTAGCAGCAGCGATCGGTCACGTGGGGTCGTTGATCGATCCGGCGGAGGATTTGGTTGTGGTGTTCATTACCACGCATGGCTCGCCTGACGGCACCGCCTCCCTGCGCGAGCACAACCGTTTGGTGGCGGGGCTGCGGCCCACCCACTTGAGCAGCATGCTGAACACGTCCAACATCCGCAATCGCGTGGTGATCGTCTCGGCCTGCTTTTCCGGCGCCTTCATCGCGCCTCTCGCCAATGACGACACCATCGTCCTGACAGCAGCGGCGCCCGATCGTTCGTCGTTCGGATGCCAACCCCAGAACGAGTGGACGTTCTTCGGCGATGCGCTGTTCAACAACGCGCTGCGGCGCGGCGATACGCTGATCGAGGGCTTCGACAACGCCAAGCGGCTGATAGAGCGGTGGGAACGAGAGCAAAGTCTCTCCCCGCCATCGAACCCCCAACGCTTCGTGGGCGCGCGTGCGGCAGACATTGTGCGCCGCGCCGAACGAGCGGCTGCCGAGCGCTAGAGCAGGAAACGGCTCGCGATCAGCGGCTGAACCAAGGCGAACAAGGCGAGTATCAGCTTCAGCATGGTCGGGTCCTCTCGACTGGGATGAGCACCCTAATTGCTTGTCCCTGAACCCGCGCGACATGGTGCGTTCAGAGCATGTTCAGAAAAAGCGAAGGGCGCGGAGTTTCCTCCGCGCCCTGGCCATTGAACCGCATCTGGTCGCTGGGAGCTTAGGCGACGATCTGAGCGGCTTGGGAGAGGGTGGCGAACGCGACCGGGGCG
>JAIELK010000034.1 GCA_019753175.1 Hyphomonadaceae bacterium
ATCACCCGTTGACAGCAGCCTTCGGAGGGCAGCGCTCTATCCAGCTGAGCTACGGGTGCGGATTTCGGGCGAGCCGAAGCGGCGGCCTCTTTAGCCGAGCTTTCCGGCGAAAGCGAGCCTTGCGCGCCCTCCCGCTTCGCTCCACGGAGAGGCGATGCGCGCCGTCCTTGCCGCCCTTCTCGCCGGCTTCGCCCTCGCTGGCTGCGCGCCCGCCCCGGCCGCGCAAGACGAGCCGGCGCTCTGGCGGATCGCCGACGCGGACAGCGAGATCTGGTTGTTCGGCTCGGTGCACCTGCTGCCGCCCGATCTCGACTGGCGCGGACCGCGGCTCGATGCGGCCTTCGCCGGCGCGGACGAGTTCGTCACCGAGACCGATACCAGCGCCGCGGCGGTCGAGGCGTTCGCCGCCTTTTCCGCCCGCTATGGGGCGCTGCCGGCAGGCGAGACGCTCGCTGCGAAACTCGACGCCGGCGAAGCCGAGGCGTTGGTGCGCCACGCGCGCAACCTCGGACTCCCAATCGCCGCCATCGACCGGCAGCGCCCATGGCTCACGGCGCTGCAGCTGTCGCTTGCTTACGCCATGCGCGCCGGCCACCGGCCCGAAGCCGGCGTCGAAGCGGTGCTGATCCGTGAAGCGCGCACACGCGGCATGCGTTTGTCGTTCCTGGAGTCGCCCGAACAGCAGGTGCGCGTTCTCGCCGATCTCTCCGAGGCTGAGCAGCTGCGCTTCTTGCGCGCGACGCTGCACGACCTCGAGCGCGGGAGCGCGGCGATGGCCGTGCTCGATCGGGCTTGGGCGGAGGGCGACGTCGCCGCGCTGGAAGCGGCGCTCGACGCAGAATGGGCGGACGCCGGCCCCGCCATCCGCGACGCCATTCTGATCGAGCGCAACCGCGATTGGGCCGGTCAGATCGAGCGACGCCTTGCAGGCTCGGGCCGCATTTTCATCGCGGTCGGCGCAGCCCATCTCGTTGGCGAAGACAGCGTCATCGACCTGCTTCGCGAACGCGGCGTCGCGGTCGACGGTCCCTAGTTTGCGGGCGGCGGCGGGCGAACGATCGAGCCCTGCAGGTTGCGCTGCACCTCGCGGGCATCGAAGGCGTTGGCATCCTCCACCGGCTTTGGCCCGTGGAACATGGCGATCTCGGCCACCGCTTCATAGCGCGTCACTTCACGATAGCTCGCCGGTTCATCCCAGAACGGATCGTACCACGGGCTCCAGCCCCGCCGCGGCGAGAAGTACCAATAGTCGAAGCCGAACCGGGGGCGTGTGCCGACACCCTGCAGCCGCGAGTGCTCTTCAGTGTCGCGGTTGGCGACGATGAAGTGGTCGAAGCCACGCTCGATCGTCACTTCGGCGGCGCGGTAGAGCATGTAATTCTCGACCGTCTCGCGCTCGGTAACCGTATTGCCGCGGAAGGTGATGCGGACGCGGTTGGTCTCGATTTGCTGTTCTGTGAACCCATAGGCGCCCCGCTCCGGCGCGGCGGGCTGGTATGGGGTCGCGGTGGCGCATGCGGCCAGCAACGCGGTCGCGGCGGCAAGGATGGCAAAGCGCATCGAACTCTCCGTTCGTGAGGATGCCCCTCGATACGAAGCCGAGGGGGCGCTTGTCCAATCGCGTTCTAGTGATGAACCCAAACGCTGGCGGCTTGCAGCTTTGGCGGCGCCAGCGTCTCACCCGTCGCCAGGCGCACCGAATGGATCACCGCGTCGATCTCGCGCCGCCAGAAGTCGAGGAACTTGTGAATGCGCGGATAGTTGGGCGCGAGATCAAGCGTCTGCCAAAGAAAGCTCTGCAGCAATGAAGGATGATCGGGGAGATAATAGAGCACCTCGGCCGTGGCCAAACGCCAGCCTTTGAGCCGCAATTCCATCTCGTCCTGCTGCACAGCGCGTTCTCCTGCACGACTGACCTTAGACAAGTATCAGCAGGCTGAATGCAGAAGTATTACCAAGTCAATGCAAAGTCGCCGTTAGCACCCATCGCGCAAGGCTGCTGCGAATTCTCATCCGTCGCGAACGCGCGCCAGCATCAACCGCCCGCTCGCCAAGTGGCAGGCCACGTACCCGGAGACCAGCGCGACGCCGCCTAGGCTCAGCGCGGACCAGGGCAGCGGCCCCTGGGTGAAGAGCGCCGACAGCGCCGCGCTCATCGTCGGTGGGAAGCTCACCGCGAGCGTCACCATTCCGGCGAAGGCGAGCACACGCGCTTCGGCACGCAAGGCGGAAGGTCTGGTGGCGGTCATGCCAGACCCGGTGCGAGATCGGCGCCAGCTGCGTTCACGCATTCTTGCTTAATGTTGCGGCGAAGGCGCGCTCATAGCGCAGAAGTGTGATGCAAAAATCGCGGTTCGCATCATCTAACGTTAAGGCGGGGGAACTATCTTCCCATTTGCTGCATCCCCTCCGCAGAATGCTGACAGGGACTTCGCTCCGCATGGCGCTGGCCGACCTACTCACCGCTGACGAGCACGAGCTCGCCGAGCACTATCCCAACCGGCGCGAACACGCTGCAGACGGCGCTGTGCATGCGTTTGGGATTGTCGCGGCGGTCGTGGGCGGAGGGCTGCTCGTAACGGTGGCGCTGCTCAATCGCGGCGTCCCGATGGCGACGGCAGGCGCGATCTATGCGCTCTGCTTGACCGCCATGCTCGCCGCGTCGGCCTTCTACAACCTCACGCGGCCGTCGCGTTACCGGCGTGTCCTGCGCCGGATCGACGAAGCGGCGATCTTCCTGATGATCGCCGGTTCTTACACCCCATTTACCATTCAGTTGCTGCCGCCAAACTTCGCGATCGGCGTGACCGCCGCGATCTGGATCGCCGCGCTCGCCGGCGCCGCCGGGAAGGTTTTGTGGTCCCTCTCCGACAAGGCCTGGTGCCTCATCTATCTCGCTTTCGGATGGCTCGCTGTTCTGGTGTTAGGGCCGGTGCTGCCCTCGCTGCCGCCGCTCGCGATCGGATTGCTGATCGTCGCGGGCGCCACCTATTCGGTCGGCGTACTGCTGTATCTCAACCACGCGCTGCCGTTCCGGCGCGCGATCTGGCATGCCTGCGTGATTTTGGGCGCGGCCGGCCACTACGCGGCAGTCCTGGTCGGGTTGGTGCTCTGACCTCTCGGGCGCGTTGCATCTGAAAGCCACGCCGATTACGCCAACGCCATGAGCGGCTGGCGAGACACGGACGGACGAACCCCCGAGACCCGGCGGCGCGAGAACGCCGCCGTTGAGCGCGCCCGCTTCCTGGACACGCTGAAGCGACGCCCGCAGACTTTCGTGAAGCCCGTTCTGTTCACGCTGTTCGTGCTGGTGATCGCCGCGGCGCTGCTGCTGCGCTGAGGGCTATTCGTTCTTGCCTGCTTTGCGGTCGCGCTCCGCCAATATGCGCAGCCGTAGCGCATTGAGCTTGATGAAACCTTCGGCGTCTTTCTGGTTGTAGCCGCCGGCTTCGTCGAAGCCGACCAGCGCCTTGGAATAGAGCGAGTATGGCGAGGCGCGGCCAATCACGCGCACGCCGCCCTTGTACAATTTCAGCTTCACTTCGCCCGTCACGCTGGCTTGGCTCGCGTCGATCGCCGCCTGCAGCATCCGCCGCTCGGGCGTCCACCAGAAGCCGTTATAGATGAGCGACGCATAGCGCGGCATCAGCTCGTCCTTCAGATGCATGGCGCCGCGATCGAGCGTGATGCTCTCGATCGCGCGGTGGCCGTGCCACAGCACCGTGCCGCCGGGGGTTTCGTAATAGCCGCGCGATTTCATGCCGACATAGCGGTTCTCCACCAGATCGAGCCCGCCCACGCCGTGCTTTGAGCCGATGCGGTTCAGTTCGGCGAGCAGCTCGTGCGCCTTCATGGCCTTGCCGTTGATGGCGACCAGATCGCCGCGTTCGAAGGCGAGCGTGATCGTTTCCGCCTGATCCGGCGCTTCCTCCGGCGTGATGGTGCGCCGATCGCCGCGCTTGGAGACGATGTCAGGAACTTCGACATCGGGATCTTCCAGCGCCAAGCCCTCGCTCGAGGTGTGCAACAGGTTCGCGTCGATCGAGAATGGTGCGGCCTGCTCCTTGCCCTGGGCGATCGGGATGCCGTGCTGCTTGGCGTAAGCGATGAGGTCGGGGCGGCCCTCGAAACTCCACTCGCGCCACGGCGCGATCACGCGCACGTCGGGCTTCAGCGCATAGTACGAGACCTCGAAGCGCACCTGGTCGTTGCCCTTGCCGGTAGCGCCGTGACACACCGCGTCGGCGCCGACCAGATTGGCGATCTCGATCTGGCGCTTGGCGATCAGCGGCCGCGCGATCGAGGTGCCCAACAGATATTGGCCTTCATAGAGCGTGTTGGCGCGGAACATCGGCCAGACGAAATCGCGCACGAATTCCTCGCGCAGATCGTCGATGAAAATGTTCTCCGGCTTGACGCCCATGGCCAGCGCCTTGGCGCGCGCCGGCGCGAGTTCCTCCCCCTGCCCCAGATCGGCGGTGAAGGTAACGATCTCGCAGCCATAAGTTTCCTGCAGCCACTTCAGGATGATCGACGTGTCGAGGCCGCCCGAATAGGCGAGCACCACTGTGTTGATCTTCGCTTGCGACATGGTCCCTCTCGTGCGGCGCCTTCCTTTCACGACGCCCGCGCCAAATCAACGCGTCGCCATGGCTTCGCCGCTCAACCATGCTGTTATGACGCAATGCCCGGCGTCATCGATCAGCTCAGCGCGTATCTCGACGCACCGCCCGGCGTGCCTGCGGTCGACTTCGCTCAGCCAGCCGGCGCGCCGGCGCTGTTCGCACACGATTCGCTGACTTGGCGGGTGATGAAGAACCCGGTGGCGCTGGCGGTCGGCGGCGTCGCGGCAGTGATCCTGGAACTAGCCGAACCGCGCGTGCGCACCGGCGTGTGGGAGCACACCGCGTTTCGCGGCGACCCGGTGCGGCGCGTGCGGCGCACCGGCTACGCCACCATGGTCACCGTGTACGCCCCATCGGACGCCGCGCGCGCGATGATCGCGCGGGTCAACCGCATGCATGCGCATGTTGCGGGCGAAACCCCGGCCGGGGCGGCCTATCGCGCCGACAATGTCGAGCTGCTGAACTGGGTGCAGGGCACGGCGGCGTGGGGCTTCTTCGAAGCCTATCATCGCTTTGTTCGTCCGCTCTCACGTGCAGAACGCGACCAGCTGTTCGCCGAAGGCGCGGGTCCCTCGGCGCTCTACGGCGCCACCGGAGCGCCGCGGTCTGCGGCGGAGATGGACGCATTGTTCGCGCTGATGGGGTCCAAGCTCGAGCGCTCGGACATCGTGTTCGAGTTTCTCGCCATCATGCGCGCAGCGCCGCTGTTGCCGGTCCGCGCGCTCCAGCGTCTGATCGTGCGCGCCGCCGTGGAGATCACGCCCGACTGGGCGCGCGCTATCTTGGGGCTCGACGCCCGCCACCGCTTGCGCTTCGGCGAAGCAGCGCTGCTGAGCGCGGCGGGCGCTGTCAGCGACCGCATCGTTTTGCGCACCGCCCCGCCGGCGCAGGCGTGCCAGAGAATGGGGTTGGGGGCGGGTTATCTTTACCGCTGATCCAAGCTGCTCAGCGGCGCTTGTTGCTTGGGGGGCAAGCTTACTATTCTCAAGGGTTATGGAGCTTAGCAGCGCTTCCCGAGCCTGTGGCGTAGGGAGATTCCGGCTGACCCGCTAAAGACCAATAGAGCCGGCCCGAGACGCCTCCAGACAAAAGAAACAATGCAAGATCACGCAACAAAAATACGCCTTGCCCGATCGCCTGCGCATTCATCACGAACCAAACCATCAAGGCTAAACCGACGGCAAGGATCACGTCCGCCATCGGACGCTCCCACTCCCGCTTACGAACGATCTTTATTCCAACTATGTATAGCGGGCTGAAGAGTCCGCCGAGCACAACATAAGTGAGCAAGAACCAGACTCCTCCGCTAAAAACGTCTTCCCCACTCAGTGCGAACAAGAAAGTGCAGACGAAAGCCCCAGCTAACAGACCTAAGGCGTATGCTCGAAACGCAGCATAGGCGCCCATCACACCATCACCTGATTGCCCAACTCCACCGCGCGCCCGCTCGGAATATGAAAGAAGTCCGTCGCGTTGGTGGCGTTGCGGGCCAGGAAGATAAACAGATGATCCTGCCAGAGCGGCATGCCGCTCTTCTCGCTCGGCACGATGGTGCGGCGCGACAGGAAGAAGCTGGTTTTCATGATGTCGAATTTGAGCCCGTGCTTGCGCGCTTCGGTCAGCGCCTTGACCACGTTCGGCGTCTCCATGAACCCGAAGGTGAGCGTCACCCGCTTCACATCGGGCAGGTAGTCTTCAATCTTGACGCGCTCGCTCTCCGGCGCGCGCGGCATGTTCACGGTCTTCACCGTGAGGATGATGATCTGCTCGTGCAGCACCTGATTGTGCTTGAGATTGTGCATGAGCGCGGCGGGCGCGGTATCGGGGTCGCCGGTGAGGAAGATCGCCGCGCCGCGGACGCGATGCGGCGGATGATGCGACAGCGCCTCGAACAGCTTCGATAGCGGCTCGTCGCGGCGCACGACTTCCGCAAGCAGCCGCGTGCCGCGCACCCAGGTCCAGATCACGATCAACAGGCCGACCGCCAGCATGATCGGCACGAAACCGCCCGACATCACCCGCTGCAGATTCGACGAGAGGAAGATCAGCTCGACGACGGCAAAAGGCGCCACGATCGCCGACGCCACCCAAACCGGCTGCTTCCACAGCTTCCAGATGACGATGAACATCATGCAGGTGCTCATCAGCATCTCGGTGGTGATGGAGATGCCGTAGGCTGCGGCCAGCCGCGTCGAAGATCCGAACGCCATCGTCAGCAACAGCACCCCGGCCAGCAGCATCCAGTTCACCTGCGGCATGTAGATCTGGCCGGCCTGGGTCTCGGAGGTGCGGCGAATTTCCATGCGCGGCAACAGGCCGAGCTGGATCGCCTGTTGGGTCAGCGAGAAGGCGCCGGAAATCACGGCTTGGCTCGCGATCACCGTCGCCGCCGTCGCCAGGACCACCAGGGGCAGACGCAGCATTTCCGGCGCCATCAGAAAGAACGGCGTGAACTCGAAGGTTTCTCCCGCCACTTCGGACGCGGCGTAGGCGGTGTTGATCTCGCCCAGTTCTCCCAGCACATAAGCGCCTTGTCCAAGATAGTTCAGCGTCAGCGCCGGCAGCACCAGCCCCATCCACGCCACGCGGATCGGACGGCGGCCGAAGTGCCCCATATCGGCGTAGAGCGCCTCCGCGCCGGTCACGGCGAGGAACACCGAGCCCAGCACGATGAACGTCAGCCAACCGTGCGTGAACATGAAGCTGAGCGCGTAGGTCGGCAGCAGCGCTTCGAACACGCCCGGCTCGCGCACGATGTGCATCACGCCGAGCGCACCCATCACCACGAACCAGACGCTGGTAATGGGGCCGAAATAGCGCCCCATGGTTCCCGTACCGCGTGCTTGGACGGCGAATAACCCGACCAGAATGCCGACCGCGATCGGCAGGATGAAGGGGTCGATGCCATCCCCAAGCATCGGCACCGCGCGCAAACCCTCGACCGCCGACAGCACCGAGATCGCCGGCGTGATCATCGCATCGCCATAGAACATCGATGCGCCGATGACGCCGATCAAGAACAGCAGGGCCGGCCGCTTGCCAAGCGCGCGCTGCGCCAACGCCATCAGCGAAAGCGTTCCGCCCTCGCCCTTGTTGTCCATCTGCAGCACGATGACGATGTATTTCAGCGTCACCACGATCATCAGCGCCCAGAAGATCAGCGAGATGATGCCGAGCACTTCCTCGCGCGTCGCGCCTTGGCCCTGATCGAGAATGTGGAGGAAAGATTCCTTGAACGCATAGAGCGGGCTGGTGCCGATGTCGCCGTAGACGACGCCGATGCAGCCGATAACGAGGGTCCAAAACCCGGCGTGCGCCGCCGCCCCATGGGCGCCGGCCTTGGCGTTGGATCCGTTGCGGTCCGATGGCTGTGGCGCGCCGGCTGACGCCTGCGCCATGAGAACATCCCCTATAAGGCGGCTAACCGCCCCACCTCGGGGCGCGCGTTTACGCCTTTTCACGGCCTTGGGCAAACGCCCAGCATGGTAAATGCGCCCAAGAGGCTTTGCGTTTGGTTACGCGCCCCGGTTCGCCGCTCAAAAGTCCACGGCAATGCCCTTGCGCTCCCAGTCACCGTACCGGGTCGGCTCTGGACCATCGCGACCGCCGACTTCAGGCGCGAGCGCCTGCTCGGCCTTGCGCCGCGCCTCGGCTTCAGCGAGCGCGCGCTGAGCTTCCGGCGTGAGTTTGCGTCGCTCGGTTTCGCCTTCGGCCATATTGAAGCGCCCTCCTCGGCTCTCGATATACGCGCGTAGTCGATGTGAGGAGTTCAATGAACCATCTCAAGACCTACGTGCTGCTGGCCGGATTGACTGCCCTGTTCGGCGCTCTCGGATACTGGCTGGGCGGTGCAAGCGGTATGCTGATCGCGCTCGGCGTGGCCGGCGCGATGAACATCTTCGCCTATTGGAACGCCGACAAAATGATCCTGCGCCATTTCCGCGCGCAGCCAGCAGAACCGAACCACCCTGACCCCCGCGTGCGCGCCTATGTGCAGGACACACTGATGCTGGCCGAGCGCGCCGGGCTACCGGCGCCGAAGATCTACATCATCGACAACCCGCAACCGAACGCCTTTGCGACCGGGCGAAACCCGCAGAACGCAGCGGTCGCGGCCACCAGCGGCTTGCTCGGGCTGTTGTCGCGCGAGGAGATCCGCGGCGTCATGGCGCATGAGTTGGCGCACGTGAAGAACCGCGACACCCTCACGATGACGGTAACCGCCACAGTTGCCGGCGCCATCGCCATGCTCGCCAACTTCGCCTTCTTCTTCGCCCCGCGCGACGGCAACGGCAATTCCAACCCGATCGCGGGTTTGCTGATCATGCTGCTGGCGCCGCTGGCCGCGGCGCTGGTGCAGATGGCGATCAGCCGCGCGCGCGAGTACGAAGCCGACCGGATCGGCGCTGAAATCGGCGGCGAGCCCGAGGCGCTGGCGAGCGCTCTGCAGAAGATCGAATCCTATGCCCGCCAGCGGGTGAACATGGACGCGGAGCGCAACCCGGCCATGGCGCACCTGTTCATCATCAACCCGCTCTCCGGCCGCGGCGCCGACAATCTGTTCTCGACGCACCCCAACACCCGCAACCGCATTGCTCAGCTGATGGACATGGCGAAGCGTTTCGGCCGGCCAACAATCGCGGCCTCGTCGTCTCCGGGGCCATGGGGGGAGCGCGATCACCGTCGCGGTCCCTGGGGTTAAGGCGCTGTCATGCGCCTGCTGCACTGTTCCATAGTTCCCAACAGCTGCTTTGAGTAACACGGCGCGGGGGCGCGGGACCCCGCACCGATGGTTGATGATGCGTTAACCTCCGCCGCGCGAGCTTTGATCTGGTTCGCGATGCGCGCTTTTCCTGTTCTTCCCGCCGCCGCGCTCGTCGCGGCCATCGGCGTCACCGCTGAAAACTGCGTCGCTCATGCAGAGACGCCGGTCGTCGTCGAAGGCATCGACGATGAGATGCGCGAAACGCTGCGCGATCTGCTCCCCGATCGCGAACAGCCCGAGGACCTTTTCGACGCCGAGCGGATCGCCGAGGAAGCTGCCGAACGCGCGCACGTCTGGTTGCGTTCGGAGGGCTATTACGCAGCGACGGTAACGCCGGAAGCGCAGGACAATCCGATTGCCGCGCGCATCGTCATCGCGCCGGGGCGCCGTTTCACCTTCGCGGCGCCGCAAGTAAGCTACGGCGACGCGCCGCCATCAACGGAGGCGTCGAATGCGGTCGCCGACGCGCTGTCTTCTGTCAGCGCCGGCGCCCCCGCGCGGGCGCACGTTGTATTGCAAGCGGAGGCCGCCGCTATCGCAGCGCTGCAGCAAGCGGGCTATGCCGACGCTGAGGCGGGGGAGCGCCGTATCATTGTCGATCACGCCTCGGGCGTTGTCACCGCTCAGTTCGCGTTCTCACCGCAAGCGCGCGTGCGTCTTGGCGATGCAACCGCCGACCCTGATGATGTGTTCCGCCACGGCTTTGTCGATGACCTGCAAAACTGGGACACCGGCGATCCCTACACGCCGGAAGCGCTCGCCCAGCTGCGACGCGACCTGAGCGCGACCGGCGCGGTGACGCGCGTCTCTACGGAACTGGCGCCCCCCGACGAAAACGGCCTGCGCGATGTCGTGCTCGGCTTTGAACCCGCGCGCCGCAACGCCTACGAACTCGGCGTCAGCTATTCCACGACTGAGGGCGTCGGCGTTCAAGGAGAATGGACGCGCCGAAACGTCTCGGGGCGCGCTGATCCACTCACTGTGGGTGTCATCCTCGCCGAGCTGCAACAGAGCGTCGATGTCGAGTTGCGCCGCCCGCACGCGGCCGGCCGCGGCCAAACCATCAGGTACGGCGCCTCCGCCATCCGCGAACACCTCGATGCTTATGCGCGCCAAGGCGCGTCGGTGTTTGCATCCGTGGACGCATCGCGCCGCTTGCGCACCGCGACCACGTACGGCGCGAGTCTGGCGTTCGATGAGTATGACGATCTCGCGGGCGGGGTAACCGAAGCGCTGGTGCTTTCGGGCTTCGGGGCGGTGCGCCGGGACACCACCGAGTTCACTCTCGACCCGCGCGACGGCTCGATCACCGAACTGCGCGTGGAGCCGTCCGTCTCCACCGGCGATGAGACACTCGGCTTCGTGCGAGCCATCGCCGAAGCCCGCGGTTACGAGACCTTCGGCCGCGCTGACTCGCTCACCCTCGCCGCACGGATCCACGCCGGCTGGCTCGAAGCTGTGTCTGGCAGCGTTGACGACGTGCCCCCGGATCGCCGCTTCTACGCGGGCGGCGGCGGCTCGGTGCGCGGATATGAGTACAATTCGATCTATCCGCTTGAGCGCGACGCGTTGGGTCTCGCACCCGGCGGGCAAGGCGCGCTTGAGGCTTCGCTCGAAGCGCGCTGGCGTTTCGCCGAGCGCTGGGGCGCGGTCGCGTTCGTCGATGGCGGCAATGCCTTCGACGATTGGAGCGACGCGGGCGATCTCGCTTTCGGCGTCGGCATTGGCATTCGCTACAATCTTGGCTTTGCGCCGCTTCGCGTCGACGTCGCCGCGCCCCTCAACGACGATCGTGGCGCCGAGGACGATTACGCGCTTTATGTCAGCCTTGGGCAGGCGTTCTGATGAAGCGCCGCGCTTGGATCGGGCTCGCAGCCGGTGGCGCACTGATCGCCGGCGCAGGCATCGCCGTCGGGCCCGCCGCGCCATGGCTGGCCGATCAGCTTGCCGATGGGCAGCGCATCGGCCGCTATGGCCGCATCAAGGTCGATGGCGTAACCGGGTCATGGATCGGCGCTCTGCGCGCCGAACAGATGAGCATCGCCGATGCAGAGGGGGTGTGGCTCGAAGCGCAGGACATAACGCTCGATTGGAATCCGGCCCGACTCGCTTTCGGCGCGGTCGACATCAGCAACGCATCGATCGCCAACGCGCGCGTGCTACGCCGCCCCGTGCTCTCGGAGCGGCGGCCCCCAACCGACGTCAAGCTCGATGTGCACGTCGGCGCGGGAACCATCGGAACGGTCACGCTGGACGAGCCGGTGTTCGGTGCGGCTGCTCAGTTCACGACCGCGTTGGCGATCGACCTGCGCGGCGGTTCGCTGCAAATGCTCAGCGCGGATGCACGCCGGCTGGACTCCGATGCGGATCGGCTCAGAATTTTCTATCGTCCCGATGACGGCTATGCGCTTAGCGCCGATGCCTACAGCGCGCCGGGCGGCGTTTTCGCCCGCGCGCTCGGCATCGGCGATGAAGGCATGCGCGCTGAGGCGCGCGGCGAAGGCACGGCCGAAACCGGGCAAGCCACCTACAGCGCTGATGTCGGCGACGCCGCGCTGCTGCAAGGCACCGCGACCTGGACGCCATCGCGCTGGTCGCTGACCGGCAGCGCCGAGCTCGCCCGCCTGCCCGCGCTCGCAAGCCTCGCTCGCCGCATCGGGGCCAGTGTCGCGCTTGAAGCCACCGGCGCGCGTGTCGGCGCCTTCACCGCCCGCGCGCAGACGCCCTTTCTCACCGCCGAGCTTGAGGGCGAGTTGGACGAAGAGCGCAACCTGGTTGGCCCCGCGCGCATCATCGCCTCAACAGAACGCGCATCCGACATTGCGCGCGAGTCGCCGTTCACGCTGGGCCCGGCGAGGCTCGAAGGCGAGCTGCGCCGCGCGCGCGGAACCACGGCGATCCAGGGTGCGCTTGCCGTGTCCCGCATCGAGGCTTTGGGAGAAGCCGTATCGCTGTCCGGCCCCGTGCGCTTGGCGCTCAACGACGAGCGCTTTACGCTGTCGGCCGAACTCGCCGCACCGCAAGGTGCGTCTGGGCTTTTCGCCAGCGCCCGGCTTGAGACTGCAATGTCTTATGATCGCGGCCGTGCTCGCTACGCGCTTGAACGCGCCACCCTCCGTGGCGATGCGCTCGCGATCGATGCGCAAGGCTGGGCTACGCGCGGCGACGGGGAGTTCTCCGGCGCCTGGCGCGTGAGGCGCCTGCAGGCGCTGCCGCTGGAGCTTGAAGGAGAAGCAGCCGGGCGCTGGCGCGCATTCGCCGGCGACGACAGTGTTTGGCAAACAAGCATCGACGGGCAAGCGGCGCGCGTTGGCGGCAAGCCAGCGCTGGTGGCGCAATTGCTTGGCGCAGCGCCGCGGCTCGACGCGCGGTTCGCTTACGAGAATGGCGGCGTAACGGTCTCGTATGCGCGCGTTGACGGCGCACGGGTGCGCGCCGGGGCGAGGGGCCGCATCGTGCGCGGACAAGCCGATCTTGCGCTCGAAGCCAGCGCACAAGGTCCGCTCGATTTGGGCGGCGCGCAAATCGTCGGCGCGGCCACCGCGACCGGTCGCCTGAGCGGCCCCCTCGCCAGACCCTCGCTCAATGCGACTGCAAACCTGTCGAGCTTTGATGCCGGCGGCGTCATTATCGAACAACCGGCGGTGACGTTCACGCTGGCGCCGGGGCTGAACGGGTATGCGGGTCGCGCGGACATACAAGGTCGGGCGCTCGGCCAACCGGCCACCGCCTCCGCCGATGTCGACATCACCGCGGGCGCGCTTGCGCTCAATCAACTTGAGGCAACGCTTGGCGCACTGCGTGCGCGCGGCGATGCTCGCTTCACGCCGGACGGCGCATACGCGGACCTCGCCATCGACGGCGCCCTCGACGGACTTACGCCGGATACTCACGGCCGGATCGCGGGATCGCTCAGACTCGAGCCGGCGACCGTGCGCCTCGATGCGCAGTTCGCCGACGCGCGCTTCGGCGCGTTGCGGCTGCGCGCGGCAAACATCCGTGCACACGGCCCGATGAGCGCGATCACCGCCGAGTACGATGTCCGCGGGCGCCTCGGTCAAGCCCCGCTCACCTTCGCTGGCACGGCCATCGTCGCTCTTGACGACGACGCGACCACGGTCAGCGCCGACGGCCGTGGCGTCCTCGCGGGCGCCGACGTATTCACCCGGGCGCCCATCCGTGCGCGGCTCATGCACGGCGCGCGCGAAGCCTCGCTCAATGTCGCCATGGGCGACGGCGTCGTCAGCGCCACCTGGCGCGAACGCGCGCGCAGCATTTATGGCGAAGCGCGCGCGGAGGACGCCCCACTCGCCCCGCTCGCCGCGATTTGGAACGAACGCGCCACCGGACGCATCGACGGGCGCGTTCAATTGGCGAACCAAGGCAGCGGACTTGCCGGAGAGGCCGCGCTCGCGCTCCAAGATGTGCGCTTCGCCGGCCGCCAGCGCGCCGCCCTCGGGATGCGCATCGACGCTGAGCTGACCCCGTCACGCCTCACCGCCACCGTCGATGCGCGCTCCGCCGACGGCCTGATGGCGCGGCTTGAGGCTGACGCGCCGGTGGTCACCGATGACGACCCCATTCGCGTCGCACTCGCACCCGAGCGGCGTGGGCAGGCGACTTGGTCGGTGAGCGGACCAGCCGCGAGCCTGTGGGCGGCGGCGCGTCTGCGCGATCAAGCGCTCGAAGGCCAGCTTGAAGGAGAAGGCACGCTGCGGTTCGGCGCAGGATACCTCGCCGGCGACGGCTTCTTGGAGATCGCCGACGGCCGCTTCGAAGACAAGCTCACCGGCGTCACGCTCGTCGACGTCGATGCGCGCGTGGCGCTCGGTGAGCAAGGCGTCACCATCCAGACCGTCACCGCGGCGGGCGCAAACGGCGGCCGCATTGTCGCCACCGGCGGCAGCGCCAATCCGCGCGAGGGCCGCATCACCGTCGCGCTCGAAAATGTCCGCATCGCCGATCGCCCTGAGGCGCGCGCACGCGCCAATGGCGAACTCACGCTCGCGTGGGAGGGCCTGCACTCCACCCTCTCGGGCGGCATCGACATCATCGAGGCCAATCTCGACATGGCCGCGCAGGCGGAGGCCGGCATTCCGACCCTTGACGTCATCGAGATCAACCGGCCCGACCTCGAAGACGAACCGCTGAGCGGCGAAGACGAAGCGCCGCGAAGCAACGGATCGACAGAGCTCAATGTGCGCATCAGCGCGCCCGGCCGCGTCTATACGCGTGGACGCGGCGTCGACGCCGAATGGGCGCTCGACATGCGCCTCGCCGGCACGGCGCGTGCGCCGCGCGTGTTCGGTGAAGCACGCGCCACGCGCGGCAGCATCGCGCTCTCCGGCCAACCGTTCGAGATCGACACCGCCATCATCCGCTTCAACGGCGATCCGCTCGACGCGCAGATCGATCTGGTCGCCGAGCGCAGCACGCCCGATCTCACCGCCTATCTCACCCTCACCGGCACCGCGCGCGATCCGGAAGTGAGCTTCTCCAGCGATCCCGGGCTACCGGAGGATGAAATCCTGCCGCAGATTCTGTTCGGCCGTTCGGTCGAAGACCTTTCCGGCTTCGAGGCCGCGCAGCTCGCCGCGAGCTTGGCGACGCTGTCGGGCCGCGCCTCGCTCGACCTCGTCGGCGCGGCGCGCGCGGTCGCCGGGTTGGATCGGCTCAATGTGCGCCAGGACGCCGACGGCGGCTTCCTGGTGGCGGGCGGCGTGTATCTGACGCGCGATGTCTATCTCGAACTGGCGCGCGGCGCGCTTGGCGAAGCACAGACCCGCGTCGAGTACACGCTGCGCCCGCGCCTGGTGCTGATCACCACGTTCGACAACGGCGACCAGCGCGTCTCGCTGCGCTGGCGGCGGGAGAGCGATTGAGGCGCGCATAGCGCGGCTCTCTCTTCTTGGACGGGCCCGATATCCGTGTGTGTCACTCATTTTCCTCTTCGAAAGTCGCATCGCCCAGGTTTCCCTGGAGCTCGAAACTGCCACCTAGCGTTCGATGGTACGAGTCCATCGCCAGGATCGAAAGAAACACATCTCTGTTCATCTCTCATTCCCTCAAAACGTGACGTTCCACAGTGAAAAATCTATCGCTATCAGTCTGCCGGCGATCGGCCCTCTGATCCATTGTCGCCGTTCGCCGGCCAAATTGGTTTCGAGCCCTCGCAACCACGGCAAGACGCGCTCGATCCGCCGTGTCGGCTCTTCGTCCGTGATCTGCATGGTGAGCCGCCGTATCGACGCTCCCTCGCCGTAGATCGAAGCAAAGTTGCGCGGCGTGACTTCCTCGACGCTTGCCGGAACGTTGGGGTCGCCGAAGCGCACAAACATTGGCCATTGTTCGGGCGGGACGATGAGTTCCT
>JAIELK010000033.1 GCA_019753175.1 Hyphomonadaceae bacterium
TAAGTGCGCTAAGAGAGACCAGAGCCGCGCCCGAGAGGGGCGCGGCTCTTTTCTTTATACGGCTATGTTGTCGATCAGGCGTGTCTTGCCGAGCCACGCGGCGGCGAGGACGCGCGCCGGGCGGTTGACGTCGGCGATGCGCTGCAGCGTCTCGGCGTCCCGTACCGCCACGTAATCGACGCTGGCAAATCCGGCCGCCAGCAGGTGTTTCGCCGCTTCCGCCTCGGCGGCGGCGATGGACTCACCGGCGCGCACCGCCTTGATTGTGTCGTGCAGCACGAAGTTGAGCCGCGCAGCGATGCGCCGTTCGTCGGGCGACAGGTATGCGTTGCGTGACGATAGGGCGAGACCGTCGTGCTCGCGCACGGTGGCGCAACCGACGATTTCTGTTGGGATGTCGAGGTCGTTGGCCATGCGCTTGATGACCAGCAATTGCTGATAGTCCTTCTCTCCAAAGAAAGCGGCGTCGGGCAGGCACTGGAGCAACAGCTTGGTGACAACAGTGGCGACGCCACCGAAGAAGTGCGGCCGAAATTCGCCTTCCAGCGGCGTGGAAACATCGGCGACGATCACGTTGGTCGAGAAGCCCTCCGGGTACATGCTCAGGCGATCGGGAGCGTAAAGCAGGTCGCATCCCGCGCTCGCGAGCAGGGCGGCGTCGCCCGCCTCGTCGCGGGGATAGCGCTCAAAGTCTTCATGCGGCGCGAACTGGCGCGGATTGACGAACAGGCTAGCCACGGCGCGATCGCAACGGTCACGCGCGGTGCGAACAAGCGACAGGTGACCTTCGTGCAACGCCCCCATGGTTGGCACGAAACCGACCCGCGCGCCGGAGGCGCGCCAAGACGCCACAGCCGCGCGCAGCGAGGGCGCGTCGCGGACGATCGGCGGGGTGTTGCTCATGGCTCGCAATCCGATGCTGTCCCGCGCTCGTCAAGACTTTGTTAGCAGGCTCTTAACCGGCTTGGGTGAGCTTCGCCCACATGAGGCAAGGCGATCCGTATCTGGCGGAAGCCAACGTTCGCGCTGGCGGGCGTTGCCGATGAGTGTCGCTTATCTCGCCGATCCGCCGCCAGCGCCTTCGCCTGGACCGCGCCAGACGCACGTTATCGTCGTCGGAAATCAGAAGGGCGGGGCCGGCAAGTCCACTGTCGCGATGCATTTGTTGGTTGCTCTGATGCGCTCGGGCCGGCGCACTGGCGCGCTCGATCTCGATATTCGCCAGCGCTCGCTTACCCGTTACATCGAGAATCGCGGCCGCTGGATCGCGGCGCGCGGCTCCACCGTGCCGCTGCCGCAAGTGCTCGATCTGCATGAGAGCGCGCAGCGCTCGCTCGATCTGGCCGAAGCAGAAGAGGAGGCGGCGTTTCGAACCGCGCTTCGCCGTCTCACGGAAACCTGCGACTTCATCGTCATCGACAGCCCGGGCGGGGACTCGTTCCTGGCGCGGCTGGCCCACGCGCACGCGGACACGCTCATCACGCCGCTCAACGACAGCTTCGTCGATTTCGACTTGCTGGGCGACATCGACCCAGCCTGCGCCGACATCGTTCGGCCCTCCGTCTATAGCGAGATGGTCTGGGAGAGTCGCAAGAAGAGGGCCCTCGCAGCCGGCACGCCGATTGACTGGGTGGTGCTGCGTAACCGCACCTCGCCTAGCCGGATCGAGGCGAAAAACAAGACGCGGGTAGGCGAAGCGCTCAAGACGCTGTCGCAGCGCATCGGCTTTCGGCTCGCGCCGGGCTTTTCGGAGCGGGTCATCTACCGCGAATTGTTCCCCAATGGTCTCACCATGCTCGATCTCGACGGCGCGCATGAGCTGGGCATGCAGCACGTCGCCGCCCGACAGGAGCTGCGCGATCTCTTCATCAGCCTGAAGCTCCCCGGCTTCGAGGGTGAGCCGCTGCGCTTCTGAGCGTCTTGCTGTAAAGCGCTGGCGTGGTCGCTCTCGCTCTCATCGCCCTCGCTGGCGTGTTCGCCCTGTTGTTCGTGCTTCGCGTCGG
This sequence comes from Hyphomonadaceae bacterium, assembly GCA_019753175.1. Classification (GTDB taxonomy): domain Bacteria; phylum Pseudomonadota; class Alphaproteobacteria; order Caulobacterales; family Aquidulcibacteraceae; genus Vitreimonas. The sequence continues at coordinate 2,004 of JAIELK010000033.1, forward strand.
CGGTGCTTATCGGCGCGTGCTGATGGCCCGGTGGCCGGCCGTCCTGTTAGCAGGCGCAGCATTGTTTTCACTGGCGCGCGGCGCGGTCTGGCCCGCCCTCGTTTTGGCTGGGCTGGCGGCCGCGGCATGGTTCTACTGGCCCCGAATCAGGCCGCCCCAGGGCGCGACGGACCGGCCTGACACGCCGGCGGAATCGCAAGCGCGCGCCGTGCTGGGCGTCCCCGCCGACGCGACCGAAAGCGACATCAGGCGGGCCTATCGAGAGAAGATGCGGAGCGCCCATCCCGATCGCGGCGGTTCGCATGAGCGCGCGTCGCAACTGAGCGCAGCGCGGGACACGTTGCTGAGGAAGCAGCGCTAGGCGCTATTCCATCTCTTCTTCGTCGGCGGCTTCCGCATCCTCGGCCGCAGGCTCCAACGATTCGTCACCCTGGCCGACTGGGTCCAGCGGCGCCTGCACCGCCGCCATCGTTTCGATCACCATCCCTTGGTAGGTGTCATAGGGCGAAGCTTGTGCGCCACTCGCCAAAGCGGTTGCGCCCACGCGTGCATCGAGGCGGCTCATCGGCAAGCTTGCCAGCGCTGCGCTCGGATCCTCGCGGCGCGCATACTCCTGGTAAGCGCCCTCAACGAGATACTCGACCTGGGCGTCGCGCGCGGCTGCACTTTCTCCGCCCAGCACCACCACAATCACCCGTCTGCCATTCCGCTCCGCCATGGTGGCAAGGTTGAAGCCCGAGGCGCGCGTGTAGCCTGTCTTGATGCCGTCAACGCCCTCGACCTGGCCGAGGAGGCGGTTGTGATTGCGCGCGCCGCCGCGGCGCCATGCGAAGCTCGGGGTCTGGAACACGTGGTAGTGCTGGGGAAAATCTCGCCACAGCGCTTGCGAGAGGATCGCCATGTCGCGTGCGGTTGTGCGGTGTCGCGTGTCGGGCAGACCGCTGGCATTGGCGAAGCGCGTTTCGGTCATGCCGAGTTCGCGCGCCCGTGACGTCATGTTCGCGGCAAAGCGCGCTTCCGAGCCGCCGAGGCGCTCCGCGACCAGGGTGGCCACGTCATTGGCGGACTGGACCACCAAGGCGTTGATCGCTTGCTCGACCGTGATCGAGTCGCAGCCGCGCCGGCGTGAACAGACGAGGCCAAGCCGGGAAGGGGGTTGGCGAGAGGCGTTCCGCGACGCTGTCAGCCGCGTCGACATCGACAGGTCGCCCCGCTCAACCGCCTCGAACAGCATGTAGAGCGTCATCATTTTGGTAAGTGACGCGGGGTAACGCGTTTCGTCCGCCTGGTCCTCCAGCAGCACCTCGTTGGTGCGCGCATCCATGACGATCGCGGCATAGCGGTCTTGGGCCAATGCCGCAGGGGCAATAGCCAAGACACAAGCGGCCCCGACCGCAGCCAAAAGCGTCCGTGACAACAAAATCCCCGCTGACTTCATCGCACTCTGGTCCCGCATGATAACGGATAATTTCTGGCAAATCTTGTGCCGACTGCGTCCAGTCTGCATTAGCTCCTGTTAAGGGCGCGTACGGCGGCAGGGTAAATGCGCATGCCGGTACCACCCTCGCTTCCTGTTCTGAGCGCCCAGGCTGTGGAGAGTTTGGTTAACGCCCGATAAAGGCCCGCGTTTTTGATTTGCTGCAGTGCAGCAAAATAACTGTTGACTTCGCAGATGCAGCATAACATATGGTGACCTGAAGCGGGCGGTAGCGTCCGCATGTCTAGTTCCAGTGGAGACCCGATAATGGCGACCAAGACCACCGCCCCCCGCACCAAGGCCGCTGACGCCTTCGAACACGTGACCTCCGCCTCCAACGAAGCGATGCGCGAAAACATCGACCGCAGCCTCGCGGCGCTGTCGGAAGCTTCCTCCTTCGGCAAGCAGAACGTTGAAGCCTGGCTGGCTTCGGCGCAAGCGGCTCAGAAGGGCATGGAAGCGCTGTCCGCCCGCACGGTGGCGTTCCAGAAGCAGGCGATCGAGAACCATGTGGCGGCGACCAAGGCGCTCATGACCTCCAAGAGCGTGCAAGAGTTCGTGGAAAAGCAAAACGCCTACGCGAAGTCCTCATTCGAGGCTTACGTTGCCGAATTGTCCAGCGTTTCCGAGCTGGTCGCCGGTTTCGCCAAGGAAACCATGCAACCCTTGAACGAGCGCGTGACCGCGGTTGGCCAGCTGATCCAGACGTCAGCGACCCGCTGAGCCCTAGCGCTTAACAGTGTAGTCGAAGGCCCAGCTCTCTCGAGCTGGGCCTTTTTCGTGCGCCCTGGGGATGCAAGAGCGCGGCGTCAAGGCCTTCCCACCGGGGCCGCTCTTCATAAATTAAGCAACATCTGAGCTGAGGCTCGGAAGGGGTTGACGCGAGTCGGCCTCGCGTGTCGCCTCTGGGTCGAGCATGAGCGGTCAGCCGTGGGACGAGGACAACGAAAGCGACGGCGAGGCCGATGGCCGCGCCGGCACGCAGACGTTGACCCGCACCAAGAAGCCGTCGCTCTACCGGGTGCTCTTGCTCAATGACGATTACACGCCGATGGAATTCGTCATTTATGTTCTTGAGCGGTTCTTCCAGAAGTCCCGCGAAGAAGCGACCACGATAATGCTGCACGTCCACCAGAACGGTGTGGGGGTGTGCGGCGTATTCACCTACGAGGTGGCTGAAACCAAGGTCGCCCAGGTGCTGGACTTGGCGCGGCGGCATGAACACCCGCTGCAATGCACGATGGAAAAGGAATAACCGCCGATGGCGACATTCTCTCGCACGCTGGAACACACGCTGCGGCGTGCGCTGACCCTGGCGAACGATCACCAGCACGAATACGTGACGCTGGAGCATCTGCTGTTGTCGCTGATCGACGACGACGATGCCGCGAGCGTCATGCACGCCTGCAAAGTCGATCTCGATAAGCTGCGCCAGAATCTGGAAGCCTATCTGGAGAACGAGTTGAACAGCCTCCGGGTGGAGCGGCGCGACCACGAGGAGCCGCGGCCGACCGCGGGCTTCCAGCGCGTGCTGCAGCGCGCTATGCTGCATGTGGATTCCTCAGGCGGGCGCGAGGTCACCGGCGCCAACGTGCTGGTAGCGCTGTTCTCCGAGCGCGAGAGCCACGCCGCCTACTTCCTGCAAGAGCAGGACATGACCCGCTATGACGCCGTCAATTTCATCGCCCACGGACTGCCCAAGCGTTCGGGCTCGGCCCAACCGCGGCCGGTTCGCGGCGCCGGCGAGGAGGAGGGCGAACGTGTCGTCAAGCAGGGCCAGGAGGCGCTCGCCGCCTATTGCGTCAACCTCAACAAGAAGGCGCGCGAGGGCAAGATCGATCCGCTGATCGGGCGCGAAGCGGAAGTGCTGCGCTCGATCCAGATTCTATGCCGCCGGCAGAAGAACAATCCGCTCTTGGTGGGAGATCCCGGCGTCGGCAAGACCGCGATCGCCGAAGGCCTCGCGCGCAAGATCAACGAAAAGCAGGTCCCAGAGGTGTTGGCGGACGCAACCATCTTCTCGCTCGACATGGGCGCGCTGCTGGCGGGTACGCGCTACCGCGGCGACTTTGAAGAGCGCTTGAAAAGCGTGATGAAGGAGCTGGAAAACCATGCCAAGGCGATCCTCTTCATCGACGAAATTCACACCGTCATCGGCGCCGGAGCGACTTCTGGCGGGGCGATGGACGCTTCGAATTTGCTGAAGCCGGCGCTGCAATCGGGTCATCTGCGCTGCATGGGCTCGACGACCTACAAAGAGTACCGCCAACACTTCGAGAAGGACCGCGCGCTGGCGCGGCGCTTCCAGAAGATCGACGTCAACGAGCCCTCGGTCCCGGACGCGATCAAAATTCTCATGGGGCTGCGGCCCTACTTCGAGGAGTTCCACAAGGTCAAATACACGGACGATGCGGTGAAGGCCGCAGTGGAACTCTCGGCTCGCCATATCAATGATCGCAAGCTGCCGGACAAGGCTATCGACGTGATCGACGAGAGCGGGGCATCGATGATGTTGCTGCCCGCCAACCAGCGCAAGCAATCCATCGACGTGGCCGATGTGGAGGAGGTCGTCTCGCGGATGGCGCGCATTCCGCCAAAGTCGGTGTCGAAGAACGATTCGGAAATGCTGGCCTCATTGCCGGCCGACCTGAAGCGCGTGGTGTTTGGCCAGGACAGCGCGATCGATCAGCTCTCCTCCGCCATCAAGATGGCGCGCGCGGGCTTGCGCGAACCGCAGAAACCGATCGGCTGCTATCTGTTCGCCGGCCCCACCGGCGTCGGCAAAACCGAAGTGGCGCGCTCGCTGGCGAACGTGATGGGGATCGAGCTGCTGCGTTTCGACATGTCGGAATACATGGAACGCCACACGGTCAGCCGTCTCATTGGCGCGCCTCCAGGCTATGTCGGTTATGATCAGGGCGGGCTGCTGACGGATGGCGTCGATCAGCACCCCCATAGCGTGCTGCTGCTCGACGAAATCGAGAAGGCGCACCCGGACCTGTTCAACATCCTGTTGCAGGTCATGGACCATGGCTCGCTGACTGACGCGAACGGCAAGAAGGTCGACTTCCGCAATGTGATCCTGATCATGACCACCAATGCCGGCGCCGCTGACGCCGCGCGGCAGGGCATTGGCTTCGGCGCCGGCAAGAAGGAGCATATGAACGAAGAGGCGATCAAGAATTTGTTCACGCCGGAATTCCGCAATCGCCTCGACGCCGTCATTCAGTTCACTGGTTTGCCGCCTGAGGTGGTGCGCAACGTCGTGCAGAAGTTCATCATCCAACTCGAAGGCCAACTCGCCGAGCGCAATGTGCAGATCGAGATCACCGATCGCGCCGCCGATTGGCTCGCGGTCAAGGGCTATGACGAGAGCTTCGGCGCGCGTCCGCTGGCGCGCTTGATCCAGGAAAAGGTGAAAAAGCCGATGGCCGACGAACTCTTGTTCGGCAAACTCAAGGACGGCGGCATCGTCAAAATCGACATCGACTCGCAGGACAAGGACAAGCTGAAATTCAGCTACCAGCAGGAATCGCGCGGGCTGCTGAGCTTCGGCAAACGGCCGGAGAAAGCCTAAACGAGTGCATCGAAAAGGCTCGGCTCCTCGGCGCGCCAGCCTTCGATCATGAGCATGCGTAATTTCGTAGCGATGCCGCCATTGGCCGAGAAGCCGATGAGCTTCGCGTTGGCGCCGACAACGCGATGGCAGGGCACCACGATCGCGAACGGATTGCGGCCGAGAGCTTGGCCGACGGCGCGGGCCGCGCTCGCATCGCCGATGGCGTGGGCGATGTCGCCGTAGGTGCGCGTCTTGCCTGGCGGGATGGCGCGCGTCGTCTCATAGACCCGGGCGTTGAAGGCGGCGACACGGCTCATATCAAGCTGTACGGCGCGCAGCGTTTTCTTCTCGCCGTGCAGCAGCGCCTGGATGTCAGCGATGGCGCGCGCGATCGCTTGCGGCGGTTCGCGCTCGTCGGCGACCGGCGCATGGCGCAGCAGACGCGTGCGCGTCGCGTCGTGCGTGGTCTCCGGCAGCTGCACGCCGACGACGCCGCGCGGGCCCCAGGCGATGCCGCAGCGGCCGATCGCTGTGTCGAAGAGGGTGTAGGCGTAGGTCATGCGCCTCGAAGCACTGAAGTCCTTGTCGGACAAGAATCATTACGCTAGAACATATAGCGAACATGAGCATGCGTCCAGCCTCCGTATCGTCTCCTCTGGGAGTGCGAAATTTCCCTGCTATTTCAATTCAAATGGCGGCCAAACCGCTGCATGAGATCGGTCCGGCGGCACCCAGCGCACAGAGCACGGCCATCGGATTTGCCCTCGCCTTGGCGGCAGGGTGGTGCGGCCCGGCCGGCATCATCTGGGCCGGTGAAGAGAACGTGTTTTCGGAGGAGGGCGCGCCTTATGCGCCGGGGCTGGCGCAGTTCGGGCTCGACCCCGAGCGGCTTATCGTCGTGCGCGCGGCCAAGGGTGAAGAAGCCCTATGGGCGGCTGAGCAAGGGCTGGCGCTTGCCGGCGCTGTCGTCGTGTGCGTGCTGAGCAATCACGGCCGCGCACTCACCCTCAAGGCCACGCGGCGGCTGCTTTTGATCGCCGAACGGCATCGCTCACGCTGCCTGCTCGTGCGCAGCTTGAACGAAGCCAGCGCCGCATGGACGCGTTGGCGTGTGCAAAGCGCGCCCAGCCAAGCCGAAGCGCGCGAACTGGGGCCGCCTGCTTTCGACGTCGAACTCGTACGCAACCGTGCGGGGCCGGCTGGCGCGCGCTTTATCGTGGAATGGAACGCCGATGAGCACAGTCTCAGCGAACGTGTGGCTGGCGATTATCTTGCCGCGGCTGTCGACCGATCGCTTGCTCCGCGCCGGGCGCGCGCCTGACGACAGGCCGCTGGCCGTCTACGCCAAGGACGCGGGCGCGTTCGTGCTCACCGGCGTCGACCAGCGGGCCTCCGCGCTCGGGCTGAAGCGGGCGATGTCGCTGGCCGACGCACGCGCCATCTATCCAAGCCTGAACGCGCTCGAAGCGGCGCCGGACGAAGACGCACGCACGCTCGACGCCATCGCCGCCTGGTGCGAACGCTTCACGCCTGTTGTCGTAATCGACGCGCCTGACGGACTTTTTCTCGACATCGCCGGCTGCGCGCACCTGTTCGGCGGTGAAGCGGCGTTGCGCGATCAGATCGTCGCGCGGCTGGCGGCGCACGGTTTCACCGCGCGCGCGGCGTTGGCGCCGACGCCCGGAGCAGCGTGGGCGCTGGCGCGGTATGAGAGCGGAAAGCGCAATGCAGGGGGAATCGCACGCGCACTCTCCCCGCTCCCCGTCGAAGCGTTGCGGCTTGACGAAGAGGCGGCGTCCTTGCTGCGCCGCTTAGGCTTGAAAACGATCGGTCAGCTCTACGATGCACCGCGTTCGGCCTTCACGGCGCGCGCCGGCGAGCGGGCCATGCTGCGGCTCGATCAAGCGCTGGGGCGCGCGGCCGAGGCGCTGACGCCGCGCCGCCCGGCGCCGCCGGTGTTCGCGTTGAAACGGTTCCTCGAACCCGTGTTCACGACCGATCACATGCTTGAAGCAACGCGCGATCTTTGCGCCGACGCGCTTGTGGACGTGGAGCGACGCGGCGGCGGCGTTCGCCATGCCGTGCTGCATCTCTTCGGCGTCGACGGTCGCGACCGGCTCATAGAGGTGGGTGTGAGTCGGCCTGAGCGGAGCGCCGCCGCTTTGGTCCGGCTTTTTCGTGAAAAACTCGCGCAGGCCGCGGAAAACCTGAACGCAGAGTTCGGCATTGAGGCGGCGAGGCTGGATATAACGCTGCTCCAGCGCATCGACGCGACGCCGCGCGATTTGGTTGCCGGCGGCGGCGCTCATGCGAGCGCGGCGGATGTGGCTGCGATGATCGACTTGGTCAGCGCGAGGCTCGGCGCCAAGCGCGTGCTGCGCGCAAAACTGAACGCCGTGCATGCGCCGGAGCGCGCGGGCGCTTGGCGCGCGGCTTTGTCGAACGCAGATGCAAAGACACCGCAGCTGGCAATCGCGCCAGCCGAAGTACAGCGCCGGCCGTTGACCTTGTTCGCGCGGCCGCAGCCGATCGAAGCGATGGCGACCGTGCCCGACGGTCCGCCGATCCGCTTCCGTTGGCGGCGCGTGCTGCGCGAAGTGGCGCGTGCGGAGGGTCCGGAACGCATCAGCGGTGATTGGATGCGCGCCGAATGCGCGCGCGATTACTATCGCATCGAGGACACGCAAGGGCGCCGCTACTGGGTCTATCGCGAAGGCTTTTATGGTGAAGACGCGGCCCCTCGCTGGTTCGTGCATGGGCTCTTCGCCTGAAGCGCGCTAAGACGCATGTATGTCAGACGACTGGGAAGAAGACAGCAATCCTTGGGTGGTGAAGTCACTCACCCGCCCGTTCGAGAATCCGTGGTTTGTCTTGGATCGCCATGAGGTCATCCATCCGGGCGGCGCGGCGGGCGAATACACTGTCATTCGTCCGCGCCGGCTGGCGGTCGGCGTGCTGCCGATCGACTCCGACGGCAGCGTGCACATGGTCGGGCAGTGGCGATTTAGTCTTGGCCGGTATTCATGGGAGATGCCCGAAGGCGGCGCCGAATCCGGGGAGGCGGCCCTGGATTGCGCGCGCCGCGAACTCGAAGAAGAGAGCGGCCTCACCGCCAGCACGTTCACCAAGATCCTTGAGCTTGATATGTCCAATTCGCTGACCGATGAGCGCGCGGTCATCTTTCTGGCAACCGATCTCAGGCCAGGGACGTATAAACCCGAGCCGGTCGAGGTGCTTAAGCACAAGCGGGCGCGTTTCCTGGACGTGTTGGCCCGCGTCTGCGATGGCCGCATCCGGGACGCCATGACGGTTGCGGCGGTGCTGCGCGCCCACCACATGGCGGTCACAGGCGCATTGCCAGCCACGCTCGCGCGAGCGATGCTGGCGCTCTGAGGAGAGAGAGCCGATGGCCGAAGCCAAGCCGCGCGTTTTCGAAGCGTCGGGAGGCGTGTGGTCACAACTGCGCGTCGAGGCGATGCAGGCGGCCGCCGAAGAACCGGCGCTCGCCTCCTATCTCCACGCCTCGATCCTGCACCATGACAAGATCGAGGACGCGCTGTCTTATCACCTCGCGCAGAAACTGGGTCACGGCGATCTGCCGGCGCTGCAACTGCGCGAAGTGGCGCGAGAAGCGTATGCGAGCGACCCGGAATTGGCGCAGCAGGCGACGCGCGACATGCGCGTCGTGCGCGAGCGCGATCCGGCCTGCACCACGTACCTGCAGCCGTTTCTGTTTTTCAAAGGCTATGGCGGCCTGCAGGCTTATCGGATCGCCCATTGGCTCTGGGGCCAGGATCGACACATCCTCGCCTACCATCTGCAAAGCCGCGTGTCGGAGCTCTACAGCGTCGACATCCATCCGGCCGCGCGCATCGGCTCGGGCGTGTTTATCGATCACGCCCACGGCATCGTCATCGGTGAAACCGCCGTCGTCGAAGATGACGTTTCGATGTTGCACTCGGTGACGCTCGGCGGCACCGGAAAGGAGCGGGGCGACCGCCACCCGAAGATTCGCCGCGGCGTCATGATCGGCGCCGGCGCCAAGATCCTTGGCAACATCGAAGTGGGCGAACATGCGCGCGTCGCCGCCGGGTCGGTCGTGCTGGAGGACGTCGGCCCACGGTGCACCGTCGCCGGCGTGCCCGCAAGGCCCGTTGGCGGCCCATGCTGTGAGGACGTGATGCCTTCCCGCGAAATGAACCAAGTGTTCGACGCGCTTGACGACGGCGGCGGCATCTAAACCAGCCCCATGAAGCCATCGTTTGCTGTCATCGCTCTCGGCGTCGCCATCCTCGCGGCGTTCTTCGCGCTCGGGCAATATGCGCCGGAAGCAAATTGGAGCGTGTTCGATCCCTTTGCCGTCGTACCCGCGCGCTACACCGGCGAGGCGCCCGCCACGCCGGGCGATCTTATCACCCCGCTGTTCGCGCACGTATTCTTTCATTACGGTTTTGCGCACCTCCTGATGAATGGGTTCGCCTACTTGCAGGCTGCGCCGTTTGTGGCCGCGCGGCTCGGTGATGTGCGCTTCCTGTTGTTGTTCTTCATTTCGGCGCTTGGCGGCGCGCTCGCGTTCGTCGTCATTAATCCGGACTCCACGACGGGCGCGGTGGGTGCATCCGGCGCGATCTGCGGTTTGTTCGGCGCGTACTTCCTGGCGGTACGCCCGACTCCGCGCGCGGCCTTTGCGGACCCGGCGGTGCGCAACGCCATGCTGAGTTTTCTCGCCATCAACGTTGTGCTCATGGCGCTGTTGCCGTTGCCGATCGCCTGGGAGGCGCACCTGGGCGGCTTTCTTGCGGGTGCGCTGGCCTATCCGCTGCTGGCGAGGCGTCGGCGTGCGGCCGGGCCGTGGGGCTGAGCGTTGAAGCGCTTGCAGCTGACGCAAACGAGAGTCATGCTCGCCGGTGAGATGTTTCTCCAAGGAGGAGACGCCGATGCTGATCGCTCATGTCATCCGCGAAAAAGGCCCAGTGGTGCACACGCTTTCGATCGAGGCGACGCTGGCGGGCGCGGCCCACGATCTCACGGAAAGACGGGTGGGCGCTCTGGTGGTTCTCGACGACGCCGGCGAGATTGTCGGCGTGCTTTCTGAACGCGACATCGTCCGCGAGCTGGCGCGCCGCGGCCCGCAGGTGCTGACTGAATCGGTCGGCTCGGTCATGACGCGCAACGTAGTGGTGGCGGGTCCCGACGAGACTGTTGACGACGGCCTGTCGCGCATGACCGATCGGCGTGTGCGCCACCTGCCGGTGGTGGCGAACGGCAAGCTGGTGGGCATCGTCTCGATCGGTGACCTGGTGAAGCACCGGATTGCCGCGGTCGAGGCTGAGGCGGCGGCGATGCAGGCGTACATCGCCGCGCACTAGCCGGAGCGCGGAGACGCCCACTTTGCAACGACGGCGTGTTCTCTTCTTAGGCTTGAAACCTGGCGCGCGAATCGCTAATTTGAAGTAGTTGCGACACCGAAATATCGCTGCGGACTGCGGCGGCTTTGGATCGCGCGACAATCCGCTGATTTTTCAGGTGTTTTTGCGACAGCTGAAAAAAGCGTTTTTTGCGCGAAAACGTCGTTGACATGGCAAACGGGCGCGCATAGAAACCGCGCCTTCCGCCGTGACCTGAAACGGTTTCGGCCCGCCAGCGGACGAGCTTCGGCTTTCACCCGTTTGTGGGCGCGGCGGTCTGTCCGCTATGGACAGGCCGAGGTGCGGGGCTCTTTGACATTGTGATTTTGGAGAAGGGAAACGCAGGCGGCGGCGTGGCTTGCGGCCCAGGCATCGACCTGGGCAAGCGACGCTGACGGTGTGCGTTTTCTGGAACTAATAACTGACTTACAGATTGGGGTCGCAAGACCCCGAAATGTGCGTCGGTTCCCGTTACATAAACGCATACGCTTTAACCGGCGCCTCGGTGAGATCACCGAGGCTTGTCAGAAGTCAACTCAACCTGAGAGTTTGATTCTGGCTCAGAACGAACGCTGGCGGCAGGCTTAACACATGCAAGT
>JAIELK010000040.1 GCA_019753175.1 Hyphomonadaceae bacterium
ATCGGCCATCGCTGGCTCGATTTCATCGAGAAGCTCATCACCAACATCGTGCTGATCCGCGCCGCCAAGCGCGTGCGGCCGATCTTGCGCCGACATTTCGGGCCGCAGCGCCAGCTCTATCCGAAGCGACGCGCCATACTTGGCCTGCGTTTGCGCCGTGCGTTGCGCGGGCGCGATCTGCGCGCGCGTATCGCCGCGCTCAGCCAGGACATCGGCGCGTTGGTCGATCGCGTGATCCATCGCCTGCCGCGCGGCCTCACGCGCCTGCGTGGGACGCGCGCTCGCGCAACGACAGGCGCGCGTGCTCAAACCGCCGCGCGTGTTTGTTCACCCTCTCTGACAGGCGCGCGTCGCCGCGCCGCTGACACGTCGTGACGCGGAGCAGCTCTCACTCTGTACGCAATGCGCGCCTTGACCGGGTCAAAGCGCGACGCAGCCGCGCGTCCGGCCGACGCTACGCGTCTGTCGCCAGCCCCACGCGCGCCACCGCCTCCGCTTGGCGGGCCGCCATCGCTTCGGTCGAAAACCCCGCAACGCTCTCCGCGAACATCCGTCCGAAGTTCAGCTCCGCGCGCAGATGCAGGAACGCCGCGCCCAGGCCGATGGCGGCGCGGTCCATGAACACGAACTCGCGTGGGATCAGCACCGGCCCCAGCGTCTTCAGCCGCTTGCGCACCTCGAACGCTTCGCGGCGACCGTACTCGGCGGGCGGCACATCGTCGGCGATGGTGCGCACGCGGTCGTCGAGCAGGGGGCCGTAGATGAAGCGCGCCCACATGGTCAGCGCTTCGATCAGCGGCGGGCTCAGATTCTTAAAGCCCCAGATTTCGTAGGCGTGCGCGATCTGGTCCCGATCGGCCGCCTTCAGCCCGCGATAAAGTCCGACCACGCCGTCGAGAAAGCGCGGCGGAAAGATGCGCACGCAGCCGAAATCCAAAAGATGCAAGCGCTCGGCGTTGTCGGTGAGCGCGTAATTGCCGAGATGGGGATCGCCGTGAATGACGCCATAATGCGTCATCGGCCCCCACCAGGCTTTGAACAACAGTTCGGCGATGCGGTTGCGCGTCTCTTGCGGCTCAGCGAGCCAATGCATCAGCCCGCGGCCGTCGAGCCAGGTCATGGTGAGCAGGCGTTTCGTCGACAATGCGTCGATCGGTTCGGGCGTTCTGATCCGCGGCTCATCGGCCAGCATGAGCGCGAACAAGCGCATGTGCTTCAGCTCGCGCGCATAGTCGAGCTCCTCGCGCAAACGCTCGCCGACTTCGAGCACGGCTTCGGAGGAATCGATCGACCCGTCCATGGATTTGAACAGGCCGAGCAACAGCTTGAGCTGGCCGAGGTCCGCTTCGACCGCGCTCGCCATGTCGGGATATTGCAGCTTGCACGCCAGCGCGCGTCCGTCATGCGCCACGGCGCGATGCACTTGCCCGAGCGACGCCGCCGCGGCTGCTTCATGTTCGAACGACGCGAACCGGCTCTCCCAATCGTCGCCAAGCTCGGCGCGCATGCGTCGCTGCACGAACGGCCAGCCCATCGCCGGCGCGTGCGCCTGCAATTTGCGGAACTCTTCGGCGTAGGCTTGCGGCAGCAGGTCAGGAATGGTGGACAGAAGTTGCGCCACCTTCATCAGCGGGCCCTTGGAGCGCCCGAGCGCTTCGCGCAGCGCCCGCGCCAGCGCCGCCTCGTCGCGGCCCATCACCCGTGCGCCGACAGCGCTCGACATGTTGGCGCCGACCCTCGCCACGCGCCCGATGCGAGCGCTAATGCGATTGCGTTCGGGATCGGGCGGTTCGCTCACGCTTGCTCCATGGTAAACACCGCGTTCACATAGGCGCTGCGAAGTCTTACGCAAACGCCGAAAAACTGTGCCATTTTAACGCGACTTGAACGTCCTTTCCGTATGGTTGCGCCCTAACGCAGCGTTTCCGTCAGTGAAACGCGCAAAACAACGGTGTGGGACCATGGGTAGAACGATCCTGATCGTCGATGACGATCCGGCGCAGCGCCGCTTGCTGCAGGCCGCCGTCGAACGCAATGGTTTTGCGACGCGGACGGCTGAAAATGGCGCGCAAGCGGTCAACGCCGTCGAACTCCATGCCGACATTGACATTGTCATGCTCGATCTCGTCATGCCGGGCATGAGCGGCCAGGAGGCGCTGCGAGAAATCAAGCTGCGCCGCGCCGATCTGCCGTGCATCGTTTTGACCGCTTCTGGCGGCATCGACACCGTGGTGCAGGCGATGCAGGCAGGTGCAAACGATTTCTTCGTCAAGCCCGCGAGCCCCGAGCGCATCCTAGTCTCAATCCGCAACGCGCTCGAAATGTCGAACCTGAAGACCGAAGTCGTGCGCATGAAAAAGCGCGCCGCCGGTCAGCTCTCGTTCGACGACATGGTCGCCAACGCGCCGGTGATGGCGCCGGTGGTGCGCATGGGCCGCCGCGCCGCGGCGTCGAACATTCCGGTGCTGATCACCGGCGAAAGCGGCGTCGGCAAGGAAGTGCTGGCGCGCGCGATCCAGGGCGCCAGCGAGCGCGCGGGCCGCCCGTTCGTGACCGTGAATTGCGGTGCGATCCCCGAAAACCTGGTGGAGTCGATCCTGTTTGGTCACGTGAAGGGCGCCTTCACCGGCGCGACCGACACTCACGCCGGCAAGTTCGTCGAAGCCAATGGCGGCACGCTGTTCCTGGACGAAGTGGGCGAGTTGCCGCTCGATGCGCAGGTGAAGCTTCTGCGTGTGCTGCAGGAGAGCGAAGTCGATCCGGTCGGGGCCAAGCGCCCGGTCAAGGTCGATGTACGCATTATCAGCGCCACCAATAAGGATCTGGCGAAGCTGGTCGCTGACGGCCGCTTCCGCGAGGACCTCTATTATCGCTTGAACGTGTTTCCCATCGAGGCGCCGCCGCTGCGCGAACGCAAGGAAGACCTGCCGACGCTGGTGCAACGCTTCATCGCGCGCTTCAATGCCGAAGAGGGACGCGCCGTTCGCGGCGCCGCGCCCGCGACGATGCAGATGCTGGCCGAGTTCGACTGGCCCGGCAATGTGCGCCAACTCGAAAACGCCGTGTTCCGCGCCGTTATTCTCTGCGAAGGCGATCTATTGCAGCCAGAGGACTTCCCGCAAATCTCCGGGCTGAAACCATTGTTCGCCGCAAACGATACGGTCGCCGCCGATATGCCAGCGCCCGCCAACGACACCCACGTCGACGTCGCGCATGCTTCGTTCAGGCAGGCGATGCAGGCCGCGTCGGATGTCTCGACCGCCCCGGTGAAGGTCTTCGACGAAGAGGGACATTTGCGTCAGCTGGAACAGGTCGAGCGCGACCTGATCGAACTCGCGATCGATCATTATGCTGGGCACATGTCGGAAGTGGCGCGCCGGCTCGGCATCGGCCGCTCGACCCTCTACCGCAAACTGCGCGAATATGGGCTTGAGGAGCGGGTCGCAGCGGAGGGCTAGACGGTTGGAGCGCCGGGGTACGTACGTCGCGCCGTCACTCCGACACAGCCCAGGATGAGCATGGTGGTTAGCAGCGCGACCGTCTGCATTTGAAGTACGTCGGAACTCATTTGTTCCACGAGCCCGGTCGGCATGTCGCCATCGGGGATGCCGCGAAGTTTGCCCATAACAATCTGCGCGGTTGCGATCCATGCAAGCGGCAGCGAAACTGCGAGAGAAAGCGCCGCCTTGGCCCAGGCGTTTGCATTGGGTTGCAGCCTGGTAGAGCGCACCATCCACGATGTTGATCCGATCAGCGCCAGGAGCGCGAGCATCCCAACCTCCGGGACGCTAGGCCAGTCAAAAGATGTAGGCTGAGGTCGCGAGAGTTCGTCAACACCAAGCGCCAAGGCTGCGATCGTTAGAACGGCGCTCACGATGATTGCTGGCTGCGTTGCCATAATCGTCACTCTAACAAAAGTCCGCGACCCTAGTCTTCACGATCCGGCGACGGGCGCGCCCACTTCTTCCAGCCCAGCGGCTTCTTCGTCGTCAGCCCTTTGCGTTTCTTGCCCAACTTAGTTGCTCTGGCCTTGGCGGCGATTTCCTTGAGCTTCACGGTCTGCAGCGTCGAGAGCGCTTCGTCCTTGCGGCCCTTGGAGAGATTGGCGAACGCAGAGCCGTACTTCTCCAACCGCTGATCGACCTCGGTTAGAAACTCGTTCTCCCACGGCGAATAATCGACTGCGCCTTCGCCCGGCTTCACCTCGCCGGTTTCGGGATCGATGGCTTCGGGCGCCGAGCCCTTCACGGCGAGCTTCCTAATCAGCCGCTGCGCTTTGCGCGTTTTCTTGGCGTCGATCTCGCGGGGCATTGCCCCTTATATCAAATCTCTCCCAGTGCGTGCAGGTAGAGGTCGCGGATTTGTTCCTGCTCCTCGCGCTCCTGACGATCCTGTTTGCGGATCCGGATCACTTGCCGCAGCACTTTGGAGTCCAGGCCGAACGACTTGGCCTCGGCATAGCTCTCCTTGATGTCGTCGGAGATGCCTTTCTTCTCTTCTTCGAGCTTCTCGATCCGCGCCACCAATTGGCGCAGTTTCTCGCGCGTGCTTTGGGTTAGCGACTGCGCCGCGACGGTCTGGGTCGTGCCGAAATCCGTGCCGAAGTCCGCCATTGCGCTTGCCCTATCGTTTCGAGAATCGAATCGTTGAGAAAGGCTAGCCTTCCGCGGCCTGCGTCGTCATCTCGTTGACACGCCGAATCGCTGCAACGACGAGATCGGTGCGCAGCCGGTGCGGCATGTGGCCGGTGGCAGGCGCGATAATGAGTTCGGCGGCAGGCAAATCCGCCGCGAGTGCGCGTGCGTGGCGCTTCGGCGAGACGATCTTGTCCTTTTCCGCCGTGATGACGATTGAAGGTGTGAATAAGTCCGCGTAGCGCGGCGCCTGCGCAGCGAATTCGCGGCGCGTCGCCACCACGTCCTGCGCGCTGGAGCGGAACGCGAGCGGCCGGAAGATGAGGCCGACGCCGGCCTCTTCGAAGTAGTTTACAGGCACGGCGGCGGGCCAGAAATTGTTAGCAATGCTCGTCCCGGCAATCATCGGCGCAAGCCAGGGCACGATCAGCCCGCAAAAAACATCGCCGAGCACTGGCGTTGACGAGAGTCGCGCCCACCACGCGGGCTGGCCGGGATAGGGGTGGCTTGCGGGCGCAATCAACACCAGCCCGCTGACGAGCTGCGGATGATCGAGCGCAAGACGGAGGCTCACCGCCGCGCCGAGCGAGTGGCCGACGATGATCGCTGGCCCGTCGCCGGTTTGCGCCAACACGCGTGCGGCCATGCGCGCCTGCAGCGCCAGCGTTTCGCCGTCGCGCTTGGGCCGGGTGGAGTGCCCCATGCCCGGCCGGTCGTAAGCGATCACGCGATGCAGCACCGCGAACTCGTCAGCAAGCGGTCCCCACAATTCCCGGAGATTCGAGCTCGCGCCATGGATCAGCAATATCCGCGGCGCGCCTTGCGGTCCCGCTTCGCGCACATGCAGGCGAGCTTCCCCTGCGTCGACGATGCGGCCATCCACGGGCCAATGCGCATTGGCGCGCTGGGTGTAGGCGCGCGCATTCAAGCCCAGAAGCACGAAGACGAACGCCAGCGCGATGGCGATGGCGCCGGCCCACAGCATCAAGCGTCGCGGCCGTCGACGCGCGGCTCAAGCCGGCGCACGCCCTGGATGGCGAGCTCGTAGTTCGGATGAATCACGAGCGCGGCGCGAAACGCCTCAAGCGCCGGCCGTTGTTGGCCGAGCTCTTCGTAGATCAGTCCCAGCACCGCCAGCGCTGCGAAGTGGCGCGGTTCGCGCTTCAGCGTTTCCTGCAGCGCCGAGATCGCGCCGGCATAGTCGTTGGCGCGGTAAGCCATGTTGGCGCGCCGGCTCCATGGCTCGGCGTACTCCGGCGCGAGATCAATCGCCTGGTCGATAAACCGGCCAGCGCCCTCTACGTCCCCAGCGTTCTCAGCTGCCGCCGCCCGCTCCAGCAGGATGTCGACGGTCGGCGAACCCGAATTGGCCCATCGCGCGTAGATCTCCTGTTCGACGCCGACCGCAGCAGCAGCGTCAGGCGCCTCCAAGAGCTGCACGAACAGAGCGTCGAGCCCCGGATCGGGGCGCAAGGCGGAGCGCTCCGAAGCTCCGCATGCGGCGAGAGCGAGTGTCAGAAGGGTGAAAACAATGCGGCGCATCGCGACCAAATCGCGTTTGGGAATCGTGATTGTACGCGACCGCCTATGGGCTGCAAATGCGGCCCAAATCAGCCCTGTTTGGCCTTGTAACGCGGGTCGACCTTGTTGATCACGTAGACCCGGCCCTTGCGGCGCACGACCCGGCAGGCCCGGTGACGGGTCTTCAGCGACTTGAGCGACGACTTGACTTTCATGGCCGTAAGCGTTCCGGGCGAAATGGAAGCGGGGTGCATAAGGGTCGCGCTTCGCGAAGTCAATCAGTTCAAAAGGGATTGAGGCATTGATGGGCGGCGGGGGCCGCCTTAGACGCGGGCGGCGATGACGAAAGGGACCCTCATGGCCCGAGGACTATTGGTTGCGGCGGCGCTGTCGCTGGCTGTGGCGTGCGGGCCGGGGGCGGTGGACGCCCAACAGACCGCCGCCACGGCCGCGCCCATTGCGGCGCCGTCGTTCGCCTCTTCGGGCGATTCCGCGTTCGACGCCTGGCGCGCCGACTTCGCCAACCGGGCGGTCGCGCGCGGTCGCGATCCGGAGGTGCTGCGCCAGCTGCTCGAAGGCGTGCAGCCCGATCCCCGAATCATCGAACTCGATCGCCGTCAGCCGGAATTCGTCAGCCCGGTGTGGGATTACGTCACCAACCGCGTCACCGCCCGCCGCATCGACGATGGCCGTACGCTGCAGGCGGCGATCGCGCCGACCCTGTCGCAGGTTGAAGCCCGCTATGGCGTGCCGGCCGGCATTATTCTCGGCATCTGGGGGCTTGAGAGCAATTACGGCGCAGCCGCGCTCAATTGGACGCCGCAAGCCGCGCTCGCCACGCTTGCCGCGGAGGGACGCCGTCGCGCGCAGTTCGAAGGCTATCTGCTGGCGCTGATCGAGATGGTGGAACGCCGGCTGGCTGACCCGGCGGAATTGCGCTCGTCCTGGGCCGGCGCGCTCGGGCAGCCGCAATTCATGCCCGATGTCTATCTCACCACCGCCGTCGACTGGGACAATGACGGCCATCGCGACATTTGGACCAACCGCGGCGATGTCGCGGCATCGATCGCCAATTATCTGGCCGATCGCGGTTGGCGGCGCGGTGAGCCCGTACTCGAAGAAGTGCGTCTGCCGGATGGGTTCGACTATGCGCTCGCCGACGGATCGCAGCGCCTGGTGTCGGAATGGGCGCAGCGAGGTGTCGCGCGCGTCGACGGCGCGTCGTGGCCGGAAAGCGAACGCAGCCTTTCGGCGCAATTGTTCCTGCCGTCTGGCGCGCAAGGACCGGCGCTGCTGTTGCATCACAATTTCGGGGTCATCCGGCGCTACAATAACTCAGACCGCTACGCGCTGGTGGTTGCGTTGTTGGCGCGCGCATTCGACGGCCGCCCAGGACTCATCACGGCATGGCCGCGCCAGATCGGCGCGCTCAATCGTGAGCAGATCATCGAACTGCAGACGCTGCTGACTAGCTTGGGCTACAACGCGGGCTCGCCCGACGGCTTGTTCGGATCGAATACGCGGCGCGCGGTGCGCGCGTTCCAGACCGATCAGGCGCTGCCGGCGGATGGTTTCCCAACCAGCACGCTGTTGCAACGCTTGCGGACGCGCGCGGGCGTCACGCCCGATCCGCCCCGGGAACCGCAGCCGCTGCAGCGCGCCGGCATCCGCGAGTTGCAGCGCTTGCTCAACCGCTTGGGCTACAATGCGGGAGTCGCCGACGGGCGCATTGGCGCGCGCACGCGCAACGCCATTCGCGCGTTCGAGCGTGCGCAGGGGCTTGAGGCGCAGGGCCGCGCGACCGATGTGGTTCTGGACGCGGCGCGAGCAGCAGCGGGCTAAGGCGTCGGCGGTTCGTTGGGCGCGGTCTCGATTGTGGTCGCGTGTTTCAGGCGGCGGCTACGCAGCGTGAACGCCAGCATGGCAAGCAGGATCGCCACTGTGACAATGAGCGGTGCGTTCATGCCCAGTTGTTCGTAAACAACGCCGCCAAGCAAGGGCGAGAAGACGAAGCCGGCACCGTTCACGGCGACGACGAGGCCGGCGGCTGTGCCTTGCTCTTCGGGCCTGACCGCGATCGAGGAACCGCCGGCGAAACCCGCACGCGCCAAGCCTGCGCCGAGGCCTTGCACCGCAAGCGCCACCATCAGGGCCGTCAGCGTCGGCGAGACAATCTGAATCGCGACACCAAACGCCAGCAGACCCGCGCCCCACGCCATCAGCGCGCGCGGCCCCATCTTCAAGCGCGGCAGGATCGCCATTTGCGTCGCGAGGAAAGCGAGCGCGTTGACCATGAAGCCAGCCGCGGCGAACTCGGCGCCCTGTTCGCCGCTCACGTGCAAGCGGTCCATTGTGAAGAGACCGAACACCTGCACGGTGATGCCGGATATGATCGAGAGCCCGAAGCCGTAGATCAGAAAGCCCGATAGCCGTCGATCACGCGCCAAAGCCGCCGACTGGCGCCAGTCGCCCTGCGCGCGCTCGCTCTGTTTAGGCGGCGTGTTTTCCGGCAGCAGCCGCAGGATCGCGAACGAGGCCGCTGCCGCCAGCGCTGCGATCAACAGGATCGGAAACACAAGCCCGAGCTTTGCGGCAAGCGCGGCGCACACTGCCGGGCCAAAAGCTTGCCCGAGCGCGAACGCGGCGCTCAAGCCGGCGAGCTGTTCGGTGCGCTCGAACCGCGTGGTGCGGTCGGCGATGTAGGCTTGCGCGGCAGGGGAGGAGGCTGACCCGAAAGCGCCGAAAATCGCGCGCGCCAGCATCAGCAACACGAACAGCCATGCGCCCGCTAGCACCCCGTAGAGACCAAGCAGCACAACGAGCCCGAACGCGCCCATCGAGACGGCGTAGGCGCCCAACCCCAAGGCGACGACAGGCTTGCGTCCGACGCGATCGGACAAGCGGCCCCAGTACGGACTCGCAAATACCCAGATCAACGCCGAGAGGGAGAAGATCCAGCCGACGCTGGAGTCCGGCAGATTCAGTTCGCGCACCAGCGGCGGCGCGACCGCCAGCAGCATCGAATTGCCCGCGCCGATGATGAGGATGCAGCTCAAGAGCAGCAAGAACCGCCCGCGCGGCTGGCGCTGGCGCGACTCGTGCGCTTCGGCGAGTTGTGCGGTCTCGTGCATGGGGTCTGGAGAGTGCTAAGGCGCTGGAAAGGATTGCGCCAGCCCCCGCCGGCAGGGCGCTGGGTCCGAAAAAACCGCTAACCGAAACCGCTCCTTAAGCGCGTTCATGCATAACGGCGCGTCGGCAGAAAGCCCTCGGTAAACGCGCGTTATCCATGTTTCCTATCATTGGCCTCGTTGTTGTGTTCGGCATGGTGTTCGGCGGCTTCATGCTCGCCGGCGGCCATTTCGACGTCATCATCGAAGCCGCCCCGATGGAGTTCATGATGATCTTCGGCGCGGCGGTTGGCGCGCTGATCATCTCCAACGACATGAACGGCCTCAAGAGCGTCGTCGGCGGGCTCGGCTCGGTCATGAAGGGCCCGAAGTGGGGTAAGCAAGATTACCAAGACCTTCTCGCGCTTCTGTTCCAGCTCACCAAGCTAATGAAGACGAAGGGCGTTGTGGCGCTCGAGGCGCATATCGAGAAGCCGCACGAGAGCGCGATCTTTCAGAAGTATCCCAAGCTCTGCAAAGACCACTTCGTGGTCGACTTCATCTGCGACACGCTACGCATGATGACCATGAACCTCGACGATCCCCATCAGGTCGAGGACGCGATGGAGAAACAGCTCGAAAAGCACCATCACGAGGCGATGCATCCCGCGCATGCCCTGCAGACGATGGCCGACGGCCTTCCCGCACTGGGCATCGTCGCCGCGGTGCTCGGCATCGTCAAAACGATGGGCGCCATCAACGAACCGCCGGAAATCCTGGGCCTCATGATCGGCAAGGCGCTCGTCGGCACGTTCCTCGGCGTCTTCCTCGCCTATGGCATCGTCGGCCCGATGGCGCAGCGCCTCCACGCGGTAATTGAGCACGACGCGCAGTTTTACAAAATCATCCGCGATGTGCTTGTGGCGCACTTGCACGGTAACGCGGCTCAGGTTTCTGTGGAGATCGGGCGCGGCTCGGTGCCCACGTCGATGCAGCCGTCCTTCGTGCAGCTCGAAGAGGCGCTGGCAGCAGCCGCGGAGGGTTGATGCGTTGAGGTTGCCCTATGCAATAATGCATGGGCGTGGTGATGCGCGACCGCTTGCAAATGCGGTTAATCCTTGGCACAGAAGCCGCTCCCGCGTTGGGGGTAGACCCCGACGCTGAGACGAGGGGTAGAACCTATGACGAAGTTCAAGTTGGGCATGGCTGCTGCTGCCGCTGCCGTTCTCGCCTTCGGCGTCGCGGCCTGCGGCCAAACGACGACGGCGACAGAAGAGCCGGCGTCCACCGAAGAAGCGG
>JAIELK010000011.1 GCA_019753175.1 Hyphomonadaceae bacterium
TGTCACGCCGTCAATTCTGGGATCTGATCGACGCCATTCGCGCCGCGCGCCCGGCGATGGCGCTCATTGTCGCCACCTCGTACTTGGAGGAAGCCGAGCGCTTCGAACGCGTCGTGTTAATGCAGGCCGGCCGAATCATCGCCGACGGCGCGCCAGCGCGCTTGAAGGAGAAACATGGCGCTGCCTCGATGGAGGCGCTGTTCATGACTTTGACGGGCGCTCAGATCTTAAGCCGCGTGGCGCGCTCCCCGCCCGCCGCTAACGCCCCGGTCGCGGTCGAAGCGCGTGGGCTGACGCGCCGGTTCGGCGCCTTCACCGCTGTCGATTCCGTCGCGTTCAGCGTTCGTCGCGGCGAAATCTACGGATTCTTGGGCTCGAACGGCTGCGGCAAGACCACGACCATGAAGATGTTGACCGGGCTCTTGCCGGCAAGCGCGGGCGAAGCGCGCATGTTGGGCCAGCTTGTCGACGCCCGCGACCTCGCCACGCGGCGGCGCGTCGGCTACATGTCGCAAGGCTTTTCGCTCTATGGCGAGCTGACCGTGCAGCAAAATCTCGATCTGCACGCAGAGCTCTTCGGTCTTGAGCGCGAAGCCGGTGCAGCCCGGATCGCCGCACTCAAGCGTCAGTTCGGCTTGGCGCAGCATGGCGACGCCATCGCCGGCGCTCTGCCGCTCGGGGTCCGCCAGCGTCTGTCGCTCGCCATCGCGGTCTTGCATGAACCCGAGGTGCTGATCCTTGACGAGCCGACCTCGGGCGTCGATCCCGCCGCGCGGCAGACCTTTTGGGAGGAGATAGAGAGGCTCGCCCGCGAACAACAAGTGACGATATTCATCTCCACCCATTTCATGAGTGAAGCCGAGCGTTGCGACCGCATCGCCTTCATGCATGCGGGACGGGTCATCGCAGAAGGCGCGCCCGACGATCTGCGAAAGAGCCAAGGCGCTGCGACACTTGAGGACGCCTTTGTCCGCTTCATGCAATTCGGCGGCGCCGGTGACCCGCCGACGCACGCCCTGTCAGCGCTCATCACTGGCGCCGGCGTGGAACTACCGAGGACTAAGTCACGCATACTTACCGTGGCGCGCCGCGAGATTCTGGAAATGCTGCGCGAGCCGGTGCGCTTCGCCATGGCGCTCGCTGGCACACTCGTCTTGGCGCTGGCCTTTGGCTACGGCATTTCCTTCAATGTCGAGGACGTATCGCTGGCCGTCATCGACCGCGACCGGACGCCGGCGAGCCGCGCTTATGTCGAAGAATTTGCGTCCTCTCCCTATTTCGAGCTCAAGGCCGCGCTCAATGACGACCGCGCCGTCGAGCAAGCACTCCGCAGCAATAGAGCAACGCTAGTGCTCGACATTCCTCCGGGCTTCGGGCGCGATCTTGCAGCAGGGCGAGCGCCAGCGATCGGCGCCTGGGTCGATGGCGCAATGCCGTTCCGGGCCGAAACTGTTTCAGGCTATGCGCAGGCCCTGCATCGGCGCGCGGTCGCCGCGGCGGTCGGTCCTCGGGCGCCTGTGGCTGCGGCGTACCTGCTTGAGCCGCGCTTCCTCTATAATCAGGCGTTTCGCAGCTTCAACGCGGTCGTGCCAATCATGATTGGGATTCTGTTGGCGATGATCCCGTCCATCCTGACCTCGCTCGCGGTGGTGCGTGAAAAGGAGTTGGGATCGATCACCAACTTTTATGTGACGCCGATTTCGCGCACCGAGTTCCTACTCGGCAAACAACTGCCCTATATCGTCCTCGGCTTTGTGAACTTTCTTCTGCTCGTCGTGCTTGCGATCGTGCTGTTCGGCCTCAGCATCAAGGGCAGCCTGATCGCGCTCATGCTGGCCGGCCTTCTTTATGTGGCGGCCACAAGCGCTGTCGGCTTTGTCTCCTCGGCGCTAACCCGCTCGCAGACCGCGGCCGTATTCGGCACCGCCATCGTCATCATGGTGCCGGCGGTGGAGTTCTCAGGTCTCATGCAGCCACTCGCCAGCCTTGAGCCGGTGGATCGCCTGATCGGCGCGCTCTTTCCTACATCGCATTTCAATCAGATCAGCACCGGTGTCTTCGCCAAGGGACGCGGCCTTTTCGACTTGGCGAGCGAGCTTGGCATACTGGCGCTGTTCTGGGGTGGATTGTTGATCATCGCCATCGCTCTCCTACGCAAGCAGGAGCGTTGACATGAATTGGCGCATCGTCCTTGCACTGGCGCTAAAGGAACTACGCAGCCTTGCGCGCGACCGTTTCCTGCTGGGCTTTGTCATCTATGCTTTTACCGCGTCGATCTATGTGCAAGCGACCGGCAACGCCCAGGATATTCGCAACGCCTCCATCGTCATCGCTGACGAAGACGGCTCGGAATTGTCGCGCCGCATCGCGCGCATGCTGCCGCGACAGCACTTCCGGGAAGCGGTCCTGGTTGAGCCGGGCGATCTTAATGGGCTGCTCGAATCCGGCGACGCCACATTCGCGCTCGACATCCCGCCTCGGTTCGAGGCTGACGTTCTGGCCGGACGCGCGCCCACCATTCAATTGCTGATAGACGCCACCGCAATCTCCCAAGCCGGCCTTGGCGCCTCGCATATCGCCGCAAGCCTCGACCAAGAGGTCGGCGATTTCTTGCGGGGGCGCGGACGCCCGCCGCCGCGCGCCGCGCCGTTCGAATTGCGCGCGGCCTTCAATCAAGCGCTGGTCAGCACCTGGTTCACCGGCGTCGTGGAACTGCTCGACACAACCACCATGCTCGCGATCCTGCTCGCGGGCGCGGCCATCGTGCGCGAGCGCGAACACGGCACGCTTGAGCATTTGCTGGCCATGCCGGTGCGCGCCGCCGAGATCATGACCGCCAAGACCATCGCCAACGGCGCCGTTATCCTGGCGCTTGCCGGGCTTGCGCTCATTTTCATCGTCGAAGGCTTGCTGGGCCTTGAACCTGCCGGATCGGTGCCGCTATTCCTTTTGGGCGTTGCAAGCTATCTTTTCTTCGCCGGCAGTTTCGGCATTTTCCTCGGCACGATTTCACGCTCGATGCCGCAATTGGCGCTCATCTTCATTCTGGTGGTGCTGCCGATGAACCTTCTCTCTGGCGGCAACACACCGCTGGAGAGCATGCCAGATTGGCTGCAGGCCGTGATGCAGGCCTCGCCCTCGACGCATTACGTCGCCATGACGCAGGCGATCCTGATACGCGGGGCCGACCTTTCCATTGTCTGGCCGCACTTTGCCGGCACACTGGGCATCGGCGCGCTCTTTTTCGCCTTTAGCCTGTTCCGCTTCCGCCGCTTCCTCGCCAGCCAAGGATGATCGCGGATTGCTTACGCCGGCGCTGTCACGCGCCGCGGCGTGCCGGCGTCTTTCCGGAAGATCATCCACACAAGGTAGAACGACATGATCGCTCCGCCCATGCAGAAAACGGATATGTAGGCGTAGGAGAAGAAGAAATAGGTGATGGCGAGCACGAGCGTCACCAGTGCGCCGAAGGTGCGCGCGGCGCGATCGCTCGAGAGAAGCAACGGTGCAATGATGAACACCAGATAGAGCAGGTAGGTCGCCTCTCGGGTCATGAGCGCGTCGAGCAATTGCGTATCGCCATAGATGACTGCATTCGCCAGGAAGGTTGTTGTCAGCCAGCCCTCATGGGCGAAATACGGGATGTATTGCACCCCGCCGAGCATCGCGCCGCCGATAGCGAAGGCGAGATAGAGCGGACGCCAGCGCGGAGGTTCCAGGAAATAGACAGAGACCGGCACCCAAACCGGCCAGGCGATCCAGGAAAAGAACATGTAGGCGAGCGAGAAACGTTCGACCCAAGCGGCATCCGGCTGGCCGCCGGCGACCCAGACCAGGCCTTCCATCGCCTGCTGAAACCCAAACAGAAGCGGAAGCGCGCAAAGCGGCGCATATTTGGGCGCGACCTTCGCGGCACGCGCCACGGCAACGCCGCCGAGCGGGATAAGCAAGGCGGCGGCGGTGAAGCTTGCTTCAGCTGAAAAACACATGATGTCTGTCTCGCTCGGCATCGAAGCCGCGCACAACCGCTTGTCAAGCCTGTCGGCCAACCGCGGTCGTCGATGCCGATTCATGCACTGAATCTCGGGGGGCGAAGGCGGGGCGTGCGTATCAGCTTTTGGACCTGACCACGCGAGAGCCGCCGATGAGCGATATTGCAGCGCCGCCTGCCGCTAAGCCCCAAGCTTCACCGCGCTTCGGCGGCCGACTCATTTTCATGATTGTCGGCGCATTGATGATCGCCTTTGGCGTCGCCGTCGCCTTCGCCCCGATGCTCGCCAGCTTCGCCGCGAGCGTGTGGTTCGGCGCCGCGATGCTCGCTGCCGGCGTCTCCGGTTTGGCGCTCTTGATTGTTGACTGGCGCGCCAGGGGTTTTGCCTGGCGCTTACTCTGGTCGGTGGTGGCGATCGCTGGCGGGATCTGCCTGCTTCTGCATCCCTGGCCGGGCGCGCTTGCGCTCACCGTCATATTGGGCGCGGCGCTCATTGCGCAGGGAGCGATCGCCATTGGACACGCCTTGGCCCATCGCACCCGCAAATCATGTCCGTGGGGACGCATGGCGTTGGGCGGCGTGCTCGCAATCGTTCTGGGCGGCTTGCTCATCTGGGCGCTGCCGCACTCCGGAATGATCGCGCCTGGCGTCTTCTTGGCGATCAACCTCATCAGCTTCGGGCTTGCGCTCTTTGCAGCAGCGCCTCCGCGCGAGACATCATGAGAGGAGTCCGCAATCTGACCATTAGCGTGCGCCCGCTAATCGCAACGCTCATAATGTTTGCGCTTACGGCCTGCGGGCCGACGCGCCCCCATGAGACGATGTTCGTACAAACAGCCGATGGGGTTACGGCCTACTTGGGTGTTACGTCCAGCGCACTGATAGCGGCGCATGCGCCAGATCACGCAGAGCGGCGCATGCATGCTGGCCGTGGAACCGGCAATGCCCATGTGATGGTCGCCCTGTTCGACGCCGAGACCGGCGCGCGCATCGAAGATGCGGCGGTCGACGCGAGCTTGCGCGGCGAACGCCACCGCGGTTCGCGCCAGCTGCGGCTTGAGCCGATGCGTATAGAAAACGTCGTCACCTATGGGGCCTTCACGACACTTGGCCGCGACCGCTATCATCTGACCATCAAGGCGCGCCGCCCAGATCGGCCGCCCGCGCGCTTGACTTTTGTCTACGACGCCGCCGCGTTGCCATTGCCCGATTGACGCAACGTTGGGCTTGCTGAGGCCGAGCCGCCAGGAATGCGCGGTTAGAGGAGCGACCATGACGCGCCGCTGCGGTGAAGAGAGCGCGCCGGGCGAGGCCGCGCACGCGCTCAATCGGGCTTGCCTGTGCCGAACGCTGGATGAGGCGGCGCTCAAGTTGGCGCTTGAGCGGGAGCTTGATGGTGACGCCCTGCTGGGCGAGCGGCCCCACCTCTTCTCTAACGTCGCGGTGTTTGTTTCGCGTCCCGAAATCGAGACCATGAACGAAGTCGTTGCCGCGATCGAAAGTTTGACGCGGCGGCCGGCCTATATCGCGGCCGCACTGGCTTGGGCCGCGCCCATAGCGCGCCACGATCACGGGCCCCGCGGGGTGCTTATGGGCTATGACTTCCATCTTGGCCCCGACGGTCCAGCGTTGATCGAGGTCAATACCAATGCCGGCGGCGCCTTTCTCAACGCGGCGCTCGCGCGCGCCCAGCGCATCTGCTGTGAGGAAGCTCAGATCGCGCCGGCCTCGGCCGAACAATTCGAGGATGCGTTCCTCGCGATGATCGAGGCGGAATGGCGCGCGCAGGGACACGCTGGCAGCCCAACCTCAATCGCCATCGTCGACGACGATCCAAGCGCGCAATTCCTCTACCCGGAATTCCTACTCGCAGCGCGCGCGCTCGGCCGCCATGGCGTCAAGAATGTCGTGGCCGATGCGCGCGATCTTGAGTTCGACGATGGCCAGCTCAGCGCCCACGGCCAAGTGTTCGATCTTGTCTACAACCGGCTGGTCGATTTTTCGTTGGCGGAGGCCGCGCATGCGCCTTTGCGCGCGGCTTATGAATCCGGCGCGGCCGTCGTCACGCCTAATCCGCGGGTCCATGCGCTCTTCGCCGACAAGCGCAACCTGACGTTGATGAGCGATGCGGCTTTGCTTGGCTCGTGGGACGTACCCGAAGCCGACATCGCAGCGCTCGGCGCAATCCCTATGACCCGCCGCGTCACGCCCGAGAATGGGCCCGGATTTTGGGCGGAGCGAAAGCACTGGTTCTTCAAACCGGCGCACGGTTACGGCGGCAAGGCGGCTTACCGCGGCGATAAGATCACCCAGCGCGTCTGGAGCGACATCCTCGCCGGCGACTATGTCGCACAGAGGTTCACGCCGCCGGGCGCGCGTTCGATTGTGTTCGACGGCGTGCGCCAAGACCGCAAGGTCGATGTGCGGCTCTACACATACGACGCCAAGATCGTGCTGGCGGCCGCGCGCCTCTATCAGGGCCAGACCACCAACTTCCGCACGCCCGGCGGAGGCTTTGCGCCCGTCTTTGTGATCTAGGCCGCTGCAAGCGACAGAGGGCCGTTCCGCAGTGGAGCTGCGCCAATCTCGCCGCTCTGCCATCGGTTTGATCGCGCTTTTCTTTGAAACGAGCGATTTTCTCCAGGGCCCTAGCAGCTCGCCCACGTATAGCCAGGTGAGTATGGCGGCCGCGGACGTTTCTGGCGGGGCTCATCCCGCCGACAAGGAGATGCCTCATGAGCAAGTATCACCCGCTTGCCTATCTGCCGACGATGTTCGGTGCGTGTATGACGTTTATGACGATCTATATCGCATGTCTTGCGATCTGGGCCTTCTTGCCGGGGCTTCCCACGCACGCATTGCTTGCGACCATCTTTCCGCAATTCGAGCTGCTCACTTTGCCGAGCTTCTTCTACGGACTGGTCGCCAGCGCCCTTTATGGCTGGTTCGTCGCCGTCGTCTTCGTCTTCTTCTACAATCTTTGGGGCGGCGTTGTGCGTGTCGTCTTTGGCGCCAAGGACGCCCAAGAGAATGCGCGGGCCGGCGCGCGCTAACGCGCCGCTGGGACGATGCGTCCGCAGTGCGGCGCCCCCCTCCGGCGCGCGATCCGCGGCTCAAAGCTGTGGCTGCAGCAGCCGGTGAGCAGCGTGCTTGCGGCGCGAAAGGACAAGGATGAAGATCGCTGTCTTCGAAGCCGAGCAGTGGGAGCACGAGGCTTGCTTGCGGCTTACGCCAGCGCATGAAGTGTCTTGTACGCGCGGCATGGTCAATGGATCCGTCGCCAGCGGCTATGCCGGCGCCGAGGTCGCATCGCCTTTCGTTTATTCCCGGCTCGATGCTTGCGTGCTGAGCCGCTTTGCCCACCTCAAGCTGATCGCCACGCGCTCCACCGGCTATGATCATATCGACCTTGGCTACTGCCAAAGCCGCGGGGTCACCGTGTGCAACGTGCCAGGCTATGGCGACTCCACCGTGGCCGAGCACGTGTTTGCACTGTTGCTGGGACTTGCGCGCAAGATCGCTGACGCCGCCGAGCGCACCCGGCGCGGCCGCTTCGACCAAAGCGGTCTTCGCGGCTTTGAACTAAGGACAAGGTTATCGCCGTCATCGGCGCCGGGCGCATTGGCATGCGCGTGATTGAAATCGCTCAGGGCTTTGCCATGCAGGTCATCGCAGTCGACGACCGGCCGGACGAAACGGCCGCGCGGCGCCTCGGCTTTCGTTATGTTTCCCTCGACGCTGCCCTCGCCGAGGCCGATATCGTCACCTTGCACGTACCGGCGACGCCGAAAACACAAGGCCTCGTTTCCGAACGGGAACTTGCGCTGATGAAGCCGGGCGCCGTGCTCGTCAACACCGCCAGAGGCTCTGTGGTCGACGTGGAGGCGCTGGTGCGCGCCCTCGCCGAGGGGCGCCTCGCGGGCGCAGGCCTCGACGTGTTGCCGCAGGAGCCGCAGTTGCGCGAGGAGGCCGAGATCTTTCGCGCGGATTCCGAGAACGGCATCGACCTCAAGGCGCTCGTCGCCAACCACGTTCTGCTTCGATTTCCCAACGTGCTGGTGACGCCGCACAACGCCTACAATACGACAGAAGCAATCACGCGCATCATCGATACAACGCTCGCCAACATCGAGGCATTTGCGCGAGGGACGCCGCAGAACGTCGTCCTCGCGCCCTGATGTCTGCCCTAACAACAGCCGCCCCAGGGATCGCCTATTACCAGCTCGGCGGCAATGCGGCCGCCTTGGGTGCGGCCACCTCCTACGGCGCGCTTAGCCCCTATCTCGACTTCATCAATCTTTTCCAATTCCTGCTCGCCATCATCGGCGAGCGGCGGAGTAAACCCGCTGAACCAATCGATGCGCTTCAAGCGAGATCGCGGCGCCTGCGCAATCTACTCGCCCGACAATTCGCGCCGATCCAGACCGGACCGCCGAAAGACAATGCCTACGGTACGTCCGTCCTCGGTTTAAGCGTCGGCTCCGGGGATCGTCGAGCCCCGCGCGTATAATTCGGTGGGCCCGCGCGTTGCCCCCGGCAAATCAGCGCTTGTGGACTCGCCGCCGCGACCAGGAGTTGACGACGAATGTCATTGCAGGAGCCCCGTCACTACGAACCTGGGAAACGGGGAGCGGGCTCTCAAACCTCCTGGCTCATGCTCTTTTTCACGTCAGCTGCACTCTGGCTTGTGCGCTATCTCATCGTCGCACTCTTGATTTTCGCATTACTCGGCGCGCTTGCTCACTACGCTATCGTCGAACACGGCGTGCATCTGATTGTGGTCTTGCCGCTGCTGATATTGGCGGCGCTCCTCCTGGGCGTTTATCCTATGTGGCGGCGGTCGCGATGAGCGCGGCCGCGACGACGGGCGGGCGGCGTGATCCAACTGACGCTGCGGGCTCTGCCGCGCTCAGCCCCACCGGCCTCGCGTAACGCGGGCGTTCTCTGGAGTAAGCAAAGGATCACCAGCGTGATAAGCACAAGCCACATCACCGACATGACGCATGCGTCCGATGGGAATGGCTGCGACCCCAACGCAAAACACGAAGAAAACATCCACGACGCGTTGGAACGTCCGCTTTCGCGCGGGTCAACGGCGCGACAAGAGACTTCCAAGGATGCCGCAACGACAACGCAACGCCGCAAAGAGCCATCGTGGTCGCCGTCGACTGCGTCGGGGTCGCTCGAGCGCCGCGCGTATAATCAAGGGTAAGTCGCGACAACGAGATCGGCGACATGCGGGTATTGGGATCGGGATTGGCCATGGCGTTCGGCCCGGCGGCTACGCCGGCGTGGGTCGTGGCATGCATGGCGCGACGCTGGTGGCCGCACTGTCGGTCTGAGTTCAGGCAACGCCGGTCACGTTGGGGCCAACAACGCCGCCACGCTGATTGCGTTGGACGCGTGCGGTACGGTGTCTGTCGAAACGACGCGCTCGCAGAGGCTCAAGAGCTCAGCATAAGATTGATCGGCGAAAAGCGCATGCACGGCGACACACACCGGCTTGGCCATGGCGGCCGCGGTCAACTGCCGCGCGGTCTCGATCATGGTGCGGCCCGACGAGACGATGTCATCGACAAGGACTGCGCGTCTGCCGCGAACAGCGGAAAGATCAGGCAAGTCAATGCTGACGTCGCGGTCGCCGCGGCGAGTTTTGTTCGAGACGATGTGCGGCGCACCGGCCCGCCCGGCGACCGCAGCAACCCATTGCTCGCTCTCCGCATCTGGCCCCACCACGAGAGGGTCGCTCACATTGTCCTTGATCCAATCGGCAAGCAGCGGCGCTGCATGCTCAACGCGCTTGGCGATCGTGAATATTTCGCCCAGGTCTCTGCGGCGATGCAGATGCGGATCGATGGTGACGAGTCCGTCGAATGATCGCGACAGAAGCTGCGCGAAATACGCTGAGGAGATCGCCTCGCCGTCCTTAAACCGTTTGTCTTGGCGCATATAGGCCAGATAAGGCGCGATGAGAGTGATGCGCGCAGCGCCCATTTCGCGAGCGGTTTCGGCGGCGAAAATGAGACTCAGAAATTGATCGTCCGGACGCGCCAGCGTGCAAACAATAGCGACGTCGCGCTCCCTCACCTGCGAGAGCAGCCGGACATAAGCTTCGCCGTCCGGAAAACGGCGCGTCTCGATCGCGCCCAGTTCGCCGCCGGCGCGCTGGGCGAGCGCGCTGGCCATGACTTCGTTTCCGGGCATAGGCAGGTAAAGACGTGTCACGTTCAGGCCTCGATCTCGAATATGTCTGGGTTGGCTGCGGCATAGTCGAGCGCATAGGCGAGCTGGCCAGGCGCTTCGGCATGTACGGTCACAAGCGGCGCCCCGGCGACGACGCCATCGCCCAGCCGCGCGTGCAGCACGACGCCGGCTGCGGGATCGTCGGGCGCGCCGGCGAGCTTGGCGAGGCGGGAGATCTTGCGATTGTTGATATTGGTGAGAATGCCCGAACGGGCCGCCGCCCATGAGCGCGTGAGCGGCGCGCTCGGAGGCGTGCGCATGCCGCCCTGCGCTTCGCAGATGGCTTGAAACTTCGCCCAAGCGCGCCCGTCGTCGAG
>JAIELK010000036.1 GCA_019753175.1 Hyphomonadaceae bacterium
GAGACGCGAGAAAACCAGGGACTGGATCGTCACCACCTGCTGGCGGCGATTGACGCCCTCGGCGGGGTTCCGCCAGCGTACGCCGCGACCTTCGGACGCCCACCGGCCGTCCGCGACCGTAACTGCCACGCGATCGCCAGCCAACTCATGAAGAGATGCGGCGAAGGCAAGCCCCACCGGGCCGCCGCCGATCACCAGAATTCGCCGCCTGGCGTGAGCTTCGAGCGTCGCAGCTTGGCCTGGCCCGCGCGCCAACATCTCGGCCACGGAATTGACGATGTTGCGGCGGAATCTGTCGAATGTCGTCACGACGGGGCTCCCGAATGCGATTCGTTAGCCGCGACCGTCGTTCAGCGTCGCTTCATGGTGGAGGGCACAACCTCCATTTACGGGAGTGAGCTGGAAATGGCGGTCTTACCACCCAAAATTTCCGATTTTGGTATGGCGATCGGCGCAAGGCCGATGCCAGATCCCGCGTGAACCCATGTTCTGGAGGCCACCGTGGCAAGACGTCTTCACACCGAAGTCATTGGGGTCGCGATCGGGCGCAAGCGCGGCTGGACACAGGCCGGAATGCTTGAGCTCGCGGCAAACACGAGCCTCGACGACCTCCGGCTGGACGAAAAGGCCATCGGCCGCGCGGTCGCCGGCAAGGGCAACCAGCAGAGCAAAACCCGCCTGCAAATGATCCCGATCTCGGCCGAGATCCTCGGCTTGCCGCGCGATGCGATCGTCCGCGAGGTGTTCTGGCGCGAGACCTACGAACGGCTGAGCGAGGAGCTCGCGAACGGCGGCGCGCCGATCACGCTCGAGGGCTTCGTCTTGCTGGTTCGTGAACTCCCCGAAGGCAGCGACGCCGGAAGCGGGTGGAATTACGCGATGGCCGCCTACGTCGAAGGGGATCTGCAGTGGGATGCGATACCTCGCGCGATGGCCTGCCTCGGCGGACGCACGCGGGAGGAGGTCCGCCAATCCTGCGCCTTGGCCTTCCGGCGCGCGGTGGATCGCTTTGAGCAATTCGCGCAGCGCGTCCGCTCTGGCGTCTATCAGATCGCCGAGGGTGCGGCGGCCTTGATCGCGGCTCGCGCGGACTCGATGCGTGCGGCGTCGGCAGAGCAGCTCTTCAATCTTGCGCTTCTCAACGAGGAACATCGGTGGGGCCTGGTCCGCGACGAGGCCGGCGAACCGTTGACGCTGCAATGGGCCGCAGCGCTGCTGCCATCGGAGACGGAGTTGGACCGGTTCACCGTCACGCTTCGTGAATTTCTTCCCGGGGCTGGTTGGGAGCGCAGGATCTCGAACAACCACGCGGTCCTCATGTTGGCCATCGCCAGCGCCGCCGCAGCAGGATTGACCGCTGAGGGGCCGTTGCAGGACCCCCGACCACTGAAGAGCGTGGTGGCCGGAGCCGTGGCTGAGCTTCTCCATCCCTGCGACGGCGAACGCGTGCCCGTTCGGGAGCTGCCGACCTACCGCTCCTTGCAGCGTCTCGGCATCGTCGAGGCGACAGCCGTGGTGGCTCCGAAGCCGGCGCGGCTCGTGCCCCCCGTCGCGGGGATCGCTGCGGTCGCCGTGCTGCTCGTGGGTCTGGCCGTCGCGGCGATCGAAAGGATCGCGGAGGCATCAAACGCGCGCCTCATCACAATGAGCCTCCAAACCGTCACGCAGCCCATCGATACGGATCGTGTGCTTCAGTTTGCCGGCCCCGGGGGCACTAGACCCACGGCCGTCGCCGCGATCGGGCCTGGTGGGAGTGTCGTGACCCGCCTTTAGGCTCTGCCGTTGGCGGGGCCGTCTGTCCTCGTTCCTAGGACTGCACGGTCTTGGTGATGACGAGTTAGGATGTTGTCCCGCCCAAACTCGCCGGCTTGGAGAGCGACGAACCGCGTCACGGTTCGACCGTGCAGGGATTTCGCCTAGCAATGGTGTCAGACCTCGGCGACAAGGGGAGTCACTTCGGCGCGCGGCATCCCTGACGGAAAACTCCGGTTTCGCCGCCGCGCCAGTTATGGCCCGGTTACCGGAACGGCGGAGAAGCGCGTGCCTGCCAGTTCTGCAACGATCACTGTCAAACGGCGCGCAATATTGCCCCCCGATCGGCGTCCAATCTTGACCCCTCGATGGGGTGAGACGGTGAGGAGGCGGCGCGGCGGAGCTGGTTTGGGTTGCGCAGCCGCGCCGGCTCCGGGTCGCCGGCGGCGCGTGTTTCAGAGCCTGTTCTTGAAGCGCCAGCTCTCGTTGCCGGTCTCGACGATATCGCAGTGATGGGTCAGCCGGTCGAGGAGTGCGGTGGTCATCTTGGCGTCGCCGAAGACGGATGGCCATTCGCCGAAGGCGAGGTTGGTGGTGACGATGACGGAGCTCTGTTCGTAGAGCCTACTGATCAGGTGGAACAGCAACTGGCCGCCTGACTGGGCGAAGGGCAGATAGCCGAGTTCGTCGAGGACGATGAAGTCCATGCGCGAGAGATAGTCGGCCATGCGGCCCTGCCGGCCGGCGCGGGCCTCGGCCTCGAGCTTGTTGACGAGATCGACGACGTTGAAGAAGCGCCCCCGCGCGCCGGCACGGATGCAGGCGCGGGCGATGGCGATGGCGAGATGGGTCTTGCCGGTCCCGGTGCCGCCGACGAGGACGACATTGCGCTGATGGGCGATGAAGTTGCCGCCGGCCAGGTCGCGGACGAGCGTCTCGTTGAGCGGCGTGCCGTCGAAGACGAAGTCGCCGACGTCCTTGGCGAGCGGCAGCTTGGCGATGGTGATCTGGTACTTGATCGAGCGCGCCTGCTTCTCCGCGATCTCGGCTGAGAGCAGGTCGCCGACAATGCGCTGCGGTTCGTGCTGGCGCTTCACCGCCGTGGTGATGATCTCGTCGAAGGCGGCCTTCATGCCGTAGAGCTTGAGCTCGCCCATGGTGGCGAGAATCTCCGAGCGTTCCATCACACGGCTCTCCTGAGGCTGTCGTATCGGGCACAATCGGCAGCGGGCTCATGGCGCAGGCGCAGCGCATCGGGCGTCATGATGGTGATCGCAGCAGCCGGCTCCCGGCGCCGGGCCAGGATGTTGAGAATGACGTCGGCCGAATGCACGCCCTGCTTCAGAGCCTCGGCGCAGGCGGCTTCGACCGCCGGCAAGCCATCGCTCAGCACCGTGGTCAGGATATCGACCATCTGCCGATCACCATCCTGCGCGGCCGCCAGCTTCCGGCGTACCCG
This sequence comes from Hyphomonadaceae bacterium, assembly GCA_019753175.1. Taxonomy (GTDB): domain Bacteria; phylum Pseudomonadota; class Alphaproteobacteria; order Caulobacterales; family Aquidulcibacteraceae; genus Vitreimonas. Next base: position 3,212 of record JAIELK010000036.1, read on the forward strand.
ATCCAGCGAAGCCGGAAGAACCCAGTCCTTGAAGGGCGCTCCGTTGCGCAGGGCGCCCGGCTTGCGGGCCAGAACCGGCACATAGTGCCAGGGATCGAAGGTCGTCTGATCGCGGCCGTAGGAACGGGCGTGCTCGCCGACGATGCGGCCGTCCTGACGCAGCTCGATCCGATCGGCATAGGCGCGGATCTCGACGGGCCGGCCGATCGCACTCGCCGCCACCGAGTACTTGTTGTTGTCGAAGCGGACCAGGCAGGTCTTCGACACCGCCGCCGGCAACGCATGGAAGCCGTCGAAGCGCCCAACATAGGGAACGAGGCTCGGCCGCTCGGCTTCGAAGGCCTCCCAGATCGTGACGTCGCGTCGCTCGGGATGGCGATGCGCCTTGGCATAGCTGATCACCTGATCCATCAGCCAGGCGTTCAGTTCCTCATAGTTCTTGACCCTGAGCCGGGGTGCGAAGAAGCGCTCGCGCACGAGACCGACCTGGTTCTCGACCTGTCCCTTCTCCCAGCCAGAGGCCGGCGTGCAGGCGACGGGGTCGACCAGGTAGTGGCTGCACATCTGCAGGAAGCGTCGGTTATAGGCCCGTTCCTTGCCGACGAAGATCGTCTCCACCGCCGTCTTCATGTTGTCGTAGATGCCGCGCGTGCAGGCGCCCTTGAAGAAGGCGAAGCCCCGGTCGTGGGCGTCGAAGACCATCTCCTGGCTCTCGCGCGGATAGGCCCGCACGAACAGCATGCGCGAATGACAGAGCCGCAGATGGGCGACCTTCACCTTGGTCGTCGCGCCGTTGACGACGACGATCTCGTGGCTCCAATCGAACTGGTAGGCTTCACCGGGCGCGAAGCTCAGCGGGACATAGGCATCGGCGGTGACGGCCGACTGCTCGCGGCGCCAACCTCGCGCGTAGCGGCGAACGGCATCATAGCTGCCCTCGTAACCGCGGCCACGCAGCTCCTCGAAGATCCGGATCAGCGTCAGGCGCTCACGCGCCGACTTGCTCTCATTGACCATCAGCAGCCGGTCCAGATCCGGACGCCAGGGCCCGATCTTCGGCTGCGGCTGAACCGTCCGCTCGTACTCGAACGACGTCGCGCCCGAGCGCAGCACCTTGCGCACCGTGTTCCGCGAGACGTGGAGCTCGCGGACAATCTCCTTGATCGTCTTCCCCCGGACCGAAAACTCGCGCCGGATCCGCGCAATCGTATCCACGCCCTTCATCCCCCGCCCGCCCGTCTGAAACCAGAACGGACAGTCTCACCAAAACCGGCTCAAGGGGGTCAAAGTTGGACGCCGATCCCCCGCCTCACGGGGTCAAACTTGCACGCCGAAACACATTCCGACCAGGGCTACTTCCAGGTCAATAAGGAGACGCCCTTTAAGAGCGGCTACCTCCGGCGCGTGGGGGGATCGACGTGGCATATGCTCGGCAACATGCCCCGACACCTGCCGGCCGACTTTCGACTGAAATCGCTGTACGGTGTCGGGGTGGATTGGCCGATCGATTACAATGAACTCGAGCGTTGGTATTGCGACGCCGAAACCGAGCTCGGCGTCGCGGGCGACCATAATGAACTCAACGGTTTGCACGGCGCACATCGTAGTCGCCCCTTTCCGATGAGCAAAATCTGGCCAGCCTATGGCGATCTCGTCGTTGCAAAGGCTGTCCGAGGGCTCGACTTCCTCGACACCGCGGTCACTCTTTCCACGACGCCGCAGGCGCGTAACTCAAGACCTTATGACGGCCGTCCGGCTTGCGCCGGAAACTCCTCGTGCGTGCCGCTCTGCCCAATCGGGGCGAAGTATGATGCGACAGTTCATGTCGCGAAGGCTGTGCGTTGCGGCGCGGAATTGCGTGCTCAGGCTGTCGTTACAAAGATCGAGCTTGACCGCGCCACCGGCCGCATCAGCGGTTTGCGGTACACACAATGGGACGATCAAGGTAAGAGACAGCTGCGCCAGCTCAAAGCGAATCTGTATGTGATCGCAGCTCATGCGATCGAGACGCCTCGCCTTCTCCTCGCATCGGCCGATGGGGACACGGCACCGGCCGGTGTCGCAAATCGCAGCGATCAGGTTGGGCGCAACCTGATGGACCACCTACAAGGTCAGATGGCCGCTATAGTCCCGGAGCGTCTATTCCCCTTTCGAGGTCCACCGACCACGGTCGGGGTCGATACGTTTCGCGACGGCGCATTTCGATCGTCATATGCAGCGTTTCGCTTGTCGATTGGCAATGACGGAATGGGCAGGGTGGAAACGCCTTACAAGTCCCTCGAGCAGAAGCTAGCCCAAGGGCTCATAGGTTCGCATCTGCGCACCGCGCTCGGAGATCGTCTGACGCGCCAATTTCGAGTGAGCTACTCCACCGAAATGCTTCCAAGTCAGGAAAACCGGGTCGAGTTGAAGCATGACGAACTTGACGCTTTCGGCATTCCGCGAAGCAAGCTGACAACAAGGCTGGACGCCTACAATCTTCTTGCTTTCGAGCAGGCGTCCAAACTTATCAACGACATCTTCGATCGCCTGAACGTTCCAAACAACAACACCGATCGCATTCCCCAGCCGGCGGGGACGTATTCTGGCGCCGGACATATCATCGGCACAACGCGAATGGGAACTGATCCAAGATCCTCGGTTGTGGATCGGGATTGTCGCGTACACGATCACGACAACATGTTCGTTGTGGGGGCTTCGGTATTCCCGACCGGTGGCACCGCCAATCCGACGCTCACGGTAGCGGCACTCGCGCTGAGGGCCGCCGAGAAGATCTCCATATATTTGCGAAAAGGCCCTTGATTTGACGCAGCCCAGTCGCTCACGCCTGCTTAGTTTGCTCACCGAAGCCTGCGAGTTGGAGCACGGCCTAGCGTGTTCGTATTTGTTTTCGGCCTTTTCTATCAAACAGGACGTGAACGAGGGGGGATTAACTTGGAAGCAGCTTCAGTCCGCCAGATTGTGGGCGTCTGAAATTTACATGGTCGCGGCGGAAGAAATGCTCCATCTCGCGCAAGCGTGGAACCTTCTCGCTGCAGTCGGCGGTGAGCCCTATTACCTTCGTCCAAACTTTCCCCAGAAGCGCACTTACTACGGCTTTGATCTCCCGCTGGCGCTTGAGCCCTTCGGCGCATCCGCTCTCCGCAGGTTCATCGCGTACGAAACGCCTGCCGACCAATTGGAACCTTTCCCGACCAGTCAAAGCAACGACGATGCGCCGGCGCGGTACAAATCAGTCGGCGAACTTTATGGGCTAATCCGCGACCAGATCATTGCCTTGCCCGAGAACGAGCTGTTTTTCCCAGGCGTCGGACAGATGGGGCCGGAGATCACTCATTTTCCGGACCTCATCCCTATCAGTGGCAGACAGTCAGCGATCGCCGCGATCGACCTGATCACAGAACAGGGCGAAGGCACCGACATCGACCGCGGGGACTCGCATTTCGCGGTATTCCAGCGAACACTGAACGCGTACCTGGACGAGAGAACGATCGACCCGCAATTTGAGCCCGCGCGCCCCGTGCTCAAGAACCCGGTGCCGAGGATCCGCGGCGACTGGAACATCGAGGGGCGAGTGAACCTCATCACCGACCCATTGGCGAGCCGACTTGGCGATTTGTTCGACGATGTCTATTCACTCATAATGAGGCTGCTGCAGCACGCTTTCGCTGAAGGCCCGGCAGGTCCAGTCGCTGCATCGTTCTGCGACGCAGCCATCAACGCGATGACGACGGTGATCAAACCCTTAGGGGAGGGCTTGGCGCTCTTGCCGTCCGGCCGATCCGATGGCTCCCGCGCTGGCGCGTCGTTTGGATTGACCCGTCATGTCACTCTTCCGACTCCTGCCCGCATTGCCCGGACCGTCGCGGCTGAACGCTCACGCGAGCTTGCTAACGAAGCGGCGCTTCTCGCAGAGATTCCGAATGTACCGGCTCAGATCAGAATTGCCTCGAACAACTTGAAGCAGATTGCCGAGAAGCTGTAGCTGTCATCGAACTTGGCATCACTCTGTCATGGGTAGGGCGTCCGGAAGCTGGCTGGAAGTGGCCGCGTTTGCTCATCGACAATCGTCACCGGCCGGGCTTCGAAAACTACATCGCCCGGCTTGTAACGAAATGCGCCGTCCGGTCCGACAAGCGAACCCATCGACAGTTTCCTCGCGATCGACCAATCGCCGTTGGCAGCTATGAAATCGGCTAGCATGACGACCTCCTCGTCATTGCTGCGCATGTAGTCGAGGAGCGTCGCTGGCTCGCCCAAGGCTTCTCTACGTCCTACCCAATCGACGCAACGGCGATAAAGCTTGGGATCAAAGCATTTAGAACGGAAGGAATCCGTGCCACGAATTGAATTCGCTCCGTTGTCGTCCTGATCCGTATCTCGCATCGATCTCGATGTGTGAAGCCCCGGCTCGAAATCGCGCAACTCGTTCGAAACATTGCTGCGAAGCTGCGACCGCCTTCCGCCGTCGGAGCCATGCGTCGCGTAGAGATCCAGCAGGCGCTGCATTTCGTTCACTGTCATACTGCCGTAGAACGAGCAGAATGCGAAGCCCTCCAACAGAGCGAGATCGTTTAAGACAACATCGTGCCCATTCTGTGAAAGTGTTACATATCCCACGATGCGACCATAGACGTCGGCGGCTCCATTGATGCCATCGGCAAAAATCTTAAGCTTCGCAGGAACGAACACCGCAGAACTGCTCTTATTGAAGGCTCCAACGCCAAGCTTCGATCGCAAACTATTGGCGAAGAAGTCAGTCGAGAGCTTACCGTATGGCTGTCGGTAGGAGATCTGTCGCGCGACGTGCTTTGCAATCCATGTGCCGTAGTCTCCGTCGAACATGCCTTCGCGGTAGTTGGGTGAGTAATGGGTTTCAGGAGCATCGATCCCCTGAAGTCGCACTGAAAATGATGCGCCACCGGCCTTTCGAAGGATCGGTTTGAACCGCACTTCGCCCGGCTTGTTGTCGTCTGGCTGGAAGGTGCCGCCTCGCTCGAGAAAGGTGCTGATATTCACCGGCGCACTATCCGAGAAGAAAGTAGCGGAGGTCATGTCGGGGATGAATTTAAGTGTATCGACGTCGGATGCGCCGTGCGGCCAATACTGAAAGACATCAACCTGACCGCTCATTTCAACGTAACCCAAAGTCGCGCCCTCCGATTGATTGATCGAACATGGCTCTCAAAT
>JAIELK010000014.1 GCA_019753175.1 Hyphomonadaceae bacterium
CTGGCGGCTTGCGGCGCCAATCCAGATCGCGATTCAGAGCTTGAATCCGGCGACCACCGGCACATGGTCGCTTGGCCTCTCCCATGAACGGCAGGGCACATGGATGTGGAAAGCATCGGCCTGCGACGCCGCTGCCAGGTCCGCGCTGGCCCAAATATGGTCGAGCCTGCGGCCGCGATTGTTCCTGGTCCAATCGGGACTGCGATAGCTCCACCAGGTGAAGAGCTTCTCCGGGTCGGGCCGATGCAGACGCGCCAGATCGACGAAGCCGCCAAGCTCGCGCACAGCGTCCAGCCGGGATGTCTCCGCCGGCGTATGACTGACGACGTCGAGCAATTGCTTGTGGCTCCAGACATCGAACTCGCCAGGGGCGACATTGAGGTCGCCGACGACAACAAGCGGACCGCCGCCACGCTTCTTATAAGCGCGCTTCATTCGGTCGAGCACGTCGAGCTTGTGTTTGAACTTGGGGTTGTTCACCGGGTCGGGGACGTCGGCGCCGGCAGGGACGTAGAGATTGTGGATCTCGATCCCGTCGATCCTCGCGGCGGCGACCCGCGCTTCTTTCTTGGGGCAGAGAGCCGGTCCCTCGACCGGCTCGATCTTTCTCCGCGAGACAATCGCGACCCCGTGCCAGCCCTTCTGCCCGACCACGTGCAGATGCCGATAGCCCGCCTCCCTGAACGCTTTCGCCGGGAACTCCCCGTCCCGGCATTTGATCTCCTGCAGGCAGAGCACGTCCGGTTTCTCCGCCGCCAGGAAGCGGGTCACCTGCGCGATGCGCAGGCGCACGGAATTGATGTTCCAGGTGGCGATTCGCATAATTGCTTGTCGCCTGCCTTGCGCCCGAAACGAAGAGGCCGAAACGAAGAGGCCCGGTCGCGTTCGCGCGGCCGGGCCTCGAAGCGCCTTGAGGGGGGCGCAAGTCGCCGGCAGGGGAAACCGGCTTTGCGCGACCGCCGCGCTGGACCCGTCAGCGGGGGGGAAAGACGCCATCCAGGGGGATGAGCAACGATCGCTCGTTGTATCTACGCCACAGGGGCGAAAAAATCAAGGTCGCCGTAGAGAAAACACTTGCGAAATTTCGACTATTTTAATTAGCGCCCGCCGCCGCGCCGGTTGGTCAGCATGTCCTCCAAACGGAACAGCGAGCGATCGAGGCTGGCCGGTTGCGTCAGTCCCGACAAGGTGATCCGCGTGCGCGCGCCGGTGGCGTCGACCACATCCCACGAGCGCAGTTCGTTCGCCGCGCCAAAGAAGTGCAGCGTGATTTGGCCGTCGGTTTGGCCGCTGCGATCGCGCGCGGTGATCATGGTCCAGGCGCCCGAGCGGGAGACGCGGGTGATGCGCGCGTCGCGCTCGAGATTGATGGTCGCGCCGAGGATGAGATTGAGCGGCGTCGAGCGCAGCGGCGTGCGCTCGGTGGTGCGCAGTTCCGTGTCGCGCATCGCCACCACGGAGCCGTCCGAGACGATCAGCAGCGTCGCCGGCGGATCGTATTCGAAGCGCAGCCGGCCTGGCCGTTGCAGGTAGAAGGCGCCGCCGGCGCGGCCGCCGTCGGGCGCGGTCTGCACGAAGCGGCCTTGCAGGCGTTGAATGGCGTTGAGCGTTGTGTTGGCGGCGGCGATGGCGGCGGCGCGCTCGGCGCCTTCGAGCGCGACGATCTGTGGTTGCGGCGCGACGGCGGTGCGCGGGCGCAGATCAGACGCCGGCTGCTGCGCCAGGCCAGGCGCGGCGAACCCGGCCGCGAGGGCGGTGAGGGCGAGGAGGGCGAAACGTCGGTTCATGGGCTGAGCATGTGGACCGTCGCTTTGGCGAAATAAAGGGCCGGTTTGGGCAAGCGCGGCCCCTTTTGGTTCAACCGCGATTCAGCCGCGGCAAGGCGAAGGCGCTTGGCGAGGCCCCCGCGCCGACGCTTGATGGCGGAGCGGACGAATCGGGGAGTGGGCATGTTCGGGATGGAGACGCAGCAATTGCCGTCGATCGGCTGGGCCGGGTTCATGGACGGCGGCTTCCTCATGCAAGCGGTGCTGTCGCTGCTGCTGGCGACCGCGCTCGGCGCCTTCATCGGCTTTCACCCGACCACCCAGCGCACCGTCGACACCCGCGCCGAAGCCGAGCTGCCGAAGGTGATGATCATGTATGCGCTGGTCGGCGCGGTGATCGGCGAACTGGTGCTGAAATACGGCATGGTGGTCGGTTTCGTCGTCTTCGGTTTGGGCGGCCTGATGCGCTTTCGCACCGACACCGCCTCCACCCGCGACACCGGCCGGTTGATCATCGTCACGCTGCTTGGCCTCGTCGCGGGCTTGAACCTGCCGCACTTTGCCGTCATCGCCGCAGTGTTTGCGTGGGTGCTGATTTTCTGGCTCGACGGCCACCCCATCTTCGAACTCGAAGTGCACGAGATTCCGAAGGGGCGGATGAAGGACGCCGCGACCGCCTATCGCAGCGTGCTCGGCGAGCTCAAATGCAGCATTGTCAGCGAGAACAAGTCCTTTTCCAAGCACCGCATCGATTACGTGTTCCGCGCGCCCAGGCGCATCACCCACGCCGAGCTGCACCAAGCTCTGTGCGAGCGGGTGCCCCACGACGTGCGCGGCGAAATCGATTGGGAAGTGGAGTAGGCGCGCGTCAGGCGGAGCTGAAATGCGGGCGCCACGAGCGTTGCGCGCGTTCGCCCATCACGTTGAAATCTTCAACGCGATGCACCGCTTCCGGCGGCGCGCGCAGCGCTTCCTGCAAGCGATGGGGTGTTGCGTGCAAACGCGCCGCAAGCCGTCGCGCGTAGGGGATCGGGTTGTTGAACGCCCGGATCAACGCCTCGTAGCGCTCGGCTAGCGGCCAAGCGGAGCGGAACGTCACGCGCTTGAAGTTTTCGTACGACCAGCGCTCTTCGCGCGAGACGCGCTTTCTTCCTCCCCCGTTTACGGGGGAGGTGGTCGCGAAGCGACCGGAGGGGGGAGCGGCGTGTCCCCCCATTGTCACCGCGCTGCGCGCGCTGACACTTCCCTCGCAAGCGGGGGAAGAAACGAAACACCGAAAGCTCACCCGCCACGCGTCCGGCTTATCCGGCCAGAAGCTCAGCTGTCTGCGCACGCGTTGGCGCGGCTTGCGCAGCAGCGGGCGCGTGTTGGGCTTGGGATAGGCCGCGGCTTCGATCAGCAGCAGCCGGCGCAGCATCGCCTCGGCGCAGCGCAGCCAGGAGGCGAGGTGCGCGTGGGTCTTGGCGGTGAAGGTGTGTTGCGCGGCGACATCCTCGGGGCCGCCGAACAGCGCATAAAGCGTGGCGAGAAACGCCTGCGCGACGCGCCAGAGCACGAGCGGCGCGACGCGGACAGGGGCCGTCGCGTCGGCTTGGTGTGGCGTCCCGTCAGAGCGGGGAGTGGAGGGTGCGTCGTCGTCATGCACGGCGCGCACAGTATGGGGGCGGTTGGGGAGGGGGCGGATAGATTCCTCAGGAAGGAAAGAATGCCTCAAAGAGTTTCACCCAGCGTTCAATGTACACGCTATCAAAAGCTCCGATCCCGCGCTTGAGCGCGAGCTCTTTAACTCTCTTAGCGACTTCCGCTTTCCAGCCGAGTGCAAGTGCCACGTTGTTCGTCTTGGCCCACTTCTCCGCCTGTGGCACGAGTGGTTGATCCGGGACCACGACATCAGCGAACGAGTTCTCGGCGCGCGCCCAGCGATCGATAACCTGAGCAATGAATGCATTAGGGAAGAGATCTTCCACCTCAGAATTCGGGTATCCTGCATAGTCGTCCGTGCAAAGGATCTTGTGAGGCGCTTGTCCATAGAGGCTTGAGCGCAACTCGCGCGTGATGCGGTTGCCGGACTCGTCGCCATCCAAGAGCATAATCGGGAGTGTCTCATCGCGACCCGTTAGAATGCTTGCGACGATACGTGCTGTTTTCGCACCACCCGCTGGCGGGAATACGATCTCTCGTGGTGGTGCAATCTTCTTTGCGCCGATCAGGAGGGCCTTGATGGTAGTGAGATAGTGTTGGTCCGACGGCCCTTCAACAATGATGGGTTGGCAACCGAGCAACAAGCTTTCTGCGACGTTGAGGTTTAGCGCGGAGTGAACAGCGTACGCAGCGCCTGCTTGACGTGGGTCTGCATCGCCGTAGCGAAGATCGGGTGTTGCCTTGGTTGTACCATTCTCCGAGACGTACACCTTGCGTGCGCGATCTAGTCGGTCCGCATCAACCAAGAATGGCGAGTGCGTAGTGTAGATAATCTGATTCGTCTTTGCCAAGTTCTCGAAGAATGCGGACAGGTCCCTCTGCGCTAGAGGATGTAGAGACAGACCTGGCTCATCTAGCAACAGAATTGCATCGCGGTGCTCGCCAAGGCTTTCTACGAGGAAAACCAGATAGAAACTCAAAAACCACTGTAGCCCAGTACTGCGGCTTTCCAATTCAACCTCTTCCGGGCGTCGATCGTCAGAAACCCAGATTCGAAAGTGATTTCCATCTGCCTCAAATCGGAATCGGTAGTCACCTTGCTTCCACCAGTCCTTGAACTGTGTGGTGAGCGCAGTCCAAGCTCCTTGGAGGAGATTTGACCGCTCGCGCTTCTTTTCCGCGACTGCAGCGATTTCCTCTGGTGTGGGGTCTCGCCCTGGATTGTTGGGGTCTCTAAAATCCTGCCCGAGTTCCAAAATTTCCTGTGGCTTGAGCCGCACAAACTTAAATAGCACGCGAAGTGTGCGTGCTTTCGCGGCCTCTTTGCGCCGAGATCAGTTCGTTTCAGGTTTTGTACAACGTGGGGAAGGTAGATTTCTGAATCCAAGTTTCCGTAGTTCGAGTAGTAGACGAAGCGTGGAATCGCTCCGAGTACCGCATCCTCAACCCCATCCTTGTCCTGAGGTGCTGGGGCGGTAATTCGCGTGTGCACCAGAGTGACTTGTTCAATCGCTTGAAGACCTCGCGGCACCACTGTGCTAGTCTTCGCGGGGGTTTCGGGAAGTTGCTGTTGTAGTGTGGTCGCCAGCGCCGACACTGCCTTACCACTCATCGTCAACTGTGACGCGGCGCTCGCCGAAAGCTCACGGAGCTTTTCCAGCAGGCTATCCTTCAGTGCATCTTCTTGGCGCAAGGCGCTCAGAGGCTCGATCTCCGCAATAGCGCTATCGAATATCCTCTTGAGCTCCGCACCTTCGGCCTCGGTCTTGTGCGCGTGGTTAGGAAAGGAAAGAGCGTAGCTCCCATCGAAGTGGCGCTTAACAACGACGAACCTTGCTTCTTCCAACGTGATGCCGGCGGCTTTGGCGATCGCCTGCGCCGCCGAACCGGTTTCGAACTCGGCCGTTATGAAGCAAAAATCACCTGGGTTATCCCGAATTTCGCCGAAGCGTTTCTTAGGATAGTCGGACGTCGGGTGTATCTCGCCCTCCTGGGCGGGGTTCAGTTTCCATAGTGGAACAAGCAAGTTTGTCTTGCCAGACTCGTTGATGCCGATCAGCGCGGTTACAGCGTCGACCTCGAGCCAGCCGCTGTCTTGTACTGAGCGGAAGTCGGTGACGCGATACCTAATGAGGCGCATTGCTGTTTATCCCTGGTTGCGGCGCGCTGAGCCGCGAGATTTCTTTTAGCCAAGGGATTCCGTGAGTCGGCCCAAAGGACAAGACCAAAGAGCGAACATTGGAATCGCCCTAGGGTTGCGGTCTTGATTGGGATGCATGTATTTGCGGCGTGGAGTGGCGCGCTTCAACTTGTACAAGTTAGCGCTGCCCCCTCACCCTGCCCTCTCCCCCGCAGGGGGAGAGGGGTGCGCAACCTCCTGATGTTGCGACGCGTGAAGCGTTCGCCGGGCCGAGGACCCCCTAATCCTCCTCCACCTCATCCACCAGGATCTCCCGCTTGCCCGCCCCGTTCGCGGCGGAGATGACGCCGCGTTTTTCCATCTGCTCCATGAGCGTGGCGGCGCGGTTGTAGCCGATCGAGAGCCGGCGCTGCAGGTACGAGGTCGAGGCCTTGCGGTCGCGGCGCACGATCTCGACCGCGCGCTCGTAAAGCTCGCTGTCGCCGCCGCCTTCGCCGTCGAACAGTTCGGGATTGTCGTCGTCGCCGGCTTCCTTCGGCTCTTCGGTGACGTCGGTGCGATATTGCGGCGCGCCTTGCGCTTTCAGCATGTCGACCACGCGCTCGACTTCGGCGTCGGTGACGAACGGTCCGTGCAGGCGGCGGATGCGCCCGCCGCCGGCCATGAACAGAAGATCGCCCATGCCGAGCAATTGTTCGGCGCCTTGCTCGCCCAAGATGGTGCGGCTGTCGATCTTGGAGGTGACCTGATAGGAGATGCGGGTCGGGAAATTGGCCTTGATGGTGCCGGTGATGACGTCGACCGATGGGCGCTGCGTGGCCATGATGACGTGGATGCCGGCGGCGCGCGCCATTTGCGCCAAGCGCTGCACCGCCGCTTCGATCTCCTTGCCGGCGGTGATCATGAGATCGGCCATCTCGTCGATGACGACGACGATGTAGGGCATCGGCTCCAAGGGGAGTTCACGGGTTTCGTAGATCGGCTCGCCCGAGGTGGGGTCGAAGCCCGCATGCACGGTGCGCTCCAGCCGCTCGCCGCGCTCCAGCGCTTCGCGGACGCGGTCGTTGTAGCCGGTGATGTTGCGCACGCCGAGCTTCGACATGCGGCGATAGCGATCCTCCATCTCGCGCACGGTCCATTTCAGCGCGACGACGGCTTTCTTCGGATCGGTCACGACCGGGTGCAGCAGGTGCGGGATGCCTTCATAGACGCTGAGTTCCAGCATCTTGGGATCGATCATGATGAAGCGGCACTCATCGGGCGTGTGCCGATAGAGCAGCGACAGGATCATGGCGTTGATGCCGACGGATTTGCCCGAGCCGGTGGTGCCGGCGATCAGCAAGTGCGGCATCTTGGTGAGGTCGGCGGCGAAGGGATCGCCTTCGATGGTCTCGCCCAGCGCCAGCGGCAGATCGCCCTGCGTGCCGACGAACGAGGGCGAGTTCAGCAGCGAGCGCAGGAACACGGTTTCGCGCTTGTTGTTGGGAAGCTCGATGCCGATGGCGTTGCGGCCGGGGATGACGGCGACGCGGCAGGCGGTGGCGCTCATCGAGCGGGCGATGTCGTCGGCCAGGCCCACCACGCGCGAGGATTTCACACCCGCCGCCGGTTCCAGTTCAAACAGCGTGACCACCGGGCCAGGGCGGGCTGAGAGCACTTCGCCTTGCACGCCGAAATCGGCCAGCACGCCTTCGAGCTGACGGCTCATCGCGTGCAATGTCTGTGCATCGGTTTGCGTGGTGCGCTGCTTCGGCGGCGCCAGCAGTTCGGCGCCCGGCAGATCGAAGTCGCGGCCGAACGCCATGCTGGCGTGCTGTCGCTCGCGCTTCTTGTCTGCGCGCGGCTGCGGGCGGCGCGGCGCTTCGGTTTCGGCCGGGCG
>JAIELK010000039.1 GCA_019753175.1 Hyphomonadaceae bacterium
TCGACAAAACCGGCACGCTGACGCAAGGCAAGCCGGCAGTGACGGCTATCCATGCAACAGATGGCCAAGATCCCAACGCCTTGCTGCAACTCGCGGCAAGTCTGGAAAATCGCAGCGAGCATCCGCTTGGCCTTGCGATCGTCACCGCCGCGCAACAACGCGGCCTGTCCTTGACCGAACCGAGTGAATTCGATTCGCCAACCGGCAAAGGCGTCATCGGCGTCGTTGCTGGACGGAACGTGGCTATCGGCGCTGAACGCTACCTGGGCGAACTGGGCATCGAGACGTCGAGCCTCAACGCGCAGGCCGAGACGCTGCGGGGCGATGGTGCGACGGCAATCTATGTCGCCATCGACAATAGGCTCGCTGGCGTCCTCGCCATCGCCGATCCCGTCAAACCGACGACCGCGGCGGCGCTGAAGCAGCTTCGCGCGCAGGGGCTTAAGCTTGTGATGCTGACTGGCGACAATCGCACCACCGCTGACGCGGTAGCGCGAGGTCTCGGCATCAATCAGGTCGAAGCCGAAGTGCTGCCGCAGGACAAGTCGCGGATTGTGGAGCGGCTGAAACGGGACGGGCGGGTCGTGGCGATGGCGGGTGACGGCGTCAACGATGCACCGGCGCTGGCCGCAGCCGATGTCGGCATCGCCATGGGCGGAGGCACGGATGTGGCGATCGAAAGCGCGGGTGTTACACTGCTGCATGGTGATCTTGGCGGCATCGTCCGCGCGCGCATCATTTCGCGAGCGGTTATGCGCAACATTCGCCAGAACCTCTTCTTCGCGTTCGCTTACAATGTGGCGGGCATTCCGATTGCCGCGGGCGTGCTCTATCCGTTAACCGGCGCGCTGCTTTCGCCGATGATTGCGGCCATGGCGATGGCGCTATCTTCAGTATCGGTTATCGCAAACTCCCTGCGTCTTGGCTCGTTGCGAGTGTGAGCGTCGCTTCTCGACGAGGAGGGCGGTGATTTCGGCCGTTCTCCACTGACGCGCAGGGCGAGGCGGCCTTGTTCGACCAGCGAGCGGAAAGTCTTGCAAAGCGTATCAGCATCGCTGATTGCTCGCGCTGGCGAAAATCAACGCCGGCAAGGGTGATCGTCATGATCTTCGCCGCCGCCATGTGATGGGGAGGCGGTCCGCGCGGCGTGACCTTGTGACCTAAGGCGTTATACGCAAGATAAGCGTTGGGAAGCGAGTAGAGGCGCTTAAGCTATGACTGAGGACCCGGGCGATTTTCCCGAAGCCGTTGTGCGACACGCGCTCGAAGAGGGGCTCGATGCGATTCGCTCTCACATCCGTTCCAAGCTCGCCGATCCCAGTCACGCGGACGACGTGTTGCAGATGTTTTGCGCCCGCGCCCTGGAGCGCGCGGGCGATCTCAAGACTGGCGCTGCGGCGCGCACGTGGCTGTCGCGTGTTCTAGCGACTACCATCGCGGACTATCATCGTAGCCTTGCACGACGAAGGGCGCGCGAAACGCTGGCCGATGATGGGCTTCTGAACTCCTTCGTCGCCGAAACCGAGGCGGACCGCGCCGGCTGCGCGTGCTTGCTGGCGCTGCTGGATGGTCTATCGGAGACGGACGCCGCGCTGATCCGCGGCATTGATCTCGAGGATCAAGATCGAGCGAGCGTCGCGACGGCCTTGGGTCTTAGTCTCAATGCATTGACCGTGCGGCTGCACCGCGCGCGGACGCGGCTGCGGGGGCTGGTCATGCGGCTGTGCGCGGCGTGCCTCAGCCACGGCTTTGACGATTGCGGATGCCCGCCGCGCAGCACGACGAGCTGACAGACGCATCGGAGAGAACAACATCTTTGCCCAGCGCGCCGCCGGGCAAAAGATGTCAGTCGGAACCCAGTGACAGCCGACACTCTTGCAGGTTTCGGCGCAGCGTCGGCAGGTGGCAGCACAGGCCTGCATGCCGGCCTCTGCGCCGAGCGCTTCGCAAGAGGCCGCGCATGCGGTGCAGATGTCAGCGCAGAGCTGGCAGTCCTGGACATGATGGGTTGAGCCACGGATCAAGAAGTCCGCGCTCAGGCGAAAATCTGGGCGCAGTTCAGCAGCGCCTGGATGTGGGCGGTGGTCGCATGACGGCCGCCTTTGTTGAGGCAGGCGACGATCCCTTCAACCCAGGCGCGGTGGCAGGCGAGACAGGCTGTAATGCAAGCGTCCATGGTTTGAAGTCTCCCGCAATCGACACACGGTCTGCGTGTCGTTGGAAGAGAGGGAGCGGGCATTCCGGCCTTACTGACGAGCGAAACACAGCATGGACCCCCATGCGCCTGTAATCGCGACGGGACTGCGGCGTCTTATACTCACACTGGGCGGGGCGGACCCATGCGCCGACAGCGGCCAGGGTGCAGATGAGGCTCGCGGCAGGGCCAACTGGGAGAACGCGGCAATGAGAATAGTTCACTCGGTTCTTGCGGCGGCGGCGCTTGCGGCGTCACTCTCGGCCTGCGCACTCGCGGGCGCCCCAGCGAGCCCACACGATCACGGGCGCGACAAGACCGGCGCTCCAACACCGTCTCTCACCGCAGAGGAGCGCGCGCGTCAACGCTGCCAAACCATGATGGCGGAAACGGAGCGTGGCCCGCGTCACGATCACGGCCGTGATCGTACGGGCGCGCCCTCAGCGCCTCCGCGGCAGCATGACGCTGATAATCCGACGCACGAACAATGCCGCGCGCTATTGGCCACCGAGCCGCCGCGTTGAGCCTATTGAAGAAGGTCCTCGGCATGCACAACGCGCTTGCTGTTGGGCGCAGATGAGGGGTCTGAGCTTGCCCGAGGCGATGCACTCTAGCGGAGGCGTGGCCGCGCGCCATTTCGCAAGCCCTTTCACGCACGCGCCGCAGCTTATCGGCGGGCATTCCGATCGCGGCAGGCGTCCGGAATCAATCCTCGCCCACGCCGCGCAGCAACTCCTCGCGCACGATCACATCGAATTGCGCCTGCTGATCGGAATCGAGCACGGCGCGCATCTCAAAGACGTGGGCGATCGCCTCACGCTGGGTCTGGCCCATGGCGTTGTGAAAGCGATCAATCGCTTGGGTGAGGCGCTCGCTCTGGGCGTGGTCCTCGGCCACGGCCGCGGCTATGTCGCGCGCGGCGGCGCGCAGCTCAGCGTCAAGCGCGGCCTTGCGCGCGGCGTAGCTGGCTTCAATCGCCTCCAGACGCCGGTCCTGTTCGGGCGTCAGATCAAGGTCGCGATGCACGGCCGCATCGAGCGTGTCTCGATGGGCTTCGGGGCGCGTGAGCGCTGCGCCGACAAAAACGCCCCCCAGCCCTGCGCCGAATCCGATGAGCGCGGCCAGAGCGAGCACCTTCCAGGCTTTCAGCATGATCTATCGGCCGAGCGCCGTGGCGGGAGCGTAGGGCTGATCGAGCGCAAACGGTCCGGCTTCGACCGTTGCCGAAGCGGTCGCCGTCGATACCCCGATGGCGGAGCTGACCATAAGGACGAGGGCGCAGACGCCAGCGACCGCGCCGTTGGCGGCAGCGCCGGTCCGGTGACGTGCGCGCGCGTCAATGCGGGCCCATACGCGCGCCTCCAAGCCGTTCAACTCGGCGTCGATATCTACCCGGCCCAAAGCGGCAAGCTGGCGATCAAGGTCAGTCAGGGAAGCCTCCGGCGATCACGTGTCTCAATACATACGCGCGCCACAGCGCAAGCCCTGAGCACTAGCCTATCGAGCGGCGGGAGAGCAAGGATGAGACGTTCGAGGCGCGGGAAGTTGATTCAAAGCAAAGCTGGGGCGCAAATTACAAGCGAACTTGTCCTGGGGCCCCGGTCTTGGCGGCCCGCGAGGCGGCCATGAAACGCATGACGACTGGGTCATTGGCGCTGTCGGGCCAAGTCCGCCCCTCGCTACGACGCGTCGTCTTCGCCGGTAGTTTCGACGACCTGATCGTGCGCGCCCGCAACGGCGATCGAGAGGCGTTCAGTGCGCTCATGCGCAGCCATAAGGACGATCTGTTTCGCTTCGTGCGTCGGCGCGTCGCCGACGCCGATGCGGCAGGCGACATTGTTCAAGAGGCCTTCGTCGCGGCGTGGAGCGCGATGGCGAGCTTCGATCCGGAGCGCTCGTTCAAGACTTGGCTGCATGCCATCGCACTGAATAAGTGCCGTGACGCGGCGCGTCGGGCGGCGACGCGCCGAGCTTTCTGGGGCGATTGTTCCGATGGCGACGACCTGCGCGTCGCCGACGAGAGGCCTTCGCCCGAAGCAGAGACAGCGAGCCGCGAAGAATTGCGCATGCTGCGCGCGGCGTTGGCGAGTTTGCCCGAGCACTTGCGCGACGCGCTGATGCTCACCGCCGTCGATGGTCTTTCGCAAGCGGCCGCCAGCGCGACCTTGGGCTGCTCTGTCAAGTCGCTCGAATATCGCGTGCATCGGGCGCGGGAATTGCTTGCAAGCGAGATGGCGCGCCACGCCGCACCCCGGCGCTAGGTTTGGCCGTTGAGGCGTGGGATCAGTGGTTCGCGTGAGGCGGCCTGGACGATGGGTCCTATTCTTACAATCAATTGTGGCTCATCGAGCGTGCGCGTGGCGTGCTTTGAAGCCGATATCCAATGGCGCGCGCATTTCAGCGGCATTGGGAGCACGGCAGCGCAACTCACAATAGCGCGCGCTGGCGAACTGAAAACGACTGAACCATCGCACGCAGCCGATCATCGCCAGGCGCTTGAGGCGCTTTTCGCCGCCTTGCCGCCGGTTGCGCTAGCCGCCATTGGCCACCGGGTCGTCCATGGCGGTGCCGCCTTCGTCGCGCCAACTTTGGTCGAGCCGAGCATCGAGGAAAGGCTACGCGACTTCGCCGCCATGGCGCCGCTGCACCAAGCCGCGAACCTCATAGGCATCGAAGCGGCGCGGGCGCGGTGGCCGCACTGTCCCCAGGTCGCCTGCTTCGACACCGCCTTTCATGCAAGTCTTCCCAAGGCGGCGGCGATGATGGCGCTGCCGCGGGATTTCTTCACGGCTGGCGTACGCCGCTTCGGCTTTCACGGTCTGTCGATCGCATCGATCCTGGCTGCACTGGCGGGCGAGGGGGTCGACATTGGCCGCGAACGTATCGTCGTCGCGCACCTGGGCGCTGGCGCGTCGATGACAGCGATCCAAAGCGGGCGCAGCGTCGAGACCTCAATGGGATTTTCAACCGTGTCGGGATTGCCGATGGCGACCAGAAGCGGCGACATCGACCCAGGCGCTGTGCTGCACCTGCTGCGTGCTGGCCGTTCCGCCGACGAGGTCGAGGATCTGCTTTACCGCCAGTCGGGTCTGCTTGGCCTGTCAGGCCTGACCGGCGACATGGCCGAATTGCTGGCGTCGCACGACGGCCGCGCACAGGAAGCCGTGGCCGTGTTTTGCCGGACTGGCCGTCGCTGGCTTGCGGGGCTCGCAGGCCTCTTGGGCGGTCTCGACCGCGTGGTGTTCACCGGCGGCATCGGTGAGAACGCGCCGCGCGTGCGCATGGCCATGTGCGATGGTCTGGCCTTCATGGGCGTAGAACTCGATGCAACGCGCAATGCGGCGAGCGCTGCGGTGATTTCGCACCCCGGCGCGCCGGTTCTCGTCGAGGTCAGGACCGCTGACGAAGAGGGCGAGATTGCGCGTGAAATCCGCGCGCTGATGGCGGCGACGCGCTGACGCGTCTCGCATTTGGGCGTCAGGGCGGGGACGGCGGCTTGCGTATTGATTGAAGGCGTGGACGAAGGGCGCGCGCCAGCCCCAAGCGGATCATTGTCATGTCAGCACCAGCCGGGGACGCATGGCGGGAAGGGTACGGCGTTATTCGTCATCGCCCCGAGACGATCGAGCGGATCGAGAACCTTGTGGCGCGTCACTGGATGGACGGCGCGCTTGCCGACCGAAATGCAGCCCTTGGCTTGTGCGCGGCCGCCGATCGTCTCGCCAATGCGGCGATGTGGGTCGTCGCGCACATGAGCTACGCGACGCGTGTCGATTTGAGTGGCGCGGAGCTTCCTGCCGAGGCCTTCAAAGCGCAGCCCGAAGGCCATATGGGCGGCTCGCTCAACGCAGCCATCGCCTTTGTCGGCTATCATCTTGCCAACGCGCTCACCG
>JAIELK010000038.1 GCA_019753175.1 Hyphomonadaceae bacterium
CTCGCCGGCGCGCAATCGAAGGTGCCGGTGGTTCTGCTGGATGAGGCGGTGGCGTTGCCTGCGCCGGGCCAGCCCACGACGCATATTCTCAAGCCCCCGATATCCCGCTTCGCGGCCACGACCGAGAACGAGGCGTTCGTGATGCGCCTTGCTGCCGCCATCGGCCTCGATGTCGCGCCGGTAGAAGCCCGCATCGTTCAGGATCGAACATTTCTGCTGGTCCAGCGCTATGACCGCGTCATCGGCGACGATGAAGGGGTGCGTCGCATCCACCAGGAAGATTTCTGCCAGGCGCTCGGCGTGCCACCGGAGACCAAATATGCGAGCGAAGGTGGCCCGACCTTCAAGGATTGCTTCGCGCTGCTCCGCCGCGTCGCCGCAAGGCCCGCTGTCGATGTCCTGAAGCTTCTCGATGCGGTGATCTTCAATGTGATCGCCGGGAACGCCGACGCACACGGCAAAAATTTCTCGATCCTCTATGACGCCGAAGGTCCACGCCTCGCCCCGCTCTATGATTTGCTTGCGACCGTCGCCTATCCCGATCTGTCGCCGAAATTCGCGATGAAGATTGGGAAACGGGCGACGCTTGCCGAACTGGACGCGAAGGGGTGGGCAGCGTTCGCGGCGGAAGCGGGTGTCGGCCTGCCGCTGATACGCAGGCGGATCGCGGAGATCAGCAAAGGCATGATTGCGCGAACAGGCGAGGTTACCGCCGAGTTGGTGCGCCCCGGCTTCGATCGGGCGGCCATCGAAAGCCTTGCCGCGATGGTCCGCGAACGAGCGGAGCGCTGCGCACTGACAGTGGTGGAACCCGGCCGCTCGGCCAGCCAACTGCGCGATGGGGAGAATGTTGAAGGGAGCAATGGCCAATGACATTTCTCTACTTCGCGTATGGCTCCAACATGTTGCCGGCCCGCCTGCTTGGCCGCTGCCCGTCTGCGAGGGTCGTGGGGACGGGAGTTGCACGCGCCTGGAGTCTTGCGTTTTCGAAGGCGAGTAAGGACGGCTCAGGAAAAGCGACCTTGGTGACCGCCCCGAATTCGGCCGTGCCCGGGGTCATTTTCGAGATTGATCTGGCCGAACAAGAGCAGTTGGACCGGCACGAGGGGGTCGGCTATGGCTACCGGCGCGACGACACCTTCGCCATCGAGGGAAGCAGCGTTCCGGCGAGCAGCTATCTGGGCACCTCGTTGGACCACACATTACGGCCTTTCGATTGGTACCTCGCGACCGTCATTGCCGGCGCCGAATATCATGGGCTGGACACAGCTCATGTCGCCGCGCTGAGGGGCACGCGCTTCGTCGAGGATGCCGAATTGGGTCGAAGGACCCGCGTCGAAGCCATCAAGGCGATGCGAGAGCATGGCATCCAAGATTACCGAACGTTACTTGAAGGTCTGGGATAGGCGTGCCGATCACTCTCAATCCTATGTCGGCGCTCCCCCAATGCGAGGGAGAACAATGGAGCGTCGATGCCCCTGACGATCTCGCGCAGCTTGTCGCGCTGGTGTTGGTCGGTCAGGCATTCCACGCGGCACTGATCCTTGTGGGCACGCAATTAGCGCCGCCGAAAATCACGGCAGGGCTGAAAGATACGCTCGACAAAGATCTGCATCCTACGACGGAAAAGGGTATCGAACATCGCGATGGTCTTTTATTCGAGATCACTTGCTGGGTCGCTGCCCGAAAGGGCAAGACGGGCGATGAAAAGATCGACAATTCGCACCTTAAGGCGACCAACCAGGGCACTGATGGCGTCAAGATTACGGTCGATCCGGCGACGAAGACGCTGACGAAGGCGACCGTCTACGAGTACAAATGCACGATCCATGCCCGGCAAAAATTCCAGAGTCAGGTGCTGAAGTCGTTTCGTGAGTATATTTCTGGCAAGCGCGATAATCAGCTGGCTCAAGCCGTTCTCGCCTTGCTGGAAAGCTACGGCTTCAATGGATACGAGCTCAAGACGGCATATGACACGCTGATTCAAACACGCCCGCTGGCGTTTGAAGCATCGCTGACTGTTTCGCCATCGCAGTTTCCAGCGGCCAAATGCGTCGCGTTGTTCAAGGACTATGATTCTCTTCAGGTGGCTTTGGACAAGCGCGGCGGTAACACGCTCCCGCTAGACGACGTTCGGGCCTGGTTTGCTGATTTCGCGGATCGCGTCTGGGCGCGGATTTCGACGTTCGATGTTTGACGCGCAAACCGCAGCCTTGATCCGGAGCGCGCCGGCTCTTGAGGGCGTCGACCCGTCGATGCTGCCGCAAGAACTGACCGGTATCTATGCCGAACTGGCCGGCCTCAGGCTGCGTGCGGCATCGCTAGCCGAGCAGCCCGACTACCTCGCCCAACTCGCGCGTATCGAGCGGATCGCGACTATCTACGAAGCGCTCGTCGACCGCGGTGCAGAAGATCACGAACGCCGGGCCGCCGCCTTCGTCGCAGCGACCGCTTATCAGCTTCTGGCCCGTATCCGCCCGGATCTCGAGGAGCGCGATGAACTCCTGACCACGCGGGCCATTGATCCGCGCGTATCGGCACCACTTCTGTTCCTGATTGCTGAACAGAGCCCTGACGCGCGTGAAGCCGCTCGCGAACTCGCAGGCCCCCGTCTTGAAGATATTCATCGCGGCGCTTTGGTAGAAAGCGTCGAAGACCTTGCCTTGGAACGATTTGAAGCGATCCTCGAGCGTGCCAACCGTTTGGCAGGATTGCGGCCTGGGGCCGATGCGCCGTTTGATGAACGAGCGACGCAGGCGTTGTACGGATTGTGCTGGAGCGGTCTGGTGCAAATGGTAGCACGCTTGCTCGATCGTCCTCGTGTCGAGCTCGCCTATCAATCGTTCGAAACCCCTCAGCATGCCTTCGCCCGAGTGGTGGAACTCGCAACCCGTCCGCTGAATCTTCCGGACACTGGCCTCAACATTACCTCCAGCTATGCGGGACCGCGTCATCTGGCGCGGTTGCTTATGCACGTCGCAGACGGACTTGAGGACGTTGGCGTCACTCGAATCCCACCGCCCGCTGGCGCGGAAGAGAATTCTTGGAAGCTGTGGGTTCGCCATCGCGCGTCGAGCAAACCGGTGCTTTGGCCGAATCACCGCGCCGCTCTGGCTACGCATTTTCTGGATGTTGGAAAGTCAGCGGTGCTGGTACTGCCCACCGGCGCGGGCAAAACCACGCTTTCAGAGTTGAAGATCGCCTCGACCTTGTCGGCCGGCAAGAAGGTCATCTTCCTCGTCCCGACCTTGGCTCTGGTCGATCAGCTTCGTGATGATCTTGCCGAGAGCTTTCCAGAGAGTCTGATAGACAGCGTCGTGTCGGCCGATGGCGATCTCACCGCGCTGATCCGCGGACCAGAGCTCGAATCGATCGAAGTGATGACTCCCGAGCGATGCCTTGCGCTGCTGAGCTTCACCGACACCGACATGAGCGATCTTGGCCTGTTGGTCTTCGATGAATGCCATCTGTTGAGCCCCGATGGCGGCGGGTCCCGTAGCGTGGACGCAATGCTGTGTTTGCTCCATGCTATCAAACGCGCACCAAACGCCGATCTCCTTTTGCTCTCTGCGATGCTGAAGAATGCCGGAGAGGTGGCCGATTGGCTTGCCACGATTACCGGGCGTGCCTGCGTCGGTTTTCATGATCCCTGGAAGCCGAGCCGGCAGGCACGCGGCGTGGTGATCTATCCGAAGGCGCAAGTCGATGCCGCAAACATGATCGTCCGGCGTAAGAAACGGCTCAAAGCGTCCTACAAGGCACCACCGCTCAGTGCCGACGCATATGCATTGTTCGGGCTACACCATGCCTGGCTTAAAACCGTGCCGACCGACATGCGGCTCGTGCGGCTTTCCGATGTGCCCGTCGTACTCGGGCATGGGACGGGCGGAGCAAGCCCCAACGCGAATGATGTCGGGGCAGCTTTGGCCAAGAACGCGGCTGTTGCTGGACTGAAGACCATCATGTTCGTACAGCAAGCCGACCACGCGCCGACCACAGCGAAGCGGCTTCGTGGCAAGCTGCCGTCTCCGCCCGCTCTCACTGAAACCGAAAATAGCCTCTGGGTCGACACGGTGGCTGAACTCGGTGCTGAATGCTGCTCGCTGTTCGACCCAACTGCGCCCGCAATCCCACATAACGGAGACATGATCCCGCTCGAGCGACGGCTCGCCGAATCGGTCTTCAAGAAGGCCGGAGGCGTCAACGTCATCGTCGCGACCCCGACGCTGGCGCAGGGCATGAACCTTCCCGCGCAAATCGCGATCTTGGCAGGCACGATGCGGCACAATGAAGATGGCCGCAAACCGCTCGAAGGCCATGAGATATTGAACGCAGCCGGTCGTGCCGGACGCGCCGGCCATCTGGCGAACGGTACAGTGCTCCTGATTCCGGAACCAGTGGTGCAATTCGACGCGAATTCCGTCCCCGAAAGCGAAGCCTTCAAGATGCTTAAGGCGGTGCTGCCGGAGAACGATCAATGCGTGACGATCGACGATCCGCTGACTCCGTTGCTTGACCGCATTCAGGCCGGCGAACTCTCTGGTGCGGGTGTGCGCTACCTCCTGAGCCGACTTAGGGCGGGCGAAGCGGAAGACACGGCCGTCGAAATGGCGGTCGAGATGATCAGCCGTTCCTTTGCCGGATACCAGGCGCGGCAAGCCAAGCAGGATGCCGCTTTCGACGAGAAACTCGGTGCGTTGAAGACCGCGCTTGACACGGCCACTGAACAGACGTCGGTGCCCGTGATGCAGATCGCTGCCTTCACCGGTCTTGCGGTCGAGCCACTAGCGGCCATTGCGGCGAAAGTTGAGGCGGAAATCGACTCGTTACCCTCGACCGTATGCGATTGGATGGAATGGCTAATCGATTTCATGACCGCCGATCGCACAAGCTACGCCTTGCTGTTTGGATCAGCTGTCGAGACGGTCAAGGCTGTCACTCGCGGCAAGAAGACCGGCGGCGACAGCACGGCTGCGGAAATGACGCTACTCAAGACCGCGCTGTCTGCGTGGCTCAAAGGCGAACCCTTCGATCGCATCGAGGCCTCACTTGGAGTTTCCGCGGCCAAGATCGGTGTCTGCAAGCGCACGCGCGACCTGATCAATCGGATCGCCAATCGACAACTCTACATGGTCGCCGCAGCGGCCGCAGAGGTTATCCGCCAAACGCTGACGGCTAAGGAGAAGATCGCTGCGAATCCTGCAGTGCTCGAAATCTTCGCCTACGCGATCCGTCGGGGTGTCGACTCACCGGAGAAGGTCGCGTTTGCATACCGAACCCCAAACGCGCGTTCACGGGTCCTTCTGCACCGTGCGTTTGCTGAAACGGTCGGGGATCGTCCGCCGGTGCTCGGCTCCGATTTCGAGCACGTCATGCGCCATCTCGACGCCATCCTAGCGTTTGGGTCGGTCGATCTCCCCGCACTTGGATCGGTCGCTAGCCCGTCAGCGGACCCGTCCGAGACGCTGTAGGCCGTAGGTGCCCGACTGCACTTCCTTCGCACTGGGCAGTACCCAGCGAAGGCGAGCCCTTATGCCAGCCCGAAATCAGCCAGAGCTGATCGAGCATCGGTAGGAGGTCAGCCTGGCCAGAAACTTGCCGAATTATCCGACTCCGCTGGAGTCCCAACTTCGACAAAGATGTCGACTTCGGGCGTTTGAAGATTCGTCAGCAGTGACCGAGGTGAGGGCGCTGAGCGGAACAGCATAAACCATTCCGAATGTTATATTATACATCTGATGTGTCCCCGCCGCTGATGTCGTCCGGAATCTCCCTCAAGAAGCTCTGCCCCTTCTGCAGGCGTCGCCCCAGCGTCTCGACGAATCCCTCATACCGCTCTCGACCTTTGGCCTGTGCTGACGCTTGAGCATCGTTCGGCAAGGGCGGCGTGATCGTCAGCCAGAACCGGACGAAGAGGGCCAGTGTCTCTGCGGTGACGCCGA